>NZ_JAJFDF010000006.1:0-460444 GCF_020708595.1 Pseudomonas sp. 203-8 | reverse complement strand
ACGACCCGCGGCTGATCCCGGGCCACGCCTTTGCCCTGGAAGGTCATCCGCGTGCCGACTTCAACGCCTGGTGGCGGCCGGTGCGGGTGGTCCATCGCGGCACCCAGTATGCCGGCCAGGAGGAAGAGTCCGCCGACGCCCCTCTGGGGGTGAGCTACGACCTGCGCGCCGAACTGGTACCCGAGGACGTCGAATGGCGTCCCGCACCGCTGCCTCGGCCGCGTATCGATGGTCCGCAGATCGCGACGGTAGTCGGCCCGGCAGGGGAAGAGATCCATTGCGACGAGTGGGGACGGGTGAAGGTCCAGTTCCCCTGGGATCGCGAGGGACGTCACGATGAATTCAGTACCTGCTGGATACGGGTCGCGCAGAACTGGGCAGGTGCCGACTGGGGGCACATGGCGATCCCGCGGATTGGCCAGGAGGTGATCGTCGATTACCTGGACGGCGACTGCGACCAGCCGATCGTCACCGGGCGCACCTACCGGGCGACCAACCGACCGCCCTACGCGCTGCCCGACCACAAGATCCTCAGCACCATCAAGAGCAAGGAGTACAAGGGCAGTCGGGCCAACGAGCTGCGCATCGACGACACCACGGCGCAGATCAGTGCGGCGCTGATGAGCGACCACGGTGCCAGCGCGCTGCACCTGGGCTACCTGACCCATCCTCGGCCCGAAGGCGGCAAGCCGCGCGGCGAGGGCTTCGAACTGCGCACCGACGAACATGGCGCGGTGCGTGCGGCCAAGGGGCTGCTGCTGAGCACCGAGGAGCAGCTCAGGGCCGGCGCCGGCCATCTCGACCGAGGCGTCGTGGTGCAGGTGCTGGAGGCCGCGCTGGAGCTGGCCCGCGAGCTGGGCGACTACGCCGGGGAGCACCAGGGCGTGGGGCACGACGCGGCGCCGCAGCAAACCCTCCAGGAAGCCGTGCGCGACCTCGGCCACGGCGCC
Organism: Pseudomonas sp. 203-8; assembly: GCF_020708595.1. Lineage (NCBI taxonomy): Bacteria > Pseudomonadati > Pseudomonadota > Gammaproteobacteria > Pseudomonadales > Pseudomonadaceae > Pseudomonas > Pseudomonas sp. 203-8. Next base: position 459,494 of record NZ_JAJFDF010000006.1, on the reverse strand, counting down.
AACGACGAGTCCGGCAAGAGCAACGGAGGCAAGCCGGCGATCGCCTTGAGCGGTCCGGCAGGGATCGCCGCGGCGACGCCGGCGAGCCTGACCCTGGCCGCCGGCGAGCACGTCGACAGCGTGGCCCGGCAGAACCAGCAGGTGACCGCCGGGCAGAAGGTGGTGATCAACGCCGGCAGCGACATCGGCCTGTTCGCCCAGGGCGGCGAGCTGCGCCAGATCACCCACCAGGGGCCGATGCTGCTGCAGGCGCAGAAGAACGACATCCGCCTGGAGGCCGAGCAGAGCGTGGAGGTCAGCGCCAGCCAGCAGCACGTGCTGGTCACCGCGAAGGAGCACATCACCCTGATGTGCGGCGGCGCCTACCTGACCCTCAAGGGCGGCAACATCGAGCTGGGCATGCCCGGCAACTTCGTGGTCAAGGCGGCGAAGCACAGTCATGTCGGCGCGGCCAGCCTGGAAGCCGAGCTGCCGCAGTTCGAGGTGGGCGAGACGCAGCGGCGGTTCGTCCTCAAGCAACTGGACGGGCAGACGGCCATGCCCAACGTGCCCTATACCATCACCATGGCCAACGGCGAGGTCATCGAGGGCGCCACCGACGCCGAAGGCGCTACCCAGCTGCTGCAGAAGGATGCGATGAACATCGCCAAGGTCGATATGAAACACACGAAATCGCCCGCCTCCGCAGTTGCCGGGATAGCAGCGGCGGTTGGCGCGGCGGTTGCAGTCGGCAAGCTCCTGAGTGGCCCCGACGCCGAGGCCGGACGTGCTCTCAGCGAAGGGGAAATCAGCCTGGCGAAAGGCGTATTCGGCGATTCCATCGACTATTCCACGGTCCGCCTGCGCGACGAGGACTATGTCCCCTGGCAGGGCAAGGACTACGTGATGGCGCCGAACGGCCACATCTACTTCGGCGAGGAGTTGCGCGGCGTGGCGGACTGGAGCCTGGAGAGCCTGCAGCGCCAGGGTCTGTTCATTCACGAAATGACCCATGTCTGGCAGCACCAGCATGGCGTCAACGTCCTTCTGGTGGGGGCCTACCAGCAAGCCAGGCAGTTTCTCCTAGGCGACCAGTACGCCTACCGGTTGGAGCCGGGAAAGACGTTGAAGGACTACAACATCGAACAGCAGGGAGACATCGTTCGAGATTATTTCCTCGAGAAGAACGAGTTCGGGGAAGCCTCTGCGAACAGCAGGTTCGCTGGCGTACTGAAAAACTTCCCAACGGGATACTGACCAATGAAATGCAAGACCTTGCTCATTGCCTGCCTGTTCGGCCTGGGAAGCGCCCAGGCCCTGGCCGTTTCCAAACTGCCACCGCAGATCCCGGTGCACGCCGGCTCCGGGCGCGTGACACTGGATCTACGCCCCTTGCTGGCGGAAACCAACGACGTCGAGATCACCCGTGTTTCGGTATGTCGGCGGGTCGGCAGTCATTGCCAGGAAACGCTGTGGCGGATCGAGCTCCCGCCCGGGTGGCGTGCCGGGGAGATCGAGGTCTTCGGCGACTATCCCGGCTCCAGCGTGCTCCTGCGCCGGCCGGAGCGCTTGCAGCCAGATGGGAGCTACAACGCATTCATTCATTTCAACGAGCGTAGCCGTCGGCACCGGCAAACGGTTTCCAGCATTGCCGTCGAATTCTGCCTGGCCGGCGAACCTGGCAACTGGATGCTGCTCGACGAAGCGACCTGCCTGGCACGACGCAACGCCGAGGAGCGGCAAGGAGAGAAGCCATGAACGATAGGGTTCGGTCGAGGACGATCGTCTCTGCCCAGTCCATCACCTTGCCCAAGGGCGGCGACGTGCACCTGGTGCCGCCTCCGCCCAAGCCTTGCGTGACCATCGTGGTGCATGGCGTCAACGATCTCGCGGGTTGCTACGAACGGATCGAGCGAGGGCTCTGCCAGGGGCTCAATGAACGCCTGGACATGCCGCCGACCTTGCCCGGCGGGCAGGCCAATCCCGGCTACCTGACGCCGGCGGGCTACAGCCTGCCGGCGGACGACGAAGGCAAGGCAGAGAACCCCGACGTCGTCTACTACCGGCGCAAGTTCGCCAGTGGCGCCGGCGGGGCCGCCGTACGCAGCGTAGTCGTACCTTTCTACTGGGGCTTCCGCGAGGAAGAGCAATACATCAACAAGACCGCGGCCCACGGCGAATGGCTGGACCGCAACGGCAACCGGCTGGACAAGTCCGGCACCAAGGAAGGCGGGCAGTTCGTCAATGCCACCACCAACCTGCCGGACATGTGGGGCCAGGGTTTCAACGGCAAGCTGTTCGGTTTCATCTCGCTGGACTGGTTCGGCGGCACCATGACCCATCCGCTGTTTTCGGCGGCAGGGCGCAAGTACATGGTCCTTGCGGCCATGCGCCTGGCCATGTTGATCAAGATCATCCGCAAGCGTTACCCGGACGACACCATCAATGTCGTCGGGCACAGCCAGGGCACCCTGTTGACCCTGCTGGCACATGCCTTCCTCAAGGATGACGGCGTGGCGCCGGCGGACGGGGTGATCATGCTCAACTCACCCTACGGCCTGTTCGAACCCCTCAACGAGAAGCTCCAGGGCTGGAGCAGCCAGCAGACCAGAGAGGCGCGGCTGGCCACGCTCAAAGGTATCCTCGAGTTCATCTGCGGCCGACGCCATCCGGTCCCCGCGCTGAGCAGCGTCGCGTTGCGCAACTGCCAAGGCTACGGCGCGATAGGCGGCCCCGGCTGGGTGGGTGGCCAGGGCTGCCAGACGACCATCGACGGGGAACGGCTCAGCTTCGATGAGCGCGACAATCGCGGCAGTGTCTACCTGTATTTCACGCCCCAGGACCAGACGGTGGGACTTGCCAACGTCCAGGGTATCGGCTGGCGCGGCATTGCTGAGCAGGTCAAGGGGCTCCCGGGAAGGACCGGGCTGCCGCAGGGTTTTCACCAGCGCATCTTCACCGTACGCAAGCGCAATGGCGAGAAGGAAAAGATCGGCGGGCACGCCCCTCCCCATGTCTATCCTCTTCTGCTGGCCGGCGAGAAGACCTGGGAAGACACCGGGCTGGGCGGCAAGGACAGATTCGGCCGGGCGAACTTCGACCAGGGCGACAGCGTGCTGCTGACCGCGCCGCGTCTGCCGTTGCCGACGGAAGCGCGATTCGATTTCGACGGAGCCGTCACGGCGCCGGGAGAGAACTCCGCCAGCGGCGTCTATCAGGTGCGCGATACCCTCGATCCGATCGACGCCGCCATCGGCGTAAGCAACGGCGGCTGGAAGGAAAAGGACAGCGGGCACGCCGTCGCGCAACAGGTGGACGCCGCGCTGGCGTACCGCTACGGGCGCGACGCGCGCAGCGTGGAGAGGGCGTTGAACGAAGGCAAGGAATTGGCCCAGCAGACCCATGTGTTTTCCGCTCGTGAACTGGGCACCGGCATGGTTCTGGTCACCCGCGCGGAAACTCCCTACGAGGCCCGGCTGCGCCTGCAGACGGCGGAGGGCCATCTGGAGCCCTTGTCGTTCCACTCGGCCATACCCAACAACCCGGAGCATAACCGGCGGGTACTGGCCTATGACCTGGCCATCGGGGCCGGGGACAGCGTGGATGATGTGGTTTTCTATCAGTATCTGTGTCGGGTGGCGGATTGGCGGTTGGATTGGAATGCAACTCGCGCAAAAGGAAGAGCGCAAGTTGAGTCAGATACCGAACTAGACCTGCCTGATGAAGATGTTCGCGCCTTATATCGCGCGGAAGAAGCTGGAAACCGTAAACTGATCGATTCCACAGAGATTTATCGCAGAAGTGGGGCCATTCCCTCGATTGTTGGAAATACCTTACCTAGCTTAGTGGCGACGCAAACGATAAATGATCGCTATTACGATCGCCCTGTTTGCTTTGGAGGGCCGATCTAATGCGTTTGACGTTTCCTGTCTTGTCTCTCGTTGGGATTCTGTTGAGCTGCTCTGTCGGGCAAGCAGCCGAGCCGCAATTGTCCTCGATGCGCTGCTTCGCCAGTCCGGCGGCGCCCGTTACCGCCTACGCCCCGGCCAAGGAGGCCGCCATGTCCGCTGATGCTTATCACGCTCCGAAAACGTCGCCGCGCCTGGAAACCCTGGATGTACTCAGCGTAGGCATGAGTCTGGATGTGTTTCGCCAGGGGCAGGTGTGGAAGGCCTTGCAGGAGCAAAATGCCATGCAGGCCGAGGCCTTACATGTCGGCAGCATCCTGCCGATGGACCCGAGGAAGTATCCGGTTACAGCCGATGACAAGGATATTGCTTCTGAAAAGCGAGAGGCTGATGCTCTGGAGCTAGGACTGAAGAACTTTCTGGAGAAATGGCCTATTCCTACCGTAACGGTGGTACGTGGTTGGAACCCGAATACACCGAATTTGCGCTTCACTCCTGAAGAGACTCAGGGAAGCCTATCAGCAATGGTTAATGACATGCGCATTCCAGCAGGACTGCACTGGCATCGTATTGTCAATCTGCAGGATGGCATTATCTGCAACGATACGCCTGAAGGAGTATTGGAGGCGTTGTTCAGATTGTTCGAACGCAATCCTGACTTGCCGGCAGTACTGATATATGCCAATGAAGGCTTCAACATGGCCCTGTCCCTGATGGCAAAAGGAGAGAAGCCCATCGGTGTGGGAACTGGCCCAAGACAGCCGGGCGAGTTGACTGACACCATGGTCGCCCTGATCGTCGGCCGCCCCGAGCGGGTCGACTGGCTACGCCAGTTCGCCCCCTACACCAAGGTCAACGAAAACCGGATCGACCCCGAGTTCCGTGGCTGGGGCTGGCGCAAGCCGCCGGTGGAGTTCCGCCCCACGCCGTTCATTCCCCAGCCCTGGACCGAGCGGGCTCTGGAGCAGTGGGATGCGTTGCCGGTGCTGGCCAGGCTGCATCGGCCGGTGAGTGTGCCGCTGACCCGCCCGGATACCGGCGAACGGCTCAAGCGCGAAGCTCTCACCGCACAACTGGCCGCTGCCTGGAAGACGGCCAGTGCCGGGCTCAGGCCGGCGCCCGCCCGGCTGTTCTACGACGGCGGTTTGAACGCCACGCCGCTGGCCGAACTCACCCCGGCGCTGGGCGCCGCGCAGAGTTCGCTGGACTTGCTGGACTCGCGGGAAAGCTACGACCTGACCCAGCGCCTGGGCGACACCGGCGCGGCCTCGCCCTTCGTTGGCATCGCCCTGGCGACCATGGCCAGCTACCTCAACGGCGACAGCAGCATGGTGATGCCGTTGCGGCGCAAGGACCAGGCGACCCTGATCGGCATCAGCTCGCCGACGCCTGGGAAGAAGCCCGCTCACGACCCGTTCGGCGTCGACCTGCTGCCGCAGACCGCCAGCGGCGACGGTCCGCCGCCATCGGCCGACCCGGTGGCGCCCGCCAGTCGGCTCACGACCCGGTTGCCGCCCGGCGAAGACTATGCCCTGGAAAAGTTCCTGAGCAGCCTCAAACCCAGCACCGACTGGCAGGACGATTTGTAGGTCGATGGTGTCCCGCGCCAGATGGAGTTTTCGTCAGATGACAAGGACCGGTGACCTACAAGCAGGCCCAGGTGCGGTATGGCATCCAGGGCCGGTCGACGGTTCTGGTATGGTTGCGCAAGCATGGTCGGCAGGATTGGAGCCAAAGGGCGTCGATTCGGGCCGAGAGGAGTTGCGCGATGTCTGACCCCAAAACGCTCACTCCAGAGCAGCGGATCAAAGAGCTTGAGCAGCAGCTTGAGTTGATGAGCCAGAAGGCTCAGTTCTTCGAGACCGTCGTCGATGTCCTGAAAAATGATTACGGTGTATCGGTCGTAAAAAAGCGATCCGGCAAGTCCTCTCGCAAGGTCAAGTCGCAGGACTGAGCATTGCCAGGGCTTGTCAGTTTCTTGGCATGAGCCGACAGGCTTACTACAAGCGCAATCGAGCTGCTGATAGCAAAGCACGCCAGGCAGATCGGGTTGTCGAATTTGTTCAACAAATCCGGATACGTCAGCCACGACTAGGCACACGAAAGCTGCACTATCTGCTGCATTGCCAGCCTGATAGGCGGCTCCAAATTGGCCGAGACCGACTATTTCAGGTCCTGGGAAAGCGCCGTTTGCTGGTGTTGCCCAAGCGGGCGTATCACAAGACAACACAAAGCTTTCACCGCTTCTACCGCCATCCGAACCTACTCAAGTCAGGCCCGAACCAGGTTGTCCCGTCAGGACCGGAGCACGTTTGGGCGGCGGACATTACTTACCTGCCAGCCAGTAGCGGCCCGCTGTACCTAAGCCTGGTAACGGATGCGTATTCCAGAAAAATTGTTGGCCACCGTGCATGAAAGCCTGCATGCCAAGTCAGTTGCACAAGCCTTTAGGCAGGCCCTACGCAAACGGCAGCGTCGCCAGTCACTGGTCCACCACTCGGATCGCGGTATTCAATATTTCTCGGCGCTGTATCAGTCACTGCATGCACGGCATGGCGTCCAGTGCTCGATGACTGACGGATATGACTGCTACCAGAACGCGCTAGCTGAGCGCATCAACGGGATCCTCAAAACAGAGCTGCTGCTGAGTAGCCCTGAAAATCTGGAGCAGGCAAGGAAGATGGTTGCTGAAGCCGTGCAGATCTACAACACAGAGCGGCCTCACATGGCCCTGAAAAACAAAACGCCCGATGCGGTGCATCGGGCGTTTTGAGGCCTATCGGCCTACCTGAGCAGGTGTAAACCTATTTCAGGACTAGACAAGACCTGCCTCACCGCCACCCGCTCCGCCGAGCAGCACCTGTCCCTCGCCGCAGAGACCAGAGCAACCGATCCTGTCCGGCCGGGAATGGCACCCAAGGCCGGGGCCAGATGGAGGGTCGATCGGCGGATAGTTCCTCGGGGCTGGCCGTTTCACGTCTATAGTTCTGCATGCTCGGATGCCGTTCCTACCAGGACTCCCACAGGAGCAACAGGATGCGCTCATGGCATGGCGTAGTCACGAAAATCGCCAAGCAAGGCAAGGGCGCCGTGGTCAAGAATCGACTCGGCCCGGAAGAGCTTCTGGTGCCCTTCACAGTGAGTACGCTCGTCGAGGTCGACCTGGACGCAAGGATCTACGGAACGGATGTGGACGACACGCCCTGGGCGGAGGGCGACGAACGAAAGGAGGTGCTGGTCGGTACCGAAGTAGAACTGCTGACCGATACGGATACCTTTCCTACCCATGCGTCCCAGGTGCTCAGCGCCAATTTCCGTTTCGCCCTCGACATCGTCAAGGGAGGGCTCAGCGGCCCGGTCAGGAAAGGGGCGGTCCTGGTCATCTACCACGACTTCCAGCAGGAGATCCGGAGAGGCGACTCCGGCAGCGCCTTCGCGGAGGCGGTCGTCGCCTATGCGCGGAACAAGCTCTACAAGCCGGCCTTCGCGATCAAGGCAGATACCAACTACGCCCAGTTGGTTCGGGATCTAGGCAAGGTTGCCGCGGAGAGCGGCGAACAGTACTTCATCGATACGATCCTCATCGCCACCCACGGCACGGCTGGCCAACTCTGGCTGGGCAACCCCCACGGCGAGAGCACCGCGGACGTCATGGCCCGGCGTGTCCAGGGCAAGCAGTTCGTCGAGCCCCAGGCCTTTGGTGCGACCCTTCTCGAACTGTTCGGCAAGGAACTGGCCATCGCCCTCTACGGGTGCGACTTCGCCGGGGACGAGGACGGAGAAGCGGCGGCCCTCGAGCTGCGCATCGCCGCCAACGCGAGAGCGGTCTACGCCGGCAAGGGCACGGTGTATCTCAATGCCAGCAAAGAGGGTCGTTCCACGGTGACCTGCAGCAAGGCGATGGTGGTCTACCGGACCGACAAGATCGAGGTACTGGGTGGAAACCAGGTACCGGTATTCGATATCTGAGGCCCCGCCCCGCACTGTCATTGCCGATTGACCAGGATCTTCGGCCCCAGACGCTCCGCCTCGCCCCTGGCCTTTTCCCTGGGGAGAGCCTTAAGATCGGGAGTCCGCACTGGGGCGGACCTTCTCTTCCTGCGGGTGGTTTCTCCGGATGCTTCCAGACAGCATGGTGGGTAGCAGCGCGCGGCGCCTTCGTTTGCGGCGGACGCGCGGGCGTGTCGGGCTCGGCCTGGTGGCCGGGCTGTCGGTACTGGCAGGCATGACCGACGCCATCGGTTTCCTCGCCACCGGCGACTTCGTTTCCTTCATGAGCGGCAACACCACGCGCCTGGCGGTATCGCTGGGCGAGGGCGACTTCGGCGGGCTGGTGCGGCTGAGCGTCGCCCTGGCCAGTTTCGTCGTCGGCAACGCGCTGGGAGTGATACTGGCGCGCTTCAGCGGGCGCCGGGCGGCGCCGATCCTGGTCTGCTGCGCGATGCTGCTGGCGTTGTCGGCGGTCTGGCCATTCGACTGGAACGTGCCGGCGCTGGTCGCCGCGATCCTCGCCATGGGCATGCTCAACGCCGTGGTCGAGCAGGTCAACGGCCTGCCCATCGGCCTGACCTACGTCACCGGCGCCCTCTCCCGCTTCGGCCGCGGCCTCGGCCGCTGGCTGCTAGGCGAGCGGCGCAACGGCTGGCGGGTGCAACTGGTGCCCTGGAGCGGCATGTGCGTCGGCGCGGTGCTCGGCGCCCTGCTGGAACAGCAACTGGGCCTCGCGGCGATGGCGGCGAGCGCAGCGCTGGCGGCTCTTCTCGCGTTGCTGGCACTGGTGATTCCGCGGCCATGGCAGATGGACTATATGGTGCGTTGAGCGGCCACTGCGGGGTTTGCCGCGTGCCACGACGGCCCGACGAATCCCCGGAACGGAGCGCAGCACTTCTTGACCTCGCCTGGAACCATTCAATAGGATGCGTGCACACGCACTTATATGGAGTGGCGAGCCGATGAACCGCAGCGCCCTGGATTTCCGCCACTTCGTCGACCACCTGCGTCGCCAGGGTGACCTGGTGGACGTGCACACCGAGGTCGACGCCAACCTGGAGATCGGCGCCATCACCCGCCGGGTCTACGAACGCCGCGCACCCGCCCCGCTGTTCCACAACATCCGCGACAGCCTGCCCGGCGCGCGGGTACTGGGCGCGCCGGCCGGCCTGCGCGCCGACAGGGCCCGCGCCCATTCGCGCCTGGCGCTGCATTTCGGCCTGCCGGAACACAGCGGGCCGCGGGACATCGTGGCCATGCTGCGCGCCGCGATGCGCGCGGAACCGATCGCGCCGCGCCGGCTGGAGCGCGGGCCGGTGCAGGAAAACGTCTGGCTCGGCGAGCAGGTGGACCTGACCCGCTTCCCGGTTCCCTTGCTCCATGAGCAGGACGGCGGGCGCTATTTCGGCACCTACGGTTTCCACGTGGTACAGACGCCGGACGGCAGTTGGGACAGTTGGTCGGTGGGCCGGCTGATGCTGGTGGACCGCAACACCCTGGCGGGTCCGACCATTCCCACCCAGCACATCGGCATCATCCGCGAGCAATGGCGCCGCCTGGGCAAGCCGACGCCCTGGGCGATGGCCCTCGGCGCACCGCCGGCGGCACTCGCGGCGGCCGGCATGCCGTTGCCGGAGGGGGTCAGCGAAGCCGGCTACGTAGGCGCCCTGGTCGGCGAGCCGGTGGAGGTGGTGCGCACGCAGACCAACGGCCTGTGGGTTCCGGCCAATGCCGAGATCGTCCTGGAGGGCGAGATCAGCCTCGACGAAACCGCGCTGGAAGGCCCGATGGGCGAATACCACGGCTATTCCTTCCCCATCGGCAAGCCGCAGCCGCTGTTCCACGTCCATGCGCTGAGCTTCCGCGACCAGCCGGTCCTGCCGATCTGCGTCGCCGGCACGCCACCGGAGGAAAACCACACCATCTGGGGCACCATGATTTCCGCGCAACTGCTGGACGTGGCGCAGAACGCCGGACTGCCGGTGGACATGGTCTGGTGCTCCTACGAGGCGGCGACCTGCTGGGCCGTGCTGTCGATCGACGTGCAGCGCCTGGCGGCCCTGGGCACCGACGCCGCGGCCTTCGCCGCACGGGTCGCCGAGACCGTCTTCGGCTCGCATGCCGGACACCTGGTGCCGAAGCTGATCCTGGTCGGCAACGACATCGACGTCACCGAGATCGACCAGGTGGTATGGGCGCTGGCGACCCGCGCGCATCCGCTGCACGACCATTTCGCCTTCCCGCAGATCCGTGACTTCCCGATGGTTCCCTACCTCGATGCCGAGGACAAGACACGAGGCAGCGGCGGTCGGCTGGTGATCAACTGCCTGTACCCGGAACAGTTCGCCGGGCAAATGCGTGCCGCTACGGCGTCGTTCCGCCACGCCTATCCGACGGCGCTGCGCAGGCGAGTCGAAGAACGCTGGAGCGACTACGGATTCGCCGACGCCTGAGCGCTACAATCCCCGCCCTGGCGAAAGAGGATCGAGGAAGGTGACCGGGCCAATGACCGAGACGAACGCACTGGGGCTGCCCCAAGGCCCGCTGTACCTGATGACGGAGATCGTCCGCCAGCGCGAACGGCAACTCACCGCCCTGCTTGCCCCTCTCGAACTGGGGCTGCATGAATGGCGTGCGTTGCGGATCATCCACGCCTTCGACGGTGACGTGCCGATGAGCGTGCTCATCGAGCACTCGCAGACCGACCGCACCGCGCTGGGCCGGACCATCGAACGGCTGGTGCGGCGCGGCTGGGTCAGCCGCCTGCCGGACCCGGACGACGGTCGCGCCGTGCTGGTGCGCCGCAGCCCCGCGGCACAGGCGGTGTTCGAGCAGGCCCTGGCACAGGTCGCAGGGCTCGACGAAAGGCTGCTGGCGGCTCTCGGCGCCGGCCCGGAAGAAGAGGCGCTGACCCTCGCCCTGGGCAAGTTGCTACGGGCCTTCGACGGCTTTCCCGCGTGACGCAATAGCCTTTCGAGGGCATTTCCGGGTTTGCGAAGCAACTCTCATCCCGGTCATGGACTGTCCATCCGGCCCCACATTTGCTGGCCGATTGATAGCATGGGCGACCTTCGCAAGCCCATTCGACCCGCAATGCCACGACCCCCGCACACCACCCTGCTCCTCTGCCTTTGCCTGATCCTGCCCGGTTGCGAGAGCGGCCGCAGCTACAGCCTTTCCGACAGCGCGCCGGCCACGGGCATCCGCATCCAGCGCGACGACCGCTCGCCGTTGCAGCGCCTGCGGGACTGCGAACGCCAGGGTTGCAGCGAGCGGCAGAAGATCGACCCGTTCACCCCCGATCCTGACTACCTGCGCGCGGAAGGCCACTTCCCGCTGCCCTGGTAAGCTTCCCTCTTCGCCCGTTCCCGACGGGCTTTTTTCCGTTCCCGACAGATACCCTCAACTGCCCTCAGCGCTTTCCTACGCACCAAGAAGGAAAGCCTCTCGCCTCTCTCGGAACGAGCCGATTTCTCGGCAGTCGCCGTTCGCATTCCATTGGTCACCCAACGGCAACGAGGATCGGCCATGACTGGATTGCCCTCGCATGGCAACGGACGCGCCCCCGGCGCCTGCCCATGTCCGGCCCTACCCGCCCCACTCCGAGGACTGAAGATGAACGACTACATCGCCCGGCTGCGCGAGAAATACGACGACCATTTCGGCTGTGCGCCGAGCATCGTCCTGGACTGCCGTGACTTCTGGAGGCACTGCGTGACAGCACCGGAAATGGCGGTGTTCGGCTACCGCCTGGAAAGCAGCCGGCGCCCGCACCACGTGGTGATCACCGCGGGGATGAGCCAGGCACGGATGCACTTCGCGCCCTATATGGGCAGCGCGCGCTGGTCGAGCGAGCTGATCTGCTACCTTGACGTCCTCGGCGGTGAGGACCTGCGCCACCTGCAGTGGCTCGCCGGCCTGCCGTTCCACGAACGCCTGGCCCTCGGCCACGGACACAGCGTGGCATTCGGTTTCCCGCTCTACGAGCACAGCCTGCTGCGTCACTTCCTTCTCCTGCCGACCCCGCTGGGCGAAGATGCCGCCCTGTTCGACGGTTTCGACCTGTCCGCCCATCCGGTCGACCTGCTCTGGGTCGTGCCGCTGACCGAGCAGGAATACCAGGTGAAAGTGAACAAGCACCTGGAAGGCATCGCCGAAGTGCTGAACGACGCCGGACATCCGCTCAGCCTCGACCGGCATCGCCATTGCTACGTCACCGGCCAACGTCCGGAAGGGTTCGAGCGGATACTGCATTAGGTCGCCGGGCAACCGGAGCAAGAGGCCCGTCGCCAGGCCCTACCTTCGTCGGGGAAGCCGGCGATGACGTTTTTCAATCGGTTCGATGCCGTTTTCCCCGCTTGCCGATCCGCTCGCCGTCTACGATTCTTGCTGGACGTGAGAACGGCTCCGGAGGGGCGCGTATGAAAACCGTGGCACAACTGTTGAACGCCAAGCAGAACCAGCAGGTGTACACCATCGGAGCGGACGAGATGGTGCTCGACGCCCTGCGCCTGATGGCGGAAAAGAACATCGGCGCGCTGCTGGTGGTGAACCATGGCGAGGTGGTAGGGGTGGTCAGCGAGCGCGACTATGCGCGCAAGATGGTCCTCAAGGGCCGTTCGTCCATCGGTACGCCGATCAGCGCGATCATGAGCGCGCCGGTGGTCAGCGTGGACTCGAAGCAGAGCGTCGACACCTGCATGAACCTGATGACCGATCGCCACCTGCGCCACCTGCCGGTCGTGGAAGACGGCCAGTTGCTCGGCCTGCTGTCCATCGGCGACCTGGTCAAGGCGGCGATCGCCGAGCAGGCCGAGCTGATCCAGCAACTGGAACAGTACATCCGCGGCGACTGAAGCGTACATGCCGGACCTACCCTTTTCCCGCCGGCTCACGCGATAATCCGCGGCTGTTCCCGTTGCGAGCCGCCGCCATGTCCTCTCCGCTGAAAATCCGCCGCTACATTCCCGCCGACCGCGATGCCACCCTGGCCATCTGGCTGGAGGCCTCGCGCGTCGGCCACGGTTTCCTCGGCGAAGCCGAGTTGCAGAAGCAGAAGGCACTGGTTCGCGATCATTATCTGGATGCCTCGGAAACCTGGCTGGCGCTGGACGGCGATACGCCGCTGGGCTTCATCGGCCTGCTCGATGCCTTCATCGGCGGCCTGTTCGTCGCCCCGACGGCCCACGGGCGCGGGATCGGCCGGCAACTGGTGGAGCACGCGGCAACCCTGAAGGGCGCGCTGGAAGTCGAGGTCTACGCCGCCAACCGCGAGGCGCTGGGGTTCTACGCGCGCTGCGGCTTCGTCGAGAGCGGCCGACGCCCGCGTGATGACGAGGGACGCGCGCTGGAGATCGTCCAGTTGCGCCGCGAACACTAGTCGCCCTTGCGGAAAGCGCTCGGCGAGACGCCGCTCAGGCGCTTGAAGAAACGGGTGAAGTAGGCCGGCTCGCTGAAGCCGAGGCGGTCGGCGATCTCGTTCACCGTCATCGCCGTGTAGACCAGGTCGCGCTTGGCCTCCAGCAGCAGGCGCTGGTGCACGATGCCCAGTGCGGTCTGCCCGCTGAGGCGGCGCGCCACGCTGTTCAGGTGTGCCGGGGAGATGCCCAGGCGACGCGCGTACTCGTCGATTCCCAGGTGCTCGCGGAAATGCCGCTCGACCAGTTGCGAAAAGGCCGATAGGTATTCCTGACCACGACCCGGCCGTGCCTCCGCCCGCCGGACCATCACCTGCCGCCCCAGCCATACCGCCAGCACGCCGATCAGCGACTGCAACAACAGCTCGCGCGCCGGCGCAGCGCCGGCGTACTCGCCGTCTATGGCGTCGAACAGCGTGTCGATATAGCGCCGGTCCGCGCCCACCGGGTACAACCCCGGCGCCTCCAGCGCCTGGCGCTGCGCGCCGAGGTGCGCCTGCAAGCGGGCCAGCAACGGTGCGGCGAGCGTCAGCACGTAGCCGTCGATGCGCTCGGAGAACTGGAAGCCATGGATGCACAACGGCGGTACGAACTGGATGGAAGGCTGCTCGACGCGAGTCGGCTCGCCCTCGACCTGGAGCTGCGCCCAGCCCTTGCGCACGTAGAGCAACTGAGCGAGATCGGCGTGCCGGTGCGGCTTGATCTCCCAGTCGTGCAGGCGACTGCGGGCGGGGATCGACTCGCAGTGCAGCAGGTCCGGGGTCGGCCATTCGAGGGGAGCGCCGTAGAGCTTGAACACCGGGACGTCGCGGATGGAATCCGTCATCGAGCCCTCCGAGCGAAATGGCCGATTGCCGAACAGACTTTATAAAAGTCCAGAAATAGATCGGCAATTTGCCTTCTATAGCACTCCACGGCAAACAAAAATACAGCCACCTCCAGACAAGATCAGCGCCGGCGCATGCGCCGCCGGCCAGCCATAACAGCGAGAGGGCTATCCGCAATGAAGACTCAAGTCGCCATCATCGGCGCCGGTCCGTCCGGCCTCCTGCTCGGCCAGTTGCTGCACAAGGCCGGCATCGACAACGTGATCCTCGAACGCCAGACCCCGGACTACGTGCTCGGCCGCATCCGCGCCGGCGTGCTGGAACAGGGTATGGTCGACCTGCTGCGCGAGGCCGGCGTCGACCGGCGCATGGCGCGCGACGGGCTGGTCCACGAAGGCGTGGAGATCGCCTTCGCCGGGCAGCGCCGGCGCATCGACCTGAAGCGCCTGAGCGGCGGCAAGACGGTGATGGTCTACGGCCAGACCGAGGTCACCCGCGACCTCATGGAGGCCCGCGAAGCCTGCGGCGCCACTACCGTCTACCAGGCCGCCGAGGTGCGCCTGCACGACCTGCAAGGTGAGCGCCCCTACGTGACCTTCGAACGCGACGGCGAACGGCTGCGCCTGGATTGCGACTACATCGCCGGCTGCGATGGCTTCCACGGCATCTCGCGGCAATCGATCCCGGCGGAGCGGCTGAAGGTCTTCGAGCGGGTCTATCCGTTCGGCTGGCTCGGCCTGCTCGCCGACACCCCGCCGGTCAGCCACGAACTGATCTACGCCAACCATCCGCGCGGCTTCGCCCTGTGCAGCCAGCGTTCGGCCACCCGCAGCCGCTACTACGTGCAGGTGCCATTGTCGGAGAAGGTCGAGGACTGGTCCGACGAGCGCTTCTGGACGGAACTGAAGGCGCGACTCCCGTCCGAGGTGGCGGAGAAACTGGTGACCGGACCTTCGCTGGAGAAGAGCATCGCGCCGCTGCGCAGCTTCGTGGTCGAGCCGATGCAGCATGGCCGGCTGTTCCTCGCCGGCGACGCCGCGCACATCGTGCCGCCCACCGGCGCCAAGGGACTGAACCTGGCCGCCAGCGACGTCAGCACGCTCTACCGGCTGCTGCTGAAGGCCTACCGCGAAGGGCGCGGCGAACTGCTGGAACGCTACTCGGCAATCTGCCTGCGGCGGATCTGGAAGGCCGAACGCTTCTCCTGGTGGATGACTTCGGTGCTGCATCGCTTCCCCGACACCGACGCGTTCAGCCAGCGCATCCAGCAGACCGAACTGGAGTACTACCTGGGCTCCGAGGCGGGCCTGGCGACCATCGCCGAGAACTATGTCGGCCTGCCCTACGAGGAAATCGAGTAGGCCGCGCCACCCCGGCGCAACGCCGGGGCACCTTTCCCAAGGCGGGACGCAACGTTGGCGCAGGCGAATATCGACGAAAGACGGCCCACGGATCGATTCTCCCCGGCACCTGTCCTACCCCAGGCGCAGTATGATGCCCGCTGCCTTCGCGTTCCGTCCGCCCCAGGTGCCGTCTTGTCCGATCTCGCCCAGAACCCGCCCGCCGTCCGTACCGTCCTCGCCGGCCTGATGCTGTCGATCTTCCTCAGCGCCCTCGACCAGACCATCGTCGCCGTCTCCCTGCCGGCGATCTCGGCCGACTTCGCCGACCTCGACCTGCTGGCCTGGGTGATCTCGGCCTACATGGTGGCGATGACCGTATCGATGCCGATCTACGGCAAGCTCGGCGACCTCTACCGCCGCCGCCGTCTGATGCTCTTCGCCATCGTCGTGTTCACCGCCGCCTCGCTGCTTTGCGGGCTCGCGCAGAGCATGGGCCAACTGGTGCTGGCGCGAGTGCTGCAGGGGATCGGCGCGGGCGGGCTGATGGCGGTGAGCCAGGCGATCATCGGCGACATCGTCCCGCCGCGCGAGCGCGGCCGCTACCAGGGTTACTTCAGCAGCATGTACGCCATCGCCAGCGTCGCCGGCCCGGTGCTCGGGGGCCTGCTCACCGAGTACCTGTCGTGGCGCTGGGTATTCTGGATCAACCTGCCGATCGGCCTTCTCGCGCTGGCCATCTCGCGGCGAACCCTGGTCGGCCTGCCGGTGCCGCGCCGGCAACCGGTGATCGACTACCTGGGCATCGTGCTGATGGTGGTGGGCCTCACCGCGCTGCTCCTGGCCATCACCCAGATCGGCCAGGGCGCAGCCTGGAGCGACCCTGCGCTGCTCGGCCTGTTCGCCCTGGCGGCGCTCGCCCTGCTGCTGTTCGTCGCCCAGGAGCGGCGCTTCCGCGAACCGCTGGTGCCGATGCAACTGTTCGCCGTCCGCGCCGCCACCCTCAGTTGGCTGGTTGCGTTCTTCGCCAGCTTCCAGGCCATCTCGCTGACCGTGCTGGTACCGCTGCGCTACCAGAGCGTTACCGGCGCCGGCGCCGACAGCGCCGCGCTGCATCTGCTGCCGCTGGTCATGGGCCTGCCGCTGGGCGCGTACTGCTGCGGGCGGCTGACCGCCAGCCTGGGACGCTACAAGCCGCTGACCCTGCTCGGCGCCGTCCTGTTGCCCTGCGGCATCGCCGGCCTGGCCCTGGTCCCGGTCGGCGACCACTGGCTGTCCGGGCTGTGCATGCTGCTCACCGGGATCGCCATCGGTACCCAGTTCCCGACCAGCCTGGTGGCCGCGCAGAACGCCGTGGAGCAACGCCACATCGGCGTCGCCACCAGCAACGCGACGTTGTTCCGCTCCCTCGGCGGGGCAGTCGGGGTGGCGCTGATGTCGGCGATCCTGCTGGCCCTGCTCAAGCACCTGCGGATCGGCGGCGGGCTCGACCAGGGCTTTTCCGAGAGCGCCCTGCTGAGCAGCCTGGACGCCGCCAGCGGGCCGGCCCGGGTGATCCTCCAGCATGTCCTCGCGGATGCCTTCAAGGTGCTCTTCCTGGTCAACGCGGCGGTGGCGCTGCTCGGCCTGGCGGTGGCCTCGGCACTGCCCGACATGACCCTGCGCGGCCGCGGCGCGACGCAACCGACGGCAGGCGAGTGAGCGGACGCCGATAATCGAACGCTTTCGTCCCGTCGGCGACGGCGTCCGGTTTACAAAAGTAACCGTTCGGTACATTTTCCCGGCATCGATGACATCATTGCTGTGGAGGCTGCGCCATGACGCGCACGGTACTGGTCCTGAACGGCCCCAACCTGAATCTGCTCGGCACCCGCGAGCCACAGACCTACGGCCGGCGGACCCTGGGCGAAATCGCCGACGAATGCGCGGCCTTCGCCGAGACGCGCGGCTTCGCCGTGGACTTCCGCCAGACCAACCAGGAAGGCCAACTGCTCGACTGGATCCACCAGGCCCGCGGCCGGGTCGCCGGCATCGTCATCAACCCCGCCGCCTGGACCCACACCTCGGTGGCGCTGCGCGACGCCCTGGCCGCGGTGGAACTGCCGGTGGTCGAAGTGCACCTGTCCAACGTCCACCAGCGCGAAGCGTTCCGCCACCACTCCTACGTCTCGCCGGTGGCGCTGGGAGTGATCTGCGGATTCGGCAGCCTCGGCTACCGCCTGGCCCTGGAACATTTCGCCGAGCGTTTCGAGGCGGCCGCATGAGCGCGCCGCGATCGGTTCTCGCCGGCCTGATCGGTGCCGGCATCCAGGCGTCGCGGACCCCGGCCCTGCACGAGCGCGAGGGCGACGCCCAGGGCATCCGCTATCTGTACCGGCTGATCGATCTCGACCCGCTGGGCAAGTCGGCGGACGACCTGGAGTTCCTGCTCGCCGCCGCCAGCGACCTCGGCTTCACCGGGCTGAACGTCACCTTCCCCTGCAAGCAGGCGATCATCCCCCTGCTCGACGACCTCTCCGCCGAGGCACGCGGCATCGGCGCGGTGAACACCGTGGTGCTGCGCGATGGCCGGCGCATCGGCCACAACACCGACTGCCTGGGCTTCGCCGAGGGCTTTCGGCGCGGCCTGGCCGACGCGCCGCGCCAGCGCGTGGTGCAGATGGGCGCGGGCGGCGCCGGCGCGGCAGTGGCCCATGCGCTGCTCGCCGAGGGCGTCGAGCGGCTGGTCCTGTTCGACGTCGACCCGGCGCGGGCCCAGGCCCTCGCGGACAACCTCAACCAGCACTTCGGCGCGCCACGAGCGCTCGCCGGCAGCGACCTGGCCGGCGCCCTGGGCGACGCCCAGGGATTGGTCAACACCACCCCGGTGGGCATGGCCAAGCTACCCGGCATGCCGGTGCCGGCGGAACTGTTGCGCGCCGACCTGTGGGTCGCCGAGGTGATCTACTTTCCGCTGGAAACCGAGCTGCTGCGCCAGGCCCGCGCCCTCGGCTGCCGCACACTGGACGGCGGCACCATGGCGGTGTTCCAGGCGGTGAAGGCATTCGAACTGTTCAGCGGGGTGGCGGCCGACGCCGCGCGCATGCAGGCGCACTTCGCCAGCCTGGACGACTGAATGGCACCTCTCTCCCGCCAAGGGGAGAGGGGACGGCAGTCAGGCACGGATGTAGCGCAATACCGCCTCGCCGATCATCCGCCGATGCCGCTGGCGAACCTCGGCGTCGTGCAGGTCGGTGCGGAAGATCCGCGACACGGTGTAGCGATTGGACACCCGGTAGAAGCAGAACGAACTGATCAACATGTGCACGTCGAGCGCCTCCAGCCCGGCGCGGAACACCCCTTCCGCTTCGCCGCGGCGGAGAATCTCGGCGATGCTCTGGACGATCGAGCTGTTGACGCTCTGCACCAGCTCGCTGCTGGCGATGTGCTCGCCCTTGTGGATGTTCTCGATGCTGATGATGCGCACGAAATCCACGTGCCGGTCGTGGTAGTCGAAGCTGAACTCCACCAGCTTCTCCATCGCCTTGGCCGGAGGCAGCGCACCCAGCCGCAGGGTGCCCTCGATACCGCGGATGTCGCTGTAGAGCTTCTCCAGCACGGCCTGGTAGAGCTGCTCCTTGCTGCCGAAGTAGTAATAGATCATCCGCTTCGAGGTATGCGTGCGCTCGGCGATGGCGTCGACCCGCGCACCCGAGAGGCCCTGGGCGACGAACTCGTCGATGGCGGCGCGGAGGATGTCCTGGCGGGTCTTCTCGGGATTGTTCTTGCGTCCCTTGCCGCGCGGAGCGGATTCCTCCACGAGGGCGTGATCAGGCTTGGACATCGGTGACTCACTCGTGGCCGGCGGGAATTGCGGCCGATTATGCGGGGCCCGCCCGGCTGTAGGAAGAGCACCTGCCGGAGCCCCGACAATTCTCACAGCTTGGCCCGGCGCACACCCCGCCGCGCTTGCGCCATCGCCGCCAGGCGCACCGGCACGTTGGCCGCGCCGTAGCCGGCGTAGCCGTGGCGGCGCTGGAGGATCTCGAAGAAGAAGCGTTCCTCGAACGGCTCGGTGAACACATGGAACAGCTCGCCGCCCTGGGCGTCGCGGTCGTAGAGAACGTTGTAGTAGGCCAGTTCGCTGAGGAACTCGTCGTCGAAGTCGAAGCGCGCGGCGAGGTCGTCGTAATAGTTCAGCGGGATTTCCAGCAGCGCGACCCCGGCCTCCTTGGCCTGGGCCACGGCGGCGAAGATGTCGGCGCAATCGAAGGCGATGTGGTGCACGCCGGAACCGCGATAGCTGGACAGCGATCGGGCGATGGCGGTGTTGCGGTCCTCGGAAATGTTCAGCGGCAGGCGCACGCTGCCGCAGGGGCTACGCACGGCACGGCTGGTGACCAGGCCATAGGGGTCGGGCAGCACCACCTCGTCATCGGCGCCGAAGTCGAACAGGCTCTTGTAGAACAGCACCCAGCTGTCCAGGCCTTCGGCGGGCAGCGCCAGGGCCACGTGGTCGACGCGTCGCAGGCCGAGGCCGGAGGTGTCGGCGTCGTTCGTCACGAAGTCGCTGTCGTAGATGCTGCGGCCCTCGGTGTGCCGCTCGACCAGATACAGCAGGCTGCCGTCGAGGGCGCGCACCGCCGGGATTTCCCGCTCGTTGGGGCCGAGCAGTCCGCGGTACGGCTGGCCTCCGTACGCACGAGCGCGCTCCAGCGCCTGGCCGGCGTCACGCACGCGCAGCGCGGTGGCGCACAAGGACGGTCCGTGGGCCTCGAAGAAACCGTGGGCGAAGGAATAGGGCTCGGCGTTCAGTACCAGGTTGATGTCGCCCTGGCGCAACAGGCTGACATTCTTCGAACGGTGCTCGCCGGCCCTGGCGAAGCCCAGTCGTTGCAACCACTGGCCAAGGCGCGCGCCGAGCGTCTCGTCGACGGCGAACTCGAGGAACTCGATGCCGTCGCAGAGGCTCGCCGGCGGCGGCGCGAACAGCTCGTCCACCGCCACGTGCGGCGTCTGGCGTTGCAGGTGCTCGCGGGTCTTCTCCTCGAGGTAGAGCAGCGAGCGCAGGCCGTCGACGGCGTTGGCGCGGGTCGGCGCGGCGCGGAAGCCGTCGTTGAAGACCTCCAGCGACAGCGGACCGCGATAGCCGGACGCGACGACCGGCGCGAGGAAGCCTGCCAGGTCGAAGCCGCCCTGACCCGGGAAGCAGCGGAAGTGCCGGCTCCATTCCAGCACGTCCATTGCCAGCAAGGGCGCGTCGGCCATCTGCACGAAGAAGATCTTTTCCCCCGGAAGATCGGCGATGCCGCGGGGATCGCCGTCCAGCGAGAGGGTGTGGAAGCTGTCGAGGATCAGCCCGAGGTTCGCCTGGTCGGCCCGCCGCACCAGGTCCCAGGCCTGCTCCCAGGTGTTCACCTGGCGCCCCCAGGCCAGCGCCTCGTAGCCGATGCGCAGGCCGCGGACGGCGGCGCGCTCGGCCAGCTGCCGGAGGTCATCGGCCAGCAGCGCCGGTTCGCCGAGGGCATCGGCAGCGACGTTGCTGCACACCAGCACCAGGTCGGTGCCGAGTTCCTGCATCAGGTCGAACTTGCGTTCGGCGCGCTCCAGGTTTCGCCCCAGGCGTTCCCGGCGGCAGCCCTCGAAGTCGCGGAACGGCTGGAACAGCAGGATCTCCAGGCCCAGGTCGGCACACAGCCGGCGTACGTCGCGCGGGCTGCCGTCGTAATGAAGCAGGTCGTTCTCGAAGATTTCCACCCCGTCGAAACCGGCGGCGGCGATGGCCTCGAGCTTTTCCGGCAGGGTGCCGCTCAGGGATACGGTGGCGATCGAACGCTGCATGCTTCGACTCCTCAATGCGCCCTACGGCGCCTGGCGCCGCGCGAGGGCCGGCGGCGGAACGGCGGAGGCGCGGATAGCCCGCGCGGGATGCGCCGGGAAGCCACTTCGGGTCGCTGAGACCGCTCGCCCGGCAAGCCGATTATTGGTTTGCGCCAACTGCCGGGCAACGCAAAATGTACGAACTGGTTAGTATTCCGTTCGAATATCGAACGGAAGCACGATTATCGAATTGACGCTTTTTCAACCAATCACGCACCATCGCTGCCACCCGTGCAGGCCGTCCCGATCTGCCGGAAGCGCTCCGCGCTTCTTTCCGGGCACCTGCGCAACCCACGCGACATAACAATTTCAAGAATCGGGTACCCGCTCATGTCCATCGCCGACCTCTCCGTCCGCCCTCCATCCCGTCCGCTGGCCGCTCGTCCGGCCCGACCGCCCCTGGCCCGCTGACACCGGCGCGGCCCCTGGCCCGCCCGCGTGCAACCCAGAACGACAAATCCAGGCCGGGCGCCCAGGCGCCGGCCGCCGAAAGGATGGCCCCGTCAATGATCCACTCTTCCAGCTCTCGACTGCTCGCCGCCGACGCCCCGCGGGAATCCCGCGGCGGCAGGATCCGCAACGCCTTCGCCGTCGGCCGGACGCGCTGGGGCATGCTCGCCCTGGTGTTCTTCGCCACCACCCTGAACTACATCGATCGCGCCGCCCTCGGCGTGATGCAGCCGATCCTGGCCGAGAAGATGAGCTGGACGGCGATGGACTACGCCAACATCAACTTCTGGTTCCAGGTCGGCTACGCCATCGGCTTCATCCTCCAGGGCCGCTTCATCGACAAGGTCGGGGTCAAGCGCGCGTTCTTCCTCGCCGTGTTGCTCTGGAGCCTGGCCACCGGCGCCCACGGCCTGGCGACCTCGGCGGCGGGCTTCATGGTCTGTCGCTTCATCCTTGGCCTGACCGAGGCGGCCAACTACCCGGCCTGCGTGAAGACCACCCGCCTGTGGTTCCCCGCCGGGGAACGGGCGGTGGCCACCGGCATCTTCAACGCCGGCACCAATGTGGGCGCGATGGTCACCCCGGCCCTGTTGCCGCTGATCCTCGGCGTCTGGGGCTGGCAGGCGGCGTTCCTCTGCATGTCGGCGCTGGGCATGGTCTGGCTGGTGTTCTGGTGGCGCAACTACTACAACCCCGAGGAGCATCCGCGGGTGAAGCAGAGCGAGCTGGAATACATCCAGCAGCAGGAGGAGCCGCCCGCCACCCGCGTGCCCTTCTCGCAGATTCTCCGCCGCCGCGGCACCTGGGCCTTCGCCCTGGCCTACTCGATCACCGCGCCGGTGTTCTGGTTCTACCTCTACTGGCTGCCGCCGTTCCTCAACCAGCAGTACGGCCTGGGCATCAGCGTGACGCAGATGGGCATCCCGCTGATCCTGATCTGGTTGACCGCCGACTTCGGCAGCGTCGGCGGCGGCATCCTTTCGTCCTGGCTGATCGGCCGCGGCATGCCGGCGATCCGCGCGCGCCTGCTATCGATGCTGCTGTTCGCCTGCACCATCGTCGGCGTGGTGTTCGCCGCCAACGCCAGCGGCCTGTGGATCGCCGTGCTGGCCATCGCCCTGGCGGTCGGCGCGCACCAGGCGTGGACGGCGAACATCTGGAGCCTGGTGATGGACTACACGCCCAAGCACCTGATGAGCACGGTGTTCGGCTTCGGCGGCATGTGCGCGGCGCTGGGCGGGATGTTCATGACCCAGATCGTCGGCGGCGTACTGACCGCGACGAACAACAACTACGCGGTGCTCTTCACCATGATCCCGGCGATGTACTTCATCGCCCTGACCTGGCTGTACTTCATGGCTCCGCGCCGGATCGAAGCCTGAGTCCAAGCGCCCGGCGCTCGCCGGGCACCTCCCTGCCTAGAGAACAAGAACGAAGGGACACACCCATGTCGCACCCGAGCCACGTCCGCGCGCTCTGCGCTTCCCTCTGCCTGGGCGCCGGCCTGCCAGTCCATGCCGGGCACGTCCACGCCGGGCAAGGTTTCCTCGAAGACGCCAAGGCCAGCCTCACCGCGCGCAATTTCCACCTGCACCGCAACTTCGTCGGCGATGCCAGCCAGGGCAAGGCCGAGGAGTGGACGCAGAGCTTCATCCTCGACGCCCGCTCCGGCTTCACCCAGGGCAGCGTCGGCTTCGGCCTCGATGTCCTCGGTCTCTACAGCCTGAAGCTGGATGGCGGCAAGGGAACGGCCGGCACCCAACTGCTGCCGATCCACGACGACGGCCGCCCGGCCGACGACTTCGGACGCCTGGCGGTGGCCGGCAAGCTGCGCGTCTCGAACAGCGAACTGAAGATCGGCGAATGGATGCCGGTGCTGCCGATCCTCCGCTCCGACGATGGCCGCTCGCTGCCGCAGACCTTCCGCGGCGGCCAGCTCAGCGCCAACGAGATCGCCGGCCTGACCCTCTACGCCGGCCAGTTCCGCGGCAACAGCCCGCGCAACGACGCAAGCATGCAGGACATGTCGCTGTTCGGCCGGCCAGCCGCCACTTCCGACCGCTTCGATTTCGCCGGCGGCGAATATCGCTTCAATGGCGAACGCAGCCTGCTCGGCCTGTGGAACGCCGAGCTGAAGGACATCTACCGCCAACAGTACCTGCAACTGCAACACAGCCAGCCGCTCGGCGACTGGCTGCTGGGCGCCAACCTCGGCGGATTCCGTGGCCGCGACGCTGGCAGCGCGCGCGCCGGCAAGCTCGATAACCGCACCGTTTCCGCGCTGTTCTCCGCGCGCTACGGGCTGCATACCCTCTATCTCGGCCTGCAGAAGGTCAGTGGCGACGACGGCTGGATGCGGGTCAACGGCACCAGCGGCGGAACCCTGGCCAACGACAGCTACAACGCCAGCTACGACAATCCCGGCGAGCGCTCCTGGCAACTGCGCTACGACTTCGACTTCGTTGGCCTCGGCCTACCCGGCCTGACCTTCATGACCCGCTACCTGCATGGCGACCATGTGCGCCTGGCCGGAGTCACCGACGACGGCAGCGAATGGGGACGCGAGAGCGAGCTGGGCTACACGCTGCAGAGCGGCGCCTTCAAGCGTCTCAACGTCCGCTGGCGCAACTCCAGCCAGCGCCGCGACTGGGGCAGCAATACCCGCTTCGACGAGAACCGGCTGATCGTCAGCTATCCGCTGAGCCTGTTGTGAAGCCTACGCGCCGACCCCGTTGCGTTCAGCGGCCACGGCGCCAGGCGACCACCAGGCCGCTGGCGCAGATGACGAGGATGCCGAGCAGCGCCCAGGCATCCGGCACGTGGCCGAACACCAGCAGGCCGAGCAGGCCGGCGAAGATGATCTGGCCATAGCTGAACGGCGCCAGGGTCGCCGGCGGCGCATGGCGGAAGGCCTGGGTCAGCAGCAGGTGGCCGCCCATGCCGCAACCGCCCAGGGCGATCATCATCAGGCCGTGGAGAAGACTTGGAGTCTGCCAGAAGAACGGCACCAGCAGGCTCATGATGAGCGTGTTGAAGATGCCGGCAAGGAAGTTGCTGGTGGTCGGGCTGTCGCTGTTGGCGAGCATCCGCGTGAGCAGTTGGTAGAGCCCGAAGCACAGCGCCGAGCCGAGCGGGAACAACGCCGCCGGGGTGAACAGCGCGCCACCGGGACGCACGATGAAGAGCACGCCGATGAAGCCGGTGAGCACCGCCAGCCATTGGCCGAGGCTGACCTTCTCCTTCAGCAGCGGCACGGATAACGCGGTCACCAGCAGCGGTGCCAGGAAGTTCACCGCGGTCGCCTCGGCCAAGGGCAGGTAGCGCAGGCCGGTGGTGAAGAACAGGCTGGTGCCGATCAGGCACAGCGCCCGCGCCAACTGCATGAGCGGACGGCGGCTGCGGATCACCGCGAGGCCGTTGCGCGGCACGAACACGGCGACCATCAACAGGGTGTGCACCAGGTAGCGGGCCCAGACCACCATGACGATCGGGTAGAAACCGGAAAGGAACTTGGACAACCCGTCGTGGCTGGCGAACAGGAACACCGCGGCACAGATCAGCAGGATGCCGCGCAGGGTCTGGTCGCTGGCGGGCAGCGGGGAGGTGGATGCGTTCATCGGAGGGTCCGGGCACCAGGGCAAATCGATAGCAGGCTATTTATTCTGACGGTACCCGCCATCGAGGAAAGAAACGATCGGCTTCAACGTTTGGAAACTATAGAACCCCGTTCCATTATGCAAACGGGCAACCTGCCTGCGCGGTGGCGCTACAGGCGGGCGAGCAGCGCCCGGGTCCGCTCGATCGCCAGCCGCGCCCGCTCCGCGCCATCCACGCCGCGCGCGAGCAGATCCAGCGCGGGCACCTCCAGGCTCAGCGGCAGGTTCTCCGGCAAGGCGCGCAGCAGCGCCAGCAGATCGAGCCCGCCATCGCCAGGGAAGCGCCGTTCCTCGCGGGCCTGGCGAAGGATTTCGTCCATCGACGTCGGACGCGGCCCGACGACATCGCAGAGTTGCGCGTAGCCCAGGCGCGCAGGCGGGATCGCCCGCAGGTCTTCCAGGCTGCTGGCCGAGCGGTCGAAATGGAAGGCGTCCAGCAACAGGCCGGCGTTATCCCGCGCCGCCGCCTCGACCACCCGCGCGGCCTGCCGCAGGTCGCGGATCCCGGTCCAGGGCATGAACTCCAGGTGCGGGTCGAGGCCGAGCGGCCGCGCCAGGTCGCACAACGCGGCGAAATTGTCCGCGCTGCGCCGTTCGTCGTCATCGTTGCCGGCCACCAGCACATAGCGCGCGCCGAACTCGGCGCCGACCTCCAGCACCGCGGCGAACTCGCCGACGCGGGTGTCCGGACGCAGGCGCAGGATCTCCACGTCCAGCGTGCGCACTCCGCTGTCGCGCAGCCGCGCCAGGGTCCGCCGGCGCAGGCCGGCATCGGCCAGCAGCGGATAGTGGTGCTCTTCCACGGTGGCCGGCACCAGGCGCAGGCCGACATGACTGTAGCCGGCGCGGGCGGCAGCCTCGACCATGTCCGGGGGCGACAGCTCGAGCACGGTGAGCGCCGCCAGGGAAAGAATCCTCGATTCCATGCACTACCTCATCGTCAGCGGTTCAGAAACTGGCCGGCGCGCAGGCCCGGCCACTGCGCGCGGCCTCGCGAACCGCCTCGACCAGCGCCAGGGTGCGAGCGGCGTCGGTGGCATCCATCAATGGCGCTTCCTCGCCCCGCGCGACCCGGACGAAGTGCTCTAGCTGGCGTTGCAGGGGATCGCCTGTCGCCACGGCCTCCTCGCTGGCCGCCAGCGGGTCGTGCCAGCCCTGCCGGGCCTCGGCGTAGCTCCAGCGGCGGAGCTGGGGAAGGCTCAGGGCACCCTCGGTGCCGGCCAGCAGGTAGCAGGGTTGCTCGGCCTGGCGCGGATAGACCGGGTTCTCCCCGGCTGCCAGCTCCCAGCTCCAGGGCGCCGCCGCAGCGTCGCAACCGGTCAGGCTGCCCAGGGCGCCATTGGCGAAGCGCAGGAGCAGCGCGATGTTGTCTTCGTTGGGCAGGCCACGGATAGCGTTGCCGGCCAGCGCCTGCACCTCCCGCACTTCCCCGCACAGGTGGCGGAGCAGGTCGAGGTCATGGATCAGGTTGGTCAGCAACATTCCCGCGCCGGGCTCGCGACGCCAGGCCACCTCGAAATAACTGTCGGGCTTCTTCAACTGCCAGAGCGCGGTGACCGACAGCAACCGACCGAGCGCGCCCTCGGCGATCAATTGGCGCGCCCGCACGACCAGCGGATTGTGCCGACGATGGTGACCGACCAGCAGCGGAACGCCAGATCGCCGGGCGACGGCCACCAGCTCGCTCACTTCGTCGAGCTGCACGCCGACCGGTTTTTCCAGCAGCAGCGGCACCCCGGCGGCGAGGCAGTCGAGGGCGGTGGCGACATGCAGGTTGTTCGGATTGGCGACGATCGCCGCTTGCGGCCGGGCTTCTTCCAGCAACCTCCGATGATCGCCGAACCAGGGCACGCCGGTGTCCGCGGCGAACGCCTGGCCCTGGGGATCGGCCACCGCACACAGGCGCGCGCCGGCGATTCGCTGCAAGCGGTGGTAATGCTGGCGGCCCATATTGCCGGCGCCGATGAGGGCGATGCGAAGCGGTGCGTCCAAGGCGGTCCCCAATCGTTGTTTTCTTGTTCGCTTCAAGATTCCAGAACGTCGTTCCAGATTTAGCGAGGGAGATTATTTGAACGAGTGGCTGGCCCCGCGCAAGAGCGCTTCGAGACGGCACTACCGCCGGGGCATCCATGGAAGTGCGGAAAGGCCCGCCGCATGCGGGCTCGTGACAGGCAAGAAAGCGTTCGCTATTCGAACGCTGATGTCGGGAAAGGACTGGGGCCGGGCCGGATGGCTCAGCGGAACAGCTCGGACGCCTGGCTGGCGTGGGACAGGTCCTGCGCCGCGGCCAGGAGCAGGGGCGCCAGTTCGTGCATGCGCGCCTCGCCGAAGCGTGCGCTCGGCCCGGCCACGCTGAGCACGCCGAGAGCCCGTCCGTCCTCGGGGTGGCGCACCAGTGCGGCCATCGCCGCCATGCCCGGCGCCGAGCATTCGATCTGCCAGGCATAGCCGTGCTCGCGGGCGCGCTTCAGGTAGCGCAGCAGCTCGCTCCTGGAGCGCGGCGCGTTGGGACCGAAGTCCCGCGCCGCCCCTACGCCCTGGCGCTCCACCAGCGCCAGCGCCGCCTTGTCGCTCAGGCTGGCCAGCCAGGCGTGCCCGGATGCGGTGTAGAACAGCGGCGCCTCGCGCCCCATGTCGGGGTCGTAGCGTAGCCCGGAGGTGGCGCCCTGGGACTTGGCGATCCAGGTCTGGCGATCGCCTTCGATCACCCCCAGGCGCACCAGTTCGCCGGTCTCCCGGGCGAGCCCGTCGAGCACCGGCTGGACCAGGTCGACCACCCCGCTGGAAGCGAGGAAGCGGAAGCCCAGCGCGGCCAGGCGGGTGCTGAGGCGGTAGCGGCTGGTGTCGTCGTCCTGGCGCACGTAACCGAGCCGGATCAGCTCGGCGAGCATGCGGTGCGCGGCGCTCTTGGGGATATCCAGGCGGTCCGCCAGTTGTTGCAGGGGCAGGCCACGGGCATCGCTGGCGAGGAGTTCGAGCAAGCCGAGGGCGCGTTCGATGAGGCTACCGGCCATGGAGGGGCGTTCCTGAGTCGAGGAAAGGCAGGATTCTAGAATCTGGTTCCGGATTTTCACAGCCTGGCGAAGGTCGAGATTTCACAGGGTTTCGTTCGATCAGCGAACCGATAAACGATTATCGGATTGCCACTCCCCATGGCCCTCCGTAATGTGTCTGCACCCCGGCAGGCCGAGCGCCTCCGCTACAAAAACAACAGGGGAATCCCGACATGCCGCAGCACGCCTTGCCTTCCGCCGCCTGCACCTGAGCCACGCGTCCGACCCTCGTCCCACGCCCTCACTCTCGCCGCGGAACCCGTCCCATGAACAGCCCCAGCCTGCCCGCCGTCGAACGACTCGACGTGCAAGCCTTCATCAATGCCCAGCCGCTTTCGCCGTACCAATGGCGGATCGTCCTGCTGTGCTTCCTGATCGTCTTCCTCGATGGCCTCGACACCGCCGCGATGGGCTTCATCGCTCCGGCGCTGACCCAGGACTGGGGCATCGACCGCGCCAGCCTCGGGCCGGTGATGAGCGCCGCGCTGATCGGCATGGTCTTCGGCGCCCTCGGCTCCGGACCGCTGGCCGACCGCTACGGACGCAAGCTGGTATTGGTCGCGGCGGTCTTCCTCTTCGGCCTGTTCAGCCTGGCCTCGGCCTACAGCACCAACGTCGAGCAACTGCTGGCGCTGCGCTTCCTCACCGGCCTCGGCCTCGGCGCGGCGATGCCCAACGCCACCACCCTGCTTTCCGAATACACCCCCGAGCGCCTCAAGTCGCTGCTGGTGACCAGCATGTTCTGTGGCTTCAACCTGGGCATGGCCTGCGGCGGATTCGTCTCGGCGAAGCTGATCCCGCTGTTCGGCTGGCACAGCCTGCTGCTGCTCGGCGGCCTGCTACCGCTGGTCCTGGCGGTAGTCCTGCTGTTCCGCCTGCCGGAATCGGCGCGCTACCTGGTGGTGCGCAACCGCGGCAGCGAGCGGGTACGCCAGGTGCTGGCCCCCATCGCCCCGGCGCAGGTGGCGCTGGCACGGAGTTTCCACGTCCCCGAGCAGCAGACGGTGCAGGCCCGCAACGTGTTCGCGGTGATCTTTTCCGGTACCTACAGCGCCGGCACCCTGCTGCTCTGGCTGACCTACTTCATGGGCCTGGTGATCGTCTACCTGCTCACCAGCTGGCTGCCGACCCTGATGCGCGATAGCGGCGCGAGCCTGGAGCAGGCGGCGTTCATCGGCGCGCTGTTCCAGTTCGGCGGGGTGCTCAGCGCCGTAGCGGTGGGCTGGGCGATGGATCGCTTCAACCCGCACAAGGTGATCGGCCTGTTCTACCTGCTGGCGGGGGTGTTCGCCTGGTGCGTCGGCCAGAGCCTCGGCCAGGTCACCCTGCTGGCGACCCTGGTGCTGCTGGCCGGCATGTGCATCAACGGCGCGCAGTCGGCGATGCCGTCGCTGGCGGCGCGCTTCTATCCGACCCAGGGGCGGGCCACGGGGGTCTCCTGGATGCTCGGTATCGGCCGCTTCGGCGCCATCCTCGGCGCCTGGATCGGCGCCACCCTGCTGGGCCTGGGCTGGAACTTCGAACAGGTGCTGACCGCCCTGGTGCTGCCGGCTGCACTGGCCACCGCCGCGGTGCTGCTGAAGGGGTTGGTCAGTCACGCGGATGCGGGGTGAAACTGCCCCATCGCGTAGGACGCATAACCGCTTGCGGTTATCCGCCGTCGGGCTTCGGTGTATCGGCGGATAACGCCGGTGGCGTTATCCGCCCTACCCCAGGGTTGGCGGCATCGCGTAGGGCGACGGCGCTTCGCTTCAGAAGGTGAATTCCATATTCAACGTCGGCGTCGAGGTGCGGCTGCCGGTGCCACCGTCGACGCCGAACTTGTTGTGCCAATACTCGTAGCCGACGCCGAGCCACAGGTTCGGCTGGCGCTTGTCGCCTGGCAGGGCGGCGACCATCAGGGCGGTGCGGACCAGGGTTTCCGCCGCGGTGTCCTTGTCGTTGTAGTCCTCGCCCTTCTCTCCCACGTAGTTGACGAAGCCCTGGAACTTCGCCGCATGGTTGCCGACCTTGAACGGCCGCATCCAGGTCAGGTTGAGCATGTAGGTGGTGTCGAAGGTGTGGTCGGGATGGCGCGCGCCGGGCACGCCGAAGTGGTTCTTCTCGCGGTAGTAGAGCAGGCTCAGGTCGAGCACGCCGGGACCGTTGAACTTGAGGGTCGGGCCGAACACCAGGGCGCGCTTCTTGGCCGAAGCCAGGTTGTTGTTGCGGCTGGCGTCGAAGCCCAGGGTGAAGGCGTAGTCCTTGACCAGGCCGGTGCCCAGCGGCCGGTCGAACACCCGCGAAGCGTAGAGCTGGTGGCGGTAGACCGCATAGACTTCGCTGCCACCATGGTCGGTGCCCTTGCGCGGGTCGCGGTTGTCGGAAAGGAACACATCGAGATTGAAGAAATTGCTGCCGTAGCGATAGCCGTCGGCGTGGGTGAAGCTGTAGATGCGCTTGGCGAACTTGTCCGGGTTGTTCGGGTTGGTGAATTGCTGGCCGTAACGGAAACCGACGCTGTTGCTCATCCATTCCAGCGCCATGCTCTCCCCGGCGCCGACGAGCGCGATCAGGGCGGCGGCGCCCTGCATCATCTTCTTCATGCTGTGTGTCCTGCTGGTTGCTTTGTTGTTCTTGTGGCGACTCAGCCCCCGGTTTCGCGCCGGGGTCGCGGGGCAGTATCGGCACTTCGCCGCGCTGACCAAAGAACAGAATATCGAACATGCCGATGCCGAAACGGCATCAGCGGACGGGCAAGCTCGGGCAAGCCGTCTGGCATCGGCGCGAGCGCCGCTCAGGCCTCGTTCAGGCGCGCTTCCTCGCGCTCGCGCAGGCGCACTTCCTCGGCGATCTGCCGGGCCAGGGCGTCCACCGCCACCGGCAGGTAACGGCCGGTACGCACGTAGAGGCCGAGGTCGCTGTGGATGCCGCCATTGTCTTTCAGCGGCAGGAAACGCAGCTCGCCCTGGGCGATGTCGGCCTCGATCCCCAGGCGGGTCTGGAAGGCGACGCCGAGCCCGCGCCGCGCCAGTTGTCGCGACAGCTCCAGGGAGCTGCTCTCCAGCACCGCCCGGCGCGGTTCGCGCAAACGGCGCTGGAGCGGCGCCAGCAGGTGATGGATGGACAGCTCGCTCTTGGCCATGATCAGGCCATGTTCGACGCAATCGGCGAAGGCGATGGCCTGGTGTCGCGCCAACGGGTGCTGCGGGGAGACGATGGCACCGAGGCGGAAATGGCCGACGCTGACCTGTTGCAGGTCGGCGCTGCGCGGCAGGGCGAAGGCCAGGCCGAGGTCGACCGCGCCACTGCTCACCGCCTCGGGTATCGCCTGGGAACCGAGCAGGGTGACGCCGACGGTGATGTCCGGGTAGCGTTCGCGCATCGCCTTGAGCACGCAGGGCAGCAGGTCGCTGGTCACCGCTTCGATGGTGGCGATCTCCACATGGCCGGTGCGCAGGCCTTGCAGCGCGTCCAGTTCGGAACGCACGCGCTCCATGTCCTGCAGGACCACGGTGACGTGGCGCGCGAAGATCTCCCCGGCTCCGGTCAGGCGCAGGCCGCCGGGCAGGCGGTCGAACAGCGGCGCGCCGATCTCGTCCTCCAGCTTGAGGATCTGCCGGTTCACCGCCGACGAGGCGACGTTCAGGCGCCGCGCGGCTTCGCGGATCGAATGGCAGCGGCGAACCATGTCGAAGTAGTGGATCGCGGGCGCGTGGATATGCAGCTTGCGGCTCATGGCGGACCGAAGGGATGACGGAGCTGTCGACCTTCCGGGAAACGCCGGCGATTGGCAAGGGGAAGCGCCGCCTTGCCGGCCCACGCGCAGGACGGATAACCGCCGTTGGCCCTCGGGGTATCGGCGGATAACGCCTGCGACGCCATTCGCCCTACCGCTAGCGCCGCCGGCGACCTACCGGGACGCCTGCTGCGACTCCACGCCAAGCTCGTCCCACACCGATTCGGCGAGGTGGAAGGTCGCGTTGGCCGCGGGAATACCGCAGTAGATGGCGCTCTGCATGATCACTTCCTTGATCTCGTCGCGGCTCACCCCGTTGTTCTTCGCCGCGCGCAGATGCAGCTTGAGTTCCTCGTTGCGGTTCATGCCGATCAGCATGGCGATGGTGACCAGGCTGCGGGTGTGTCGCGGCAGCCCCGGACGGGTCCAGATGTCGCCCCAGGCGTGGCGGGTGATCATTTCCTGGAACTCTTCGTTGAACGGCGTCAGGTTGGCCAGGCTGCGCTCGACATGGGCGTCGCCGAGCACCGCGCGGCGCACTTGCATGCCGGCTTCGTAGCGTTGTTTCTCGTCCATCGGCGGCTCCTCAGGCGGACAGCAGGAAATCGACCAGGCGGCGGCTGAAGGCGTCGCCCGCTTCGACGTTGGACAGGTGCGCGGCGGCGAACTCGACCAACTGCGCGTCGGCGATGCGCGCCTGCATGAAGCGGGCGTTGTCCGGAGTGGTCACGGCATCGTGGCTGCCGGCGACGATCAGCGTCGGCGCCTGGACCAGCCCGAGCTGCTCGCGGAAATCGGCGTCGCGTACCGCAGCGCAGTTGGCCGCGTAGCCCTGCGGCGAGGTGGCCGCGAGCATCGCGACGATGCGCTCGACCTGCGCCGGCTCGCGCTCGGCGAAGTCCGCGGTGAACCAGCGCGCCACCGAGGCGTCGCGCAGGTCACGCATGGCCTGCTCGCCGCCTTTCAGGACGGTATCGATGCGGGTGTTCCAGACCTCGTCGCTGGCAATCTTCGCCGCGGTGTTGCACAGCACCAGCCGGCCGAGCCGCTCGCCGGCGTGGATGCCCAGCCACTGGCCGATCAGGCCGCCCATGGACAGCCCGCAGAAATGCACGCGCGGCAGCTCGAGGGCATCGAGCAGGGCAAGCACGTCGGCGCCGAGCTGGCCGATGGCGTACGGTCCGGGGGTGACCAGCGAGGCGCCGTGGCCGCGGGTGTCGTAGCGCAGCACGCGGAAATGGGCGGTGAGTGCGGGGATCTGCGTGTCCCACATGCCCAGGTCGGTGCCCAGCGAGTTTGACAACAGCAGGACCGGCGCGCCGGCCGGTCCTTCCAGGGAGTAGTTCAGGTCGCCGTCGGCGAGGCGTACGGTTGGCACGAAGGGATCTCCAGTCAGGCGGGATGGGGTTCGAGGCCCAGGGCATGGTGTTCGGCGAGCGCGCGCTCGACCCAGGCGCGGGCCTGGCCGAGGTAATGGGCGGGATCGAGCAGGCGGTCCAGTTCGTCGCCGGACAACTCGGCGCTCACCCGCGCCTCTTCGCCGAGCACCGCGCGCAACTCGCGGCGCTGCTCGACGGCGCGGCGGCAGCACTGTTCCACCAGATGGTGCGCGGCTTCGCGGCCGATACGGCGGGCCAGGGCGATGCTCACCGCCTCGGCGAGCACCAGGCCGTGGGTCAGGCCAAGGTTGCGGCGCATCCGCTGGGCGTCCACCTCCAGGCCTTCGAGCAGGCCGATCGCCTGTTGCAGCGCGCCGGCAACCAGGCAACAGAGTTCCGGCAGGGTTTCCCACTCGGCGTGCCAGAGACCGAGGCTGCGCTCGTGTTCCTGCGGCATCGCCGCGAACAGGGTCGAGACCAGCCCCGGCGCACGGGTGGCGGCGGCGATCAGCACCGCGCTGCTCACCGGGTTGCGCTTGTGCGGCATGGTCGAGGAACCGCCGCGCCCGGCGCCGGCCGGCTCGAAGACCTCGCCGGCCTCGGTCTGCGTCAGCAGGCTGACATCGCGACCGAACTTGCCGAGGCTACCGGCCACCAGGCCGAGCACGCTGGCGAATTCCACCAGGCGGTCGCGCTGGGTGTGCCAGGGTTGTTCGGGCAAAGCCAGGCCCAGCTCCTCGGCCAGCGCCGCGGCCACCGGCAGGGCCTGTTCGCCGAGCGCGGCGAGCGTCCCCGAGGCGCCACCGAATTGCAGCACCAGCAGGCGCGGGCGCAACTCGCGCAGGCGCTGGCGGTGCCGGGTCAAGGCACCGAGCAGGCCGGCGAGCTTCATGCCCAGGGTCACCGGGGTGGCGTGCTGCAACCAGGTGCGCCCGGCCAGCGGCGTGTCGGCATGCCGTTCGGCCTGGTCCGCCAGGACCTCGGCAAGACGTTGCAGATCCTGCTCGAGCAAGGCCAGCGCACGGCGCAGTTGCAGCACCAGGCCGCTGTCCATGGCGTCCTGGCTGGTGGCGCCGAGATGCACGTAGCGCTCGGCCTCGGCGTCGCCAGCCGCCACCTGGCGGCCCAGCGCCTTGACCAGCGGGATCGCCGAGTTGCCGGCAGTGGCGACCGCCTCGGCCAGCGCCAGCGGGTCGTACAGTTCGGCGCGGCAGGCCGCCTCGATCGGCGCCACCGCCGTCGCGGGAACCACCCCGGTGCGCGCCTCGGCGCGGGCCAGGGCGGCCTCGAAGTCGAGCATGCCTTGCAGGCGGCCGCGGTCGGAGAACACCGCGCGCATCGGCGCCGCCGTGAAATAGGCATCGAACAACTGGTTGGCGGGTACGTCGCTCATCGGTTTTCCTTTTCCCGGCCCGTCAGGGCTCGTCGTTCAGGTAGCTGACCTTGCGCAGGTCCGGCAGGCTCACGCAGACCAGCAGCGCCAGCAGGCACATGGCTGAAACATACCAGTAGAAGACGTTCTCCATCCCTACCGACTTCAGCCCCAGGGCGACGTACTCGGCCGAGCCGCCGAAGATCGCGTTGCCCACCGCGTAGGACACTCCGACGCCGAGGGCGCGCACCTCCGGCGGGAACATCTCGGCCTTGATCAGGCCGCTGATGGAGGTGTACAGGCTGACGATGGCCAGCGCCAGGATGATCAGGAAGAAGGCCATGTAGGGACTGCTCACGGTCTTCAGCGCGAGCAGGATCGGCAGGGTGCAGAGCGTGCCCAGGGTGCCGAACCAGAGCATCGAGGTCTTGCGCCCGATGCGATCGGAAAGCATGCCGAACAGCGGTTGCATCAGCATGTACGCCAGCAGGGCGAAGGTCATCACCGCGCTGGCGGTCTTGGCGCTCATCCCGGCGGTGTTGACCAGGTACTTCTGCATGTAGGTGGTGAAGGTGTAGAAGATCAGCGAGCCGCCGGCGGTGAAGCCGAGCACGGTGAAGAAGGCCCGCTTGTGCTTGAACAGCTCGGCGAAGGTGCCGGATTCCTTGCGCTCCAGGGTCGACTTCGAAGCGGTCTCGTTCAGCGAGCGCCGCAGCCAGAGGGCGATCACCGCGGTGATCGCGCCGATCACGAAGGGAATCCGCCAGCCCCAGGCGCGCAGTTCGTCTTCGCTCAGCAACTGCTGCAGGATCACCACCACCAGCACCGCCAGCAACTGTCCGCCGATCAGGGTGACGTACTGGAACGAGGCGAAGAAGCCGCGCTGGCCCTTGAGCGCCACCTCGCTCATGTAGGTCGCACTGGTGCCGTACTCGCCGCCCACCGACAGGCCCTGGAACATCCGCGCCAGCAACAGCAGGGCCGGCGCCAGGGTGCCGATGCTGGCGTAGGTGGGCATGCAGGCGATCGCCAGGGAGCCGGCGCACATCATCACCACCGAGATCAGCATGGCGGTCTTGCGCCCGTGCTTGTCGGCGATGCGGCCGAACATCCAGCCGCCGATGGGGCGCATGAGGAAGCCGGCGGCGAAGACCCCGGCGGTGTTCAGCAACTGCACCGTGGGGTTGTCGGAGGGGAAGAAGGCCGGTGCGAAGTAGATCGCGCAGAAGGCGTAGACGTAGAAGTCGAACCATTCCACGAGGTTGCCGGAGGAGGCGCCGACGATGGCGAAGATGCGCTTGCGGCGTTCTTCGTTGCTGTACTGGTGAACAGGGGCAGTCATGCTGTTGTTCTCTCGACAGGGTCCGTTTCATCCTGACCGTGCGACGGAGCGTCCTGTTCCGCTGCACACGCGCCGCGCCGCCGCCGAAACATGGGCAGCGCCGCGCGACGCGCGCTCTTGATACCGGGCGGGCGACCCGGTTGTGCCAGTCAGACCCGCTCGATGGCCAGCGCCAGGCCTTGGCCGACGCCTACGCACATGGTCGCCAGGCCGCGCCGGCCGCCGCTCTTCTCAAGTTGATGGAGCGCGGTGAGGACCAGCCGCGCACCGCTCATCCCCAGCGGGTGGCCGAGGGCGATGGCACCGCCGTTCGGGTTGACCTTCTCACTGTCGTCGGCCAAGCCCAGTTCGCGCAGGCAGGCCAGGCCCTGGCTGGCGAAGGCTTCGTTGAGTTCGATCACGTCGAAGGCGTCGATCGCCAGGTCCAGGCGCCGCAGCAGCTTGCGCACCGCCGGCACCGGGCCGATGCCCATGATCCGTGGGGCGACGCCGGCGCTGGCCATGCCCAGCACCCGCGCGCGCGGAGTCAGGCCGTGCTTCTCCACTGCCTCGGCGGAGGCCAGGACCAGCGCGGCGGCGCCGTCGTTGACCCCGGACGCGTTGCCGGCGGTGACGGTCTTCTCCGGCCCGTTGACCGGCTTGAGCCGGGCCAGCGCCTCCAGGGTGGTGTCGGGACGCGGATGCTCGTCGTGCTCGACCAGGGTGTCGCCCTTGCGCCCGCGAATCGTCACCGGGACGATTTCCTCGGCGAAGAAACCGGCCTCCTGCGCCCTGCCGGCGCGCTGCTGGCTGCGCAGGGCGAAGGCATCCTGGTCGGCACGCGACACGCGATAGTCGTCGGCGACGTTGTCGGCGGTCTGCGGCATCGGGTCGATGCCGTACTGCTCCTTCATCAGCGGATTGACGAAGCGCCAGCCGATGGTGGTGTCCTCGATCTTCTGGCCGCGCCCGAAGGCGCTATCGGCCTTGCCCATCACGTACGGCGCGCGCGACATCGACTCGACGCCGCCGGCGATGGCCAGCTCCATCTCGCCGCAGGCGAT
This sequence comes from Pseudomonas sp. 203-8, assembly GCF_020708595.1. Taxonomy (NCBI): domain Bacteria; kingdom Pseudomonadati; phylum Pseudomonadota; class Gammaproteobacteria; order Pseudomonadales; family Pseudomonadaceae; genus Pseudomonas; species Pseudomonas sp. 203-8. The sequence goes on along the minus strand of NZ_JAJFDF010000006.1, from coordinate 422,161 downwards.
GGCGCGGAACGCCGTGCCGATGGCGTCCATCCCCGAGGCGCAGAGGCGGTTGAGGGTGACGCCGGGCACGCTCTCCGGCAAACCGGCCAGCAGCAGCGCCATGCGCGCCACGTTACGGTTGTCCTCGCCGGCCTGGTTGGCGCAGCCGAGGAACACCTCGTCCAACGCCGACCAGTCGACCCCCGGGTTGCGCTCGACCAGGGCCTTCAGCGGCACCGCCGCGAGGTCGTCGGCGCGCACCGCGGAAAGACTGCCGCCGAAACGGCCGATCGGCGTGCGCACGGCATCGCAGATGAATACCTCGCGGCTCATTCGTCGCTCCCCTTCTGTCCATGGGCGGCCGCGGTGCGCGCCTCGAGGTCGCGCAGCGCGGCGAGTTCGACCTCGCTCGGCGCGGGCGTCTCGGCGACCCGCTCAGCGAAGCGGATCGCCCAGCCGGTGGCCTCGACCACCTGCTCGCGGGTCACGCCCGGATGCAGCGAAGTGACCACGAACTCGTTGCTGCCGGCTTCCGGCTCCATGATGCACAGGTCGGTGATGATCGCCACCGGCCCCTTGCCCGGCAGGCCCAGGCGCTGGCGCGAGTCGCCGCCCTCGCCATGGCCGACCGAGGTGACGAAGGCCAGCTTGTCGACGAAGGTGCGGTGCGACTGCTTGAGGATGATCAGCACTTCCTTGGCGCTGCCGGCGATTTCCGGCGCGCCGCCGGCTCCCGGCAGGCGCACCTTGGGCTGGCGGTAGTCGCCGATCACGGTGGTGTTGATGTTGCCGAAGCGGTCGACCTGGGCCGCGCCGAGGAAGCCGACGTCGATCCGTCCGCCCTGCAGCCAGTAGCGGAAGATCTCGCCGGTGGGGACCACGGTATCGGCGGTCTCGGCCAACTCGCCGTCGCCGATGGACAGCGGCAGGACGCTGGGCTTGGCGCCGATCGGCCCGGACTCGTAGATCAGCACGACGTCCGGCGAGGAAGTCAGGCGCGCCAGGTTGGCGGCCTTCGACGGCAGGCCGATGCCGACGAAGCACACCGCGCCGTTGTGCAGGCGGCGGGCGGCGGCCACGGTCATCATCTCGTTGGTGCTGTAGCTGCTCATCGCTTGCCCTCCGCGAGCTTGGCCTGGAAGGCGCCGAAATCCTCGGTCCCCCGGATGTATTCGTCGATCCACGCGGTGAAGCTTTCGCGGTCGCGGGCGATCGGGTCCCAGTCCTGGTAGAAGCGGTTGTCGCGCTCGTAGTAGCCGTGGGCATAGGACGGATGCGCGCCGCCGGGCACCAGGCACACGGCGCTGAGCGCCCAGCTCGGCAGGACGCAGGCGTTCATCGGGGCGTCCAGTTCGTCGACGATCTCCTCGACGGTGACGATGCAGCGCTTCGCCGCCAGGGCCGCTTCCTTCTGCACGCCGAGGATGCCCCAGAGCAGCACGTTGCCCTTGCGGTCGGCCTTCTGCGCGTGGATCACGCTGACGTCCGGGCGCACCGAGGGCACCGCCGCCAGCACTTCGCCGGTGAACGGGCAGGTGACGCTGCGGATCAGCGGGTTGACCTTCGGCAGGTCGGAGCCGGCGTAGGCGCGCAGCACTGCGAAGGGCAGCCCGGAGGCGCCGGCGACATAGGCGTTGGCGAGGTCGGCGTGGCTGTGTTCCTCGATCTCCAGCGGTTGCGGCCAGCCCTTCTCCACCGCGTCGCGCAGGCGGTGCAGCGAACCGACGCCGGGGTTGCCGCCCCAGGAGAACACCAGCTTCTTCGCGCAGCCTGCACCGATCAGCAGGTCGTAGACCAGGTCGGGAGTCATGCGGATCAGCGTCAGGTCTTTCCTGCCCTGGCGGATCAGCTCGTGGCCGGCGGCCGTCGGGATCAGGTGAGTGAAGCCTTCGAGGGCGACGCTGTCGCCATCGTGGACGAAGCGTCGCACCGCTTCGCGCAGGGAGAGGATTTCAGCCATCGGTCGGGTCTCGTCTTGTTGTGCGCTGCCTGGACGGCACGTGACGAGAACCTTACGCCGGGGTCCGAGGGCTCACAATCCGATAATCGATTAACAGTTCGATAATCGAACAGAACGTTAGCAAGCATCCGATCGACCGAAGCCGTCGCCTCATTCGTCGCTGTGGATCACCACCAGCAATTCCGCCTGGGTCTCCCCCAGGGAGCGGATGCGGTGCGGCTTCTGTGCGTTGAAATGCAGGGCGTCGCCGCGCTCGAGGATGATCCGCTGGTTCATGAAGTCGACCTCGACCTGGCCCTCATGGACGAAGATGAACTCTTCGCCGAGGTGCTCCTTGAACGTCGAGTGACTGAAATCGCGCGGGGGGTGGACGATGAACGGCAACAGCGCGCGGGCGCCGATCTGCTGCGCGAGGGAGGCGTAGGCCGGGCCGTCGTCGCCGCTGGACAGCGACTTGCGCTGGTCGCGACGAACGATGCTGTAGCCGTCGACACCGTCGCTTTCCTCGGAGAACAGCTCCTCCACCTGCACGTTCAACGCCTTCGCCAGCTTCAGCGCGGCGGCAATGGACGGCGTGTTCAGCCCGCGCTCGACCTTGGACAGGTAGCTCTTGGTCAGGCCGGTCTTCTCAGCCAGGGTCTCCAGCGTGACCCCGAGTTTTTTTCTCAGCAATTTCAAGCGCATGGACATTGAGGACAGCCTTCTCCCGATGGCGATGAAACTTTTCTCTTGCTAATGACACTTTGTGTCATATAACTTGATCCGTGTCATTTACAGCCGGGTCGTTGCGTGGCGCGCAACTGCCTGGCGTTTCCCCCGACTCGCTCCGTCAAAGGAACCTCGCATGGCTACGACACTGGAATTACCCAAGGATCAACTGATCCAGCACGCGCTGAAGCAGATGAAAAGCAGCCTCGGCGATAATACGTGGACTGACCGGCAAAAGCTGGCCCTGACCTGCCGGATTCTCTTCGAGGCCGGCCACGACTCCGGGCTCGCCGGGCAGATCACCTCGCGCGGCCCGGAGGCAGGGACCTACTACACCCAGCAACTGGGCCTGGGCTTCGACGAGATCAGCGCCGGCAACCTGCTGCTGGTCGACGAAGACCTCAACGTCCTCCACGGGCACGGCATGGCGAATCCGGCCAATCGCTTCCACAGCTGGGTCTATCGCGCCCGCCCGGACGTCAACTGCATCATCCACACCCACCCGCTGCACATCGCCGCGCTGTCGACCCTGGAAGTACCGCTGCAGGTCTCGCACATGGACCTTTGCCCGCTATACGACGACTGCGCCTTCCTCAAGGACTGGCCGGGCGTGCCGGTAGGCAACGAGGAAGGCGAGATCATCTCCGCCGCCCTCGGCGACAAGCGCGCCATCCTGCTCTCCCATCACGGCCTGCTGGCCACCGGTGCAAGCATCGAGGAGGCCTGCGTGATCGCGGTGCTGCTCGAGCGCGCGGCGAAGATGCAGTTGCTGGCGATGGCCGCCGGAGAGATCAAGCCGATCCCGCCGGCCCTGGCGCGCGAGGCCCACGACTGGATCTCCACCCCGAAGCGCCACGGCGCCGCATTCAACTACTACGCCCGGCGCTGCCTGCCGCGCAACAGCGACTGCCTGAGCTGAACGACCTTTCCCACCAGGTCCGTCCTGGCATTTCCCACTCAATGTCACGGGTACATCCAATGTCCGCATCCATCCACGGCATCATCGGCTACACCATCACCCCCTTCGCCGCCGACGGAGGTCTCGACCTGCCGGCCCTCGGCCGCTCCATCGAGCGCCTGATCGACGGCGGCGTGCACGCCATCGCCCCGCTCGGCAGCACCGGCGAAGGCGCCTACCTGAGCGACCCGGAATGGGACGAGGTGGTCGACTTCACCCTGAAGACCGTCGCCCATCGCGTGCCGACCATCGTCAGCGTCTCCGACCTGACCACCGCCAAGACCGTGCGCCGCGCGCAGTTCGCCGAATCCCTCGGCGCCGAGGCGGTGATGGTCCTGCCGATCTCCTACTGGAAGCTCAACGAGGCGGAAGTGTTCCAGCACTACCGCGCGGTGGGCGAAGCCATCGGCGTGCCGGTGATGCTCTACAACAACCCGGGCACCAGCGGCATCGACATGTCGGTGGAACTGATCCTGCGCATCGTCCGCGAAGTGGACAACGTGACCATGGTCAAGGAGAGCACCGGCGACATCCAGCGCATGCACAAGCTGCGCCTGCTCGGCGAAGGCCGGGTGCCCTTCTACAACGGCTGCAACCCGCTGGCGCTGGAGGCCTTCGTGGCCGGCGCGAAAGGCTGGTGCAGCGCCGCGCCGAACCTGATCCCGACGCTCAACGGCCAGCTCTACCAGGCGGTGCTCGACGGCGACCTGGAGAAGGCCCGCGCGCTGTTCTACCGGCAGTTGCCGCTGCTCGACTTCATCCTCCGCCGGGGCCTGCCGACCACCATCAAGGCCGGCCTGGGCCTCTCCGGCCTGGAGGTGGGGGCGCCGCGCCTTCCGGTGCAGGCGCTGGATACCGAGGGCTGTCGGTATCTGCAGGGGTTGTTGGAAGAGCTGCGCTGATCACCCCGTCAGCGCTTTGACCCGACGGGCCCGGACGACTTGGGGCCCGTCGTTTTTTTTGCCGACGCGCAGCGCGCTCAGCGCGCCGCCCAGGCATTGAAACGCTGTTCCAGCTCCTCGCCGTGGTCCACCCAGAACTCGGCATCCACCGCCCGCGCGCCTTCGAGGTTGGCCGGCGCGGTCGGCAGCGCCTCCTGCACCGTCTTCGGCAGCAACGCCAGGGTGCCCTTGTGTACCGGCCCGTAGGGGATCTGCTCGGAGAACACCTTCTGCGTCTGCGGCTGGCTGGCGAAGGCGATGAATTTCTCCGCCAGCGTCTTGTTCGGCGTGCCCTTCACCACCGCCCAGTACTCCGGATCGTAGAGACTGCCGGGCCAGACGATGGCCAGTTTCACCCCCTCCTTCTGCGCAGCGGCGATGCGCCCGTTGTAGGCCGCGCTCATCACCACGTCGCCGGCCGCCAGCCATTGCGGCGGCTGGGCGCCGGCCTCCCACCACTGGATGTTCGGCTTGAGCTGGTCGAGCTTGGCGAAGGCGCGGCTGACCCCCTCCGGGGTGGCAAGTACCTTGTAGAGGTCCTCCGCCTTCACCCCGTCGGCCAGCAACGCCACTTCCAGGGTGTACTTGGCGCCCTTGCGCAGGCCACGCTTGCCGGGGAACTCGCGGACGTTCCAGAAATCCGCCCAGGACTGCGGCGCCCTGGCCAGCTTCGTCGAGTCGTAGGCCATCACCATCGACCAGACGTAGGTGGCCACCCCGCACTCGCTGAAAGTGCCGGGGACGAACTGCGCGGGGTCGCCGAAACGCGCCGGGTCGAGGCGTTCGAACAGCCCCTCGTCGCAGCCGCGGAGCAGTTCGGGGCTCTCCACCTCGACCACGTCCCAGCTGACCTTGCCGACGTCGACCATGGCCTTCACCTTGGCCATTTCGCCGTTGTATTCGCCGGCGACCACCTGCCCGCCGCCGCTTCGCTCGAAGGGTTTGAAATAGGCCTGTTCCTGGGCGGCCTTGGTCGCGCCGCCGAAGGAGATCACCGTCAGGCTCTGGCTCTGCGCCTGGGCCGCCGCGGCGAACGCCAGGCCGAACAGGGACAACCGGGAAAACACGTGTGCGTACTGGTGCAAGGACTTGAACATGGAACACTCCCACAGCCGATTGGCATTGTTGTGATGTTGCTGAGGCAGTTGCCGGCCAGAGGCCGAAACGGTTCCGCGCGCGGTCGCCAGGCGCCGCATCGTCGTTATGGGGGGACGCTCCGTGTCGCAGGCGACCCGGCCGAGGCCGGGCCGCCGGGGCGCGTCAGAGCACGCCGATCTCGCGCGCGGTACGATCCACCGCGATACGGGTCTTGTCGATCAGTTCGTCGATCTCGGCACGCCCGGCCACCAGCGCCGGGGCCATGATCATGCGGCCGAGGGTGGAGCGGATGATCACGCCCTCCTCGAAGCCGATGGTGCGGCAGCGCCAGGCCAGATCGTTCTCGTTGGCGAAGCGCTTGCGGGTCGCCTTGTCCTCGGCGAACTGCAGCGCGGCGACGAAGCCGGCGCCCTGGACCTCGCCGACCAGCGGATGGTCGCCGAAGACCTCGCGCAGGCAGCGTTGCAGGTAGGGTCCGGTCTCCTCCCTGACCCGCGTGACCACGCCCTCGTCGCGCAGCGCCTTGAGGTTGGCGATGGCCACCGCCGCCGCCACCGGGTGGCCGGAATAGGTCAGGCCGTGGGCGAACACCCCGCCCTGCTCCACCAGCACCTCGGCGATGCGCTTGCCGAGTACCAGGCCGCCCATGGGGATGTAGCCGGACGTCAGGCCCTTGGCGATGGACAGGGTGTCCGGCTGGAAGCCGAAGTGTTCGTGGGCGAACCATTCGCCGGTGCGGCCGAAGCCGCCGATCACTTCGTCGGCGCACAGCAGCACGTCGTACTGCCGGCAGATGCGCTGGATCTCCGGCCAATAGCTTTGCGGCGGGAAGATCATGCCGCCGGCGCCCTGGAAGGGCTCGGCGACGAAGGCGGCGACGTTCTCCGCGCCCAGTTCGAGGATCTTCTCCTCCAGTTGCAGCGCCGCGCGGCGACCGAACTCGGCCGGGCTCAGCTCGCCGCCGTTGGCGTACCAGTAGGGTTCGTCGATGTGGGCGAAGTCCGGCAGCATGCCGCCCATCTCGTGCATGAACTTCATCCCGCCGAGCGCGGTGCTGCCCAGGGTCGAGCCGTGGTAGCCGTTCCAGCGGCCGATCATGATCTTCTTCTGCGGCTTGCCGAGGATCTGCCAGTAGCGCCGCACGGTACGGATCAGCACCTCGTTGGCCTCGGAGCCGGAGTTGGTGTAGATCGCGTGGCTGTAGTGGTCCGGCAGCAGGCTGAAGAGCATCTCGGAAAGCTCCACCACCGCCGGGTGGGTGGTGTGGAAGAACATGTTGTAGTACGGCAGTTGTTCCAGCTGGCGGCTGGCGGCGGCGGCGAGGTCCTGGCGGCCGTAGCCGAGGTTGGTGCACCAGAGGCCGGACATGCCGTCCAGGTAGCGCTTGCCGTCGTTGTCCCAGAGCTGCAGGCCATCGCCGCGGACCATCACCCGCGGGCCTTCGCGGTTCAGCGCCTTCTGGTCGAGGAAGGCGTGGATGTGGTGCGCGGCGTCCAGTTGCTGGTAGTCGCGGGTGTCGCGCTGCGGGTTGAGCTGAGCGGTCATCGTCTGTGTTCTCCTTGTTCCCTTGGCGCGTCAGGCCGAAGGGGATTGCAGGGGATCGAGGGCGACGGACTTGCCCTGGGCAGTCTCACCGGCCGTCTCGAGCGGTTCGGGTACGAAGAGGGGCTTGCGCATCACGCCCTTGATCCACACCACCGCCACCAGCGAGACCACGCCGAGCACCACGCCGGCGCTGGCGAAGATCCGTCCGGTCATTTCCGGGGTCGGCGAGACGTGGACCACCGCGTAGATCATCCCGGCGATGCCGAACAGTTGCGGCAGCGGGTAGAACGGCGTGCGGAACGGACGGGCGATGTGCGGATAGCGACGGCGCAGGGCCAGCACGTCGACGTGGGCGATGATGTAGGCCAGCAGCCAGGCCAGCGCGGCGGCGAGCAGCAGCAGGTTGATCGAGTCCGGGTCCTGGCCGAGGATCAGGATCGGCAGGCCGGTGATCGCGGCGACGAACAGCACCGCCACCCAGGGCGTGCGCGCCCGCCGGCTGAGCTGCTTGAATTGCGGGAAGGCCTGGCCGTTCTGCGCCATCCCGTAGAGCATCCGCGGGATCGCCGCCAGCGACGAGTTGAGGGTGCTGCAGGTGGCGGTGATCGCGGCGATCACCAGGAACAGCTGGCCGTACTCGCCGAACACACGGTTGGCGAAGAGGAAGTGTGGCAGCGGGTCGCCGGCCAGTTCCGCCTGCGGGATGCACAGCAGCGCACCGAAGCAGTAGAGGGCGATGGTCAGGAAGATGATGCTCAGGCCGAGGATCATCGAACGCGGGATGTTGCGCTCCGGACGCCGCGTCTCCTCCACCAGCGGGCAGACGAACTCGGCGCCGACGAAGCCCCACACGGCCATCGCGGTGAGCGCCAGGGCGCTTACCCCGAGCGGGTTCCAGCCGCTCGCCAGGGCGGTCTGCGCGGAAGCGTGGTCGCTGCTCACCGCACCCAGGCCGAGCACCAGCAGGACGATCATCATCAGCAGCGCCAGCGCGCTCTGCAGGCGCGCGAAGATGTCGATGCCGAGCAGGTTGAGCAGGGTGAACAGACCGAGCACGCCGTAGGCCACCAGCATCGGCGGCAGCGCGCCGGGGTAGACCTTGCCGATGATCAGGTCGAGCAGCAGCAGTTCCGCCGAGAGGGCGAACATCGCCACCACCACGTAGCCGGAAAAGGTCGCCAGGATCGCCGGGAAATGCCCGATGGCCACCTCGGTGTAGCTGCTCAGGCTACCGGCGCGGGGAATCATCAGGGCCAGCTCGGAAAAGGAAAAGGCGTAGCTCAGCGCCAGCAGGTAGGCCACTCCCAGCGGCACGATGAAGCCCAGGCCGGCCGTCCCGGCGCCTTGCAGCATCAGTACCATCACGCCCTGGGAAACCACCAGGCCGATGGCCACCGCCAGCAGCGGTCCCAGCCCGAGCACGCGGCGCAGGGCCGGCTCACGCACGTTCGGCGTGTCGTTCATTCGATCGTCCTCTTGTTGTCGTTATCGGCATCGAGTCGTGTCGCGTCCGTCGCGTCTTCAGCGCAACTGGAACCAGGTCGTCTTCAACTGGGTGTACTTGTCGAAGGAATGCAGCGACAGGTCACGACCGAAGCCGGACTGCTTGCCGCCGCCGAAAGGCACCGCGACGTCCAGCGCGTCCACGGTATTCACCGACACCGTTCCGGCATTCAAGCGCCGCGCCACCCGGTGCGCACGGTGCAGGTCGTCGCTCCACAGCGAGGCGGCGAGGCCGTAGCGGCTGTCGTTGGCCAGGCGTATGGCCTCGTCCTCGGAGTCGAAGGCGCTGATCGCCAGCACCGGACCGAAGATTTCCTCGCGGGCCAGCTGCATGTCCGGGCGTACTCCGCCGAACAGGGTCGGTTCGATGAAGTTGTCCGAACCGTTGATCGTCAACTGGCGGCCACCGCCGAGCAGGGTCGCGCCCTCGCCTTGCGCCCGCTCGATGGCGGCAAGGATCCCGGCGGTCTGCCGGCGGTCGACGATGGCGCCGGCGCGGCTGGCCGGGTCCAGCGGATCGCCCGGCTGCCAGTCGCGGGCCTTGGCCAGCAGGCGCTCGACGAACTCGTCGTGGATCGAACGCTCCACCAGCAAGCGCGAGTTCGCCGAACAGACCTCGCCCTGGTTGAAGAAAATGCCGAAGGCGGCCTTTTCCGCCGCCAGGTCAAGATCGCGGCAATCGGCGAACACCAGGTTCGGACTCTTGCCGCCGCACTCCAGCCAGACCTGCTTGAGGTTGGATTGCGCGGAATACTGCATGAAGTACTTGCCGACCTCGGTGGAGCCGGTGAACACCAGTGCGTCCACCTCCGGGTGCAAGCCGAGGGCCTTGCCGGCCTGCTCGCCGAGGCCCGGCACCACGTTCAGCACGCCTTCCGGCACCCCCGCCTCCAGGGCCAGCTCGGCCAGGCGCAGGGCGGAGAACGGCGACTGCTCGGCCGGCTTGAGCACCACCGAGTTGCCGGCGGCCAGGGCCGGGGCGAGCTTCCAGGCGGCCATGTCGAGCGGGAAGTTCCACGGCACCACCGCGCCGATCACCCCCAGCGGCACGCGGGTAATGGTGGCCAGGGTCTGCTGGGCGGTCGGCGCGACCTGGTCGTAGAGCTTGTCGAGGCTTTCCGCATACCAGGCGAAGACGTGGGCGGCGCCGGGTACATCGATGTTCCAGGCGTCCATCACCGGCTTGCCCATGTTCAGCGAGTCGAGCAGCGCCAGCTCTTCGCGATGGGCCAGCATCAGCTCGGCCAGGCGCAGCAGCACGCGCTTGCGCTCGACCGGGGCGAGACGCGCCCAGGGGCCTTCGTCGAAGGCGCGGCGGGCGGCGGCCACTGCCGCGTCGACGTCGGCCGCATCGCAGGCCGCGACCCGCGCCAGCAGGCGATTGCTCGCCGGATCGATGGCGTCGAAGGTAGCGCCGCTGGCGGCTGGACGCTGGCGGCCGCCGATCAGGGCCTGGTCGATGAAGCGCTGTGTCGCGGCGCGCCGTTGCCAATCGCTGAGTTCGAACACCCCACCTTCTCCTTGTTATCTCGCCGGTCTGCGCCGGTCGTGGTTCTGCACGCATGGCCCGGACCGCCGGGAGGCGGACCGCTGTCCATGGGGTCGATGGGGAAGGATGGTCGCGCAAGCCGCGGCGAAGGAAAATTATTAAAAATGTCCTCGGGACATAAGAAAAAGCTGGCCAGGCGTGCCCCGGCAAAGTGCGTCGTGCTGGGTTATCGTGCAGGCGGGCAATCGTCGTCGCGGCCAGCGCCGCGACGCTCGGCAGCGGCCTGCAACTTGCTTGCAGCGCGGCGGACACAACAATCGAGGCGCGCACGCCCGGCCCGGGGAGGATGATGCGCCGATGAGGTCTTGCAGTGGCGTCCTATACCTTGCGGCAACTCAAGTATTTCGTGACCACCGTGGAATGCGGCAGCGTGGCCGAGGCCTCGCGCAAGCTGTACATCGCCCAGCCGTCGATCTCCACGGCGGTGAAGGGTCTGGAGGAAAGCTTCGGCGTGCAGCTGTTCATCCGCCACCACGCCCAGGGCGTGTCGCTGACCCCCGCCGGCGCGCGCTTCTACCGCAAGGCCCAGGAACTGCTGCGGATGGCCCACGAGTTCGAGCAGAACGCCCTGGCCGACAACGACGTGATCGCCGGGCAGATCGACATCGGCTGCTTCGAGACGGTCGCCCCGCTCTACCTGCCGGGCCTGATCGCCGGCTTTCGCCAGGCCTATCCGGGGGTGGAGATCCGCATACGCGACGGCGAGCAGCAGGAACTGGTGCAAGGCCTCACCTCCGGGCGCTTCGACCTGGCCTTCCTCTACGAGCACGACCTCGACTCGACCATCGAGACCGAGCCGCTGATGCCGCCGCAACGACCCCACGCGCTGCTCCCCGAAGGGCACCGCTTCGCCGGGCAGGCGCAGGTGTCGCTGCGCGACCTGTGCCTGGAACCGATGATCCTGCTCGACGTGCAGCCCAGCCGCACCTATTTCGTCAGCCTGTTCGAGGAACTCGGCCTGACGCCGAACATCGCCTTCAGCTCGCCGTCCATCGAGATGGTGCGCGGCATGGTCGGCCAGGGCTTCGGCTTCTCCCTGCTGGTCACCCGCCCGCATTCGGAATGCACCTACGACGGCAAGAAGGTGGTCATGGTCGACCTCGCCGAGCCGGTGTCCACCTCCGGGCTCGCCGCCGCCTGGCTGAAACGCGCGCAACTGACCAAGCCGGCACGATTGTTCGTCGACTACTGCCGGGAGCAACTGGGCAAGCTTGCCGAGCGCCGGCACTGACCCTCAGCTTTCCGACATTCCAAGAGGAACTTTCTTTCTGACAAAGACGAATCCGATGACTGTGGCAAAAAGCCTCCGTTGCTAGGGTGGCCGGCGCTCCGGACCACCCCGGTCCGGCAGGTCACCGGCAGCAAGGGCACCATCCGCTCCATCCGCTGAGTTCCGTTAGCCTATCGGCGGCTCAGGCTGCCGAAGCGGGATTCCATCCGGTCAGTGCAACTCCGCCTTCCCCAAGGCGTTTCCAGGCCGTCATGCTCCGCCACGCGCTAGGACATGACGGCCCTTTTTACCCCTCCCGCGCCGCCTCAGGCACAATCCCCCGACGCCACCGGCCAGGGGAACGCGGATGCTGATCGACGAAGAAATCACCCTCAAGAAGCTGGAAACCTTCCTCGCCTTCATGCGCACCGGCAACCTGGCGCGCGCGGCGGCGGAACTGGGCACCAGCAACGTCAGCGTGCACCGCGCCATCCACTCGCTGGAAAGCGCCCTGCGCTGCCCGCTGTTCAAGCACGAGGGACGCAACCTGACCCCGCTGGAAAGCGCCTACGTGCTCGAGGAGCGCGCGCAGAAGCTGGTCCAGGAGGTACTCGACACGGTGCGCCTGACCCGCGAGGCGGCCGGCTTCTCCGCCGAGCGCTTCAAGCTCGGCGCGCTCTATTCGCTGACGGTGAAGACCGTGCCGCAACTGATCATGGGCCTCAAGCTGCGACGCAGCGCGCTGAATATCGACCTGATCCTCGGCTCCAACGTCGACCTGTTCTACCAGCTGAAGAACATGGAGCTGGACGCCATCCTGGTGTCGCTCAACGACAGCGTCAGCGATCCCGACTGCGAGCACCTGCCGCTGTTCTCCGATGACATTTTCCTCGCCGTGCCGGTGGACTCGCCCTACGCCAGGCTCGCCGAGATCGATCTCAGCACCCTGCGCGACACGCCCTTCGTCACGCTCACCCAGGGCTTCGCCACCCATCAGGACGGCACCCGGGTGTTCCAGCAGGCCGGCTTCGAACCGCAGATCGCGATGCAGGTGAACGACATCTTCACCCTCCTCAGCATGGTCAGCTCGGGGGTCGGCCATGCGCTGCTGCCCAAACGCATCGAGGCGGTCTACGAGAACCGCGTGCGGCTGATCCCGCTGCAACCGCGCTATCGCCTGCAGCAGCACATCGGCGTGGTGTTCCTCAAGGCCAAGGAGCGCGACCCGAACCTGCTGGCGTTGCTCGCGGAGTGCCGGATGTACAGCCTGCGCCTGGAGCAGGAGGCGGCGGGATAGCGGACGGAAGTCCACATTGCCGCTGGCCCGCTGACCTCTCCCCAACCCTCGCCCTTCAGGGAGAGGGGGCCCGGACCAGCCCGCTCACCCAACCAGGCCGCGCACGCTGAAATACAGCAGCGACGGACCCAGCAGGCAACCGATGGCGGTGTAGAACGCCGCGGTCAGGCAACCGTAGGGCACCAGCTTCGGGTCGGTGGCGGCAAGGCCGCCGGCGACACCGCTGGAGGTGCCCATGAGACCACCGAAGATCACCGCCGTACGTGGATTGTTCAGGCCGATGTAGGGCGCGACGAAAGGCGTCAGGACCATCACCAGGATCGCCTTCACCAACCCGGCGGCGATGCTCAGCGCCATCACCTCGGAACTGGCCCCCAGGGCGGCGCCGGTCACCGGTCCGACGATGTAGGTGACCGCGCCGGCGCCGATGGTGGTCAGGCTGACCGCATCGGTGTAGCCGAACGCCATGGCCACCGCGACCCCGGCGACGAACGACGAACCGACCCCGAGGAACAGCGACACCACCCCGGAAACCCCTGCCCGACGCAGTTCCTCGACATTCACCCCGAAGGCCGTGGCGACGATGGCGAAGTCGCGCAGCATGGCGCCACCCAGCAGGCCGATACCGGACATCAGGGGCACGTCCACCAATCCTTTCTGCCCGCCGGTGGCGACGCCGCCGACGTAGGACAGCACCAGGCCGAGGAAGATCGCGATCGCCGAGCCGTGCAGGCGCCCGCGGGTGAGGCGCGCCGACAACCAGTAGGACACCGCCATGGTCACGCCGATGATGGCGAAGCCGCTGATCAGGCCGTAGCCATTGATGACTTTGTTCAGGGACTCGAACATGGCGCTCACCCCTGCACGCTGGTGCGCGGTTTCAATGGCGGGGCGCCTTCGGCTTTCTTCCGGCCGAAGCGGTCGAGCAGCGGGACCAGGGCGAAGGCCACGGCGACCGCGGCGATGCCGGCGAGGATAGCGGCCGGCCCGCCGCTCAGCGCGCCGAGGACATTCTGCTGGGCGGCCATGGCGACCACGATGGGAATGTAGACCGCGCTCCAGAACTCCACGCCCTGCTCGGTCTTCGCCGAGAGCAGGCCACGCTTGCCCAGGTAGCTGCCGACGAAGATCAGCAGCAGCATGGCGATGCCGACGCCACCGACGTTGGCCGGCACGCCGAGCAGCACGCCAAGGATCTCGCCGATGAACAGCCCGGCGAGGGTACACAGAGACAGCAGTGCGACACCGTAGATAATCATTATTGTTGTCCTCGGTTGCGGATCGATGTTGTTGTTTTTATGCCTCGAACGAACGCTTATCGGGTTCTCTTTTCCTCCTCGCGCAACAGCGCGTCCAGGGTATCCGCCCGGGAGCCTTCGAAGGCCGGCGTGGCGCAGCCGAACAGAGGCCGCGCCAGACCGCTGAGGACCCGTCCCGGCGGCAGCTCGAGATGCAGGCGGGCACCGCGCTCGTAGGCGCTGCGCAATGTCGCCAGCCACTCGACGCGGCGCGCCATGTTGCCGGCGAGATCGTCGGCCAGCGCGGCCGGTTCGGCGACCAGGCGCGCCCGGCTGCTGCTCAGGTAGGGCACGCGCGGCCGATGCAGGCGGATGCCGGCGAAGGCTTCGGCCAGGCGCGCGGCCGGTTCGTCGAGCAGCGCACAGTGCGACGGTACGCTCACCGCCAGGCGCTTCGCCGCGCTGGCGCCGGCGGCACGGGCGCGTTCGGCGAGGGCGGCCAGAGCCGCTTCGCTGCCGGCCACCACCAGTTGCCGCTCGGCGTTGACGTTGGCCAGGTAGAGCGGCGGGTGCTCGCGCCGCACCGCCAGGATCAGCGCTTCCAGTTGCGCCTGTTCGAGACCGAGGATGGCGCTCATCCCGTAGCCCTCGGGCCAGGCGGCCTGCATCAGTTCGCCACGCAGCGCCACCAGACGCAGCGCGTCGTCGAAGTCCAGCGCGCCGGCTACCACCGCCGCCGGATAGGCGCCGATGGACAGCCCGGCGACCAGCCCCGGCCGATGCCCGCGCGTCTCCAGCAGGCGGCTGGCGGCGACCCCGGCGATCAGCAGGCACAACTGCACCGCGCGGGTGCCGCGCAAGGCCTCGGCGCTCTCCAGTTCGGCCGGCGCCTGGCCGAGACAGTCCGCCGCCTGCTCCAGGCAGGCGCGCACCGGCGGTTCGTCGGGCAAGGCCGCGAGCATGCCGGGACGTTGGGCGCCCTGGCCGGGATAGGCGAACAGCACGCTCATGCCTCGACCTCCGCGATCCGCCAGGGGTCTTCCAGCAACAGCGGCGCCTCGCTGCCTTTCGCCAGCACCCGGGGCCGACCCTCGGCCCATTCGCGCAGGGCCACGCCGCCCGCCGGGGTCTGCAGTTGCAGGTCGATCCGGCAGGGACACTGCTCGAAGCACTGCAGCAGGCGCAGCGCGTCATCGCGCGGGAACGGGCGCGGGGTGCGCAGCAGCAGGTCGAGGTCGCTGTCCGGATGCAGCACGGCGACCCCGCTGGCCAGCTCGAAACCGGCGCCGCCGGTCACGCCCCAGGCCAGTCCCAGCGCGTTCAGCGGCGCACGCAGGTCGCGCAAGGCACGCCAGGCCGGCAGATCGCGCAGCATCGCCGGCTCGCGCTGGCCCAGCGCTTCCGGGCGCAAGCGCCGGGTGATTGCCGCCAACGGCATCCAGCCGGCCCAGCGCTGCTCCCGCGCCAGGCCGCGCACGCCGATGGCCACCCGCGCAGGATCTGCCGGCGCACGGCGCACCACCACCGGCCAGCCGGCCTTCAGTGCCGCGCAGACCCAGGCCGGAGCATTCTCCGGCAAATGCGCCGGCGCCATGCCCAGGAGCAAGTCATGGGGTTCCGGCCCTGCCCTGCGACGCATCGGATCAGGAGCGAGCCGTCGCCGGCTGGAGCCCCGCTGTGAGCTGTTCGCGATGACCACGGCTCGCTCCTGAATTCACCACTGCTCGCGCAGCAGCCGGCGCACCCGCGCCGACGCCTCGCGGTTGGCCGCGCCGAGGCGGCCGCCGAGGTCGCGCGGGCCGCCGAGGATATCGGCCAGGGCCTCGCCCAGGCAGGTGCGGACCCGCACCAGGTCCGCCGTCGACGGCACCTCGACGGTCTCCACCGGAAGGGTCCTCCAGAGCAGGCCGAGCGACGCGTAGCTGTCGATGTCGTAGGCCATCGGCGGCACCTTCGCCGCCAACGCCTCCAGTTCCTCGACGCTGCGCAGGGTGATCCGCGCGGCGGCGGCCTTGCCCATGGCGTGGACCATCACCCCCGGATCGTGCAAGGCGATCAGGCGGTTGGCCTGGTAGCCGTGGGCGAGGAACGCGCCGGACATCGCCTTGCCCACCAGCAGGCCGATCAGCGGATGCCCGGCGAGTCGGGCGCGGGCGTAGGCATCCACCGCCCCGGCCAGCGCCTGGTGGATACCCAGGGCCTCCTCGCGGCGGCCGTAGGCCTGGCTCGGCACGTCGACGATGGCCAGCAGCGCGCGCTTGCGTGGCGCCTCGCGGTCGGCCTCCAGCGCCTCGTCGACGGCGGCGGCCAGGCCCCAGCCCTCGAGCAGCCCGACCTCGCCCTGGCGAGCGCGCGGGAACGGATTGTCGGGATCGGGCACGACGGCCAGGAAACGCACCGGGTAGCCGTCCAGCTCGGCATCGGCGACGCGCAACGAAGCAGGATCGCCGGGACGCGGCGCGAGGCTACCGGCCAGCGCCTGGAACCAGGCCAGGCCACGGGAAGCGAACGGTTGGCTCATGTTGCATCTCCTTGGCCCAGCCCCTGGTACAGCCGGCGCACGCCGGCGGCATCCGGTTGCTCGGCGGTATCGAGGTCGCCCAGCCGCCGCAGGTAATCCTCGGCGCGGCGGCAGCGCGGCCGTGCCGGCAGGCCCTTGGCGAAATACGCGAGTACCGAGGTGCGTACCTCATCGAGGTCGTCGGCCAGGTAGGCGTCGGCGAGACCGCTGGCGAAGCGCTGCTCGCCGCCGGTGAGGCTCCAGATGAACGGCCGGTCGCGCGAGTCGTATTCAGCGATGCCGGCCTCCTGTTCGATCACCTGCGGACCGTTCAAGCCGAGGCGCGCCTCGCGGGTCACCAGCACGTAGCTGCACAGCCCGGCGGCGATGGACATGCCGCCGAAGCAGCCGACCGGTCCGGCGATCACCGCCACCACCGGCTGGTAGCGCTGCAGATCGACGATGGCCGCCTGGATCTCGGCGATCGCCGCCAGTCCGAGGTTGGCTTCCTGCAGGCGCACGCCACCGGTTTCCAGCAACAGCAGGGCCCGGGTCGGAACGCCGTTGCGATTGTCCTCGGCGGCCAGCTCCAGCGCGCCGGCAATCTTCGCTCCGCTGACTTCGCCAAGGCTGCCGCCCTGGAAAGCACCTTCGATGGCGGCAAGCACCGCCGGCTGGCCGTCGAGGAGGCCACGGGCGACCACTACCCCATCGTCGGCCTGGGGCACGATGCCCTGTCGTTCCAGCCAGGGCGACTGCACGCCGGCGAAGGGATCGAGCAACTCGCGGAAGCTGCCCGCGTCAAGCAGGGCCCGGGCGCGTTGGCGCGCTCCCAGTTCGGTGAAGCTGCGCAGCGCCAGCAGGCGGGCGGCGTCAGTCATGGCCAGCCTCCTCCAGTGCCTGCTCCAGGCGCAGGCGGACCACCCCGGGAGTGGCGCCGAAATCGTGGATGCGGATCGACGCGGCCGGCGCCGTGGACGCCGCGAAGACCCGCGCGAAGAGTTGTTGCCAGCGCGGGCCGCTGCCGTTTACCGAGGTCACCACCTGGATGCTCAGCGCGCCTCCGGCGGCCGGCTCGAGCAGCACCTCCAGGTCGCCGGAGCCGACACAGCCGGCCAGGGCGCGACCGCGCGCCGGAGCGCCGGCGGGAAATTCGAAGGTCAGGGTTTCCATCTCAGAGACTCCCAGCCCACCCACCGGACACGGCGGGCAGGCGATCGAGGAAAAGACAGGCGGCCAGCAGGTCGGCGGCGCCGCCGGGCGAAGCGTTCAGCGCCAGCAGGCGGCGGTCCAGCTCGCACAGGCGGCGACGCCCGGCGAGACTGGCGCTGCCGCCGGCGGCGAGCACCGCGCGGGCGCCATCCTGCATCGCGGCGAGGCCGACGCGGCCGGCGCGGTGCAGCACGCAGGTATCGTCGAGGACGCTCATGATCGCCAGCAGCGCATCGAGCCTGGCGTTCTGCTCGCCAGCGCCGCCTTCGCGGCTGCGCCATAGCTGCGGCAGGCCGTGGCGCACTGCGCGGGGGAAGCCGAGACGCGCCTCCTCGCGGGCGCCGCCGACGCCGTAGCGCCGACGGACGCGCTCGCCGTGGCTGTCGCCGATGGCGGCCGCCGGATCGTCGAGCAGGGCGATGCGTCCTGCGCGCGCGGCCACTTCGCCGGCCTGCGTGCGGCGCGGTTCGAGAGCGGCGGCCGCGACCAGCAGGCCGAGCGCCCAGATCGCTCCGCGATGGGTGTTCACGCCTTCGGTGGTACGCAGCATCGCCGCCTCGCCGTCGCGCCCCAGTTGGCCAAGGACGCCGCGCAGGCGCGCATCGATGCGCCCATGCCGCTGTGCGGCGTCGGCCATTTCCTTGAAACACGGCCACAGGCTCAGCGCCGAGGCCTGCATCAGGCCCAGGTGCAGGTCGGCATGCGCGCCATTGCCGCGGCGGTCCACCAGGGCCGGCTTGGGCGACAGTTCGGCTTCGTCGATGAGGGCGTCCACCGCCAGGTCGGCCAGGCATTCGCCGAGGTCGGCGCACGGCGTCGCCGCGAGGTTCGCGATGGCGTTCATCACCAGCTCCTGAAACGCGCCGGCGGCTGGTACAGCCCGCCGGACCACTCGACCAGCTCGGCGATGCTCTTCGCCGCCAGCAGCTCGCGCGAGGCGTCGGTGCGGCGGATGCCGAGGTCCTCGGGCAGCGCGATCAGCCCTTCGCGGCGCATCCGCTGGGTCTCGCGCGGATCGTGGCGCAGGCCGATCGGACTGATCCCCGCCACCGCCGCGATCATCGCCTGGCGTTCCTCCAGGGAGCGCGCCTTGTACAGGTAGGCGATGCCTTCCTCGGTGAGCACATGGGTGACGTCGTCGCCATAGATCATCACCGGCGCCAGCGGCATGCCGGTCTGGCGCGCCACCTCCAGCGCGTCGAGGCGCTCGACGAAGGTCGGCTTGCCGCCGTCCTGGAAGGTCTCGACCATCTGCACCACCAGCTTCCTGCCGCGCTCCAGCAAGGCCTCGGGTTCGCCCCGCATGTCCAGCCAGGCCGGCGTCGAGTGGCGCCGGCCGCGCGGGTCGTGGCCCATGTTCGGGGCGCCGCCGAAACCGGCCAGGCGTCCGCGGGTGACGGTGGAGGAATGGCCGTCGCCGTCGACCTGGAGGGTAGCGCCGATGAACAGGTCGACGGCGTATTGTCCTGCCAGTTGGCAGAACATCCGATTGGAACGCAGCGAGCCGTCGCGACCGGTGAAGAACACGTCGGGACGCTGGGCGATGTAGCCCTCCATGCCCAGCTCGGTGCCGAAGCAGTGCACGCTCTCGACCCAGCCGCTCTCGATGGCGGGGATAAGGGTCGGGTGCGGGTTGAGGGTCCAGTGTCGGCAGATCTTGCCCTTCAGGCCGAGGGACTCGCCGTAGGTCGGCAGGATCAGCTCGATGGCCGCGGTGTTGAAGCCGATGCCGTGGTTCAGCGACTGCACGTTGTGCCGCTGGTAGATGCCGCGGATCGCCATCATCGCCATCAGCACGTGGACCGGCTTGATGTGGCGCGGGTCGCGGGTGAACAGCGGCTCGATGTAGAACGGCTGGTCGGCCTCGACCACGAAGTCCACCCAGGACGCCGGGATATCCACTCGCGGCAGGTCGCGCGGGTCGTCGACGATACGGTTGACCTGGACGATGACGATGCCGTCGCTGAACGCGGTGGGCTCCACCAGCGCCGGGGTGTCTTCCGTGCTCGGCCCGGTGTACACGTTGCCTTCGCGGTCGGCGACGAAACCGGCGACCAGCGCCACGTTGGGGATCAGGTCGACCACCAGCCGCGCGTACAGCTCGATGTAGGTGTGGATCGCGCCGATCTCCAGCAGGCCGTCTTCGAGCAACTGGCCGATGCGCAAGCTCTGCGGGCCGGAGAAGGAGAAGTCGAGCTTGCGCGCGATGCCCAGTTCGAACAGGTCGAGATGCTCCGGGCGGCCGACGCTGGGCATGATCATGTGCAGGTCGTGCAGCTTGCCGGGATCGACCCGCGCCAGCGAACGGGAGAGGAAATCCGCCTGCTTCTGGTTGTTGCCTTCCAGCACCACCCGATCGCCCGGCGCGATCAGCGCCTCCAGCGCGGCGACCAGGCGTTCGCGCGGCAGCACCGCGCCGTCAGCCAGGCCGCGCACGCGCTCGAGGCGCCGCTGCTTTTCCTGGCGGCGCCGCGACCACTGCGGCGGGGGAGAGATCGGTGTCGTCATGTCGGCTCCAGGTTTCACGCTGTCGTGAGGAGCCACGTTAGGCAGGCCGCCAGGCCTGTTCAATCAAGCCGGGCGACGAACCGTTACGCCAAGGTTAACGATCTGGAGGATCAGGCGCGGCGACGAGCCTGGCTGTCGATCAGGTACTGCAAGCGGAACAGGTGACGGTAGCCGGCCTCCCAGGCGCCGTGGCCGGACTTCACGTTGATGTGCCCGGCCTCGGGCAGGATCACCGTCTCCGCGCCCCAGGCGCGGGCCAGGTGCATGGCGCGCTGCGGGCTGCAGGCCTGGTCGTTGTCGGAACCCACCAGCACGCTGGGGAACGGCAACGGCTCGCGGCTGATCGGCGCGAAGTTGCGCAGCGCCTCGGCGCAGCTCTCGCGCTCGACGTCGGCCGGCGCCACCAGCAGGGCGCCGCGTACCTGGTCGCGCACCCGGCGCTCGGCCTGGGCCGCCCACAGCGCCACTGTCACACAACCCAGGCTGTGCGCGATCAGCACCACCGGCCCGGGCTGGCGGCGGATCTCGGCGTCCAGCTCGGCGATCCAGTCGGCGCGCAGCGGGGTGATCCAGTCCTGTTGCTCGACCCGTGAGGCATTGGGCAGCGCGCGCTGCCAGTGACTTTGCCAATGGGCGTCTTCCGAGCCGTACCAACCGGGCACCAACACATAACGGACGCGTTCGCTGTGCATGGAGAACCCTCCAGAAAAATTCATCACCAGGGAAGTGTAAGGGCGCAGCCTTTTTTCTCTAAGGAATAAAAAGCAATTTTAATATTCTATTAATACATATATGCCAATCGAGTTGATCCAGCGCAAGCCGAAGCCACTTTTCCGCGGCAACGCCTGGGCGGCGCAAGCCATCGGCGGTATACCTGAGCGCAGGCATCAGGTATCGGGACAGGATCATGGCCAAGAAATTTCCTCTCCATCCCAGCCATCCGGAGCGCATCTGCTGGGGTTGCGACCGCTATTGCTCGGCGGAATCTATGGGCTGCGGCAACGGCGCCAGCCGCACCCAGCATCCCAGCGAACTGTTCGGCGAGGACTGGGCCGGTGAATGGGAAGTCGAAGGAACGGAGGACGCCAAGGAGCAGGAGGCGCCGGCACGCCAGGCCTGAGCGCCCAGGCGTGGGACGTGCGAGCGCCGGACAGGGTGCGCGACGCATTCGCGAGCCCGGCCTCGGCGGATACGCCCGAGGAGCGTCCATCCGGAATAAAAAAGACCGCTCTCCCCTGCCCGGATCGGAGCGGTCGAAACCGTTGCCCGCCCGGCCTGCGCCGGACGGCGTGGATTCGCTTCAGCGTGCGGTGATCACCGCCAGCCTGGTGATCCCGGCGCGCTCGATGGAAGCCATGGCCTTCGCCACCTGGCCGTAGTTCACCCCTTCGTCGGCCTGCAACTGCACGCGGACCTCGGCGTCCTTCGCCTTGGCCGCGGCCAGGTTGCTCTCCAGCAGCTCCGGCTGGATCTCGTCCTTGTTGACGAACAGCTTGCCGGCGCCATCGATGCTCACCACCAGGGGATCCTTCTGCTCCGGCGGGGCCACCGATTCGGTCTTCGGCAGGTTGATCGGGATCGAGTTGGTCAGCAGCGGCGCGGTGACGATGAACACCACCAGCAGCACCAGCATCACGTCGACCAGCGGGGTGACGTTGATTTCGGAAAGGACTTCGTCGCTGTCCTGGGTCGAGAAGGCCATGTCAGGACGCCTCCTTCACGTTGCGCGAGGGGTTGCCGGCCTGGCGCGCGGCGGAGGGATGGACGATGACGCGGAACGCGCTCTTCTGCGCCAGGCTGTAGAAGTCGTGGGCGAAGTCGTCGAGGTCGGCGGCGGTCAGCTTCAGGCGCCGCAGGAAGTAGTTGTAGACCAGCACCGCCGGCACCGCGACGGCGATTCCCACGCCGGTGGCGATCAGCGCGCTGCCGATCGGCCCGGCCACGGTCTCCAGGCTCGCCGAGCCGGCCGCGCTGATCCCCTTGAGTGCCTCCATGATGCCCCAGACGGTGCCGAACAGGCCGATGAAGGGCGAGGTCGAGCCGATCGAGGCGAGCACCGCCAGGCCCGACTCCAGGGAACGCCGCTCGCGCTGGATCTGCTGGCGCAGGGCGCGTTCGAGACGGTCCTGGTGGTTGATCGACTGGGTCAGGTCGGGCTGGCCGTTGTCCTGCACCTGGATCGCGGCGAAGCCGGCCTGGGCCACGCGGGCGCCGGCGCCCTGCTTGTCCTGCGCCTGCTCGCCGGCGGAGTCGAGGCTGGTGGCGCTCCAGAACTGCTTCTGGAACTGGCGGTCCTGGCGCTTCTGCCGGGCGAACTGCACGCCCTTGACCAGGGCCAGGCCCCAGGTGACCACGGAAAAGCCGACCAGCAGCCAGATGACGGCGCCTTCGACGGATTCGAGCGGGGTGGTTAACAGACTCATGACGGATGCTCCTCGTGACGCTGCAGATTCAGTTCAACTTGAAATCGATCGGTACACTGACCCAGCCGTCCTCGGCCTTGTCGCCGCGCTTGGCGGGAACGAAGGACCAGCGCTTGACCGCTTTCACCGCGGCCTGGTCGAGGGCTTCGCGTCCGCTCGACTTCTGCACCTGGATCTCGCTCGGGCTGCCGCTGGCGAGGACATGCACCCGCAACAGCACGGTGCCCTCCCAGCCGCGGCGCATGGCCAGGGCGGGGTATTCCGGCGCCGGGTTGTGCAGGTAGCCGGCGTTCGCCGACGGCGGCGTCAGCGGCGCCGGCGCCGGCGGGGCGGGTGGCGCGGCGGGTTGCGGCGGCGCGGGCGGAGCCGGCTCGACGGCCTTCGGCGCCGGCTTGGGCCGGGGTTGCGGCTTGGGCTTGGGTTTCGGCTTTGGCACCGGCTTCGGCGGCGGCGGCTTCACCGCGTTCTCGTCGACCACCGGTGGTGGCGGTTCCTCGACCACCGGCGGCAACGGCTCGGGCGGCGGCGGTTCCACCACCGGCGGCGCCGGGGCGGTGAACTCGATGGTCATCGGCGGCACCTGTGGCGGCACCTCGGGCAGCGCCGGGGTTCTCTGCTGGCTCAGCCAATGGATCACCGCTCCGTGCAGGGTCAGGGCGAACAGGACCAGCAGGATCGCCTCGCGCCGGCTGAGCACCCGACCCTGTGCCGGGTTGTGGCGAACCAGGTGCAACGCCTGGCGAACCGGCCGACCGAGCGCCACCAGGTCGCCGCCGGGCGTCTCACGCCAGGGCTGCGTGCGGGCATCGACGGGCTGGGGTGTTGCCATGAAAAGCTCCTTGCACTGACGAACTCGATGGCCGCTCAGGTCCGTGCTGGAGTCCTAGCGGCGCAGGGAGTTGCATGATTGGCAAGGAGGCTTAGCGCCTGAAGTAATTATTTTTGTTATGGAAATAACTTCTGGAGCTATGGGTTTCGCCCCTATCGCCACAGGCCGCGTGGTTGGCGGGCTACAGCGATCCGACGAAAAACCCATGCCTTGCGGGCATGAAAAATATTCCTGAAAGGCTGGTGTTTTCGCCGTTGGAAGCGGCGGAGAACGCTGCGCGGACAACCCGCGAAAACGAAAAACCCCGGCCTGGGCCGGGGTTCTGGTGGACTCAGCGGGGAATCACTCCACCGCCTTGACCATGTCTTCGATGACTTTCTTGGCGTCGCCGAACACCATCATGGTCTTGTCCAGGTAGAACAGCTCGTTGTCCAGGCCGGCGTAGCCGCTGGCCATGGAGCGCTTGTTGACGATCACGGTCTTGGCCTTGTAGGCCTCGAGGATCGGCATGCCGGCGATGGGCGACTTCGGATCGTTCTTCGCCGCCGGGTTGACCACGTCGTTGGCACCGAGCACCAGGACCACGTCGGTCTGGCCGAACTCGGAGTTGATGTCCTCCATCTCGAACACCTGCTCGTAGGGCACCTCGGCCTCGGCCAGCAGCACGTTCATGTGCCCCGGCATGCGCCCGGCGACCGGGTGGATGGCGAACTTCACGGTGACCCCGCGATGGGTCAGCTTCTCCGCCAGTTCCATCAGCGCGTGCTGGGCGCGGGCCACCGCCAGGCCGTAGCCGGGGACGATGATCACGCTGTCGGCGTTGGTCAGCAGGAACGAGGCATCGTCGGCCGAACCGGACTTCACCGGACGCTGCTCCTTGGAGCCCGCCGGGCCGCCGGCGTCGGCTTCGGCGCCGAAGCCGCCGAGGATGACGTTGAAGAACGAGCGGTTCATCGCCTTGCACATGATGTAGGAGAGGATCGCGCCCGAGGAGCCGACCAGCGAGCCGGCGATGATCAGCATCGAGTTGTTCAGCGAGAAGCCGATACCCGCCGCGGCCCAGCCGGAATAGGAGTTGAGCATCGACACCACCACCGGCATGTCGGCGCCGCCGATGGGGATGATGATCAGCACGCCGAGGACGAAGGCCAGCGCCAGCATCACGGCGAAGGCGGTGAGGTTGCCGGTGAACATGAACACCAGGCCCAGGCCGAGGGTTGCCAGGCCGAGCACCAGGTTCAGCAGGTGCTGCCCGGAGAACTGCACCGGGGTGCCCTGGAACAGGCGGAACTTGTACTTGCCGGAAAGCTTGCCGAAGGCGATCACCGAACCGGAGAAGGTGATGGCGCCGATGGCCGCGCCGAGGAACAGCTCCAGGCGGTTGCCGGTGGGAATGGTGTCGCCCAGGTGCGCGACGATCCCCAGCGACTGCGGCTCGACCACCGCGGCGATGGCGATGAACACCGCGGCCAGGCCGATCATGCTGTGCATGAAGGCGACCAGCTCGGGCATCTTGGTCATCTCGACGCGCTTGGCCATGATCGAGCCGGCGGTACCGCCGACCAGCAGGCCGACGACGATGTAGCCGACGCCGGTGGTGGCGATCTCCGCGCCCAGCTTGAACACCAGGCCGACGGTGGTGGCCACGGCGATGGCCATGCCGACCATGCCGAAGAGGTTGCCGCGGCGCGAGGTGGTCGGGTGCGACAGGCCTTTCAGGGCCTGGATGAAGCAGACCGAGGCGATGAGGTACAGGAGGGTGACCAGGTTCATGCTCATCAGTGGCCCCCCGCCTTCGGCGCTTTCTTCTTGAACATTTCCAGCATGCGCCGGGTGACCAGGAAGCCACCGAACACATTGACCGCGGCCAGGGCCACGGCGAGGGTGCCCATGGCCTTGCCCAGCGGGGTCACGGTCAGGGCGGCAGCGAGCATGGCGCCGACGATGACGATCGCGGAAATCGCGTTGGTCACCGCCATCAGCGGGGTGTGCAAGGCAGGGGTGACGTTCCATACCACGTGGTAGCCGACGTACACGGCCAGCACGAAGATGATCAGGTTGTAGATCCCGTCAGAAATGATATCCATCGTTTTCACCGGTCTTCAGGGCGCAGGCGCGAGGCGTGCGCATTTATCGTTATCGAAGCTTCCCGACGCAGCGGCTCAGCCGTTCTTGCGCACCGCCTGGCCGTCGCGGCACATCAGGCAGGCGGCGACGATGTCGTCCTCGAGGTTCACGCTGAAGCCTTCGGCGTTCAGGGTGAGCTTGAGGAAGTCGAGGATGTTGCGCGCATATAGCGCCGAGGCGTCCGCCGGTACCAGCGCGGCCAGGTTGCTGTGGCCGACGATGGTCACGCCGTGCCGGACCACGACCTGGTCGGCCTCGGTCAGCGGGCAGTTGCCGCCCTGGGCGGCGGCCAGGTCGATGACCACCGAGCCCGGCTTCATCTCCGCCACGGTCGCCTCGTGCAGCAGCGTCGGCGCCTTGCGGCCGGGGATCAGCGCGGTGGTGATGACGATGTCCGACTGCTTGGCGCGCTCGTGCACGGCCTTGGCCTGGCGCTCCATCCACGAGGCCGGCATCGGCCGCGCGTAGCCGCCGACGCCTTCGGCACACTCGCGCTCTTCGTCGGTCTCGTAGGGCACGTCGACGAACTTGGCGCCGAGCGACTCGATCTGCTCCTTCACCGCCGGACGCACGTCGGAAGCCTCGATCACCGCGCCCAGGCGCTTGGCCGTGGCGATCGCCTGCAGGCCGGCGACGCCGGCGCCGAGGATCAGCACGCGGGCGGCCTTCACGGTACCGGCGGCGGTCATCAGCATCGGCATGAAGCGCGGGTAGTGGTTGGCGGCGAGCATCACCGCCTTGTAGCCGGCGATGTTGGCCTGCGAGGAGAGCACGTCCAGGCTCTGCGCCCGCGAGGTACGCGGCGCGGCCTCGAGGGCGAAGGCGGTGATGCCGCGCTCGGCCATGCGGGCGATGTTCTCGTTGTCGAAGGGGTTGAGCATGCCGACCAGCACGGCGCCGCTTTTCATCTGGGCCAGCTCGGCGGCGCTGGGCGCGACCACCTTCAGCACCAGGTCGGCGCCGAAGGCCTCGGCGGCGCTGCCGATCGTCGCGCCGGCGGCTTCATAGGCACTGTCCGGCTGGCTGGCGTTGACGCCGGCGCCGCTCTGGACGATCACCTGGTGGCCTTGGCCGATCAGCTTCTTGACGGTTTCCGGGGTGGCGGAAACCCGCGTCTCACCGGCATGGGTCTCGAGGGGGACACCGATCTGCACTCACGAATCTCCTGCGTGATTGTCGAGTAGTCCGGGGCACTGCGGATGGCGCACCGGCTGCGGAGGTCTAGCTCACATACCGCGATTCGCGAACGAACCTTGGCGCGGCATTGTGCAATCGAGCCGAAAAGCCTTCAACAAGTTCTGAAGGCATACGACAGAGAAACTACAAGTCATAAACCGACCAACAATTCCCGCCCATCGCCGCCGGGCGCGTCCTGACTGGCGTGCAGCCTATCCGGGGAAGCCCGCGCGAGAATATGACATCCCTGCCGTGAATGACCGGCTATCAGGTCAAGCCGCTACGGCTTCGACGGGAAAATATCCTGCCAGCGCCGCGGAATGCCGGGGTAATTAATGTTTTTAATACGCTGTATCAGCAATCCCTGATGCCTGGCCAAAGTAGCAAAGCAAAACTTTGACTACAAAGTCAGGATCGCCTTTCCATGGGCGCTGCAGGCCAGCTCGTTAGACCAAAGGCGAATTGCCCTATGGGCAGGATAGACGCGGAGAAATGGCAGAACTGCGACAGCATGTCGCAGTTCTGCTAGCTATTCGCCGGAACGGAAGGGGCTCGCCAGAGCGGCGCGCAGCGACCTACGCCGGTCGGCAACGGAGGAGCCGGCGCACGCTGGGGGATGCCGGCTCAGAACGGACGGCTGCCCGCCAGGCTGATGCGCTTCAGGCGCCGCCGCTCGCTGGCCGGGAAGGCGTTGCGCGCATGCAGCACGGCCTGGTTGTCCCACCAGACGATGTCGCCCACCGACCAGGCGTGGCTGTAGCTCAGTTCCGGGCGCGCCAGATGTTCGCGCAGGCGACCGATCAGCGCCTGGCCCCGCGCGGGGTCGTAGCCGGGAATCTCCACCTCGGTGTGGGCGCTGAGGAACAGTACGCGCCGGCCGCTTTCCGGGTGGGTGCGTACCAGCGGGTGCTCGCTGCCCTGGATCGGTTCGATGTCCGGCGTGCGGTAGGTGGCGAAACCGCCGCCGTAGCCGCCCTCGCGCAGGCGGATGAAGGGGTTGTAGTTGATCAGGCGCAGGCCATCGATCTCGCGCCGGGTCGCCTCGTCGAGGCTCTCGTAGGCGCGCGCCAGATTGGTGAAGCGCGTCTCGCCGCCACTGGACGGCACCTCCAGTGCGTAGAGGAACGAGCCGGAGGACGGCACCGGCGTCCATTGGTGGTCGATGTGTGCCGGCAGGGCGAAGTTGCCCAGTTCGCCGTCGCCGGTGTTGGCCACCTTGACGATGTCCGGCACCTTGCCGTCGCCACCCGAGGACAGCACCGGGATGTCCGCCGGCGGCTGGAACACCGAGCCGAACAGGGTGGCGAAGCGCAAGTACTGCTCATCGTCGAGGTGCTGCTGGCGGAACACCAGGATGTGGTGCTCGCGCAGCGCCTGCTTGAGCGCCAGGACCTGCTCCGGCGCCAGCGGCCGGCGCGCGTCGAGGCCACGGACTTCGGCGCCCAGCGGCGCCTCCAGGGGGGTGATGCGGAATGCCTCGGCGACCTCGGGTTCGGGTTGCCGGGCGGTGGCGGATTGGCTCATGTAAGGGGTCCTCGCGGGTTCGTTCTTCCTGTGGTCGCCCTCCCCGGCGAGGAGAGGGCCGGGTCCGTCATGCCTTCCGGATCGTCCGGCTGCGTTGCCCGTCGATGCCTACCGGCACGTCGCCGCCGAGGGTCACCCGGCGCACCACGCGCGGCTGGTCGCCGTAGTCGTCGATCGCGTAGTGCTGGGTCGCGCGGTTGTCCCAGATCGCCACGTCGCCGGCCTGCCAGCGCCAGCGCACGGTGTTCTCCAGGCGCGTGACGTGCCCCTGCAGCACCGCGAAGAGATGCGCCGAGTCATGCTGCGAAAGACCCTTCAGGCGTTTCACGAAGTGGCCGAGGAGCAGCGTCCGCTCGCCGCTTTGCGGATGCACGCGGACCACCGGGTGCTCGGTCTCGTAGACGGTCGAGGTGAACACCTTGCGGTAGTTCTCCAACTGCTCCACCGAGGCGCTGGGCTTGACCCCGGCGTAGTCGTACTCGTTGCTGTGCACCGCCCAGAGCCGGTCGGCCAGCTCGCGCAGCTCCGCCGGCAGGTCGGCGTAGGCGCTCGCCGTGTTGGCCCAGACGGTGTCGCCGCCGGACTCCGGGGCCACCACGCTGCGCAGGATCGAGGCCTTCGGGTAGGCCTCGACGAAGGTCACGTCGGTATGCCAGGAGTTGGCCCGGCGGCCTTCGGCGCCATCCAGCTCGAGGAGGAAGCGGGTGCCTTCGCGGGACGGCACGGTGGGGTGGGCGACCGGTTCGCCGAGCAAGTGGGCGAAGGCCTCCTGGGTCTGGTCGTCGAGATGGCTCTGGTCCCGGAAGAAGATCACCTTGTGGCGTACCAGGGCGGCCTGGATCGCCTCGACGGTGGCGGCGTCCAGTTCGCCGGACAGGGTCACGCCGCGAATCTCCGCGCCGATCCGTCCGGCGACCGGCCGGATGTCGAGCCGTACCGGCGTGGCGAGGGCTTGTGCTGCATTGCTCATGTCATGTTCCTCATGCGTGGGGTACTGCGTGGGTGAAGGCTCAGAAGTCGTAGCGCAGCGATACGCCGAGCGTGCGCGGCTGCCCCACCGATGCGGTGTAGGAGCCGTTGATGCTGGCGAAGGCGCTCAGGTAGTAGTCCTTGTCGAAGGCGTTCTTCAGCCATACCGAGGTGTCCAGTTGGCCGTCGCCGAGATCGCTGCGCAGACCGGCGGCGAGGTTCACCAGGGCGTAGCCGTCGATCTTCGAAAGGTCGGAGTTGTCCAGCGTGCCCTCGGCGGCGGAGCGGTAGGCGTAGCTGGCGCTGACGTAGGGTTGGAAGCGGTCGTCGAGGCGCCACTGGTATTCGCCATTGAGATTGGCGATCCATTTCGAGGCGCCGACCACGCGCTGCCCGGTGAGGTCGCAACTGCTCGGCGCGCCGGGCCGGGTGCTGACTTCCGCAGGGCACGGGGCATCCTTGAACGACAGGTAGGTGACGTCGTTATAGGAGCCGTTGAAGTTCAGGGTCAGGCCGCGCAACGGCAGCGCGGTGGCCTCGAACTCCAGACCACGCGAGCGCACGCTGCCGGCGTTGGCCAGCACCTGCACCAACTGGGTCGAGCCCGGCGCCTGGTACAGGGTGGTGGCCTGGTAGCCGTGGATGCCGGTCCAGAACAGGTTGGCGTTGAGCAGCAGGCGCCGGTCGAAGAGCGTGCTCTTCAGGCCCAGCTCGGCGTCGTTGGCGCGCTCCGGTCCGACCAGCAGCGAATCGGCGCCGGCGCTCGGTGCGCTGCCCACCGCCAGGTTGACCCCGCCGGACTTCTCGCCGTGGGACAGGCTGGCGTAGCCGAGCAGGTCGTCGCTGAACTGGTAGCTGAGGCTGAGCAACGCCGAAGGGGCGAAGTTGTACTGGCTGAGATCGCCGGAATCGTAGGCGCCGAGCTGGCCGTTGCGCACCGCCGCGCCGACCCCGCCGACCGCCGCGCCGCCCAGCGGAGCGAAGCGCTCGACCTTGGCGTTCTTCTCCTCGTAGGTACCGCGCAGGCCGGCGGTGAAGTCCAGGCGTTCGGTGAGGTGCCAGGTGCCCTGGGCGAACAGCGCTAAGCTGTCGGTCTCGATCTTGCCGTTGGCCTTCGAGTAGGTGTCGTTCAGCGCGCCGAGATTGGCGCCGAGCAGGTACAGGTCGGCCAACGGTCCGTAGGAGGTGAAGGTCTTGTTGCCGAGGTTCTGCCTGAACGCGTAGGCGCCCACCACGTAGTCGAAGGCACCGCCGGTGGGCGAGGCCAGGCGGATCTCCTGGGAGAACTGCCGGTCGTGCACTTCCACCCCGGTGTCGTTGATCGCCGAGACGTTCAGTTGCTCGTCGTTGGCCGGGGTGAAGTGCCAGTAGCGGTAGGCGCTGATGGAGGTCAGGCGGTAGCCGCCGGCGAGGTTCCAGTTGGCCTCCAGCGAGCTGCCGCCCTGGTGCACGCTGACGTGCTGGCGGCCGTTGATGTTGACCTTCCTGCGCTGCGGATCGCGCAACGGCGAAGCGCCGACCAGCGCGGCGCGCTGCCAGAAACGCTCGGCGGCGCCGTAGACCACCATGCTGCCGTTGCTCGAATCCTCCTCGTTGTAGTCGGCGATCCAGCGCAGGCTGAAGTCCTCGTTCGGCTCGAACAGCAATTGCCCGCGCGCGCCCTGGCGCTCGCCGCCGTTGAGATAGTTGTCGTCGTGGATGTTCTTGATGTAGCCGTCGTCGCGGGTGCGATAGGCCGAGAGGCGTCCGGCGAGGGTTTCGCCGAGCGGCCCGGAAACCGTGCCGCGGCCCTGGAAGTAGCCATCCTGCCCGCCGGAGACCTCGACGGTACGCTCGGCAGTGAAGGTCGGCGCGCGGGTGCTGATGTTCAGCACCCCGGCGGTGGTGTTCTTGCCGAACAGGGTGCCCTGCGGACCGCGCAGCAGCTCCAGTTGCTCGATGTCCAGCAGGTCGAACACGGCCATTCCCGGACGTCCCAGGTAGACGTTGTCGAGGTAGATCCCGGCGCTGCCTTCCAGGCCGTCGCTGGCGGGGTTGTTGCCGATGCCGCGCACGGCGACGCTCGACTGCCGCGCATGGATGTAGGCGACATTGACGCTGGGCAGCACCTGCTGCAGGTCCTGCACCCGGGAGATGCGCTGGGCCTCGAGAGTCTCGCCGCCGAGCACGGTGATCGGCGTCGGTACCTTCTGCGAATCCTCCTCGCGGCGACGCGCGGTGACAGTGACCTTGCCCAGGGCCGTATCGGCCTTGTCCGGGACGCTGCTGGCCAGCGGCGGCGCTT
Source organism: Pseudomonas sp. 203-8 (assembly GCF_020708595.1). Lineage (NCBI taxonomy): Bacteria > Pseudomonadati > Pseudomonadota > Gammaproteobacteria > Pseudomonadales > Pseudomonadaceae > Pseudomonas > Pseudomonas sp. 203-8. The sequence continues at coordinate 390,623 of NZ_JAJFDF010000006.1, read as the reverse complement.
CCTCGGCGGGCGCGGGAGCATCGGCGGCACTGGCCGGCAACGCACCGCCGAGGGCGAGCAGCAGGGCCAGGGCGTAGTCGGAGCCGCCGGGCGGCGTTCGGCGGAGCGGCAAGCGGTAGTGGTGCTTCATCGTGAATGTCCTCGGTTCCGGCGCAGCCGGACGCAGGCAGCAGGCGGCCATGCCGCGCAAGGCAGCGATCTGGCGAAGGGTTCGAAGGGGGCCGGCGGACGGCTCAGCCCCGGGCGACTGTCAGGGGCGACAGCCGCCGGCGACGCGGAAGGGCATTCGGAACGGCGGAGGTGGGGCGGCAAAGGCACGGTGGACCATGTTCAGCTCCTGGGGTCTATCTATACTTATTACTAAATCGCATATTTTTCTAATTTGTTCTTTGTTGACGGAATAAGAGCTTGCATTTAAAACCAGCACATCCCGAACGGCAAATGCCTTTGTCCAATATTTCCAATGCCGGTAAAGCATCATGGATCTGCGCCAACTGCGTTACTTCATCGCCCTCGCCGAACACCGCAGTTTCGTCCGCGCGGCGGACGCCATGGGCATCACCCAGCCGGCCTTCAGCCGCAGCATCCAGGGCCTGGAGCAGGAGCTTGGCTGTCAGTTGGTGGACCGTGGCAGCAAGGACCTGCGCCCGACGCCGGAAGGCCAGGTGGTGCTGCAACACGCGCTGAGCCTGGTGCAGGGGTCGGCCAACCTGATCCACGAGATCGCCCAGTTGAACAAGCTGGATGCCGGCGAGCTGCGCTTCGGCAGCGGGCCGGCGCCGGCCCAGCAACTGGTGCCGGACGCGGTGGCCGACTTCATCAACCGCCACCCGCGGGTGCAGATCAGCCTGGACGTGGACAACTGGGAAAAGCTCAGCCGCGCCCTGCTCCGCGAAGAGATCGAATTCTTCGTCGCCGACATCCGCGACTTCGAGGCCGACCCGAACTTCCAGACGCGCCCGCTGACCCCGCGCCGCGGCCAGTTCTTCTGCCGTCCGCAACATCCGCTGCTGGGCAAGGACAGCCTGTCCACCAACGACCTGTTCAACTACCCGCTGGCCTCGACCCTGATTCCCCCGGGCATCCGCAAGCTGCTGGCGAACCTCAGCGGCAAGATCGACTTCGCCGCCAACATCCGCTGCGAGAACATGCACGCGCTGATCCGTATCGTCCGCCAGACCGACGCCATCGGCATCGCCAGCGACGAGACCCTGCGCCCCTACCTGCAGCGCGGCGAACTGCAACCGCTACAGTGGCGCAACCTGCCGCAGAACCTGGATAGCCTCAGCGCCCGCTGCGGCATCATCAGCCGCAGCGGCTACCGGCTTTCGGCAGCGGCGAAGGCGATGATCGAGACGCTGGTGGAACTGGACCAGGCGCAACACGCGGCGGCCTGAGCCGCCGCGCGGTTTCCCTTCCTCTACTGGAGTTTCGGCAACCCCAGCGCGCCGCGCAGCTCCTCGCGCACCGCGGCGAAGTCGGCGGCCACCGCCGGATCGGCCAGCAGGCTCGCCACCAGCGCCGCGGCGGCGGTCTGCCCGCCTTCCAGGTCGCTGGGGAAGTGCACGCCGGCCAGCACACGGCTCTGCGCATGCTCCTCGGCGCGGGCGAAGAACGCATCGTGATGCTCCGGCACCAGCATGCTCAGCAGCGAGGCCTTGAAGTAGCTGTCCATGGTGTGGCCGCTGGGATAGGACTCCCCCTCCGGCGGCGGCAGCACCGGCTTCACCTTCGGTGTCACTTCGTAGGGACGCGGGCGGGCGAAGTGCTTCTTCGCCGGCATCAGCACCTCGACCAGGTTTTCCTGGGCGCGGTTGAAGAAACTCCGGGTCAGCGGCAGGCGTTCCTTGTCGAACGAGGCGCCCAGCAGGTCGCCGGCGAAGGGGAAGACGTTGTCCTCCCACTGGTCGTGGGCGCGTACCCGGCGTACCTGTTCGGGCGTGCGCAGGCGTTGCGCCTCCAGCACCGCGCCGAGATCGGCGACGGCCGCAGCCGAGTCCGCCGCCGGCGGCGGCGGGAGGTAGTCGGCCAGGCGCGGTGGGTGGGCCAGCGGATAGGGCGCGGCGGCGGTCTCCCCGAGACAAGACAGCGGTGCAAGCAGCGAAAGGCAGAGCAAGAGCGAAGGGCATAGGGTCTTGTTGTTCATGAAGCGTATTCCCTGAGGCGAGGTTGCATCGGGAGCCTAGGCTCCCACCCACGGCCGTTGCGGATGACGGCCGACGCCACACTCTCCGTCGGTGACTTCCGAAATGCTTGACCCGGCCTGCCGTTGCACATGCCAGCCCCTGCCAATGGCAGGCCCCGGCAAAAGCCGAGGCAGGGAAACACAAGCGGCCTGCGGAGCGACTTCCGAGACTGCGCCCACCTGGCACTCAGGTGGGAGAAAACAATAAATGCAAAATCTCAGACGCGCTGTATTCGCCGGCCTGGTCGCCGGCACGCTTTCCGAAGGGGCGGCCGCGACGGCCGGGGATGGGGGCTTCGTCGAGGACAGCGAACTGCAGTTCCTCGCTCGCACCTACTACTTCAACCGCGACTACCGCGACAGCCCGAACAACGCCGGGCGCAACCGCTTCAAGCCCAGGAGCGAGCGCAACGGCTACCGCGAGGAAGCCACCCAGGGCCTGCGCCTCCAGTTCGCCTCCGGCTACACGCCGGGCAGCCTCGGCTTCGGCCTCGACGCCCATGCCATGCTCGGCCTGCAACTGGACAGCGGCGGCGGCCGCACCGGCACCGGCAACCTGCCGGTCGGCGCCGACGGCCATCCCGACCATCGCTACGGCAAGGTCGGTGGCGCCCTCAGGCTACGCCACGGCGAAACCCGCCTGAAGTACGGCCAGACCACCACCAGCGCGCCGGTGTTCGCCGCCAGCAGCAACCGCACGCTGGCCGGCATGGCCTACGGCCTGCTGCTGGAGGACCGCTCGTTCGACGGGCTGCTGCTCGAGGGCGGGCGCTTCACCGCCGCCTCCGGCCCCGGCGAATCCAAGGTCCGCGGCGACATCAGCACCGTCTACGGACGCCTCGGCGCCTATCCGGTGCGCCTCGACGCGGTCGGCTTCCTCGGCGGTCAATGGCAGGCCACGGAGCGGCTGCAACTGTCGCTCTACGCCTCGCGCTTCGACGACATCTGGCAGCAGGCCTATTTCGGCGCCAGCCATCGCCAGCCGCTGGGCGGGGAGCGCGCGCTGCGGGTCGACCTCGACGCCTACCGCACCCGCGACAGCGGCCAGAGCCGCTTCGGCCGCATCGACACCCTGGCCAGCTCCCTGGCCCTGGGCTACGAACAGGGGCCGCAGCGCATCACCCTGGCCTACCAGCGTGTCCATGGCGAGCAGCCGTTCGACTACATGGCCTTCGGCGACGGGCGCTCCAGCGCGTCCATGGTACTGGCCAACTCGGTGGGCTACTCCGACTTCAACGGACCGGGCGAGCGTTCCTGGCAATTACGCTATGACCTGGACCTCGGCGCGCTCGGCCTGCCTGGGCTCAGCCTGCATGCGCTGCATGCCCGCGGCCGTGCCGGGGCCAGCGCCAGCAGTGCCGCCGAGAGCATCTACGCCGGACTCTACAGGCGTGACGGGCGGCACCGGGAAAGCGACCTCGGCTTCGCCTATCGGGTCAAGGCGGGCCCCCTCGCCGGCCTCGCGCTGCGCGCCTCGCAGGCCTGGCACCGGGGCAACGCGAGCTATCTCGACGGCGACATCGACGAAACCCGGCTGGTCGTCGATTACTCCCGCTCGATCTGGTGACGCCCCGGGCCGCCCCGCGGGGCGGCCCGGATCGTCTTCACGCGCGCGGCAGCAACTGGATGAACAAAGGCGTGGAGAGCAGCACCAGCAGCGTGGTGATCAGCACCATGCCTGCCACTTCGTTCACCGGGCCGTCGTAACGCTTGGCCAACAGGTAGGTGAGCACCGCGGTCGGCATCCCGCACTGGATGGCGAAGGTGCCCGCCGCCACCGCCTCCATGCCCAGGCCGGCAGCGATCCCATAGCCGACCGCGAAACCGCCCCAGACCCGCACCAGAGACAGCAGCAATGGCCGCCAGGTCTCGTGCAGGCGCAGACCGGCCAGCGACAGGCCGAGCATCACCAGCATCAGCGGCACGGTAATCCCGCCCAGCAGGCGGGTCACATCGCGCAACGGCGGCGGCAGGCTCCAGCCCAGGGCGATCAGGCCCAGCGCCACGGCCAGGGCATAGATCATCGGGTTGCGCAGGATGCTCGCCGGGGTGATATCGCCCGAAGCGAACCAGACGCCGAGCGTCGCGTGACCCACCTGGATCAGGGTGGAGAACGCCACCGCATACACCAGCGCCTCCTCGCCGAAGGCCAGGTAGGCGATGGGGATGCCCATGTTCCCGGAGTTCGGCAGCATGATCGACGGCAGGTAGCGCCGCACCGGCATCCGCAGCAGGCGCAGGGCGACCAGGCCCAGCAGGGCGAACGCCAGCACCGCCAGCGCGGTGGCGAGGAACACCCCGGCCACCATGCCAATGGACAGGCCGGGGCGGTCCAGCGACGACAGCAGCAGGCAGGGAAAGCCGACGTTGGCCACCAGGAACACCAGCGCGCGGGTATCCACCGGCCCGGCGGAACGGCTCCAGGCGAAACCGATCCCGGTGCAGATCAGGATCGGCAGCACCACCGCGACGAACTGTGCGATCACAACCCCACCTTGAAGCCCAGTTCCAGCTCCGCCCGCAGGCGGCCGTGGCCGTCGAAGTTGAGCCGGCGCATTTCGCGCAGTTCGTTGGCGCAGAAGGCGGTGCGCCCGTGCAACACCGCGGTGTTGTCGAGCACCAGGATTTCCCCCGGTTCGAGCTTGATCCGCAGTTGGCAGGCCGGATCCTCGAGCGCCGCCACCAGTTCGGCGAAGGCCTCCACCGCCACAGGGTGCTCGACCACCTCGGCCGCCCCGTCGTTCTGCCGGAACTTGATGCCCAGCGCCTCGCCGTTCAGGCGGAACACCGGCTGGGTGCTGCTCTGGTGCTTGCGCACGATGGTCAGGGCGTCGCCGCGCAGCAGGCCGAGATGCTTGGTCGGCATGCGCCGGCGCAGGCGCTCGAAGGCCAGTCCGGCGCTGGCCAGCAGGGTCTCCCCGCCCTCCCGGGCGTTGCGCACGCATTGCAGGCTGCACAATTGCTCCGGGATGTCGAGGAAAGCGCCGTCGGTGTGCAGCTTGTGCTCCAGCGGCGTGGAGCCGAGGTAGCCGCTGACATACCGCGCATTGCTGATCGGCACGATGCCGTCGGCGTCGGCGCGCGGGTGGGGGGCGGCGCGGCCGAACAACTCCTTGAGCGCGAGAAGTTCCTGCCTGTCTTCGCCCTGTTCGCTGCGCAACAGCAGGAAACCAAACTCGTTGAGGGTCCGGATGATCGCCGATTGTTCCTGGCGGGATAACTTCACCAGCGTTCTCACCGAAACTTTCACGCGTTCGAGATCGAGTGTCGCGTCGAACAATTTGCTATCGAGATTCATATGACCGCTCTCCTCCGGAAGAAAATCAGGAATGCCGCCGACGCGCAGGGCGAGGCCCGGCGCTGGCGCCGCGCTGTCGTAGTGATGGGCAGGCTAGATGCGGGACGCGGCGGTTCGCCGCGAGATACTTGGAGTTGTTTCCGGGGAGGGTCGGGAGAATTGTCGGAAGGGAAAACTGGAAGAATTGGCAGTGCCGATTTTGTATCTGAATATATGGGGCGATTAACGAACGAAATGATCGCGGAATAACCTGCGGATTACCCGCGTGAAACTTTCATGACGCGATATACGCAGAATCCCCGACCAACGGCTGGATACTTCGCTCGATCCAGTCATTGGTTGGGTCGGTGCAAGAATCTCGAAACATATTACAAATTGCTACGAAACGGCGCCGCCTCGGCCGTCCCCGGCTCGGCGTCACTCCGCCGCCTGCGCCACGGCCTTGGCCTTGGCCAGCTTGCCGGCCGCCTCCAGCAGTTCCGGCGCGGCCCACTGCTCGGCGCTGAATTCGCGACGGATCAGGCCGAAACGCTTGGCCGCCTGGATCGAAGCATCCAGCCGGCCAAGGAAATCGGCGTCCAGGCGCGGCGACAGGGCGTCGCCCAGCTTGCGGCCACGGTACTCGCTCTGCAGGATCACCACCGGGTAGCTGGCCTGCTTCGACACCAGTTCGATGTAGGCGTCGCGGTTCTCCTCGCGGGCCAGCCAGTCCTGGGCCTGCAACTGCACCTTGAGCAGCCGCTCGGTGATGTCCGGATGGGCATCGACGAAGGCTCCGGAGCCGACCAGCAGCGCCTGCAGGGTGCCGGCGCCGTTCAGGTCGCGGGTGCTCAGCGGAATTTCCGCGAGCCCGCGGTCGCGCAGGGCGAACAGTCCGGCCAGGCCCCAGGTGGCATCGATCTGCCTGGCTGCGAGGGCGGACAGGGCGGCACTGAAATCGAGGTTGATCACCTTCAGGTCCTTCTCGCTGAGACCGACGCTGGCCAGGGCATTGTCGAACGACAACTGGCTGGCGGTGCCACGGAAGATGCCTACGCGCTTGCCCTTGAGATCCTCCAGGGTCTTGATCCCGGAGCCCGGCTGCACGCCGAGATAGTGGTTGACCCCTCGCGCGGTAGCGGCCAGCAGGCGGCTGTCCAGGCCTCCGGACTTGCCGATGATCGCCGCCAGGTCGCCGAGGTAGGCGAAGTCCACCTGGCCGTTGGCGAACGCTTCGTTGACCACCGGGCCGGCGCCCTTGAAGAAGCTCCATTTCACCGCGATGCCGTCGTTGGCGAACTCCTTCTCCAGCAACTGGCGGGTGTAGAGCACGTCGACCACGCCACCGCCCGAGTGCGAACTGCCGGCGCTGACGTCCGGCACCGCGATGCGGATTTCCTTCGGCGGAGCGGCGCTCGCCAGCGGCACGTAGGCACCGAGCAGGCCGGCGAGCACAGGCGCGGCGAACAGACCGAGCAGGGAAGACGTAAGCGCTTTCATGGGGCGGCTCCTTGGAACGGGAAGAGAGGGATTCCCGCCGGGAGCGGGTGTGCGGCTAGCTATGCACAGCGGCGCCTCGAAAATAAATAATAAAAATTCATTTTTTTATAACCACAAGCAGTATGACAGGCCGCACGGGCCTCTCCGCGTCATATGCAGCCAGAGCATGGAAAATATTCTCCAAATGCATTTGCCGCTGCCTGGTGCCTTTCTTTAAATGGCCCTTCTTAGCGAAAAAATGCATTGATTCGGCGATTTATATTCCCATGAAGAATATCGATAAAACCCTTTCGCCCGCCTGGAGCCGGCCCCTGCCGCGCCTGGCGCCGCCGCCCTCCGCGGCTTTCGCCCGGCGCCTGGGGGACGGCCTGCTGCCCTGGTTGCTGCCGCTCGGGCTGGCGCTGCTGTGGTGGGTCGCCAGCCATCGCCACTGGATGTCGGCCCAGGTGCTACCAACTCCCGAGCTGGTCTGGCAGAGCGCCCGCGAGTTGCTCGCCGGCGAACTCTGGAGCGAATTGGCGATCAGCCTGCGGCGCCTGGCCTGGGGCCTGCTCGCCGGGGTCGCCAGCGGCGCCGCGCTAGGCGCCTGGCTGGGCTTCAGTCCGCGTGCCGAGCGCCTGGTCTTCCCCACCTTCAGCGCCCTCGCACAAATCCCCACGCTGGCCTGGATCCCGCTGTTCATGCTGTTCTTCGGCATCGGCGAACTGCTCAAGCTGGTGGTGCTGGTGAAAGCGGTCGTGGTGCCGGTGACCATCCATACCCTGGTCGGCGTGCGCGACGCCCAGCCCAAGCTGCGCGAAGCCGCCGCAGTACTGCGCCTGCCGCCACGCCTGCTGGTCTGGCGGCTGATCCTGCCGGCGGCGCTGCCGGCCTTCCTCACCGGGCTGCGCCTGGCCCTGGCGCAGGGCTGGACCTCGCTGCTGGCGGTCGAGTTGCTGGCTTCCAGCGAGGGTATCGGCTACCTGATGGTGCAGGGCCGGCAACTGTTCATGCTCGACATCGTGTTCGTCTGCATCCTCATCATCGGCCTGGTCGGGGTGGGCATGGACCGCGCCATCCAGTGGCTCGACCGCCGCCTGCTGCACTGGCCGCAAGCCGCCACCGGCGAATTCCGCCGGCGCCCGCCGGGACGCGGCTGGCAGCGCCTGCAGGTGTGGCTGCCGCCGCTGGCGCTGCTGCTCCTGTGGCAGTCGGCGAGCAGCGCCGAATGGGTCGACCCGGCGATCCTCGCCAGCCCTCTGGAAGTGGCGCGGGCGACCTGGAGCGGAGCGCTCGACGGCAGCCTCCCAGGCGCCCTGTTCGACAGCCTGAAGCGCACGCTCGGCGGGCTCCTGCTGGGCGGCGGCCTGGGTTTCCTCGGCGGCCTGCTGCTCGGCCTGTGGCGCCCGGCGGAACGCTTCTTCGGCCCCACTTTCGCGGCACTGCGGCAGGTGGCGATCTTCGCCTGGGTACCGCTGCTCACCGCCTGGTTCGGCCTGGGCGAACCGGCCAAGCTGACGTTCGTCGCAATCGCCGCCTTCTTCCCGCTGCTGCTGGCCACCCAGCGCGGCATCGCCAGCCTGCCGCCGAGCCTCGGCGAGGCGGCCCGGGTGCTGCGCCTGGGTCCCTGGCGACGGCTGCTCCGGCTGGTCCTGCCGGGTGCCGCCCCGTCGGTGTTCGCCGGCCTGCGCCTGGCGCTGATCTACGCCTGGCTGGGAACCATCGGCGCCGAGTACTTCATGCCCTCCGACGGCGGCATCGGCAGCCTGATGATCGGCGCCCAGCAATTGTTCCGCATGGACCTGATCGGCGCCGGCATGCTCCTGGTCGGCCTCACCGGCGCCCTGCTCAATGCCCTCGGCCAACGCATCGAAGCGCGCGCCACGCGCTGGAGACACGCATGAACGCATTCACCGCGCCCGCCACGGGCACCCCGCTGGTCAGCTTCCGCCAGGTGCGCAAGCACTTCGCCGTGGACGGCCGGCGACTGGAAGCGATCCAGCAGTTCGACCTGGAGATCGGCGAGGGCGAGTTCATCGCCATCGTCGGCGCCAGTGGCTGCGGCAAGTCGACCCTGCTGCGCCTGCTGATCGGCCTGGACCGCGACTACGACGGCGAGATCCGCGTCGACGGCCGGCCAATCGCCGGCATCGGCGGCGAACGCGGCATCGTGTTCCAGGAGCACCGCCTGTTCCCCTGGCTGACGGTGCAGCAGAACGTCGCCCTCGGCCTGGTCAACGAAGCCCTTGGCGAAACCGACAAGGCGGCGCGGATCGACGAATACATCCGCCTGGTCGGCCTGCACGGCTTCGAGCGTGCCTACCCGCACCAGTTGTCCGGCGGCATGGCCCAGCGCGTGGCGATCGCCCGTGGCCTGGTGGCCAGCCCGCGCCTGCTGCTGCTCGACGAGCCGTTCAGCGCCCTCGACGCACTGACCCGCCAGCAGTTGCAGGAAGAGTTGCTGGCGATCCGCCGGCGCACCCGTATCACCACCCTGCTGGTCACCCACGACGTCGAGGAGGCGCTCTACCTGGCCGACCGGGTGGTGGTGATGGAGCCACGTCCGGGGCGGATCAGGCGGGTGGTCGAGGTGGGCCTGGCGCATCCGCGCGAGCGCGGTGGCTTCGACTTCCTGCGCCAGCGCGAAGCGCTGCTGCACGAACTGACCGCCGACGGCGAGTACGTCGCGCCGCCGCCGCGACGGGTGGAAAACCTGCCCTTCGAATTCATCGCTTGCTGAAAAGCCCCTTGCCCTGGCCCTTTCCCCCTGCGGGAAGGGCGGGGGCGAGGGCCCCACCTTCTCCTCCCATCCAGACGAGACCCGCGCATGAGCAAACGCCCCAACTTCCTGGTGATCGTCGCCGACGACCTGGGCTTCTCCGATATCGGCGCCTTCGGCGGCGAGATCGCCACGCCGAACCTCGACGCCCTGGCCATCGCCGGCCTGCGCCTGACCGACTTCCACACCGCCTCGACCTGCTCGCCGACCCGCTCGATGCTGCTCACCGGCACCGACCACCACATCGCCGGGATCGGCACCATGGCCGAGGCGCTGACCCCGGAACTGGAAGGCAAGCCGGGTTACGAAGGGCATCTCAACGAGCGCGTGGTGGCGCTGCCGGAGCTGCTCCGCGAGGCCGGCTACCAGACCCTCATGGCCGGCAAGTGGCACCTCGGCCTGAAGCCGGAACAGACGCCCCATGCACGCGGTTTCGAGCGTTCCTTCTCGCTGCTGCCGGGCGCCGCCAACCACTATGGTTTCGAGCCGCCCTACGACGAAAGCACTCCGCGCATCCTCAAGGGTACGCCAGCGCTCTACGTGGAAGACGAGCGCTACCTCGACACGCTGCCGGAGGGCTTCTATTCCTCCGACGCCTTCGGCGACAAGCTGCTGCAATACCTCAAGGAGCGCGACCAGAGCCGGCCGTTCTTCGCCTACCTGCCGTTCTCCGCGCCGCACTGGCCGCTGCAAGCGCCGCGGGAGATCGTCGAGAAGTACCGCGGTCGCTACGACGCCGGTCCAGAAGCGCTGCGCCAGGAACGCCTGGCCCGGCTCAAGGAGCTGGGCCTGGTGGAAGCGGACGTCGAAGCCCATCCGGTGCTCGCCCTGACCCGCGAGTGGGAGGCCCTGGAGGACGAGGAACGGGCTAAGTCGGCGCGGGCGATGGAGGTCTATGCGGCGATGGTCGAGCGCATGGACTGGAACATCGGCAGGGTCGTGGACTACCTGCGCCGGCAGGGCGAGCTGGACAACACCTTCGTCCTGTTCATGTCCGACAACGGCGCCGAAGGCGCCCTGCTGGAGGCGTTCCCGAAATTCGGCCCGGACCTGCTGGGCTTTCTCGACCGGCACTACGACAACAGCCTGGAAAACATCGGCCGCGCCAATTCCTACGTCTGGTATGGCCCGCGCTGGGCCCAGGCGGCCACCGCACCATCGCGCCTGTACAAGGCATTCACCACCCAGGGCGGGATTCGCGTGCCAGCGCTGGTGCGCTACCCGCGGCTAAGCCGGCAGGGTGCGATCAGCCATGCCTTCGCCACGGTGATGGACGTCACCCCGACCCTCCTCGACCTCGCCGGTGTCCGCCACCCAGGCAAGCGCTGGCGCGGCCGCGAGATCGCCGAGCCGCGCGGCAGGTCTTGGCTGGGTTGGCTTTCCGGCGAGACCGAGGCGGCCCACGACGAGAACACCGTGACCGGCTGGGAGCTGTTCGGCATGCGTGCGATCCGCCAGGGCGACTGGAAGGCGGTGTACCTGCCGGCCCCGGTGGGCCCGGCCACCTGGCAGCTCTACGACCTGGCCCGCGACCCGGGCGAGATCCACGACCTCGCTGACAGCCAGCCGGGCAAGCTGGCGGAGCTGATCGAGCATTGGAAGCGATACGTCAGCGAGACCGGTGTCGTAGAGGGGGCTTCGCCTTTCCTGGTGCGATAAGCGGAACCTCTCCCCTCGCCCTCTCCCTTCAGGAGGGAGCGTCTGGCCAGAAGGTCGGGGAGAGGGGCTACTTCGCCGGGTGGAACGAGGCGACCCGGGTCAGGCCGAGAAACCGCCATCGATGGTCAGGCTGGCCCCGGTGATGTAGGCCGCTTCCGGCCCGGCCAGGTAGGCGACGAAGCTGGCGATTTCCTCGCTGCGGGCGTAGCGCGGCAGTGCCATCAGGCCCTTGAGGGCCTCGGCGAAGTCGCCGTCGTCCGGGTTCATGTCGGTATCCACCGGACCCGGCTGCACGTTGTTCACCGTGATCCCGCGCGGGCCGAGGTCGCGGGCCAGGCCCTTGGTCAGGCCGACCAGCGCCGACTTGCTCATCGCGTAGGTGGCGCCGCCGGCGAACGGCATGCGTTCGGCATTGGTGCTGCCGATGCTGATCACCCGCCCGCCGTCGCCCATGTGCTTGACCGCCGCCTGGGTGGCGACGAAGACGCTGCGCACGTTGATCGCCAGGGTCCGCTCGAAGTCGGCCAGCGGCAGCTCTTCCACCGAACCGAGGGCGAGGACGGCGGCGTTGTTGACCAGGATGTCGATGCGTCCGAAGCGAGCCGCCGCTTCGTCGACGGCGGCGACGAGCGCGGCCGCGTCGGCGCTATCGGCATGCAGGGCCAGGATGCTGGCTCCGGCGCCTTCGAGTTCGGCCGCCAGGGCCCGGGACTTGTCCGCCGAGCTGACGTAGGTGAAGGCGACGCTGGCGCCTTCGGCGGCCAGCCGGCGAACGATGGCGGCGCCGATGCCGCGGGAACCGCCCTGGACGAAGGCGACTTTGCCGGCGAGGGATGCAGAGGATACGGACATGGAAATCTCCATCGGAGTGGATAGACAGGCCCCGAGTTTCCGTCGTCCATTGCAGACCTGGTAGCGGGTAATCGCTATATTCAGCCGATACCAATGGTTTATGCGGGCCCTTTCCCATGGAAACCCTCAGCAACATCCAGTGCTTCGTCCGCAGCGCCGAGGCCGGTAGCTTCGCCGAGGCCGCCAGGCGCCTGGGCCTGACGCCGGCCGGGGTGGGCAAGAACGTCGCCCGCCTGGAAAGCAACCTCGGCGTGCGCCTGTTCCAGCGCAGCACCCGGCGCCTGACCCTGACCGAAGCCGGGGAGCGTTTCCTGCAAGAGGTCGGCGGCAGCCTGGAGGGCATCCAGACCGCTCTCGCCAACGTCTCCAGCGTCGGCAACCAACCCAGCGGCACGTTGAAGGTCAGCATGGGGCTGGCCTTCGGCCGCGACTACATCCTGCCGCTGCTCGGCGAGTTCCTCGAACGCTATCCCGACATCGTGCCCGACTGGCATTTCGACAATCGCCAGGTCGACCTCATCGGCGAAGGCTTCGACGCCGCCATCGGCGGCGGTTTCGAACTGCCTCCCGGGGTGGTGGCGCGCAACCTGACGCCGGGCCACCTGATCCTCCTCGCCTCGCCCGCCTACCTCCGCGACAAGCCGCCAATCCGCCATCCAGGCGACCTGGGCGGCTTCGACGGGATCCGCATCCGCTCGCCGCAGACCGGCCGCGTGCGCTCCTGGCCGCTGCGCCGGCGCAACGGCGAGGAGGCGCCGATCGAGCTGCGCGAACGCATGACCATGAGCGACCCGGAAGCCACCTGCGAGGTCGCCGCCATGGGCCTGGGCATCACCCTGGTATGCATGCAGCACGCCTATGCCTACCTGGAGTCCGGCGCCCTGGTGCGGGTCCTGCCGGACTGGTACGTCGACGCCGGCAACACCAGCCTCTACTACGCGGCGAACAAGCTGCTACCGGCCAAGACCCGGGTCTTCGTCGACTTCGTCGTCGACTACTTCCGCCGCCAGGACCTGGCCCGGCGCTTCTCCGCCTTCCCAACCGGCTAGCGCCAGCCATCCGTCGCCTCGGCAAACGGGAAAAGGCCCTGGCACCGGCCTCGCCGGAAAAACGGCAGTTTGACATTACCGATTGGGACTCTAGTTTTAGAAAACGCCGCCGACGAGCTTGGAAGGCGTCTTCCGCACGGTCCCGAGGGACCGCCTGGAAGCCCTGCTCCGATCCGGCACATGGAGTGCAGCATGCGCGAGTCCCTCGGTGTTTCGTTACCATCCCGGCCCCTGCTGCTGAAGCTGGGCCTGCTTTCCCTACCCTGGGCGTTGTGCGCCGGGCTGCATGCCGTCGGCCTCGGCGTCTGGCTGGTCCTGGCGCTCGGTTGGTTCGCCAGCCTGGCCATGCTCGTCCTCCTCCTGCGCGCCCCTCGGCAAGCGGTAGCGAATGCCAACCCGCAGGCGGATGCCGCTTCGCCGGCCTGGAGCGCGGCGCAACGGGCGCTCGCCGACGAAACCGCGCAACTGGACGGTCACGCCCGGCAGATCGACGAACTGCTGCATTCGGCGATCCGCCAGCTCAGCGACAGCTTCCACGGCCTCGCCGAACGCATCGATACCCAGCGCGGCCTGTCCCATTCGCTGATCGAGCGCTACGACGGGCGCGGCCAGGTCGACGAAGGCATCAACTTCCAGGACTTCGTCAGGACCACCCAGCAGACCCTCAGCCTGTTCGTCGAGGCTACCCTGGAAACCAGCCGGACCTCGCAGCAACTGGTGGAACGCATGGACCAGGTGCGCCTGAAGATCACCGAGATCCTGCAGTCGACCCAGGACATGGACGCCATCGCCAAGCAGACCAACCTGCTCGCCCTCAACGCTGCCATCGAGGCCGCCCGAGCCGGCGAGAGCGGCCGCGGCTTCGCCGTGGTCGCCGATGAAGTGCGCGCGCTGTCGACCCGCTCCACGGAGTTTTCCGCCGCCATCCGCAAGCACGTCGACGTGGTCCACCACGAGATCCAGGACGCCGAGAGCGCGATCTCGCAACTGGCCGACAAGGACATGTCCTTCGCCCTCGATTCCAAGCACAAGATCCAGGGCATGCTCGATGACCTGGAGGCGATGAACCGGCACACCCTGAAGGTCATCCACGAACTGGACCGGCTCTCGCTGGAAGTCGGCCAGGGCGTCGACGCGGCGGTCACCGCCCTGCAATTCCAGGACATGGGCAGCCAGTTGCTCGGCCAGATGCGCAAGCACCATGCGCGTCTTGGCGCCTTCGCCCTCGGCCTCGGCGCGCTGGAGGCGCGGCCGCGCCAGGAATGGCCCGAACGGGTCGCGCGGGAGGTCGAGGAACTACGCCGGCCCTTGCCCAGCCCGGTGAGCCAGAACAGCGTCAACGTGGGCGAAGTGGAATTGTTCTGAGGGGTATCGATAGCCAATCCGTCTAACCGGATAACTATCCGACGAGAAACCGGCGCCAATAATTGAAATCCACCGGACATTGTCTTTACTGGAACTAGCAAAGGGCCATCAGAGCCCTCCGTCACAGCCACCTGGCACACACCACCTTCGCCGCCGAGCTTGGCGCTGCGGTAGGGACACCGTGAGGACGCAAGACCATGGGCAAACCGATTCTGATCGTCGACGACTCGGCGTCTATCCGCCAGATGCTGAGCTTCACCCTGAAGTCCGCCGGCTACGAGGTGGACGAGGCCGCGGACGGCAAGGAAGGCCTCGGCAAGGCCCAGAGCAAGAGCTACAGCCTGGTGTTCACCGACCAGAACATGCCGAACATGGACGGCCTGTCGCTGATCCGCAGCCTGCGTAACCTGGCCGGCTACCGCAGCGTGCCGATCCTCATGCTGACCACCGAATCGAGCGACGCGATGAAGCAGCAGGGGCGTAGCGCCGGCGCCACCGGCTGGCTGGTGAAGCCGTTCGACCCGCCGAAACTGCTCGAAGTGACGCGCAAGGTCCTGCCCTGATTCCCGTTCCCCCGCGGGGGAGGTCCCATGCCCCAGGATATGAGCCAGTTTCTCCAGGTGTTCTTCGAGGAAACCGAGGAACACCTGGCCACCCTCGAACTCCTCCTGATCGGTCTCGACCTGGACCGGCCGGACAGCGAGACGCTGCACGGCATCTTCCGCGCCGCGCATTCGATCAAGGGTTCCAGCGGAATGTTCGGTTTCGACGACATCACCGCCGTCACCCACGAACTGGAGACCCTGCTCGACCGCATCCGCTGTGGCCAGATGCACCTGCGGCCGGACATGATCAGTTCCTTCCTCGAAGCCCGCGACGTGTTGCAGCGCCTGCTCGACGCCCATCGCAGCGGCAGTCCCGACCCCGGGGTGCCGTTGCTGGAGACGGTCGAGCGGCTGCGCGGCTGGCTGCGGGTGCCGGAACAGGAAGCGGCGGAGGAAGGCTTCGGCCTGTTCGACGACGCGCCCGCCAGGGAAACCGCGGACGACGATGCCTTCGGCTTCTTCGACGAAGGCCCGGGCGCTCCGGAACGAGCGGCCGCGCCGGAAGCGTTCGGGCTCTTCGACGAGGCGCCCGGCGCACCGGCCGCGAGCGAAGCGTTCGGCCTCTTCGATGAGGCACCGGGTTCCCCACCTACGGAGGAACGCGCCTTCGGCCTGTTCGACGGCGCCCCCGGCAGCCCCGCCGCGCCCAGTGCGCCCGCGCAAGCCGTCGCCGCGACGGCCAGGGGCGCAGTCGCGCCCGTGCGTGGCGACGGCGAGTCCGGCTCGATCCGGGTCAGCGTGGAAAAGATCGACAGCCTGATCAACCTGGTCGGCGAACTGGTGATCACCCAGGCCATGCTCGGCCAGCTCGGCGAGCAGCTCGACCCGAGCCGCCACGAGCGCCTGCAGCACGCCCTGGCCCAGCTCGAACACAACACCCGCGACCTGCAGGAATCGGTGATGTCGATCCGCATGCTGCCGATCAACTTCATCTTCAGCCGCTTCCCCAGGCTGGTGCGCGACACCGCCACGCGCCTGGGCAAGCAGGTCGAGCTGCACCTGCACGGCGAGCACACCGAACTGGACAAGAGCGTGATCGAGAAACTCAGCGATCCGCTCACCCACATCGTCCGCAACAGCATCGACCACGGCATCGAAACGCCCGCCGAACGCCTCGCCGCCGGCAAGCCGGCGAGCGGCACGGTGAAGCTCGCCGCCAGCCACCAGGGCGGCAGCGTGGTGGTGGAGGTTTCCGACGACGGTCGCGGCCTGTCGCGTCCACGCATCCTCGCCAAGGCCCGCGAGCGCAACCTGCCGGTGCATGACGGGATGAGCGACGCCGAGGTCTGGCAACTGGTGTTCATGCCCGGCTTCTCCACCGCCGAGACGGTCACCGAGCTGTCCGGACGCGGCGTCGGCATGGACGTGGTGAAGCGCAACATCGGTGCCATGGGCGGGCGCATCGACATCGACTCGGCGCCCGGCATGGGCACTCGCATCGGCATCCGCCTGCCGCTGACCCTGGCGATCCTCGACGGCCTGATCGTCGCCGTCGAAGCGGTCAACTACGTGATTCCGCTGACCTACATCGTCGAGTCGCTGCAGGCGCGCAGCGACGACGTGCGCGGCCTCGGCGGCGAAGACAACGCGATGATCCGCGTACGCGGCGAGTACCTGCCGCTGTTCAGCCTGCACGAGCTGTTGCGCATCGGCGGCGAAGCGCCGGCGCCGGAGCAGGGCATCGTGGTGATCCTCGAGTCCGAGGGGCGCAGCTTCGCCCTGCAGGTGGACGAACTGGTCGGCCAGCAGCAGGTGGTGATCAAGAGCCTGGAACAGAATTTCCGCCGTGTGGAGGGTATCGCCGGCGCCACCATCATGGGCGACGGCAGCGTCGCCCTGATTCTCGACGTCGATGCGCTGCCACGCCTGGCGGCGCGGGAGGACACCGCCGATGAACGGCACTGAGGCAAGCCAGGCGAACGGCCCGGCGCAGGAATACCTGACCTTCACCCTGGGCCGCGAGGAGTACGCCATCGACATCCTCCGCGTGCAGGAGATCCGCGGCTACGACCAGGTCACCGCGATCGCCAACGCGCCGCCCTTCATCAAGGGCGTGATCAACCTGCGCGGGGCGATCGTGCCGATCGTCGACCTGCGCATCAAGTTCCACCTCGCCGAGGTCACCTACGACCCGTTCACCGTGGTGATCATCCTCAACATCGGCCGGCGCATCGTCGGCGTGGTGGTGGACTCGGTATCCGACGTGATCGCACTGGGCGGCGACGCGATCAGGCCGCCGCCGGAGTTCGGCGCCAGCTTCGACACCGAATACCTGCTCGGCCTGGCCACCGCGGGCGAGCGCATGTTGATCCTGGTGGACATCGAGAGACTGATGACCAGCCGCGAAATGGCGCTGGTCGACGAAGCCGCGGCCTGAGCGGCGCCAACGAGGGATAGGCAGGGGATATCGAAATGGGTCTGTTCAATGCACATGCGGTGGCGCAGCAACGCGCCGACCGGATCGCCACGCTCCTCCAGTCGTTCGCCGACGGCCAGCTCGACACCGCCGTCGGCGAGGCCCCGGCGCCCGGCTACGAGCGTCTCTACGACAGCCTGCGGGCGCTGCAGCGGCAACTGCGCGAACAACGCGCCGAACTCCAGCAGGTGGAAAGCCTGGAGGCGGGGCTGGCGGAGATGAGCCGCCAGCACGAAGCCGGCTGGATCGACCAGACGATTCCCGCCGAACGCCTGGAAGGTCGCGCGGCGCGCATCGCCAAGGGCGTCAACGAACTGGTGGCCGCGCACATCGCGGTGAAGATGAAGGTGGTCAGCGTGGTCACCGCCTACGGCCAGGGCAACTTCGAGCCGCTGATGGACCGCCTGCCGGGCAAGAAGGCGCAGATCACCGAAGCCATCGACGGCGTTCGCGAACGCCTGCGCGGGGCCGCCGAGGCGACCTCGGCGCAACTGGCCACGGCGGCCTACAACGCGCGGATCAAGAGCGCGCTGGACAACGTCTCGGCCAACGTGATGATCGCCGACAACGATCTCAACATCATCTACATGAACCGCACCGTCAGCGAGATGCTCGGTCGCGCCGAAGCGGATATCCGCAAGCAACTGCCGAACTTCGACGCCGGCCGCCTGATGGGCGCCAACATCGACGTGTTCCACAAGAATCCGGCGCACCAGCGGCACCTGCTGGCCAACCTCACCGGCGTGCACAAGGCCGAGCTCAACCTCGGCGGCCGGCGCTTCTCCCTCGACGTGGTGCCAGTGTTCAACGACGCCAACGAACGCCTCGGCTCCGCCGTGCAATGGACCGACCGCACCGAGGAACACCGCGCCGAGCAGGAAGTCTCGCAACTGGTGCAGGCGGCGGCCGCCGGCGACTTCAGCAAGCGCGTCGAGGAGGCCGGCAAGGAAGGCTTCTTCCTCAGGCTGGCGAAGGACCTGAACAGCCTGGTGGATACCGCCGACCGCGGCTTGCGCGACGTCTCGCGGATGCTCGGGGCGCTGGCCCAGGGCGACCTCACCCAGCGCATCGAGGCCGACTACCAGGGCACCTTCGGCCAGCTCAAGGATTTCTCCAACGACACCGCACAAAGCCTGTCGCGGATGCTCGGGCAGATTCGCGAGGCCGCCGACACCATCAACACCGCCGCCAGCGAGATCGCCAGCGGCAACGCCGAACTGTCGGCGCGCACCGAGCAGCAGGCGTCGAGCCTGGAGGAAACCGCCTCGAGCATGGAAGAACTGACCAGTACGGTGAAGCTCAACGCCGAGAATGCCCGCCAGGCCAACTCGCTGGCGGCCAATGCCTCGGAAGTGGCGACCCAGGGCGGCACCGTGGTGCAGAAGGTGGTCAGCACCATGTCCTCGATCAACGAGTCGGCGCGCAAGATCGCCGACATCATCGGGGTGATCGACGGCATCGCCTTCCAGACCAACATCCTCGCCCTCAACGCCGCGGTCGAGGCAGCCCGCGCCGGCGAGCAGGGCCGCGGCTTCGCGGTGGTCGCCGGGGAAGTGCGCACCCTCGCCCAGCGTTCCGCCGCCGCGGCCAAGGAGATCAAGACGCTGATCTCCGACTCGGTGGACAAGGTGGAGAACGGCAACACCCTGGTGGCCCAGGCCGGACAGACCATGAGCGACATCGTGGTGGCGATCCGCCGGGTCACCGACATCATGTCGGAGATCGCCGCCGCCTCCGCCGAGCAGAGCACCGGCATCGAAGAGGTGAACAGCGCGGTCTCGCAGATGGACGACATGACCCAGCAGAACGCCGCGCTGGTGGAGGAAGCCGCGGCCGCGGCCGAGGCCATGCAGGAGCAGGCGGGCCTGCTCAACCAGTCGGTGGCGGTGTTCAGGCTGGACACTCCGCCGAGCGTGGTCCAGCTCGCCAGCGCGCGGCCGTCCGCGCCACGCCCCAGCGCGCCGGCGCCGCTGGCCCGCAGCGGCATGGCGCGGGCCAGCAAGGCGCGCAAGGAAGACGGCTGGGAAGAGTTCTGAGACCACGCCGCGCCTCCGCCAGGCGGAGGGCGGCAAGCCCTTAGGGTCGACCAGGGAAACCCGACGCCAATGCCCACCTCCACGCCTTCGCCGGTGTTCGGCAACCAGGAGTTCCACTACACCCGCGAGGACTTCCAGCAAGTACGCGAGCGGCTCTACCGACTGACCGGCATCAGCCTGGCCGAGAGCAAGGCGCAACTGGTCTATAGCCGCCTCTCGCGGCGCCTGCGCCTGCTGCGGCTCGGCAGCTTCGCCGAATATTTCACCCACCTCGACCGCGAGCCGGGCGAGCAGCAGTTGTTCGTCAACGCGCTGACCACCAACCTCACCGCATTCTTCCGCGAACGCCACCACTTCCCCCTGCTCGCCGACCTCGCCCGCCGCCAGTTGCAGCGGCATCGCCCGCTGCGCATCTGGTCGGCGGCGGCGAGTACCGGCGAGGAACCCTATTCGATCGCCATCACCCTGGTGGAGGCGCTGGGCAGCTTCGATCCGCCGGTGAAGATCGTCGCCTCGGACATCGATACCGGGGTGCTCGACTGCGCCCGCCAGGGCGTCTATCCGCTGGAGCGTCTGGAGCAGATGCCGGCGCCGCTGAAGAAACGCTTCTTCCTCCGCGGCACCGGGCCCAACGCCGGCAAGGCGCGGGTGGTGGAGGAACTGCGGCAACTGGTGGAGTTCCGCCAGATCAACCTGCTGGAGGCAGACTGGTCGATCGCCGGGGAACTCGACGCGATCTTCTGCCGCAACGTGATGATCTACTTCGACAAGCCGACCCAGACCCGCCTGCTGGAACGCATGGTGGCCCTGCTGCGGCCGGAGGGCCTGTTCTTCGCCGGGCATTCGGAGAACTTCGTCCACGCCAGCCACCTGGTGCGCTCCGTCGGCCAGACCGTCTACAGCCCGGCCTGATCGCGATGAATCTCCAGGCCCGGGAAGGCGCGCCGCTGAACCGCTACTACGATCCGTACTTCGCCTGCGATGCGGTGAAGCTTTTGCCCGGCGAATACTTCGCCAGCGGCGAAGACCTGGTGATCGTCACCGTGCTCGGCTCCTGCGTCTCGGTGTGCCTGCGCGACCCGCTCAACGGCATCGCCGGGATGAACCACTTCATGCTCCCCGAGCGCGGCCTCGGCGGCGACCCGGCCTCGCCGTCGGCGCGCTACGGCAGCCACGCCATGGAACTGCTGATCAACCGCATGCTGGCCCTCGGCGCCAGCCGCGAGCGCCTGCAGGCCAAGGTCTTCGGCGGCGGCTCGGTACTGCGCCAGATCAGCGCCGCCATCGGCCAGCGCAACGTCGAGTTCACCCTCGACTACCTGGCCACCGAGCGTATCCCGCTGCTCGCCAGCGACGTGCTGGAGGCCTTCCCGCGCAAGATCTACTTCTTCCCGCGCAATGGCCGGGTCCTGGTGAAGTCCCTGGTGGAGCTGAAGAACGACACCGTGCTGCAGCGTGAACGCGACTACCGCCGCCGTATCGACCGCAACGCGGACGGCGGCCCCATCGACCTGTTCTGACTCTCCGGGAGAGCCCGCCATGCCCATCAGTGTCCTGGTCGTCGACGATT
This sequence comes from Pseudomonas sp. 203-8, assembly GCF_020708595.1. Classification (NCBI taxonomy): domain Bacteria; kingdom Pseudomonadati; phylum Pseudomonadota; class Gammaproteobacteria; order Pseudomonadales; family Pseudomonadaceae; genus Pseudomonas; species Pseudomonas sp. 203-8. Next base: position 369,351 of record NZ_JAJFDF010000006.1, on the reverse strand, counting down.
CCGCCCTGATCCGCAGCCTGCTCAAGGAGATCATCCAGGCCGACCCGGAGCTGCGCCTGGTCGGCTGCGCGCCGGACGCCTTCGTCGCCCGCGACCTGATCAAGCAGCACGCGCCGGACGTGATCAGCCTCGACGTGGAAATGCCGCGAATGGACGGCCTGACCTTCCTCGACAAGCTGATGAAGGCGCGGCCGACCCCGGTGCTGATGATCTCCTCGCTCACCGAGCGCGGTTCCGAAGCCACCCTGCGCGCGCTGGAACTGGGCGCGGTGGACTTCATCGCCAAGCCCCGGCTGGGCATCGCCGAAGGCATGCAGGCCTATGCCGAGGAAATCCGCGCCAAGCTCAAGACCGTCGCCCGCGCCCGCCTGCGCCGCCGTGCGGCGGACGCGCCGGCGCCGCCGGAAAGCGCGGCGCCGCTGCTCAGCACCGAGAAGATCATCGCCCTCGGCGCCTCCACCGGCGGCACCGAGGCGCTCAAGGAAGTGCTGCTCGGCCTGCCGGCGCACAGTCCCGGGGTGGTCATCACCCAGCACATGCCTCCCGGCTTCACCCGCAGCTTCGCCGAGCGCCTGGATCGCCTGACCCGGCTCAGCGTCAGCGAAGCGCGCGACGGCGACCGCATACTGCCCGGCCACGCCCTGGTCGCGCCGGGCGACCACCACATGGAGGTGCAGCGCTCCGGCGCCAACTACGTGGTGCGTTTGAACCGCCAGGCGCAGGTCAACGGCCACCGCCCGGCAGTGGACGTGATGTTCGAGTCGCTGGCTCGCTGCGCCGGGCGCAACCTGCTCGCCGGCCTGCTCACCGGCATGGGCAAGGACGGCGCGCGCGGGCTCCTGGCGATCCGCCAGGCCGGCGGCTACACCCTGGCCCAGGACGAGGCTACCTGCGTGGTCTACGGCATGCCCCGCGAAGCGGTGGAACTGGGCGCCGCGGAAGACGTGCTGCCGCTCGAACGGATCGCCGCCGCGCTGCTCCAGCAAGCCGCCCGGCGCGGCAGCGGCAACCGCCTCTGAGCGGGATCCTGGCCGGCCCGCTGCGCTTTTTCGCCGCCCCCCGCAACCTCCCCCGCCGAGACCCCGCCGACGACAGGCCCGAACCACGGGCCTTTGCCTGCTCGCCATCATTGTGACGTCAAATTAATGGCGAAATAAAACCAAATTACGTTGCCTGAAATAATGCACATCTGCACAATTGGCCCTTTCGCCAAAAGTTCGACACACGCTTTCGATCCATGATTTCGGCCGCGGGCCGGGCGAGAAACTGATAGGGATAGCCATGGCGGCGAACTGGGGGTTGCGCGGCAAATCGGTGGTGGCGCTGTTGCTGGCCTGTGCCCTGGCACTGGTCCCGGCGGTGCTGCTGGGCTGGCGCGCGATGGACGACATCCGTACGCACTTCGGCCTGGCCTACGCGAAGAACTTCACCCTGCTGCACCGGCAGAAGATCCTCGCCCCGGTCTCCCGCGAACTGGCGTTGTCGCGCCGTTTCGCCGAATCGGTGGTGACCCGCGACTGGCTGCTGAAGGAAGACGACCCGGCGCGCCGCGCGCTGTTCTTCCGCGAGGCCGAGGGCTACCGCGGCGACTTCCGCGACCACGCCTACTTCATCATCGCCAGCGGCTCCCACCACTACTACTTCAACGACGGCCGCCAACCCTACAGCGAACGGCCGCGCTACACCCTGGAGGCCGGCGACCCGGAAGACGCCTGGTACTTCAATACCCTGCGCAACAGCGCCGCCTACAACATCAACGTCAATGTCGACAGCAAGCTGAACCTGACCAAGGTCTGGTTCAACCTGGTGATCCGCGACCAGGGCCGGCCCATCGGCCTGGCCGGCAGCGGCCTGGACCTGAGCGGCTTCCTCGACGACTTCATCATCGCCCGCGAGCCGGGCGTGACGCCGATGATCGTCGGCGACGACGGCGCCATCCAGGCCCACCCGGACCGCCGCCTGATCGCCTACAGCTCCGCCGCCGGCGGCGCCAGCGAACGCCACCGGGTGTTCGACCTGCTCGACCAGCCGGAACAGCGCGACGCCCTGCGCGAGGCCATGCGCCTGGCCCGCGCCAAGGCCGGCTCGGTGCACTGCCTGTGGGCCGGCCTCGACGGCCGCCAGCAACTCTTCGCCGTGGCCTACATTCCCCAACTGCGCTGGTACGTGCTCACCGCCGTCGACCTGCACGCCGCCCAGGTCCTCGACAACCGCTGGCTTTGGCCGCTGGCGGGCACGTTCCTGCTGTTGCTGGTGGCCCTGCTGCTGGGCTTCGCCTATGCCGTCGAGCGCCTGCTGTTGCGCCCCCTGCGCAGCCTCAAGCGCTCGGCCAAGGCGATCGCCGCCGGGCGCTACGACACGCCGCTGCCGCTGGCGCGCCAGGACGAGATCGGCTCGCTGTCGAAGGCCTTCGCCAGCATGGCCGACCAGGTCCGCCGGCACACCGCCGAGCTGGAAGACAAGGTCCAGGAGCGCACCCAGGCGCTGGAGGAAGCCAACCGCGAGATGGCCGCCGCGCAGAAGAAGATCGGCGACAGCCTCGACTATGCCAGCCTGATCCAGCGCGCGATCCTCCCCGACCGCCAGCTCAGCGCCACCCTCGGCGAGCATCACTTCATCCTGTGGAAACCGCGCGACGTGGTCGGCGGCGACTTCTACGTGTACCGCGAGCAGGCCGACGGCTACCTGATCGGCGTGGTCGACTGCGCCGGTCACGGCGTGCCCGGCGCGCTGATGACCATGCTCGCCCGCGCCGCCATCGACCACGCCATCGAGGCGGTGGGCAGCCGCGACCCGGCGGCGATCCTCGGCGAGACCGACCAGGCGATGCGCAGCATGCTCAGCCAGGAGCAGATCCCCCAGGCGTTGGCCACCAACATGGATGCCGGGCTGGTCTGGGTCGACCGCCGGCGCCGCCAGCTGGCCTTCGCCGGGGCGAAGATCTCGCTGTACGCCAGCGACGGCGAGGAGGTCCAGGAACTCAAGGGCGCGCGCCGGGCGATCGGCGACAAGCGCCGTGGCGACTACCGCAACATCGAGGTACCGCTGGCGCCGGGCTGGACCTTCTACCTGAGCACCGACGGTTTCCTCGACCAGGCCGGCGGCGAACACGGCTTCGGCTTCGGCAGCCGGCGCTTCGCCGACATGCTCCGCGACCACGCGCGGCAGCCGCTCCCCGAGCAGGCCGAGGCCTTCGTGGCGACGCTCGCCGAGTACCAGGGCGAGCACCCGCAACGCGACGACATCACCATCCTGTCCTTCCGATTCGACTAGGGGCACCCATGGAAACGCTAGACCTGCTGGCCATGCGTGAAAGCTACACCCGCCAACGCATCCTGCTCTGCTTCAACGGACCGATCTCGCGCAGCCTGATCGAGGAGATAGGCCACGCGCTGCGCAACTACCTGCACGCCGAACAGGCCAAGCCGAGCGAAGCGATGGACGTCTTCGCGGTGTACATCGAGATGACCCAGAACATCCGCCACTACGCCAATCTCAAGGGCTACGGCGAACACGAGGCGGCGGCCACGGTAGCCATCGCCCGCAACGAGGACGGCCACTACGTGGTGTCCGCCGGCAACCTGGTGGAACGCGACGACGGCCAGAGCCTGGTGCGCAGCATCCAGGCCATCGCCAACCTCGACAAGGCCGCCCTCAAGGCCGCCTACAAGGAGCAGCTACGCCGCCCGCGCGACAGCGGCTGCGCCAGCGGAGCCGGTCTCGGCCTGCTGGACATCGCCCGCAAGTCCAGCGAACCACTGGCCGCATCGCTGAAGGAACAGCCCGACGGGCGCGCCTTCTTCAGCCTGCGCGCCGTGATCTGACCCCGTGTTTTAGGAAGAACACCATCATGAGTGACCTGCACATACCCGGCACCCAGTCCACGCCCGCCATCCAGGGCGACTGGCAGGCCGGACGCCTGTCCATGCAAGGCGATTCCTACCCGGAAAACTCCTATGAACTGTTCGGCCAGGTGATCGACTGGGTCGAGCGCTTCCTCGCCGCCGGGCAGCGGCCGCTGGAACTGGACCTGCGCCTGCTGTACCTGAACACCAGTTCGATCAAGGCCATGATGGACATCCTCGACCTGCTCGAAGAGGCCCACCAGGGCGGTCGCCCGGTCAGCCTGCGCTGGCACTACGACCGGCGCAACGAACGGGTCGCCGAGCTGGCCGAGGAGTTCCGCGAGGACTGCAGCTTCCCCTTCGCCATCCAGGCCCACGACGAGTAGCCGACGATGAGCCGCGAACGCGAACTGGACGCCTGGATCGACGGCCTGCTGGCCGATCCGCAGTTCCACGGGCATCCGCTGCACCAGGCGCTGGCCCGCCTGCGCCAGCAATCGCTGGAGCAACTGGTGCGGCTGGAGCGCATCGCCCGGATCTCCGACGGTTTCCAGTCGATGGCGCGGGAGCAGAACCTGTCGCTGTCCGAGCGCTACCACAAGCAGCTGCGGCGCCTGGAAAAGGTGGCGCGGATCTCCGACCGCTACCAGCAGATGATGCGCGACCTCAACCTGGCGCTGAAGGAAGCCTCGATCCGCGACCCACTGACCGGCCTGCCCAACCGACGCATGCTGCTGGAGCGCCTCAGGGAGGAGAACGAACGCTCCCAACGCCACGGCCAGAGCTACGTGCTGGCAATGCTCGATGTGGACTTCTTCAAGCAGGTCAACGATACCTGGGGCCACGACAGCGGTGACCGGGTGCTGGTGGAAATCGCCCGGGCCATGGAGTCCGAGCTACGCGAATACGACCTCTGCGGCCGCTGGGGCGGCGAGGAATTCCTCCTGCTGCTGCCACAGACCCGCCTGCAGGACGCCGGCCCGGTACTCGAGCGGGTGCGCGACAGCGTACGGACCCTGGCGGTACGCGTCGGCACCGAGGCGCTGAGCGTCACCGCCAGCGTCGGCGTTACCGAACACCGCATCGGCGAAACCTATTCGCAGACCGTCAATCGCGCCGACGCCGCACTGCTCGACGCCAAGCGCAGCGGCCGCGACAAATGCGTGTTCGCCGCGCTCCCGCCGCTTCCTGCCCCTTCCCGCCCGGCTCCAGCGCGCTGAGCCTCCTCAGGCGTCCAGCCGCTGCGGCCGCACCTGGCCTCGGCTGAGGTCCACCAGCAGCGCCTGAAGCGCCTCGAAGCGCGCCACCGGCAACTCCAGGGTCAGGACGACGCCGTCGGCGCCGTAGTCTTCCGCCGCCACGCTGGCGCCCAGCGCCAGGCTGCGCGCCTTGAGCAGCGCGTGGTCGGCGAAGGCACAGGCGAAACGCACCCGGCAGCGCTCGACCAGCTCGCTGCGCGGCGCCTGCTGCAGGCACTTGGCCGCGCCGCCGCCATAGGCGCGGGCGAGGCCGCCGGTGCCGAGCTTGATGCCACCGAACCAGCGGCTGACCAGCACCGCCACGCAGTCCATGTCCTGTCCCTCGATGGCCGCCAGGATCGGCCGCCCGGCGCTGCCGCCGGGTTCGCCGTCGTCGCTGAAGCGGTACTGCGCGCCGCACTTCCAGGCCCAGCAGTTGTGTCCGGCGGAAGCGTCGCGGTGGGCGGCGATGAACGCCTGCGCCTCGTCCTCGTCGGCCACCGGGGCGGCGATGGTGTGGAAGCGGCTCTTGCGGATTTCCTCGCGGTATTCGGCGAGGCCTTGCAGGGTGCTCGGCATCGCGTTCAGGCCGCCGGCGGGATCAGTCCGCAGCCCTTGAGGATGATCCGCACCAGGTTGTCGGCGGCGGCGGCGAAGTCCTGCCTGGACATGCGCTTGCGGCCGGTGACCAGGCCGATCTGGCTGGCGAAGTCGGCGTAGTGCTGGGTGCTGCCCCAGAGCAGGAAGATCAGGTGCACGGGATCCACCGGGTCCATCCGGCCGGCGGCGATCCAGGCCTCGAATACCGCGGCGCGGCCGCGGAACCAGCTGCGGTAGTCCTGGTTGAAATGCGCGGTGAGGCACTCGCCGCCGCTGATGATCTCCATGGCGAAGATCCGCGAGGCCAGCGGGTAGCGGCGGGAGAACTCCATCTTGGCGCGGATGTAGCGGGCCAGCGCCTCGGCCGGATCGTCGTCGACGCCGAGGGTGTTGAAGGTACTGTCCCAGAGTTCGAGGATGTTGCTCAGCACCGCCGTGTAGAGGCCCAGCTTGTTGCCGAAGTAGTAGTGCAGGTTGGCCTTGGGCAGGCCGACGTTCTGCGCGATGGTGTTCATGCTGGTGCCCTTGAAGCCGTGGCGGGCGAACTCCTCCTCGGCCGCGGCGAGGATCGCCTCCTCGTTCTTCTGGCGGATGCGCCCGGCCGGCTTGTCGCGGGCGGCCGGGTCGTGGGCGGGCACTGTCAGGGTCATGCGCAGGTTTCCATCGGCGTGATCCCCGCGTTGATACCCCAGCCCGGCCGCGGGACACAAGCCAGGCGCGGAAAAATTTGCAAACGCCCGTATCAACCCAGCGGCTTGCGCCAGCGCGCCAGGGCGCCGCCCTTCGCGCTGGCCTGCGCCGCTTCGGCAACGCGCTCCTCGGGCAGCAGCAGGTTGAGCAGGATGGCGGTGATGCCGCCGCTGGTGATCGCCGAGTCGAACAGGGTCTTCACCACCGCCGGCATCTGGTCGAGCAGGGTCGGCTGCGCGGCCACGCCGAGGCCGACGCCGAACGAGGCGGCGATGATCAGCACGCTGCGGCGGTCCATCGCGGTCTGGCCGAGAATGCGGATGCCGGCGGCGGCGACGCTGCCGAACATCACCAGGGTGGCGCCACCGAGCACCGGCTTGGGGACCTGCTGGAGGATCGCGCCGACCCAGGGGAACAGGCCGAGCGCCAGCAACACGCCGCCGATATAGATCCCGACGTGCCGGCTGGCCACCCCGGTGAGCTGGATCACCCCGTTGTTCTGCGCGAAGGTGGTGTTCGGGAAGGCGCTGAAGGTGGCTGCCAGCAGGCAACTGACGCCGTCGCCGAGCACCCCGCCGCGCAACCGCTGCAGGTACGCCGGTCCCTCCAGGGGCTGCCGCGAGAGCATGCAGTTGGCGGTCAGATCGCCGACCGTCTCGATGCTGCTGATCAGGTAGATCAGCGCCACCGGCAGGAAGGCCATCCAGTCGAAGGCGAAGCCGAAGCGGAACGGCTGCGGCAGGCTGACCAGCGGCAGCTCGGGCAACGCCCGCGGAACGAACAGGCCGGTCGCCCAGGCCGCCAGGGTACCCAGCGCCAGGCCGATGACGATGGCGGCCAGGCGCAGCCAGGGCAGGCGCGAGCGGTTCAGCAGGACGATGCTCAGCAGCACCAGCGCGCCCAGCGCGAGATTGGCCGGTGCGCCGAAGTCCGTGGCCCCGGCTCCGCCGCCGAGGTCGGTGATGCCGACCTTGATCAGGCTGACGCCGATCAGGGTGATGACGATGCCGGTGACCAGCGGCGTGATCACCCGGCGAAGATGGCCGAGGAAACGACTGAGGACGATCTGCACGAAGGCGCCGAAGAAGCACACGCCGAAGATCATCGCGAGGATCTCCTCGGGACCGCCGCCGCGCTGCTTCACCAGCATCCCGGCGGCCAGCACGGCGCCGAGGAAGGCGAAGCTGGTGCCTTGCAGGCAGATCATCCCGGCGCCGATGCCGAACGGCCGGCGCGCCTGGATCAGGGTGCCGGCGCCGGAAACCATCAGCGCCATGCTGATCAGGTATGGCAGGTGCTCGCCGAGGCCGAGCAGCGAGCCGATCACCAGCGGCGGAGTGACGATACCGACGAAGCTGGCCAGCACGTGCTGTAGCGCGGCAAGGAAGGCGGGAAGCGGGCGCGGCCGGTCGTCGAGGCCGTAGATGAGGTCGTTGGGGCGTTGGTCTTCGCTATGCATCGGGCCGTCTCAAGTGGCGCTCCTCGGACAGGAGGAGGTTGCACGGCTTCTGCAAAAAGCTGTCCAGGTGATCAGCTTATTCCTGCCGCTCAGGCTGCAGGGCGCGCCCGGCGTGGGTCGAGCGAACAACGGGAGGCAAACGCAAGGACCACGGAGGCGACCGTCGCGCACCGTGCCGATGCACGGCGCGCAATGACGGGGCGCGCTGGCGGGGCCCGGCCGGCAGCCCCGCGCGACGGACTCAGAAGTGGTACTTGACCAGGAAGCTGGCGGTGTTCTGGTCGGTGGTGAAGTACTGCGAGTCCTTCACGCCGTACTTGTCGGACCAGTAGTCGTACTCCAGGCCCACGTACAGGTGCTTAGGCTCGTAGCCGAGGGCCTTGCCCAGGTCGTACTTGACCTGTGGGTTGAAGTGCAGGTTGGCGTGATAGTCGCTCTGGTTGCGGCGGCTGGTGCTGGCGCTCTTGTTGTTGATCACCCAGTCCATGTAGCCGTCGATGAGGATGTCGGAGTTGCCCACCGGAATGGTGTAGGACCACACCGGGGTGATCTGCCAGGCGCCGGCGCGCACGCGGTTGCCGTCGGGCTTGCGGTAGTAGAAATTGAGCTGGAAGTAGTCGAAGCCGGGGATCGCCAGGTCGAAGCCCGGGCCGAGCAGGTAGGCCTCGGTGTCGCCTTCGCCGAACTCGTAGGTGCCGGCCAGCAGCACGTCCTTCACCGGGCCGAAGGAGAGGTCCGCTCCGGTGAGCTTGCCGAAGCTCAGGCGCGGAGTGATCTCGCCGTAGTAGGTGTTCTTGCCGTTGCTGGCGTCTTCCTTGCCGTTGTAGTTGATCTGGTCGAAGAAGATAAACAGGTCGCCCCAGGTCCAGCCGCTGGCATGTTCCAGGGTGAAGGTCTGCTGGATCGGCGGGTTGATCTTGAAGTTCTTGCCGTAGAGGTAGGTCAGGCTCTCGTTGTGCCAGAGCAGCGGCCCCGAGTCGGTCTCGTGGGTCGGCGTCATGTCATGGTCTTCGGCGACAGCCTGGCCTGCGGCCAGTAGCCCCCCGGCTAGCATCACGGTGGCGAGTGTGCGGCTCATTGAAACGCTCCTGGAGTGAATAGCTTTTCTTCTAGTGGGCGAACCTGTCCGAGCGGTCAGGCCTCGCCATGGATAGCAAGAACGAAGCCAAGACGGCGCGGGCGCTTCGCCGGGTTTCCTGCGGCGAAGGGAACGCCTGTTTTTTCAGTGTTTTGGACAAAGGCGGCGAAATGCCTCCAACCTCTCTACGACGGCAAAAACCTGACCCCAAGGACAGTTTTTGCCTTGCACTGGTGCGTGGTCGGGAGGGGCGTGCTCGACTTTGGGTTGGCAGCGCGAAGAAAACTGGATACACAAAAACGATTTGTGACAAAAAGAATCAGCAGACTTTTGTACACAAAACAGTGCGTGGTCTTTCTACACATCACCGCCCCGGCGTTCGGGCGAGAAGCGGCGCGGATGATGCCAGAGACGGCGGGCGGAATTCATCCCCGAATGGGGTTTTTCGTCGGGTTTCAGGACGCCCGGACGTAAATTCGCCAGGGCCTGGGAGACTCCGGTGGCATGACATCCAGAAGGCGCTCTCGATGTTGCGTAGCGGAGCGCGCTCGAGTACGGGTCGCCTGGCAGCCTATGCCTGCCGGGACTTCTTGCTTCGCCATCCGCAGGGCGGATACGCCTTGGGCATTATCCGCCGGACAGGTCTCCCCGCCTCACCCACATGGGTCCCCTCACCACACCGCGATCTGCGAATCGGTGCGCGGCTCGGTGCCGCCACAGAGCACGCCGCTGGCCGGGTCGCGCAGGACGATCTGGCCGCGCCCGTAGCTGGTCGAGTCGTAGGCGATTTCCACCTGGTGCCCACGCTGCGCCAGCTCCGCCGCCAGCGCGCGCGGCGCGGCATGTTCGATGCCGACGCGCAGCCCGCCCAGCCACTGCCAGCGCGGCGCGTCGAGGGCGGCCTGGGGGTTGAGGCCGAAGTCCACCAGGTTCATCACCATCTGCACGTGGCCCTGCGGCTGCATATAGGCGCCCATCACGCCGAACGGGCCGAGCGGCACGCCGTCCTTGCTGAGGAAACCGGGAATGATGGTGTGGAAGGTCTGCTTGCCCGGCTCCAGGCAATTCACGTGGTCCGGATCGAGGCTGAACTCGGCGCCGCGGTTCTGCAAGGCGATGCCGGTGCCGGGCACCACCACGCCGGAGCCGAAGCCGTGGTAGTTGCTCTGGATGAACGAGACCAGGTTGCCCTCCTCGTCGCCACAGGCCAGGTACACCGTGCCGCCCGGCCTCGGCTGGCCGGGGCTGGGATCGAGCGCGCGCTCGCCGATCAGCGCACGGCGGCTGGCGGCGTAGTCCTCGTGCAGCAGTTCCTCGACCGAGACCCGCATCGACTGCGGCTGGCTGATGTAGTGCAGCCCGTCGACGTACGCCAGCTTCATCGCCTCCAGTTGGCGATGCCAGGTCCGCGCGCAGTCGCGCTCGCCGAATTCGAAGCCCTTGAGGATGTTCAGGGTCATCAGGGCGATCAGGCCCTGGCCGCTCGGCGGAATCTCCCAGACGTCATAGCCACGGTAGTTCAGTGAGATCGGTTCGACCCACTTCGCCTGGTAGCCGGCCAGGTCCTCCGCGCGCAGGTAGCCGCCGCTGCGCTCGGCGTGGCCGACGATGGCCCTGGCCAGCTCGCCGCGATAGAAGCTTTCGCACTGGCTGCGCGCCAGCTCGTCCAGGGTGTCGGCCTGGCCCGGCTGGCGGAACACCTCGCCGGCGCGCGGCGCCCGGCCGTCGATGAGGAACTCGTCGAACCAGGCCCGCAGCTCGGGCCGCTGCGGCAACGCCGCGCGGAACTTGTCCAGGCCGCTTTGCCACAGGCGGGCGATCACCGGCGAGACCGGGAAGCCATCGCGGGCCAGCTCGATCGCCGGCCGCAGCAGTTGTTCGAACGGCAATTTGCCGAAGCGCCGCGACAGTTCGGCCCAGGCCGCCGGACAGCCCGGCACGGTGACCGGCGTCCAGCCGTACAGCGGCATCCGCTCGTGGCCGGCGGCGCGCACCCGCTCGCGATCGAGCAGGCCCGGCGCGCGCCCGCTGGCGTCCAGGCCGTGCAGGCGGCCGCGGGTCCAGACCAGGGCGAAGGCGTCGCCGCCGATCCCGCAGCCGGTCGGCTCGACCACCGTCAGCGCGGCGGCGGTGGCGATCGCCGCGTCGATGGCGTTGCCGCCACGGCGCAATATCTCCAACCCGACCTGCGCCGCCTGCGGCTGCGAGGTGGCGACCATGCCGCGGCGGGCATGGACCGGCGAACGTTGCGAGGCGTAGGGAAGCGCGTGGGCGGAGAAGTCGAGCATCGGCGTGGGCTCCGGGAAACTTGAGGCGGCAGGTTAGCCCTGCCAGACTCTGCCGACTAGCGACACGACGCCAAGTCATGACGATGAACGGACAGCCTGCGGAACTGCACCGCCCGATTCCCACCCTCGCCCGCCTGCCACGGCCGGTCTACGCGCGCGCCGAAAGCCTGCGCGCCGGCTCCTGGACCTCGCGCCACCGGCACGCCTGGGTGCAGCTTTCCTACGCCATCAGCGGCGTGCTCGGCGTGCATACCGCCGAGGGCAGCTTCTTCGCCCCGCCGCAGCGGGCGATCTGGATTCCGGCGCAACTGGAACACGAGGTGGTCACCTCCACCCGCGCCGAGATGCGCAGCCTGTACATCCGTGGCGACGCCTGCGCCTGGGCGCCGACGCGTTGCCGGGTGCTGGAGGTGACGCCGCTGGCGCGCGAGCTGATCAAGAGTTTCTGCGAGTTGCCGGTGGACTACCCGGAGGGCGACAGCGCCGAATCGCGGCTGGTGCAGGTGCTGCTGGACCAGTTGCGGCTGCTGCCGGAGGTCGCCTTCTCCCTGCCGATGCCGCGCGAGCCGCGCCTGCTGCGGCTGTGCCAGGCACTGATCGACGAACCGACCCAGAGCCTGACCATGGGCGACTGGGCGCAGCGCCTGGGCACCTCGGAAAAGACCCTGTCGCGCCTGTTCCAGCGCGAGACCGGGATGAACTACCGGCTCTGGCGCCAACGCCAGCGCCTGCTCGCCTCGCTCAACGCGCTGGAAGCCGGCGACAGCGTCACCGGCGCCGCCCTGGACAGCGGCTACGACTCGACCTCGGCCTACATCGCCGCCTTCAAGGGACTCTTCGGCTTCACTCCCGGCGAACTGTTCCGCCAGCGCTGAGCCCGGCGAAGGGCCCAGCGCGCGGGGCTCAGAGCACGTCGATGGGATAGTCGACGATCACCCGGTATTCGTCGATGTCGTTGTCCACCGCGCTGTAGCCGCCGGTGCCGCGGTGGGTGGCCCAGCGCAGGCGCAGCGAGAGGTCCTTGGCCGGACCGCCCTGGACCACGTACTGCAGGTCGAGGTCGCGTTCCCAGTGCTTGGCGTTCTTGCCGTCGGCGCTGTACCAGCCGCCGTAGCCGGGGCTGTCCGGATCGACCCGGGTCAGGTCCAGCTTGCCGCGCGAGTACGAGGCCGAGGCGCTCAGGCCGGGTAGGCCGAGGGCGACGAAGTCGTAGTCGTATTGCAGCTTCCAGGACTTCTCGTTGGGACCGTTGAAGTCGGAATACTGCTGCGAGTTGTCGAGGAAGATGCTGTCGCCCTGGTTGATGTAGTCGAACGGCGTGTTGCCGTTGACCTTCTGCAGCACCGCGGTGACGGTGTGCTGCCTGTAGCCGACCGCGAAATGCAGGCTGTAGGTGTTGTTGTCGATCCGGCCGAGCAACGAGTCGCCGCTGTCGACGGTCTTGTAGTAGTGCGCGCCGGGGTTCAGCGACCAGTTGTCGTCGATCTCGTAGGTGTAGTCGACGTCGGCGTAGTACTGCTTCCAGACGTTCTGCAGTTCGGCGGCGTACAGGCTGCTGGTGAAGCCCTCGATGCCGCCCCAGGTGCCGCCCAGCCAGCTGAGATGATGGCTGTCGCGGTCGCCCGGCAGTTCGCCGTAGTACGAGCCGAGGCGACGGTGGCCACTCTGGTTGTAGTACTTGGTGAAACTGACCTGGCCAGCCGTGAGGGTCAGGTCCTCGAAACTGTTGTTGGTCAGGCTCACACCGCGGAAGGTCTGCGGCAGCATGCGCGACTCGCCGCCGGCGACCACCGGGTTGCTGAGGAACTGGTCGCCCAGCTTCAGCTCGGTGTCGAAGGCGCGGATCTTCAGCGCCGCCCCGCCACTGGAGAACTCATCGGGCGCCTTGCCGGATTCGTAGCCTTCCTTGCTCGGCGCGGTGATCGGCAGGATGCTGGTGCCGCCGGTACCGCCGCCGCCGTCGAGCTTCAGCCCGAGCATGCCGTAGGCGTCGACGCCGAAGCCGACCACGCCGGGCGTGTAGCCGGACTGAAAGGTGGCGATGAAGCCTTGCGCCCATTCCTTGCTGTCGTGCCCGGAAGCGTGCCGGCGGTCATGGTTGAAGTAGTAGTTGCGGGTCAGCAATTGGAGGCTGGAGCCTTCGATGAAGCCTTCTTTGGCTTCCCCCTCATCGGCCCAGGCGGCGGACGCGGTGCACAGCGCCAGCGCCATCGGCGTCAAGGCGAACAGATTCCTCATTGCGGTTGCTCCTTCTTACAGCGTGGTGAAATCCGGCAAGGCCGGAAAGCGTGTTGTGGTGTCGTTCCCGGCGACGCTTCTGCTGGCGTCGCGCGGGCGATCGCTCCCATGGGGCGCCCAGCCGGGCGCAACCCGAAAAAAAAGGCCGCTGGTATCAGCGGCCTTGAGAAGACGTCGAATAGGAGCAATCAAAGTTCGGCGTCGGGAAGTCTTGCCAGTGTATTTCCGGACACTGGAAACCGGCTGGAACGCAGTCGGACTCTTCTATTGAAAGTCTCTTCGACTCATCAGGCTTTAGGCTTTCCACGTCCCGCTCTTGCATGGCGAGATCGATGAAGACAGAACGAATATCGTCGACAGCCAGCGACAATTATCCATTGAGCTGGCGCGATTATATTTTTTTGCCACTATCGGAAAAACCCGATATCCAACGAAAGTCTTTTACATATTCTGCAAGAATTGTCCGAACGGTCAGGAAGGCAAAAAAAAACGCCGCATATCATATGCGGCGCAAGGACAGGGTACCCAGGCTCACGCTTCCCGAGTACCCGGGGGAAGCCATGGCGCGGCTGGCGCCATGCGCTAGATCAGGTGTCGCTGCGGGCCCCGGCCTGCGCGGCGGAGGCGGAAAGTTCCTGCTGGTGCTCGATGGCCTGCTGGTTGGCGTCGACCATGCGGTTGGTCATCAGCGAGGACTCTTCGGCGAAACCGGCCTGGGAAAATGCGAGGGAAAACAAACTGAGTATGGCGGCAGCAAGGATCTGGCGATTCATGGCGGGTCTCCGATGACACCCTGTTCACTTGGGACAGGCGCCATATTAGTTAACCGCCATGCTCGGAAAAATAGCCAAACAGACGAGAGAGTATTACCTCAATAACAACAATCCTTCACTGTGCCCAGTAACTTGAACTTTGCATGGTGGTTTCGTCGCGGGCGAATGCCTGGGGAAGTTCCTGTTGCAACAGATCGACCCAGGTGCGGATCTTCGCGTCCAGGTAACGCCGCGAGGGATACAGCGCATAGATGGTCCGCTGGTGCATGGCATGGCCGGGCAACACCCGTAGCAGCTCGCCGTTGCGCAGCGCCGCGGCCGCCACGTAGCTGGGCAGCAGGGCGATGCCGAGGTCGGCCTTGGCCGCCTGGGCCATGACCTCGGCGACATTGACCATGAAGGTGTTCTGCGGGCTGACGGTGCGCTCGCCCTGCTCGTCGGCGAAGATCCAGCCCTCCGGGTAGGCCGGGTCCTGCAGGCGCAGGCAGACGTGGCGCTCCAGGTCGTCCACCGAGCGTGGCACGCCGTGCTGCTGCAGGTAGCCGGGACTGGCGCAGAGCACGCTGTGGATGCTGCCCAGGCGCTGGGCGACGAACTCCGAGTCGGGCAACTGGCGCTCGCCGGTGATCAGCACGTCCTGGCCTTCCTCGAGCATGTCCGGGTTGCGCTGGGACAGGGTCAGCTCGATCACCACGTCGGGGAACAGTGCGCCGTAGCGGGCGATCATCGGCACCAGGTGATGCTGGCCCATGCCCATCAGCGACTGCACGCGCAAGCGGCCGCAGGGGCGGATGTGCGCGCCGGCGGCTTCGGCCTCGGCGACCTCGATGTCCTCGAGGATCCCGCGGCACCGCTCCAGGTAGCGCTCGCCGGCCTCGGTCAGGGCCAGGCGCCGGGTGGTGCGGTGCAGCAGGCGCGTCTGCAGGTGCGCCTCCAGGTCGGAGATCAGCCGCGATACCTGCGCGGTGGACAGGTCCAGGGCCTGGGCGGCGGAAGTGAAGCTGCCGCTGTCCACCACCCTGGCGAACACGCGCATGCCTTGCAATGTGTCCACTATTACCTCGGTTGCAAAACAGATTCGTAAATTGGTCGGATTTTCCCTGGCGCCGGGCTGCCTATACTGGCCGCCGTCGCCGTAGCAACGCCGGGCATACCCTGCCCGGCGTCGGGGCGGATGGCCCACCCGCCGTCCGCTCTCCTTCCCCCCGCACAGACTCTGCTACGGCGGCGCCCCCTTCCCCTTACGCCGCGCTCAGCGTCCCGGTTCCGGAATCCGGTACCAGGCGACGTACAGCGCCGGCAGGAAGATCAGCGTGAGCAGCGTGGCGGCGACGATGCCGCCGATCATCGCATAGGCCATCGGCCCCCAGAACACTTCGCGGGCGATGGGGATCATCCCCAGGCTGGCCGCCGCCGCCGTCAGCAGGATCGGCCGGGTGCGGTGGTGGGTGGCTTCCAGCACGGCTTCCCAGGGCGTCTTGCCGTCTTTCTCGAAGGCATCGATCTGGGTCACCAGGATCACCGAGTTGCGGATGATGATGCCGATCAGCGCGAGAATCCCGAGGATCGCCACGAAGCCCATCGGCGTGCCGGTCGGCAGCAACGCCGCGACCACCCCGATCAGCCCCAGCGGCGCGACGCTGGCCACCAGGAACAGCTTCTGCACGCTCTGCAACTGGATCATCAGGCAGGTCGCCATGAGGAACAGCATCAGCGGCACCACCTTGGCGATCGGGCCCTCGGCCTTGCCGCTCTCCTCCACCGTGCCGCCCACTTCGATCCGGTAGTTCGCCGGCAGGCCGTCGGCGAAGCGCTTGACCTCCGGCGCCAGCCGGGCGACCAGGTCGGTGGGCTGGATCTCGCCGCGCAGCGACGCCTTCACCGTGATCGTCGGCTTGCGGTCGCGGCGCCACACCAGCGGCTGCTCCAGCTCGTAGCTGACCTTGGCGAACGCCTTGAGCGGGATCGAGGTGCCGCTGGGCGTGACGATCTGCAGGCTCTCCAGGGTCTCCAGCGAGCCGCGCTCGCTATCCTCGGCGCGGCCGATGACGTTCACCAGGTAGATGTCGTCGCGCACCTGGGTCACCGTGCTGCCGGTCACCACGCTGTTCATGATCTGCGCCACGTCCTCGGAGGAAAGCCCGAGCTGGCGCGCCTTGTCCTGGGCGATGTCGATCTTGAGCATCTTCCCGGGCTCGTTCCAGTCGTAGACGATATCGCCGATGTTCGGGTTGCCGTCGAGCACGCCGGCCAGGCCCATGGCGTACTCGCGGACCTTGTCGATCTGCGGTCCGCTGACCCGGTACTGGATCGGCCGTCCCACCGGCGGCCCCATCTCCAGCGGCTGCACGTAGGTGCTGATGCCGACGTAGTCCTTGCGCAAGCGATCGCGCAGGCGCGCGGCGACGCGCTCGCGGGCCTCCAGGTCCTTGGTGACGATCACCAGCTGGCCATAGAAGTTGTTCTGCAACTGCTGGTCCAGCGGCAGGTAGAAGCGGATCGCGCCTTCGCCGACGTAGGCGCTCCAGTGGTCGATGTCCTCGTCGTCCTTCAGCGTCGCTTCCAGGCGGTCCATCACCGCCCTGGTCTCGTGGATGCTGCTGTTTTGCGGCAGGTTGAGGTCGACCAGCAGTTCCGGACGGTCGGAAGACGGGAAGAACTGGTGCTGGACGAACTTCATCAGGAACAGCGACACGCCGAACAGCAGCGCGGTGAGGAAGATGGTCGTCCAGCGCCGGCGCATCGCCAGGTGCAGCAGGCTGTCGAAACGCTCGGCGATGCGGCCCTTCTTCTGCTCCGACTTGTGCTTGAGAGTCTTCGGCAGGATGTGCACGGCGATCACCGGGGCGAACAGCACCGCGACGATCCACGACAGCAGCAGCGCCACGGCGATCACTGCGAACAGGGTGAAGGTGTACTCGCCGGCGGAGCTGGCGTTGAGCCCGATGGGCACGAAGCCGGCCACCGTCACCAGGGTCCCGGTGAGCATCGGGAAGGCCGTCGAGGTGTAGGCGTAGGTCGCCGAGTCGTGCAGCGAGTCGCCCAGTTCGAGGCGCGTGATCATCATCTCCACGGTGATCATGGCATCGTCCACCAGCAGGCCGAGGGCGATGATCAGCGCGCCGAGGGAAACCCGCTGCATGGTGATGTCGGTGTATTCCATGAACACGAAGACCATCGCCAGCACCAGCGGGATCGAGCAGGCCACCACCAGCCCGGCGCGCAGGCCGAGGCTGACGAAGCTGACGATGAGGACGATCACCACCGCCTCGAACAGCGCCCGGGTGAAACCGCCGACCGCCTTCTTCACCACCTGGGCCTGGTTCGACACCTGGTGCACGCCGACACCAACCGGCAGTTCGCCGGTGATCTCCTGCATGCGCGCATTGAGCGCCTCGCCGAACTCGAGGATATTGCCGCCCTCCTTCATCGCCACCGCCAGGCCGATGGCCGGCTCGCCCTTGTAGCGGAACAGCGAGGTCGGCGGGTCGACGAAATCGCGGCTGATGCTGGCCAGGTCGGACAGCCGGTAGAAACGATCGTTGACCCGCAGGTTGACCGCCTGCAGGTCCTTTTCCGAACGGAAGTTGCCGGAGGTGCGCACCGAGATGCGCTCGGGGCCGGCCTCGACCACGCCGGACGGGGTCACCGCGTTCTGCGCCTGCAGGCTCTGCACGACCTGGCGCTGGTCGAGACCGAGGGCGGCCAGCTTGCGGGTAGAGAAGTTGAGGTAGATGACCTCGTTCTGCGCACCGATCATCTGCACCTTGCCCAGGTCTTTCACCGAGCGGATGTCCAGGCGCACCTTCTCCACGTAGTCGCGCAGCTGGCGGAAGTCCAGGCCATCGGCGGTGAAGGCGTAGACGCTGCCGAACACGTCGCCGAACTCGTCGTTGAAACCCGGTCCCTGGATGCCCTGGGGGAATTCGCCCTGGATGTCGGATATCTTCTTGCGCACCTGGTACCAGATATCCGGGATGTCGCCGGCCTTGGTGGTGTCCTTGAGGTAGACGAAGACCGTCGATTCGCCGGGTCGCGTGTAGCTCTTCACGTAATCCAGCGAGTCCAGCTCCTCGAGCTTCTTCTCGATGCGGTCGGTGACCTGCTCCAGGGTGTCGTCCACCGTGGCGCCCGGCCAGCGGGTCTGGATGACCATGGTCTTGATGGCGAACGAGGGATCCTCCTCGCGCCCCAGGTTGAGGTAGGAGAACACGCCCATCACCAGCGATACCGCCATCAGGTACCAGACCAGGGACTGGTGGCGCAGGGCCCAGTCCGACAGGTTGAAACCGCCCTTCATCGCGCATCCTCGTCGAGTTTGATCTTCTGGCCGGGCTTGAGGCTGTTGACTCCGGCGCGGACCACCCGGTCGCCGTCGGCCAGGCCCTGTCCGATCACCACCTGGCGTTCGTCGCGGCTGAGCACCTGTACCTCGCGCAGGGCCACGCTGGACTGTTTCCCATCGACGACCCAGACCTGGGTCTTGCCGTCGCGCTCCAGCAGCACGCTGGCCGGCAGCACGCTGCGCACGCTACCGGCGCTGCTCAGCTGGACCTGGATGGTCGAACCGAGGCGAAACGCCTCCGGCGTCTGCGCCAGGCTCAGGCGCACGCGACGGGTGCGGGTCGAGGCGTCGGCCTGCGGACCCAGCTCGCGGATGCTGCCGGTGGTCCTGGCCTGCGGGTCGAGCTGGGCGCTGACCAGGAAGCGCGCGTCGGCCGGCAGGCTCTCGGCGACCTCGGTGGGCAGGTCGAAGACTGCCTCGCGCACTTCGGGCCGGGCCAGGGTGACCACCGCCTGGCCGGCGCTGACCACTTGCCCGGCCTCGGCGTGCCAGGTGGTGATGACGCCGTCGAAATCGGTCACCAGGCGCGTGTAGGAAAGCTGGTCCCTGGCCTGCTGCACCGCCGCTTTGGCCTGGTCGAAGCTGGCCTGGCTGGTCTTCAGGCGGGTCCGCGCATCGTCCAGGCGCGCCTGGGCAGTGACGCTGCGGGCGAACAGTTCTTCCTGGCGCCGGGCATTGGCCTGGGCGTCGATCAACTGTGCCTCGGCGCTGGCCAGGTCGCCCTGGCTGGCGCGCAACTGGTTCTGCTGGTCGGTGGGGTCGAGGGTCGCCAGCAGCGCGCCCTTGCCGACGAAGTCACCGACGTCGAACAGGCGCGAGGCGATCCGTCCGTTGGTGCGGAAGCCGAGCACGCTCTCGTAGCGCGCCTGGATGCTACCGGCGAAGCGACCGAGGTCGTCGTTCTTCAGGGTCTTCACGGTCACCGTCAGCACCGGCCGCGGCGGTGCCGGCGGCGGCTCGTCGCCGCAGCCGGAGAGGAGCAGGGCGAAGCCGAACAGGCCGGCGAGGGAAAACGGCTTCATGGCTGGCCTCCGCCCACGGCGTCGCGGCTGGCGGTGCTCTGGGTCGGCTGCGGCGGCTGGGCCACCTCGACCACCTGGCCCGGATGGAGCAGTTGGCCGCCCACCGTGACCACCGTCTGGCCCGCCTCCAGGCCACCGTCGATGACCACCTTCTCGCTGGCGTAGCGTGCCACCCGCACCGGTTGCAGACGCGCCTTGCCTTGCTGGTCGAGCAACCAGACCGCCGGCTGCTCGCCGACCTTGGACAGCGCCGACCAGGGCAGCACCACGCTGTGCTCGGCCGGCGCGGCGACGCTGGCGTTGACCACGCTGCCGAGGCTCATTTCCGCCGGCACCGAGTCGAGGCCGACCTTGACCTTCAGCGTACCGCTGCGCTCGTCCACCGTCGGGGTGATCTCGCGGACCTTGCCGCTGGCGGTGACTTCCGGCTTGCCGAGCAGGCTGACGGTGATCCGCTGGCCGTCGACATCGTGGCTGAACAACGACTCGTAGACGTTGAACACCGCGTCGCGCTCGCCGTCGCGGGCCAGGGTGAAGATCGGCACGGTGGCCTGCACCACCTGGCCGACCTCGGCCTGGCGGGCAGTGATGACCCCGGCGTCGGAGGCACGCAGCTCGGTATAGGAAAGCAGGTCGCGGGCGTTGGCCAACTGCGCCTGGGCGGCCTTCAGCGAACTCTGCGCGCTGCGCACCGAGGCCAGCGCCTGGTCGTACTCGCTCTGGCTGGTGTAGCCCTTGGGCAGCAGCGCCTTCTGCCGCTGGTAGTTGAGGTCGGCGAGCTTCGACTGCGCCTGCTGCGCGGCGACCGCCGCCTGGGCGTTCTCCACGTTGCTGCGCTGGTCCTGCGGGTCGAGCCGCGCCAGCACCTGGCCAGCCGCGACGTGGTCGCCGACATCGACCAGGCGCTCGACGATCTTGCCGCCGACACGGAACGACTGGTCGGCCTGTACCCGTGCCTGGATGTCGCCGGTGATCGAGGTGGCCGAGGCGAACTCGGCCATCTTCACCGTCTGCGCCAGCACACGGACGTGTTCCTCGGCGGGCGGCTCGGCGCCGCAACCGACAAGCAGGCCGGCGCACAGGATGGCGGGCAGCGCCATCCGCGACCAGCGACCTTTGGAATGAAAAGCGCCTCTGGCGTCTGACATGCCTTCCCCTTCGCGATCCATACAGATACCGGCCGATACGGCCGGAAACTCCCAGAATTGGCAGGGATTCTAGCCGCGTCCCCAAGGATTGCGACTATCAGATGGAAGCGGGGGTTCCTTTTCCAAACTTGTGGAGGGGATCGCCTCCGGCGTCAGGTGAACAGGCGCGCGCTCAGCTCGCGGCTGGCCTCCAGCAGCAACGGCAGGAAACGGCTTTCCAGTTCGGCGCGGGAGACCCGCCCGGCATGGGTGCCGACGTTCAGCGCGGCGAGCACATGGCCGGCGGAGTCGCGTACCGGCACCGCCAGCGAGCGCAGGCCGACTTCCAGCTCCTGGTCGACGATGCACCAGCCCTGGCGACGAATCTCCACCAGGCACGGCAGCAGGGTCTCGGGGGTATACAGGGTACGGCTGGTCTTGGCCTGCATCTCCACTCCGCCGAAGTAGGCGTGCAGCGCGTCGTCGTCCAGCGCGGCGAGGAGGATGCGGCCCATCGAGGTGCAATAGGCGGGCAGCCGGCTGCCGACGTTGAGGTCCACCGAAATCAGCCGCTGGGGAGTGGCCGAACGGGCGATGTAGAGCACGTCGTCGCCCTCCAGGGTGGCCATCGAACAGGCTTCGTGGAGCTGTTCGCTGAGGCGGTCGAGGATCGGCTGCGCAGTGATCGCCAGCGGCGTCGACGACAGGTAGGCGTGGCCGAGGGTGAGCACCTTCGGCAACAGCGAGTAGGTGCGCCCGTCGGTGGTGGCGTAGCCAAGCTGCATCAGCGTGTGCAGGCAGCGACGCACGGCGGCGCGGGGTATCTCGGTGCGGTGGCTGATCTGGGCGATGGTCAGGTGCCGCTTGCGCTCCTGGAACGCATGGATCACCGCCAGGCCACGGGCCAGCGAGGTCATGAAGTTGGGATCGCCGGTGAAGGCCTCGATGCGCTTGGCCGGCGAAAGGACGGTCGGCGGCGCCAGGGTGGCGGGGTGTTCCGGGAGTTCGCTCATGGACGTTCGGGCTCGGGTCACGGAAAGGCTCGCCGATTATCGGACACTCGTTCGATCATCGCAATTGACCGGAGCGCCTCCGACTGTAGTACTGTCGGGGCTACCCATCGCCCTCCGGGAGTAATGTCAGGTACCCATCGGCGGGTTCTGGGTACGCCCTTGCCGCTCCGGCAAGGGCGCCCTTCCTTCCCGCGCGATCGATGCGCCTAGAAGTCAAAGAACACCGTCTCGTTGTCGCCCTGGATGCGGATGTCGAAACGGTAGGCGAGCTGTCCGTCCACTTCGCAGCGCTGCGCGAGCAGGGTGTCGCGACGCGGCGCCTGCTCGATCAGGTTGAGCACCGGACAGGCGGCGTTGGCCTCGGTCTCGTCATCGAAGTACAGCCGGGTCTGCAAGTGGATGTTGATGCCGCGGGCGAACAGCGAGACGTTGATGTGCGGCGCCATCGGCACGCCCTGGGCGTTACGCACCACCCCCGGCTTGACCGTGTGCAGGGTCCACTCGCCGGCATCGAAGGTGGTGGCGGTGCGGCCGAAGCTGTTGAACGGTCGCTCCGGATCGTAGCGCTCTTGGTAGCGGCCTTCGCTGTCGGCCTGCCAGAACTCCAGGAACGAGTCGCGCACCAGGTGGCCGTTGCCGTCGTAGACGTGGCCGAGCAGGAGGATGTGCTGGCCCGGCGCGTCTTCGCGGGCCATGCGGTTCCAGATCTCCAGGTCACGGGTCGGGTTGCCGGCGGCGGCCAGCGCCAGGCCGATGTGGACATAGGGACCGGCGGTCTGGGAAGGGGTTTCCCGCAGCAGTTCGTGGCTCATGGTCGGCTCCTCAGGCGTTCTCGAAGAAGGTCTTGCGCTGCCCGCGCAGGACGATGTCGAAGCGGTAGGCCAGGCAATCCATCGGGTTGGCCATGCTCATGTCGAGCCGGCCGATCAGGCTCTGCGCCGCCTCCGGGTCGGCAAGGGTGCGGATGATCGGGCACTTGGGGATCAGCGGGTCGCCCTCGAAGTACATCTGGGTGACCAGCCGCGCGGCGATCGCCGGGCCGCTGACAGACACGTGGATGTGCGCCGGGCGCCAGTCGTTGGGGCCGTTGCGCCAGGGATAGGGCCCGGGCTTGATGGTGCGGAAGTAATAGTGGCCCTCGCTGTCGGTGAGGGTCCGGCCGACGCCGCCGAAGTTCGGGTCGAGCGGCGCCAGGTAGCGGTCGTTCTTGTGCCGGTAGCGCCCGCCGGCGTTGGCCTGCCACATCTCCACCAGGGTGTGCGGGACCGGCTTGCCGTACTGGTCGAAGACCCGGCCGAACATGATGATGCGCTCGCCCTGGGGCAGGCCGCCGTGGTCGAAGTTGAGCAGCAGGTCGTTGTCGTGGCGGCCGAGCCTGAGGTGGGAGAAGTCCGGCCCGCTGGTTTCCGAGAGCGATTGCGGGATGCTCACCAGCGCCTGGCTCGGCGAGCGCGGCACGGAGGTCTTGTAGTCGGGGGTCAAGGCTTTGGGGTGCCAGT
Organism: Pseudomonas sp. 203-8; assembly: GCF_020708595.1. Lineage (NCBI taxonomy): Bacteria > Pseudomonadati > Pseudomonadota > Gammaproteobacteria > Pseudomonadales > Pseudomonadaceae > Pseudomonas > Pseudomonas sp. 203-8. Next base: position 346,136 of record NZ_JAJFDF010000006.1, on the reverse strand, counting down.
TTCGGTCACGGATGACGAAACGACGGCTTTCGGCGTCGTGCATGTCGGGCTCCTGTTATTCGCGTTATCGGTCGCCAGGCTTGTGGATTCAGGCATGGAAAACGAAGTCTTGCGCAGGAGGCGGGACGGGGACAGTGAATTATCCGGCCCCATACATAACCATTTGGTTATGCTTTATCAGTGCAACTCGGCGGCCACCTCGCGCAACACCGCGCTGAACCATTGCGCCCCCAGCGGCAACGGCAAGGCCGCGTTGTGGCACAGCCCGACCGAACCGCCCGGTTCGCGGATACCCAGGTCCAGCTCGGCCAGCTCGCCGTTGCCGACGTCCAGGCGCACGGCATCGCGCGGCGCCACCCAGATCGCCTCGCTGCGCAACACATAGCTGCGGCTGAGGGTCGGCGAGAGGGTTTCCAGGCGCTGTCCGGCGAGCGGGATGCCCCATTGCACGAACAGGCTGTCGGCGTGGCGGCGGATGGTGGTGCCGGCCAGCGGCAGCACCAGCGGGAATTCGGCCAGCCGCTGCGGGTCGCCGAGGGGCGCGGCGAGCAAGGGGTGGCCGGGACGCACCACCAGCATCATCGACTCGCTGTACAGGTGCTCGAAGGTCAGGCCCTGGATGTCCGGGCTATCGGTCATCCGCCCGACCACCAGGTCCAGCTCGCCGACCTTCAGTTGCGCCAGCAGGTAGGCGCTGGGTCCGGTGGCGACGCTGACCACCAGCGCACCGTGGCGCCGGTGCAGGCGCCGGATCACCTCGGGCACCACCAGGCTCTCCACCGTCGACAGCACGCCGACCCGCACCGTCTCGACCTGCGCCTCGTGGCCGCGCAGGGTGTTCACCCCGTCGCGCAGGGCCTGCACGCAGGGGCCGGCATAGCGCAGGAAGGTCACGCCCGCCTCGGTCAGCTCGGCGCCGGCCTTGCTCCGTTCGAACAGGCGCGCGCCGAGGATTTCCTCCAGTTCCTTGAGGGTCTTGGAGATCGCCGGCTGCGACACCGCCACGGCATCCGCCGCCTTGGCGAAGCTGCGCTGGCGGGCGACTTCGAGGAAGCAGGCGAGGTGGCGGAACTTGATGCGGTTGTCGAGGTTCATGGGGCGGCCGTGGCGGCGAGTGGTGCGGGCATGGTACCCAACGGGCGGGTTGGGAACGAGGTGTGGCGTGCGGCGAGGTCGTGCCAGGCGGTTCTCCGCCTTCCTTTCCCCAAAGGGAGAAGGCACTGGATGGCGGAACGACTCACGCGCCGGGCAATCCCTTCCCTGGGGGAAGAAGGAACCGGATGGAGCATGGTCGGGCAGCATCGCGCCGACCCTTCGCCCTTCAGGGGGGCCTCCACGTCCAGGAGGACGCCGGGGAACCCCACCTGGAGCGAGCGCCGACTCAGAACTCCACCGTCGTCGACACCTGGAACTGCCGGGGCTCGCCCATCGCCACGTACAGTCGATTGGCACTGGACGGGTAGTAGGTGCGGTCGAACAGGTTCTTCACGTTGAGCTGGAACTTCACGCCGTGCCCGCCGAAGCGGGTGTCGTAGCTGGCGAAGGCATCGGCCACGGTGTAGGACGGCAGGTCGAAGGAATTGGCCGGGTCGCCCGGGCGCTTGCCGACGTAGCGCGCGCCGCCGCCCAGGCGCAGGCGGTCGCCGCCGAAGAGCTGGCCGAGTTCGTAGACCGCCGACAGCGACGCGGTGTTGCGCGCCACGTTCTGCAGGCGCTTGCCCTCCAGGGTCGGGTCCTCGGTGACTTCCGCGGCGAGCCAGGCGTAGCTGCCGATCAGGCTCCAGCGTTCGCTGAGCTGGCCGGTGAGGTCCAGCTCCAGGCCGCGCGAGCGGACCCGGCCGGCGGCGCGCACGCTGCTGTTGCCGGCACCGTCGAGTTCGTTGACCAGCACGTTCTTCTTGCGAATGTCGAACAGCGCCAGGGTGCCGCTGAGACGCCCCGGCACATCCAGCTTGGCGCCCAGCTCCCAGGAGGTCGCCTCCTCCGGCAGGATCGCCGAATCGATGGTCTCGCCGGTGCTCAGCGGGGCGATGGTCGAGTTCGGCTTGAACGAGCGCGTGTAGCTGCCGTACAGCGAAACCTCGTCGCTCAGGCGGTAGACCAGGCCGCCGCGCGGCACCCATTTCTGCCCGTTGATATCGGTGTTGGCGTTGAACGGCCGGCCGCGCCCGGCGAGCTGGTCGTAGATCTGGTAGCGCGCGCCGCCGACCAGGATCCAGCGTTCGTCCAGGTGGATCGAGTCCTGGAAGTACAGCGAGTCGCTGCGCAGCTTGTCGGTCTGGTCGCTGTCGCCGGCGACCACCCGGGTCGACGGCACCACCTGGCCATAGACCGGGTCGAGGTAGTCGAAGCGGCTGGTCTTGCTGTCGCGCAGCAGGTCGGCGCGGAAGATCTTGCGCTTCTCGTGGTCCATGCCGAATTGCAGGTCATGTTGCATCCCGGCCAGTTGCAGCGTTCCGCTCAGGCCGAGGGTGGCGAAGCTGTCGCTGCTGACCGCGCCGTGGGTGCCGTCCATGCGCCGGGTCAGGGTGCCGTCGGCATTCACGGCCATCACCCGGGCCTGGTTGTCGTCGTAGGTCTCGCGACTGTAGCCGTAGCCGAAGTGGGCCTTCCAGGTGTCGTCGAGCTGCCGTTCGAGATCCAGGCGGGTCAGCTCGGAACGGCCCTCGGTGATGTTGAAGGGCTCGTCCAGGCGCCGGCTGCGCGGGATGTCCAGCGGGCGGTTGGTACGCGGGTCGATGGCCGTGCCACGGTCGAACGGCGTGGTGAACTCGCGGTGCTCGTAGCTCAGGTTGACCGTCGTGTCCTCGCCGTACCAGGCCAGCGAGGGCGCCACCAGCGTCTCGCGACTCTTGCCGAAGTCGCGCCAGTAATCCTCGTCCTCATGATCGAGGATCATCCGGTAGGCCAGTCCGCTGTCGCCCAGCGGGCCGGTGGAGTCGAGCTGGCCGCCGCTGCCGTTGCGCCCGTGGGCGTAGGCCGAGCCACGCAGGGTCAGGGCGTTGGCTTGTTGCAGTTGTGGCTTCTTGCTCACCACGTTGACCACCCCGCCCGGGTCCTGGATGCCATAGAGCAGGGATGCTGGCCCCTTCAGCACCTCGACGTGGTCGGCGGTGGCGGTGAAATTGCGGCCCTGCACCGAGGGCATGCCGTCGCGCATGATCGAGCCGTCGCGGTTGTCGCCGAAGCCGCGCTTCATCACCGCGTCCTGGGTACCGCCGAGGGTGTTGGCCTGGGTGATGCCGCTGATGTTGCCCAGCGCGTCGTCAAGGTTGCGCGGGCGCTGGTCCTGCAGCGCCTGTGCCGGGACCACGCTGATCGCCTGGGGGATTTCCAGTACCGGCGCATCGCCGCGGCTGATCGAGGCGTTGGCCGCCGGCCGGTAGGCCTGCGCCGGGGCGGCGGCGGAGACCGTCGTGGCATCGAGGTCGAGCGCGCCGCTGGCGGGGATCGGTTCCAGGGTCAGGGTGCGCTCGTCGATCCGCCGCGCGCGCAGGCCGCTGCCCTGCAGCAGGCGTTGCAGCGCCTCCTCCGCGTCCAGCGAACCGTGCAATGCCGGAGCGGTCGCCTGCGGCGGCAGCTCGGCGGTGTAGAGCAGCGTCTGCCCGCTGGCCCGGCTGAACGCGTTGAGCGCCTGGGCCAGCGGCGCGGCAGCCTGGCTGAAGCGGTAGCGAACCGCCTCGGCGGCCTGCACGATGGCGGCGAGACAGCCGAGGCTGAGGAACAGGGCGGGGAGAGTACGCAGGGCGAAGCGCGGGAACGGGGTCATGGGTTGCTCGTGTCGGTCGCTTTTCTAATGCGAATCAATCGCGGTCATGAGCACTACACGAAGCGGCGCCGGATTTACCTCACCCCGCAGGGCAAAAAAATTCTTCGCCGGGAAAGATTCCTGCGGCCAAACGGACCAGGGCCACCGTCAGCGAATCACCACCAGGCGTCCGAACAGGATCTGCTGGCGATAGCCGAGCACCGCCTGCAGCGACTTCAGCGCGGCTTCGGGATCATCGCTGCGGAAGCTGCCGCTGACCGGCTGGCGACCGAGCGCGTCGTCGAGCAGGAGAATGCGTCCGGGGTAGTAGCGAGCGAGTTCGTCGAGCACTTCTGCCAGCGGCCGCCGGTAGAAGCTCAGCCAACCCTGGCGCCAGGCCAGCGCGGCGGCGGCGTCGATGGCCACGGGCCGGCCCAGCTTGCCGTCGGCGAAGCCGACCTGCTGGCCGGCGCCCAGCACTTCCTCGGCGGCGCCCGCACCGGTGCCGGCGCTCACCGCGACCCGCCCTTGCAACACGGTGACGCGGGTCGCCCCGGCGCCGCGACGGACCTCGAACTCGGTGCCCAGTACCCGCGCCCGACCTTCGCCGGCCTCGACCACGAATGGCAGCGCGTCGCGCTTCACCCGCAACGCGGCGGCGCCGCGCAGCAGTTCGACCCACCGCTGGCCGCCGTCGATACGCACGCGCACCGCGCTGCCGGCGTCCAGGCTCAGGTAGGAGCCATCGGCCAGCTTCCATTCGGCGACCTGTCCCGGCGCGGCGACATAGTCGGCACGCCAGTCCTGCAGCCAGTCGCCGGGCTGCCACCAGCCGCCCAGCCAGAGCATCGCCAGCAGGCAGGCGACGCTGGCCAGCGGGTAGGCCCAGCGCCGCGGGTTGCGCGACGCTCGGCGCGGCCGCAGGTAGGCTTCCAGGGCATCGGCCTCTTCGATGGCCAGGCGGCTCGCCGGTATTTCCGTCAGGCGCCAGAGCGCCTCGGCGCGGGCATAGGCCTCGGCATGCGCCGGCCGCTGCGCCAGCCAGTCCTCGAAGGCCCGCCGGGTCGCCGCATCCGGCGTACCGCGCAGGCGCACCAGCCAGGCCTGGGCGGTCTGCTCGAGGACGGGCTCGTAGGGCGCGGCGTCGCTATCGGGTCGGGTCATGGCTGGGCGCTCCTTGCCTGCTCGCCGGCCGGGCCGGCCAGGCTCGCCTTGCAGGCGTCGAGGGCGCGCATCATATGTTTTTCCACGGCGCTTTGGGAAAGCTGCATGGCCTGGGCGATCTCCGCGTAGGTGCGGCCGTGGATGCGATTGAGCAGGAAAATCCGCCGGGTCCGCTCGGGCAGGCCGCGCAAGGCGGCCTCGACCCGGCGCCACTGGTCGCCGGCCTCGAGCGCCTGCTCGGGACCGACCGGCTCGCCCTGGCGCTGCTCCGGCAGCCAATCGTCCAGTTGCCGTTGCCGCGATCCTTCGCCACGCAAGTGGTCGATGGCCAGGTTGCGCGCGCTGCGCAGGAGGTAGCTGCCAAGCTCCTCCACCGGGGCGGCCGGGCGCCGCCAGAAGCGCAGGAACAGTTCCTGGACCAGGTCGGCGGCGGTCGCCCGGCAGCCGACCCAGCGGCTGACCAGGCTTTCCATGCGCTGGCGCTGGGCCAGGAAGGCCTTGAGGAGATCCGCGCGGCGCGCCGCCTCGCCGTCTGCCGGCAAGGCATCCGGGCGCGGGCCGGGAGGTAGGTCGCGGTCGGGCATCGGTGAGGACGGCTGCACGAAAGCCGGCGCCGGGGCGGCGCCATGGGAATGCTGAGCAGGCCCGCAAATGATAATGCTTATCATCAATACCGAGAAGCCGGCGACGACGAAACGCCTTGCGGGTCGCGCGCCGGGCTACCCGGCACGCCGCCCCTCACTTCACCAGGCGCGCATCCAGGCTGTTCTGCGCCAGGCGCCTGGCCTGCTCCTCGGTCATTCCCAGGCTCTGCTGCAAGGCATGGAAGTTCTCGGTGACATAGCCGCCGAAGTAGGCCGGGTCATCGGAGTTCACCGTCACCTTCACGCCGCGTTCGAGCATGTCGAGGATGGTGTGCTGGCTCATGTCGTCGAACACGCAGAGCTTGGTGTTGGACAGCGGGCAGACGGTCAGCGGGATCTGTTCGTCGATCAGCCGCCGCATCAGCCGCTCGTCCTCGAAGGCGCGTACGCCGTGGTCGATGCGCTCGACCTTGAGCAGGTCGAGGGCTTCCCATATGTACTCGGGCGGCCCCTCCTCGCCGGCATGGGCGACGGTGAGGAAGCCTTCGCTGCGGGCCCGGTCGAAGACCCGCTGGAACTTGCTCGGCGGATGCCCTACTTCCGAGCTGTCGAGGCCGACGGCGATGAAGGCGTCGCGGAACGGCAGCGCCTGGTCGAGGGTTTTCTGCGCCTGTTCCTCGCTGAGGTGGCGGAGGAAGCTGAGGATCAGCCCATGGCGGATGCCCAGCAGCTTCTCGCCGTCCCGTAGCGCGGCGCGGATGCCGGCGAGCACCACCTCGAAGGGAATGCCGCGATCGGTGTGGGTCTGCGGGTCGAAGAACGGCTCGACGTGGACGACGTTCTGCGCCTTGCACTTCTGCAGGTAGGCCCAGGTCAGGTCGTAGAAGTCCTGCTCGGTGCGCAGCACGTCGGCGCCGGCGTAGTAGAGGTCGAGGAATTCCTGCAGGTTGTTGAAGGCGTAGGCCTTGCGCAGGGTCTCGACGTCGTTCCAGGGCAGGGCGATGCGGTTGCGCTCGGCGAGGGCGAACAGCAGCTCCGGCTCCAGGGTACCTTCCAGGTGCAGGTGCAGTTCGGCCTTGGGCAAGGCGTTGAGCCATTCGTACATGGGGTGGGTTCTCGATCAGGCTGGTCTTGGCCGGCAAGTTTAACCTGTCCCGGGAGTCAGGCCCGCGGCAAACCCGCGAGCCGCTCCCGCGTGCGACGGGCGGCTCAGGCCGTTTCGCCGCGCCGATAGGCATAGGTCTGCGCGAAGCGCGAGGTCAGCCAATCGCCACAGGTGGTCGGCGGATACTTCGGCGGGTTGTCCGCGTCGAAGCAGCCCGGCAGGCAGCGGATCTCGGTGTCCATGTGCGGTTCGGCGAAGAACGGCATGGAGTAGCGGTGCACCCCGCGCGGGCTGATCACCCGGTGCGGGGTCGAGCGGTAACGGTCGTTGCTCCAGCGCGCCATCATGTCGCCGATGTTGACCACGAAGGTGCCGTCGATGGGCGGCGCGTCGATCCATTCGCCCTGGCGGTTCTGCACTTGCAGGCCACCGGCGGCGTCCTGGTAGAGCAGGGTCACGCAGCCGTAGTCGGTGTGCGCGCCGGCGCCGGGCTGGTCGGCGCTCTGCCGGGCCGAGGCCGGCGGATAGTGGATCAGGCGGAACACGCTGACCGGCTGCTCGAAGCGGCGATCGAAGAAGTCCTCCTCGATCCCCAGGGCGATGGCCAGGGCGCGCAGCACGGTACGGGCCAGCGCCAGCATGTCGGCATAGTGTCCTTCCAGCAGGGCCTCCCAGCCGGGCAGGTCGGGGTGTCGGTTGGGCCCGTAGAAGGACTTGCCGGCGCGCACGTCGGGATGCTCCGCCGGCAGGTGCAGGGCCATGTCGAAGGTCTCCTTGAAGTCGCTGGGCAACGCCGGGTCGAGCTGCTCGGTGGCGATCGCGCCATAGCCGCGATGGTTGCGGCTACGGGTGATATCGATCTTCAGCTTCTCTTCGACGGGCAGCGCGAAGAACTCCCGCGCCGCCGCCAGCAGGGCTTCGAAGCGCGCGGCCGGCAGCGGGTGTCCGGCGATGTAGAAGAAGCCCCACTCGCGGCAGGCCTGGTCGATCCGCCGCGCCACGTCGTTCCAGGCGCCACGGTCGGCGCCGTAGAGCGGGGCGATGTCGATGATGGGTAGACGGTCCAATCGCGCTCTCCTCGATGGGTCCTGTACGGAAAGTGCCTGCGCTCGGCGACTTTTTCCATACAAGGCCAGGGCTCACTTCGGCAGGTCGGCCTTGATGCCTTCCACGTAATAGTTCATCGACGCCAGGTCGGCATTGGTCGCGCTGACGCCGGCGGCGAAACGCTCCTTGCCGGACTGGTCGCGGATCGGCCCGGTGAAGGGGTGGAAGGCTCCGCTGCGGATCGACTCGATCAGCCTGCCCGCCTCTTCCCGCACCGGCGCCGGCAGCACCTCCTGGTTCAGCGGCAGGACCACCGTACTCTCGGCCAGGCCACCCCAGAAGTCCTCGGATTTCCAGGTGCCGTCCATCACCGCCTGGGCCGAGCGGATATAGTGCGGGCCCCAGTCGTTGACGATCGAGGTGAGCACGGTCTTCGGACCGAAGTGCTGCATGTCCGAGGCGTAGCCCACGGCGTACACCCCGCGACGCTCGGCGGCCTGGATCGGCGCCGGGCTATCGGTGTGCTGGAACACCACGTCGACGCCCTGGTCGATCAGCGCGTTGGCCGCGTCGGCCTCCTTGCCCGGATCGAACCAGGTGCTCACCCACATCACCTTGAGTTCGGCCTGCGGGTCGTATTTGTCCAGCGCCAGCTGGATCGCGTTGATGTCGCGGATCACCTCGGGAATCGGAAACGAGGCGATGTAGCCGATCTTGTGGCTGCGGGTCATCTTCGCCGCGAGGAAGCCGCCGACGTAGCGTCCCTCGTAGGAGCGCGACAGGTAGGTGCCGAGGTTCCTGTCGCGCTTGTAGCCGGTGGCGTGCTCGAAGGTCACCTTGGGAAACTGCCGGGCCACCTTGGCGGTAGGGTTCATGTAGCCGAAGGATGTGGTGAAGACCAGGCCGTAGCCGTCTTTCGCCAGGTTGCGGATGACCCGCTCGGCGTCGGCGCCCTCGGCGACGTTCTCGACGAAGCTGGTCTTCACCTTGTCGCCGAAGTGCTCCACCAGTTCGCGGCGGCCCAGTTCGTGCTGGTAGGTCCAGCCGTGGTCGCCGACCGGGCCGACATAGACGAAGCCGATCTTCAGTGGTTCGGCGGCCTCGGCGGCGAGAGCGCAGGCGCCGAGGCCGAGGACGGCGGCAAGGCGGCGCAGGACGGACATGCGGGATTGCGTGCGACGGTGTTTCATGGATGGGCGTGCTCCGGTGAGTGCAGGGTTGGCCATCGGGCGTGGCTTCGCGTTCAGCCCGCCCGCCGATGCAATTACCTGACCACCCGGACAACTCCGCTCAAGCTCGCGCTTCTGCGCGCCGCGTCATGCCGGCGCGGCTGCAGGACGGTGCAGCGCGCCATCGCTTGGTGCATGCCGGCGCCGCCACGATGGCGCTACCATGGGCGCTGGCTTTCCGTAACAAGGCACGCACGCGATGACCGCGATCTACCTGGCCGGGCCGGACGTCTTCCGCCCCGACGCCGAAGCCCATGGCGAAACCCTCAAGGCCCTCTGCGCCGAGTTCGGCTTCGTCGGCCTCTACCCGCTCGACCACGCCCTGCCCGCCGACATCCGCGAGCCAGCCGCACAGGCCGCCTGGATCTACCGCGCCAATGTCGGCCTGATCGAGCGCGCCGACTGCGTGCTGGCCAACCTCGAACCGTTCCGCGGCAGCGAGCCGGACAGCGGCACCGCCTTCGAAGTGGGTTACGCCCTGGCCCTGGGCAAGCCGGTATATGCCTACCTCAGCGATGCCGGCGCCTACACCGAGCGCCTCGCCCGGCTGGCCCCGGAATGGCTCGGCGAGCACCCCGGCGAGGACCGCGACGGTTGGCAACTGGAGGGTTTCGGCCTGCCATTGAACCTGATGCTGGCGGTGCCTTCGCGGCTGGTCGCCGGCGGCCCGCGCGAGGCCCTGCGACGCCTCGCCGAGGAACTCGAGCGCGCCTGACATCGCGGGAAGGCCGTCGCCTAGCTGCTGGCAGATAGCCGCCGCCCGGCCCGTCGCTTGCCGGCCATAATCCTGGACAACAACGGCCCCATCCGGGAGGCCGGCCTGCAAGAGGCATCCGATGAACCGATCCAAGGGTTCCAGCAGCCGTCGTACCTTCCTGCGCCTGGCAGCCCTGCTGCTGCCCGCCGGCGCCCTGCTCGGCAGCCTGCCGGGCGTACGCGCCGCGGCCAGGCCGCGGAAACTCTATCTGGCCGGTCCCGATGTGTTCCGCGCCGACGCCGTCGCCCACGGCGAAGCACTCAAGGCACTCTGCGCACGCTACGGTTTCGAGGGCCTCTACCCGCTGGACAACGCGCTGCCGAAACAGCTCGCCGAGCCGCGCGAACAGGCGGCCTGGATCTACCGCGCCAACATCGGCCTGATCGAACGCGCCGACGCGGTGCTGGCCAACCTGAACTTCTTCCGCGGCGCCGAGCCGGACAGCGGCACCGCCTTCGAGGTCGGCTATGCCACCGCCCTCGGCAAGCCGGTCTATGGCTACGTCGACGACGCCGGCAGCTACGCCGAGCGAATCCGCCGGCACGCCCCGGAGCTGATCGGCGAGGATCCGACCCGCGACCGCGACGGCATGACCCTGGAAGAGTTCGGCCTGCCGCTCAACCTGATGCTGGCGGTGCCGGCAACGCTAGTCGTCGGCGACGCCGAGCAGGCCCTGCGCCAACTCGCCAGCCGGCGCCACGGCTGACCCGGCGCCGGCCGTACGGCGAGAGACTCAGGGCAGGCGGGCGATACGCTCGGTGAGCAGGTCGAAGAACCCCTGGGCGTCGCCCTCGTTGATCCACTCGACGTTGGCCGGCTGCTTGAGGCCGCCGTACCAGTCGGCCACGGTCTGGCCGAAGGTGATGCCCTCGCGGCTGTCGACCTGCACGTTGATCCGCTTGCCCTTGAACAGCGAGGGCTTGAGCAGGTAGGCGACCACCGTGGCGTCGTGCACCGGGCCGCCCTTCAGGCCGTAGTACTTGATGTCGTACTGGACGTAGGCGTCGAGGATGTCGGCGACGGTCTTGCCGGCCTGGTTGCCGAGGTTGCGCAGCTTGGCGATGCGCTCGGGGCTGGTGAGGATCTTGTGGGTCACGTCGAGCGGCAGCATGGTGATCGGCGCCCCGCTCTTGAGCACGATTTCCGCCGCGTGGGGGTCGGCGAAGATATTGAATTCGGCGGCCGGGGTGATGTTGCCGCCGTTGAAGTGGGCGCCGCCCATGATCACGATCTCGCGGATGCCCTTGACGATGTCCGGGGCCTGGGTCAGGGCCAGCGCGAGGTTGGTCTCCGGGCCGAGCATGGCCAGGGTCACGCTCTTCTCCGGCGCCGCACGCAAGGTGCGGATCAGGTAGTCCACGGCGTTACCTTCGGCCAGCGGCTGCTTCGGCTCATGCACCTCGACGCCGCTGATGCCTTCGCTGCCGTGCACGTCGGCGGCGTAGATCGGCGTGCGCAGCAGCGGTCGCGGGGCGCCGGCGTAGACCGGAATATCCGGGCGCTTGCCCCACTCGCGGGCCAGCCGGGCGTTACGCGCGGTCTTTTCCAGCGGCACGTTGCCGGCGACGGTGGTCAGCGCCTGGATCTTCAGCTCCTTCGGCGAGGCCATGGCGAACAGCAGGGCGATCACATCGTCGGCGCCCGGATCGGTGTCGATGATCAGCGTCCGCGGCAATGGCGGCGCCACCGTTTCGGCAGCGGACAGAGGAAGGCTGGCGGGCATCAGCAGGGCGAGTCCTAGCAGAAGGCTGCAAAAGCGATTGCATGGGCGGGCGGCGCGTGACATGGGGCGGCTCCTGGTGGGGAATGCCACAGTCTAGCCAGTTGCGGGCCACGCGCCGACCTATGCGAACCGACAGAGGAAGCCTGGCGCCTCCTCTGTCGGCGCCCGCCTCACCCGGCGATCAGGGCGCTCGCCGCCTCGCGGTGGCGGGCGATCAGGGCGGCCAGGTCGAGCCCTTCCACGGCACCGTCGACCACTCGCCAGGCGCCGCCGACCATTACCCGGTCGGCACGGTCGGCAGCGCACAGCAGCAGCGCCGAGAGCGGGTCGTGGCTACCCGAGAAGCGCAGCTCGTCGAGCTTGAACAAGGCCAGGTCGGCCTGCTTGCCGGGGGCCAGCTCGCCGATGTCGCTGCGCCCGAGCAGGCGTGCCGAGCCACGGGTTGCCCAGCCCAGGGCGAGTTCCGGGGTGATCCGCTCGGCGCCGTAGCGCAGGCGTTGCAGGTACAGGGCCTGGCGCGCCTCGAGGATCATGTTCGAGGCGTCGTTGGAAGCCGAGCCATCGACTCCCAGGCCGATCGGCGCGCCGGCCGCCTCCAGCTCCACGGTCGGGCAGATGCCCGAGGCCAGGCGCATGTTCGAACTCGGGCAATGGCAGATACCGGTGCCCGCCTCGCCGAGCCGGCGGATCTCCTCGGCGTTGAAGTGGATGCCGTGGGCCAGCCAGGTGCGCGGGCCGAGCCAGCCGACGCTATCCAGGTAGTCCACGGTACGCAGGCCGAAGCGCTGCAGGCAGAAGTCTTCCTCGTCGAGGGTCTCCGCCAGGTGGGTGTGCAGGCGTACGTCGTGGCGCGCCGCCAGTTCGGCGCTGGCGCGCATGATCTCCGGAGTCACCGAGAACGGCGAGCAGGGCGCCAGGGCGATCTGCACCCGGGCACCGTCTCCGCGCTGGTGGTAGCGGGCGATCAGTCGCTCGCTGTCGGCGAGGATGGTCTCGGCCTCCTGCACCGTCTGCTGCGGCGGCAAGCCGCCGTCCTTCTCGCCGAGGCTCATCGAGCCGCGGGTGAGCATGGCGCGCATGCCCAGTTCCTCGACCACCCCGGCCTGCACGTCGATGGCCTGTTCGAGGCCGCCGGGAAACAGGTAGTGGTGGTCGGCGGCAGTGGTACACCCGGACAACAGCAGCTCGGCCAGCGCCACCTTGGTGGCCAGTTCGAGTTTCTCCGGGGTCAGCCGCGCCCAGACCGGGTAGAGGGTCTTCAGCCAGGGGAACAGCGGCTGGTTGACCACCGGCGCCCAGGCGCGGGTGAGGGTCTGGTAGAAGTGGTGATGGGTGTTGACCAGCCCCGGCAACACCACGTGCCGGCTGGCGTCGAACTGGCTGGCGCAGGGCTGCGCGGGCTGTTGGCCGGCGCCGAGCAGCTCGACGATGCGGCCGTCTTCGACGACCAGGCCGCCGGCGGCGTCGAGACCGTTGGCGGTGAAGATGGCGAGGGGATTGCGAATCCAGGTGCGGGACATGTGCGGACCTTCGTCGGATCGGCGGGCCGGCGCGAACGCTGCCGGCCCTCGGTTGATGAGAGCCAGCTCAGTGTTCACCCTGTCTGCTGATCCAGGTCCGCGGGGCGACGACGGGACGCCACGCGCGTGGCGATATCCTACAAGGGATTTATGGAGAGGTGTAAGGCTTTCCTCCCGGTGGCGGCCGGGCGCGGTTTGATGGGGGTCAACGGACGCCTCCCGGCAGGGGCATAGAGTGGGGGACTGCATAGCTGAAAACGTAGAACGGAAGGAGTCCCGCATGAGCGAAGAACCCACTGTCAGTCCCCCCTCCCCCGAGCAACCCGCCGCGCAGCCGGCCAAGCCGGCCCGGCCAGCCGCCCGCCGCGCCCCGCGCAAGCCGGCGACCCGCCGCCCGCGAGTGGCCAGCCCGGCGCAGAAGGCCCGCGAGGAGATCCAGGCAATCAGCCAGAAGCCGGTGGCCCTGCAGGTCGCCAGTGCGCCCCACGGCAGCAGCGAGGACAGCACCTCGGCGAGCCTGCCGGCGAACTATCCCTATCACACGCGGATGCGCCGCAACGAGTACGAGAAGGCCAAGCACGACCTGCAGATCGAACTGCTCAAGGTGCAGAGCTGGGTGAAGGAGACCGGCCAGCGCGTGGTGGTCCTGTTCGAAGGCCGCGACGCCGCCGGCAAGGGCGGCACCATCAAGCGCTTCATGGAACACCTGAACCCGCGCGGCGCGCGGATCGTAGCCTTGGAGAAACCGTCCTCCCAGGAGCAGGGCCAGTGGTATTTCCAGCGCTACATCCAACATCTGCCCACCGCCGGCGAGATGGTCTTCTTCGACCGCTCCTGGTACAACCGCGCCGGCGTCGAGCGGGTCATGGGCTTCTGTTCGCCGCTGCAATACCTGGAGTTCATGCGCCAGGCGCCGGAGCTGGAGCGCATGCTCACCAACAGCGGCATCCTGCTGTTCAAGTACTGGTTCTCGGTGAGCCGCGAGGAACAACTGCGGCGCTTCATCTCGCGCCGCGACGATCCGCTCAAGCACTGGAAGCTGTCGCCCATCGACATCAAGTCTCTGGACAAGTGGGACGACTACACCGCCGCCAAGCAGGCGATGTTCTTCCATACCGACACCGCCGACGCGCCGTGGACGGTCATCAAGTCCGACGACAAGAAGCGCGCACGACTCAACTGCATCCGCCACTTCCTGCACTCGCTGGACTACCCGGACAAGGACCGGCGCATCGCCCATGAGCCGGACCCGTTGCTGGTGGGGCCGGCCTCGCGGGTGATCGAGGAGGACGAGAAGGTCTACGCCGAGGCGGCCGCCGCGCCGGGCCACGCGAACCTGGATATCCCGGCCTGAGGCGGGCGGTCGCGCCAACGAAAACGCCCGGGGCGCTTTCGCGCTCCGGGCGTCCCTGGTTCGACGGTCGCTGGCCGGGTCACTCCGGCGCGGAGGTCCGGATCAGGTGGTCGAAGGCGCTCAGCGAAGCCTTGGCGCCCTCGCCCACGGCGATCACGATCTGCTTGTACGGCACCGTGGTCACGTCGCCGGCGGCGAAGATGCCGGGCAGCGAGGTCTCGCCACGGGCGTCGACGATGATCTCGCCGCGCGGCGACAGCTCGACGCTGCCCTTGAGCCACTCGGTGTTGGGCAGCAGGCCGATCTGCACGAAGATGCCTTCCAGCTCGATCGACTTGAATTCCTCGGAGTTGCGGTCCTTGTACACCAGGCCGGTGACCTTCTGGCCGTCGCCCTTCACTTCGCTGGTCAGGGCGCTGGTGATCACCTCGACGTTCGGCAGGCTGTAGAGCTTGCGTTGCAGCACGGCATCGGCGCGCAACTTGCTGTCGAATTCCAGCAGGGTCACATGGGCGACGATGCCGGCCAGGTCGATGGCCGCCTCGACGCCAGAGTTGCCGCCGCCGATCACCGCCACGCGCTTGCCCTTGAACAGCGGGCCGTCGCAGTGCGGGCAGAAGCACACGCCCTTGGCCTTGTATTCCTGCTCGCCGGGCACGCCCATTTCGCGCCAGCGAGCGCCGGTGGCGAGGATCAGGGTCTTGGCCTTGAGGCTGCCGCCGCTCTCGAACTGCACCTCGTGCAACTCGCCGGTGTTCTTCGCCGGAACCAGCTTGCTGGCGCGCTGCAGGTTCATGATGTCGACCTCGTAGTGACGCACGTGCTCTTCCAGCGCCCGCGCCAGCTTCGGCCCTTCGGTCTCCTGCACCGAGATGAAGTTCTCGATGGCCATGGTGTCCAGCACCTGGCCGCCGAAGCGCTCGGCGGCGACGCCGGTGCGAATGCCCTTGCGCGCGGCGTAGATCGCCGCCGCGGCTCCGGCCGGGCCACCGCCGACCACCAGCACGTCGAAGGCGTCGCGGGCGGTCAGCTTCTCGGCGTCGCGGGCGGCGGCGCCGGTGTCGATCTTGGCGAGGATCTCTTCCACGCCCATGCGGCCCTGGCCGAAGACTTCGCCGTTGAGGTAGATGCTCGGCACCGACATGATCTGGCGCGCCTCGACCTCATCCTGGAACAGCGCGCCGTCGATGGCGACGTGACGGATGTTCGGGTTGAGCACGGCCATCAGGTTCAGCGCCTGGACCACGTCCGGGCAGTTCTGGCAGGACAGCGAGAAGTAGGTTTCGAACTCGAAGGTGCCCTCGATGCCCTTGACCTGCTCGATCACGTCCGCGTCGAGCTTGGAGGGGTGGCCGCCTACCTGCAGCAGGGCCAGCACCAGCGAGGTGAATTCGTGGCCCATGGGGATACCGGCGAAGCGCAGGCCGATGTCCGCACCGGGGCGGTTCAACGAGAACGACGGTTTGCGCGCATCGCTGCCGTCGGTCTTCAGGGTGATCTTGTCGGTCAGGCCGACGATGTCTTGCAGCAGGCCCAGCAGCTCGCGGGATTTGTCGCTGTCATCGAGGGACGCGACGATCTCGAACGGCTGGCTGACCTTTTCCAGGTAGGCCTTCAACTGGGTTTTAAGATTGGCGTCCAACATGGTTCAGCTCCTCGAAATTCGGGCAAACGTATCCCCGGCGGATGGGACATCCGCCCTGCACGGCGCGTTGGCTGGGTGAAGGGCGGACGATCCGCGAGGGATCGTCCGCCGGAGAGGCTGGCGGCGAATGCCGCCGGCGCGGTCTTAGATCTTGCCGACCAGGTCCAGGGACGGAGCGAGGGTCTTCTCGCCTTCCTTCCACTTGGCCGGGCAGACTTCGCCCGGGTGGGCGGCGGTGTACTGGGCGGCCTTCAGCTTGCGCACGGTCTCGCCGACGTCACGGGCGATCTCGTTGGAGTGGATCTCGACGGTCTTGATCACGCCTTCCGGGTTGATCACGAAGGTACCGCGCAGGGCCAGGCCTTCTTCCGGGATGTGCACGCCGAAGGCGTTGGTCAGTTGGTGGGTCGGGTCGCCGATCAGCGGGAACTGGGCCTTGCCGACTGCCGGGGAGGTTTCGTGCCAGACCTTGTGCGAGAAGTGGGTGTCGGTGGTCACGATGTAGACCTCGGCACCGGCTTTCTGGAACTCGCCGTAGTTGTTGGCGGCGTCTTCGATCTCGGTCGGGCAGTTGAAGGTGAAGGCAGCCGGCATGAAGATCAGGACCGACCACTTGCCCTTCAGGGATTCCTCGGTCACCTCGATGAACTTGCCGTTGTGGAAAGCGTTGACCTTGAACGGTTGGACTTGAGTGTTGATCAGGGACATCAGTCGTTCCTCTCTCAGTTGAATGGGGTGTTTCAAATCGACTGGGAGAATCTTAACGGGGTTCGGCAAAAATGCCCCATTGATTTAGGCCATCAGTGAAATTATCTAAATCTATCGAAGAATATATAAATAGTTAAAACAACTAATCGAAGAACCTGCCCTCGTC
Organism: Pseudomonas sp. 203-8; assembly: GCF_020708595.1. NCBI lineage: Bacteria > Pseudomonadati > Pseudomonadota > Gammaproteobacteria > Pseudomonadales > Pseudomonadaceae > Pseudomonas > Pseudomonas sp. 203-8. The sequence goes on along the minus strand of NZ_JAJFDF010000006.1, from coordinate 329,386 downwards.
AGTGCCCGGCCTTCCACGGCTGGCCCAGGGAAACCGGGGCATACAGCCGGGTGCGCAGGGCATCGCGGGAGAGCAGGACCAGCACCAGGATGGTCGCCGCATAGGGCAGCATCGCCAGCAGGTTGGCCGGAATCGACAGCCCGATCCCCTGGGCCACCAGGTGCAGGATGCTGGCCAGGCCGAACAACCAGGCACCGAGCAGCACGCGGAACACCCGCCAACTGGCGAAGACCACCAGCGCCAGGGCGATCCAGCCGCGTCCGGCGGTCATGTTCTCCGCCCACATCGGCGTGTAGGCCAGCGACAGGTAGGCACCGGCCAGGCCGGCCATGGCGCCGCCGAAGAGCACCGCCAGGGTGCGCACGCGCAGCACCGGCAGGCCCATCGCGCTGGCCGCGTCAGGGTTCTCGCCGACCGCCTGGAGAACCAGCCCGGCGCGGCTGCGCAGGAGCATCCAGGCGACCGCGGCGAACAGCGCCAGGCTCAGGTAGACCAGCGCGTCCTGGGCGAACAGCATGCGCCCGAGCAGCGGCAACTCGCCCAGCACCGGCAGCGCCAGCGGGGCGAACCCTTGCAGCGGCTTGCCGACCCAGGCGGCGCCGACGAACGACGACAGGCCGACGCCGAAGATGGTCAGCGCCAGGCCGCAGGCCACCTGGTTGGCGTTCAGGTACAGGGCGACCCCGGCGAACAGCGCCGCCAGCAGCATGCCGGCGAGCACCGCGAGGAGCACGCCGAGCCACAGGCTGCCGCTGGAGAAGGCGACCATGAAGCCGATCACCGCGCCGAACAGCATCATCCCCTCCTGGCCCAGGTTGAGCACCCCGCTTCTCTCGCAGACCAGTTCGCCCAGGGCCACCAGCAGCAGCGGAGTACCGGTGCGGACCATGGCGAACAGCAGGTTGTCGAGCAGATCGATATCCATCGTGGTTCCTCGGCGGTTCGGCTCAGGCCAGGGCGTCGCGCAGCGCCGGGCGCTTGCGCCAGCGTCCGTGCAAACGTGGGCGGTAGAGGATCAGCACGTCGCAGGCGAGGAGGAAGAACAGCATCATCCCCTGGAACAGCCCGGACAGCGCCAATGGCAGGTTGAGGCTCATCTGCGCGGCCTCGCCGCCGAGGTAGAGCAACGCCATCAGCAGGCTGGCGCAGAGGATGCCGAACGGATTGAGACGGCCAAGGAAGGCCACGGTGATCGCCGCATAGCCGTAGCCCGGCGAGACCTGCGGCACCAGTTGGCCGATCGGCCCGGCGACCTCGCAGACGCCGGCCAGGCCTGCCAGCGCGCCGGAGAACAGCAGCACGAACCAGACCAGGCGCTTCTCGCGGAAACCGACGAAACCGGCGGCGCGGCGGTCGAGGCCGAGCACGCGGACCTGGAAACCGAGGAAGCTGCGCTGCGCCAGCACCCAGACCGCCGCCAGCGCCAGCAGGCCGAACAATGCGCCAAGGTGCACCCGGCTGTCCTCGAACAGCGCCGGCAGGCGGCTGGCCTCGCCGAACAGCGCCGACTGCGGGAAGTTGAAGCCATCCGGGTCCTTCAACGGCCCGTGCACGCCGTACAGCAGCAGGTTCAGCGCGATGTAGTTGAGCATGATGGTGGTCAGGATCTCGTTGGCGTTGAAGCGCGTTCGCAGCCAGGCGGCGAACCCGGCCCAGAGCGCCCCGGCAGCGGTGCCGGCGAGCAGCACCCAGGCCAGCGCCCAGCGGCTCTGCCAGTCGAGCAACTGGATCGCCACCGCGCTGCCGGCCAGGGCGCCGACCAGCAACTGGCCCTCCGCGCCGATGTTCCACACGCGCGCCTGGTAGGCCAGTGCCAGGCCGAGGGCACAGAGCAGGATCGGCATGGCCTTGACCAGCAGCTCGCCGAGCCCATAGAGGTCGCTGAGCGGCTGTACCAGCACGGTATGCAGGGTCTGCCACGGATCGTGGCCGAGACAGGCGAATAGCAGCGCACCGCAGACCAGGGTCAGCAGCCCCGCCAGCAGCGGAGAGGCCAGCAGCATCCAGCGTGACTGTCGGCCGCGCGGTTCCAGGGACAACAGCATCACAGGCTCCCTTGGGCAACGGCGCCGGCGACTGCCGCCGGCGCCTCGAATTGACCGGCCATCCAGCCGCCGACCTGCTGCGGCGAAGCGCTCGCGGTGGCGACCGCCGGGCACAGCCGACCCGAACACAGCGCGGCGATGCGGTCGCTGAGCAGGAACAGCTCGTCGAGGTCCTCGGAGACCACCAGGATCGCCGTACCGGCATCGCGCAAGGCGATCAGCGCGCGGTGGATCAGCGCCGCCGCGCCGACGTCCACGCCCCAGGTGGGATGCGCCGCCACCAGCAGGCGCGGGGCCTGGAGGATCTCGCGGCCGAGAATGAACTTCTGCAGGTTGCCGCCGGAAAGGCTGCGTGCCGGCGCCCCGGCACCCGGGGCCTTCACGGCGAAACGGCGGATGATCTCCTCGGCCAGCGCCAGCACCTTGCGCCGCCGGACCAACCCGCGCTTCACCAGTCCCTGCTGGAAGGCGGTGAGCAGCGCATTGTCCGCCAGGCTCATCTCCGGCACCGCGCCGTGCCCCAGCCGCTCGGCGGGCACGAAGGCCTGGCCGGCGCGGCGCCGCGCATCCGGCGCCAGGTGCGCGCCGGCGCAGCCGCCGAGGCGGATGCGCTCGGCCTGGGCGCGCGGCAGGCGCACTTCGCCGCTGAGCAGGGCAAGCAACTCGTCCTGGCCGTTGCCGGCGACCCCGGCGATACCGAGGATCTCGCCGCTGCGCACCTCCAGGTCGAGGCCAGCGAAGGACACGCCGAAGGGGTCCGGGTTGCGCCAGTGCAGGTCGCGCACCTGGAGGAAAGGCGCGCCGCCGGTGACCTTCGGATACTCCGCCGCCAGGCCCTCGGCGTCGCCCACCATCAGCCGCGCCAGCTCGAGATCGGAACATTGCGCCGGCACGCACTGTCCGGCCACCCGTCCGCCGCGCAGCACCGTGGCGCGCTGGCAGAGCGCACGGACCTCGGCCAGCTTGTGGCTGATGAAGAGGACACTGCAGCCCTCCTCCGCAAGACGGCGCAGGGTGACGAAGAGATCCTCGGCCTCGCGCGGGGTCAGCACCGAGGTCGGCTCGTCGAGGATCAGCAGGCGGATGTCCTGCATCAGGCAGCGCACGATCTCCACCCGCTGGCGCTCGCCGATGGACAGCCCATGGACCAGCCGGCGAGGCTCCAGCGGCATGCCGTAGCGCTGCGACACCTCGCGAATACGCGCCTCCAACCGGCGCGGGCTGCCCGCCTCGGCGCCGAGGGCGAGCGCGATGTTCTCCGCCACGCTGAGCGTCTCGAACAGGGAGAAATGCTGGAACACCATGCCGATCCCCAGCGCCCGGGCGCGAGCCGGGTCGCGTACCTGCACCGGCTCGCCCTGCCAGCGGATCTCGCCGGCATCGGGACGGGTCACGCCGTAGATGATCTTCATCAGCGTGCTCTTGCCGGCGCCGTTCTCACCGAGCAGGGCGTGGATCTCGCCGGCGTCGATGCACAGGTCGATGCGGTCGTTGGCCAGGCAACCCGGATAACGCTTGCTGATCCCGCGCAGTTCGAGGCGCGGCGGCGCGAAGGAGGAAGGTGCGGACATGGCGGACCCGATCGGTTGCTCGACGATGCGGCGGCCGGTGCAAATACCTGGCCAGGAGGTCAGGAAAGCCCTGGAACGCGGCTTGCACCGGGAGCCACGGGCCAGGCTCCCGCGCCGAGCGGCACCAAGCCGGGGCACGCCTGGGACGCCGCGGCACATTTGCGGGCAACCCTGCGGCGCACCCGCGTGAGCATTTGTCGCAAAACAGTCATCACCACCTTGCTCACAGAGTTATCCACAGCGTGTCGGGAGCCCATCCGGGACCTTGGGAAGCCTCCCGCGCCGATCGTCCCGGCGATTTTCGCAACATTGGCGATGGACAGAAAACAGCCAACCCGGCAGGCCATGGGCGCGACCTGGCAAGGCATTTTTTCCAACACTTTGCCAACAGCTTTATCCACAAGATATCGACAGCCGTTCGGAGGAGCACGGCAGGACGATCTCTCCCGGCCAAGCCACGGGTCGGCCGAATCCCTGGGGCAGCCCCGGCGGCCCGCTTCCGGCACAGTTTGCCAACAGCTTTTCCACAGGAAACCCGCGGAACGGGAATGCCCGTGAAAATGTCTCCAGGACTTCCCCTTTAGACGCCATGATGCCCATGAATACTGGGTTTTCCGGCTTTCCAGGAAAATCCGCGGCGATCGACGGAAGCATGCTCGGCGGCGCCATGGGTGGATCCGCTGTCCACAGTTTCGCGATGCACCGTCGTGGCGCATTCCACAGCACCTTTTCCCTGGCTCTTTCGCCAACCGGGAGAAATCCTGCGGCTCCGTCCAATGCCTTTCCCCCGACCGCCGAAGGCATTTTTTCAACGGGGAATGCGAACAGCTTTTCCACAGACAAACCCACAGAAGCGCCAGTTGCCGACCGGGCATTTCGCAAGGCGGATTCAAGGTGCCGGAACGCTTTCCGCGGATCGCCTGCCGGAAGCCAGATGGGCACATCCCGCAATGGCTCGTGCAATCTTTCCGCACACGCGCTACACACAGACTTATCCACAGCATGCGCACAGTGCATAATGGCGGAAGCGAGATCACGCGCCAAAGACGGGATATTTCCGTCGATTTCCCGGACTAAAGAGGCGAAAGCGCCATTCCGGCAGCAGAGGAGATGAACGATGCAGTACCTGCTGGCAACTTCGTCCCCCCACTTATCCTGCACTCCGACCACGGCGGGAGCGCGATGAGCAGTTCGGCCCATCGCGGGCGGATCCTGCATTTCCTCGGCGACCCGGCGAAACTCGGCGACAAGGCCTGGGAGTATTTCGAGGACGGCCTGCTGTGGATCGAACACGGCCACGTGCGCGCGCTCGATCACGCAACCTACCTGCTGCCGCAACTGCCCGCCGACCTGCCGCTGGAGGAGCATCCGCAGCGCCTGCTGCTGCCCGGCTTCGTCGATTGCCATGTGCATTACCCGCAACTCGGAGTGATCGCCTCCTACGGCACCCAACTGCTGGACTGGCTGGAAACCCACACCTTTCCCGCCGAGCAGCGCTTTGCCGATGCCGGCTACGCCGCCGCCCAGGCCGAGCTGTTCCTCGACGAACTGCTGCGCCACGGCACCACTACCGCGCTGGTGTTCGGCACGGTCCATGCGGTATCCGCCGAGGCATTCTTCCAGGCCGCGCAGAAGCGCCGCCTGCGGATGATCGCCGGCAAGGTGCTGATGGACCGCAACGCGCCGCCGGCGCTGTGCGATACCGCGGCCAGTGGCTACGCCGAGAGCCGCGCGCTGATCGAGCGCTGGCACGGCAACGGGCGCCTGCAATACGCGGTCACCCCGCGCTTCGCGCCGACCTCCTCGCCCGAGCAACTGGCCGCGGCGGCGCGCCTGCTGGACGAGTATCCCGGCGTCTACCTGCACACCCATCTTTCGGAGAACCTCAAGGAAGTCGCCTGGGTCGGCGAGCTGTTTCCCCAGGCGCAGGACTACCTGGACGTCTATCATCGCGCCGGCCTGGTCGGCGAACGCAGCGTGTTCGCCCATGGCATCCATCTCTCCGAACGCGAATGCCGCTGCCTGGCGCACAAGAACGCGGCGCTGGCGCACTGTCCCAGTTCCAACCTGTTCATCGGCTCCGGCCTGTTCGACCTTGGCCGCGCCCAGCAATACGGCATCCGCGTCGGCATCGGTAGCGACGTCGGCGGCGGCACCAGCCTGTCGCTGCTGGCCAACCTCGCCGACGCCTACAAGATCCAGCAATTGCGCGGCACCAGCCTCGATCCGTTCCAGGCGCTCTACCTGGCCACCCTCGGCGGCGCCAGGGCGCTCGACCTGGACGGCCTGGTCGGTAACTTCCTGCCCGGCCGCGAAGCCGACTTCGTCGCCCTCGACCTGGCCGCCACGCCGATGATCGCCCAGCGCATGGAGCATGCGCGCGGCCTGGCCGATACCCTGTTCGTGCTGAACACCCTGGGCGACGACCGCGCGGTGGCGGAGACCTGGGTGATGGGGGAGCGGCGCCATGCGAAGGGGTGAGAGTCTCTTTCCCGCGTTGGCTCGGCCCGTCGCTGCATGCCACCTCCTCGCGCTGTTAGAGAAAAGGCACCGTTCAGCGGACGGCCGAAGCTCGCGTCACTCCATCCGCGCCCTCACGACACCGCCACCGCCTCCAGGAAGCGCTCCAGCACCAGGTTCGGCCGGCGTCCCTTGCGGGTCACGATGGTCAGCGCGATGGCATAGTGGAAACGCTCCGGCAGCAGGGGCCGCAGCATCCCGGCGGCGACCCAGTCGGCAGCGTAGTGCGACGGCAGGTAGCCGATGAAGTTGCCGGTCAGGATCAGGAATGCCATGCCCTCACGGTCCGAGGCGTTGGCGCTGTTGTTCAGCTCCTGGTGGCGCGCCTGGGCTTCGGCGGGCAGGCGGTAGCTGGGCGCCACGGCGTCCGCGGCGAGCACCTCGTCCACCGCGATATCGCCGTCGGCGCGCTCGAACAGTGCGTGGCCGCGGCTGCAATAGAGCTGCGCGTGCTCGTCATACAGCGGCAGGTACTCGAGCCCCGACAGCGGACTGATCAACGGCACCACGCCGACATGCAGGTGGCCGTCGAGCACGCCCAGTTCGATCTCGTTGGGGGTGGTCATGCCGATGTTGATCCGCACCTGCGGTCCCTGCCCCTTGAGCGCGCTGAGAGCGTGGGTGATGCGCATCTGCGGCAGGGTCACCAGGTTGTTGATGATGCCGATGTTGAGTTCGCCGCGCAGGTGCTGGTGCAGGTCGTTGACCTCGGCGCGGAACCCCTCCAGCGCCGCCAGCAGGGTCTGGGTCGCGCGATAGACCTCGCGGCCCTCGTCGGTCAGGGCGAAGCCGGCGCGGCCGCGCTGGCACAGGCGCATGCCCAGGCGCTTCTCCAGGTCGCCCATGTGCAGGCTGATCGCCGAGCGGCTGAGGCCGAGAGTGCTCTCCGCGGCGGAGAAACTGCCGCACTCGACGATGGTCTTGAAGATGCGCAGCAGGCGGATATCGAAATCGCTGACCTGGCCGAGCGACGGGTTGCGGGATTTGGCCATTATTGTTTTACCCAGTCGAAACTAAACGTGAGAAGAATAAGCTTTATCTAACCTTTCGTCAGGGCCAAGCTTGATCCAACGCTCCGCCGCCGCGTGCGCGGAACCTTCCAACAAGAAAGCCCGAGGATCGAACGATGAACCAGCCGCTCAACGTGGCCCCGCCGGTTTCCAGCGAACTCAACCTGCGCGCCCACTGGATGCCCTTCTCCGCCAACCGCAACTTCCAGAAGGACCCGCGGATCATCGTCGCCGCCGAAGGCAGCTGGCTGACCGACGACAAGGGCCGCAAGGTCTACGACAGCCTGTCCGGCCTGTGGACCTGCGGCGCCGGCCACTCGCGCAAGGAAATCCAGGAGGCGGTGGCTCGCCAGCTCGGCACCCTCGACTACTCGCCGGGCTTCCAGTACGGCCATCCGCTGTCCTTCCAGTTGGCCGAGAAGATCGCCGGGTTGCTGCCAGGCGAACTGAACCACGTGTTCTTCACCGGTTCCGGCTCCGAGTGCGCCGACACCTCGGTCAAGATGGCCCGCGCCTACTGGCGCCTGAAAGGCCAGCCGCAGAAGACCAAGCTGATCGGCCGCGCCCGCGGCTACCACGGAGTCAACGTCGCCGGCACCAGCCTCGGCGGGATCGGTGGCAACCGCAAGATGTTCGGCCAGCTGATGGACGTCGACCATCTGCCGCACACCCTTCAACCGGGCATGGCGTTCACCCGCGGGATGGCCCAGACCGGCGGCGTCGAGCTGGCCAACGAGCTGCTCAAGCTGATCGAACTGCACGACGCCTCGAACATCGCCGCGGTGATCGTCGAGCCGATGTCCGGCTCCGCCGGCGTACTGGTACCGCCGGTCGGCTACCTGCAGCGCCTGCGCGAGATCTGCGACCAGCACAACATCCTGCTGATCTTCGACGAGGTGATCACCGCCTTCGGCCGCCTGGGCACCTACAGCGGCGCCGAGTACTTCGGCGTCACCCCGGACCTGATGAACGTCGCCAAGCAGGTCACCAACGGCGCCGTGCCGATGGGCGCGGTGATCGCCAGCAGCGAGATCTACGACACCTTCATGAACCAGGCGCTGCCCGAGCACGCGGTGGAGTTCAGCCACGGCTACACCTACTCCGCGCACCCGGTCGCCTGCGCCGCCGGCCTCGCCGCGCTGGACATCCTGGCCAGGGACAACCTGGTGCAGCAGTCCGCCGAGCTGGCGCCGCACTTCGAGAAGGGCCTGCACGGCCTGCAAGGCGCGAAGAACGTCATCGACATCCGCAACTGCGGCCTGGCCGGCGCGATCCAGATCGCCCCGCGCGACGGCGATCCGACCGTGCGTCCGTTCGAGGCCGGCATGAAGCTCTGGCAACAGGGTTTCTACGTGCGCTTCGGCGGCGATACCCTGCAATTCGGCCCGACCTTCAACGCCAGGCCGGAAGAGCTGGACCGCCTGTTCGACGCGGTCGGCGAAGCGCTCAACGGCATCGCCTGATGAGCGGCCGCCCGCAAGCCGTACCCACCGTGCAGGTGGACAACGCCGAGGTGATCGTGACCGAATGGCGCTTCGCCCCCGGCGCGGAAACCGGGCGCCACCGCCACGGCCACGACTATGTGGTGGTACCGCTGACCGACGGCACGCTGCTGCTGGAAACCCCCGAGGGCGACCGCCACGCGCCGCTGGTCGCCGGACAGGCCTACTTCCGCAAGGCCGGCGTCGAGCACAACGTGATCAACGCCAGCGCACACGAAGTGGTCTTCGTCGAGACCGAGATCAAGTAATCCGCACCCGCTCCCCAGGGAGCGGGTAAAGGGAAAGGGCCACGGCCCTTTCGTCACCCCTAGCGAAGAGAGAACAAGACAAGATGGGCACCCTCCACCACCTGATCAACGGCGAAATGGTCGCCGACAACGGCCGCAGCGCCGACGTCTTCAACCCCTCCACCGGCGAAGCCATCCACAAGGTCCCGCTGGCCGACGGCAAGACCCTGCAGAAAGCCATCGATGCCGCCAGGGCCGCTTTCCCGGCCTGGCGCAACACCCCGCCGGCCAAGCGTGCACAGGTGCTGTACCGCTTCAAGCAACTGCTGGAGCAGAACGAGGCGCGGATTTCCAAGCTGATCAGCGAAGAGCACGGCAAGACCCTGGAAGACGCCGCCGGCGAACTCAAGCGCGGCATCGAGAACGTCGAGTACGCCTGCGCCGCCCCGGAAATCCTCAAGGGCGAGTACAGCCGCAACGTCGGCCCGAACATCGACGCCTGGAGCGACTTCCAGCCGATCGGCGTGGTCGCCGGGATCACCCCGTTCAACTTCCCGGCGATGGTGCCGCTGTGGATGTACCCGCTGGCCATCGCCTGCGGCAACACCTTCATCCTCAAGCCCTCCGAGCGCGACCCCAGCTCCACCCTGCTGATCGCCGAGCTGTTCCACGAAGCCGGCCTGCCGAAGGGCGTGCTGAACGTGGTGCACGGCGACAAGGAAGCCGTGGACGGCCTGCTCCAGGCGCCGGAAGTGAAAGCCATCAGCTTCGTCGGCTCGACCCCCATCGCCGAATACATCTATGCCGAGGGCACCAAGCGCGGCAAGCGCGTGCAGGCCCTGGGCGGCGCGAAGAACCATGCGGTGCTGATGCCCGACGCCGACCTCGACAACGCCGTCAGCGCGTTGATGGGTGCCGCCTACGGCTCCTGCGGCGAGCGCTGCATGGCGATCTCGGTGGCGGTATGCGTCGGCGACCAGGTGGCCGACGCGCTGATCGCCAAGCTGGTTCCGCAGATCAAGGCGCTGAAGATCGGCGCCGGCACTTCCTGCGGCCTCGACATGGGCCCGCTGGTCACTGCCGCCGCGCAGGCCAAGGTCACCGGCTACATCGACAGCGGCGTGGCCCAGGGCGCGGAGCTGGTGGTGGACGGCCGCGGCTACCAGGTCGCCGGCCACGAGAACGGCTTCTTCCTCGGCGGCAGCCTGTTCGACCGGGTGACCCCGGAAATGACCATCTACAAGGAAGAGATCTTCGGCCCGGTGCTGTGCGTGGTTCGCGTCAACAGCCTGGAAGAGGCCATGCAGTTGATCAACGACCACGAATACGGCAACGGCACCTGCATCTTCACCCGCGACGGCGAGGCCGCACGCCTGTTCTGCGACGAGATCGAGGTCGGCATGGTCGGCGTCAACGTCCCGCTGCCGGTGCCGGTGGCCTACCACAGCTTCGGCGGCTGGAAGCGCTCGCTGTTCGGCGACCTCCACGCCTACGGCCCGGACGGCGTGCGCTTCTACACCCGGCGCAAGGCCATCACCCAGCGCTGGCCGCAGCGGGCCAGCCACGAGGCCTCGCAATTCGCCTTCCCCAGCCTCTGAAGGCTGACGACGACAGGCATGGTCGGTAACGACCATGCCTTTTTTCTTTTTCCGCAATCAGGAGTCCGCAACGTTCCACCGCCGTGAAACCTCACCCACGGCCGCACCCATGGCGTCGCCCACAAGGCGGCCCAGACCTTGCCCAAGAACAATTAAAGGGTCTCAACGATGTCCAAAGTCGTACTGGCTTCACAACTGCCGAACAAGCGCAACGCCTCGCTCGCGCCCGGCCTGAAACAACGCCACGTCACCATGCTGTCGATCGCCGGGGTGATCGGCGCCGGCCTGTTCGTCGGCTCCGGCCATGCCATCGCCGCCGCCGGCCCGGCCGCCCTGCTCGCCTACCTGATCGCCGGCACCCTGGTGGTGCTGGTCATGCGCATGCTCGGCGAAATGGCGGTCGCCTCCCCCGATACCGGTTCCTTCTCCACCTACGCCGACCGCTCCATCGGCCGCTGGGCCGGTTTCACCATCGGCTGGCTCTACTGGTGGTTCTGGGTGCTGGTGATCCCACTCGAAGCGATCGCCGCCGCGGCCATCCTCAACGCCTGGTTCCCGGCCATCGACACCTGGATCTTCGCCCTCGCGGTGACCTTCCTGCTCACCGTCACCAACCTCTTCAGCGTGGCCCGCTACGGCGAGTTCGAGTTCTGGTTCGCGCTGCTCAAGGTGATCGCCATCATCGCCTTCATCGTGCTCGGCGCGGTGGCCATCGTCGGCGGCCTGCCGGAGCGTGAGGTCAGCGGCCTGTCCAGCCTGATGGCGAGCCACGGCGGCTTCGTGCCGAACGGCTACGGCGCGGTGCTCGGCGCCCTGCTGACGACCATGTTCAGCTTCATGGGCACCGAGATCGTCACCATCGCCGCCGCCGAGTCCAAGGACCCGGCGAAGCAGATCACCCGCGCCACCAACTCGGTGATCTGGCGGATCGGCCTGTTCTACCTGGTATCGATCTTCATCGTGATCTCCATCGTGCCGTGGAACGACCCGCTGCTGATCCAGGTCGGCTCCTACCAGCGCGCCCTGGAGCTGCTGGACATCCCGCACGCCAAGCTGATCGTCGACCTGGTGGTACTGGTCGCCGTGGCCAGTTGCCTGAACTCGGCGATCTACACCTCGTCGCGGATGGTCTTCTCCCTGGCCAAGCGCGGCGACGCCCCGAGCGTGCTCAAGCTGACCAACACCGCCCACGTACCACGCCCGGCGGTGCTGGCCAGCACCGCGGTGGGCTTCCTCACCACCATCGTCAACTACTTCGCACCGGAGAAGGTCTTCACCTTCCTCCTCGCCAGCTCCGGCGCCGTGGCGCTACTGGTGTACCTGGTGATCGCCGTGGCCCAGTTGCGCATGCGCAAGCAATTGCAGGCCAGCGGCCAGCCCATCGAGTTCCGCATGTGGCTATATCCCTGGCTGACCTGGGCGGTGATCCTGTTCATCGTCGCCGCGCTGAGCATCATGCTGATCATGCCGGAGCACCGTCACGAGGTGTTCGCCACCGCTCTGCTGACGATCTTCACCGTCTGCCTCGGGCTGCTCAACGCGCGACGCAAGCCGCGCCTCGGCGAGGACTACGCCGGGAAGACGGCGCGGGTCTGAGTCCACCACCGGGGGAATAACCCAGACAGCCCTCCAAAGAAAAGCCCGGCCAATGGCCGGGCTTCTTCAGGCAAGGTCGTCTCAGACCTTCCTGACGAATTCCGATTTCAGCTTCATCGCGCCAATGCCGTCGATCTTGCAATCGATGTCGTGGTCGCCGTCCACCAGGCGGATGTTCTTCACCTTGGTGCCGACCTTCACCACCAGCGAGGAGCCTTTCACTTTCAGGTCCTTGATCACGGTGATGGTATCGCCGTCCTGGAGAACGTTGCCCACCGAATCCTTGATCACCTTGCCATCATCGGACGCCGTAGCGGCCTCGTTCGGCGACCATTCATGGGCGCACTCCGGGCAGACCAGCAGCGCACCATCCTCGTAGGTGTATTCGGAGTTGCATTGGGGACAGGGCGGCAGCGTGCTCACGGCATTCTCTCTTCAGCAGGGGGACGAAAACCGCAGATTATATAGGGTTTCTCGCTCCCCTGCCGAACCGCCTCAGAGCCCCTTGGTCTTCGGCGCGCCGACGGCCGGCCCGGAGAAGTCGAGGGTGCCCTTTTCGCTGAAGCGCACGGTGCCGAACAGGCCTCCGGCGAGCTTGCCCTTCACCACGTAGGGCATGCCCCGGGTCGGAGCGTTGTTGCTCAGGCCCCAGGCCTGGCGGAAGGCGGAAAAGGCGGAGACGGTCAGCGGCACGCTCACCACCCGCTCGCCGAAGCGCGGCACCTCGCCGGTCTGGTCGCTGACGCCGCTGGCCAGGGGCTGGCCGTTGACGTCGAGGTCGAGGGCGATGCCGTTGTATTCGATCGGCTCGTCGTTGGGGTTCTGTACCCGCAGCTTGACCATGAAGCGCATCTCCATGCCTTGCCCCGGCAGGGGTTCCAGGCCGACCAGGTCGATACGCAACGGATCGCGCTGGCCGAAGGTGCTGCAGGCGCTCAACAGGACGCCCAGGCACAGGGCCGGCAGCAGGCGGCCGAGGTTCGCAGGCAGGCGCATGGGTTCTCCTCCTTGGGTCGAATGTGCGCCCATGGTGCCACAGCCGCTAGAATTCGCCGCGCAGCCGATCCGGCTGCGCCAATGGACAAAGGACATGCCCATGCCTACACGCGTTCTGCGCGGCCTCGTCGCCGCCCTCCCACTGTTCCTCGCCGCCTGCTCGGACTCCGCTCCGTCCAGCGAGGAGATCGCCCGCCTGCTCGCCGAGCGCGGCTTCGACAAACCCGCCTGCGCCAGCTCCACCCTGTTCAAGACGTTCCCGGTGACGCTCTCCGACAGCTTCTCCGGCCCCGGCCCGGCGAAAGGCAACGCCGCGGTCTACGACGCGCTGGTCGGCGTCGGCCTGCTGCGCCGCGACGGCGATTCCTACGACCTCACGCCCGCCGGCCGCGAGGACTACAAGCCCGAGTCGAAGGCCTTCTGCTACAGCAGCGGCTTCGACGTCAGCGTCCGTTCGGTGGACCCCGCCAAGCCCGACGACTACGGCCCGGCCGTGGAAAAGGGCTGGTTGGTCACCGTCGAGGTCAAGCCACGCGAAGTGAAGGACTGGGCGAAGAACCCCGAGGTGCTCAAGCAGGCCAGCCTGACCACCCTGCAACAGATCACCCAACCGCAGGTCGGCCAGGTCTCGCTGGTCAAGCCACGCGGCGAGGAAGGCTACAAGCTCGTCAACACCCGCTTCTCGCCCAGGCAGGGCTTCCACTTCAACCAGGCCTGGTAATCCCACGCCGTCCTTCCGCCCGCCCCGCTCGGGGCGGGCTCCTCATTCAACCCACTGATCGATAAAGGTTTTTTCGACGGACGAAACAGCCGGGCGATTGCTCACCCGAAAGCTTTCGTATACATTCGTTTTCACTGTAAACACCGTATACATCGAAAACGAAGTTGATCAGAAAATGAGCACCGTAGTCTCGTTCCGCGCCGATGACGCCCTGGTCGCGGCCCTCGACGAACTGGCCCGCGCCACCCACCGCGACCGCCCCTACCACCTGCGGCAGGCGCTCGCGCAGTACCTGGAAAGGCAGCAGTGGCAGGTCGCTGCCATCGATGAAGGCTTGGCCGATGCCAATGCCGGTCGCCTGCTGGAACACATCGAGATCGAGAAGCGCTGGGGGCTGCAATGAGCCTGAAGTGGACCCGCAAGGCGGCCGCCGACCTGGACACCATCTACGACCATTACGTCGTGCTGATCGGCCCGGAAAAAGCTCTGAAAGCCGTTCAGGACATCGTCGAGCAGGTGAAACCGCTGCAGCAGGTAGCCAACCAGGGGGCAGGGCGGCCCAGCGAGGTGCCAGGCGTACGCACCCTGACCCTGGAGCGCTGGCCGTTCAGCGCCCCGTTTCGGGTTAAAGGCAAGGAAATCCAGATTTTGCGCATCGACAGGGTCGAAATTACCCCCTGAAAGTGGTCACACGGTTACAAGATGTTTCAAAATGAATATTTCCCTTGACTTGTACTGAGTAGCTTACTTCGGACAAAACATCCATAACTCACAAAAAATGGACATTTTTCGACCGGGCCAATGAGGGCGACCAACTTGCGACCACTGCGACCTGATTAGTTCTTTGGCTGACTCATGCTTCGCTCCCATACGCGTCCGTATTTTTCCGTAACCCGACGACCTCGCCCGCTGGGCATGCTTTCTCGCGCTTTTTCCGGTGATTTTTCCCCAGGCGCAGTCTCCCGCAAGGAGGAACCGGCATGGATTCGCTGAAAGGCATGGCGATCTTCGCCACTGTGGTGGACAAGGGCTCGATGGCAGCCGCGGCCCAGAGCCTGGGCATGACCCCTTCGGCAGTCAGCCAGCAGATCCGCAAGCTGGAGAGCCGCGCCCAGGTCACTTTGCTGCATCGCACCACCCGCCGGCTGACCCTGACCGAGGCCGGCGAGGCGTTCTATCGCAGTTGCGCGCAGATGCTGGCGATCGCCGAGGAAGCCGAGCGGCGGCTTGGCGAATGGCGCGATGCGCCGGTGGGTGAGTTGCGCCTGGCGGCGCCGGTGGGGTTCTCCGGCACGCTGATCACCCAGGCGCTGAAACCGTTGCTGGAGAACCACCGCCAGTTGCGCCTGCAGCTGTTCTTCCAGGACGAGCGCATCGATCTGGTCGCCGAGCGCATCGACCTGGCGATACGCGTCGGCAATCTCGCCGACTCCAGCCTGGTGGCGCGCCACCTCGGCGATTGGAGCAGCGTGCTCTGCGCGGCGCCGGCCTATTTGCGCCAACGGGCGCCGATCAACCGTCCGGAGCAGTTGACCGAGGTCGACTGGATTTCCCTGAACACCTCGAACCACCTCAACCACCTGACGCTCAGCGGGCCGGGCGGGGAAGTCTGCAAACTGCGCCTGGAGCCACGGGTGGCCGCCAACGGGATGCTCGCGGTGCGTCAGTTCACCCTCGACGGACTCGGCGTGTCCTACCAGCCGCTGCCGGAGGTGCGCTACGCGCTGAACGACGGGCGCCTGCAACAGCTATTGCCGGAGTGGAGGATTCCCGGGCTCGGCATCTATGCGGTGACGCCACGGCGCGAGGCCCAGCCGGCCAAGGTGAAGGTCGCCATCGAGGCGCTGCGGCGAGCGTTCGCCACGGACGGGGATGAGCGCTGGAGCTGACCGACGGACTGCCGGCCAGCTCCAGGTACCGTCAGGAGAAGCGGCCGAGGGTCAGGGTGACCTCGCCGATGTCCGTGCCCGTAGCGTTGCCGCCGCTGGTGATGCCGGCATAGTCCGCCGATGCCGGCGTGAAGCTCCAGGTGTTGGTGGCGCCGGATTTCCACGGGTCATCCCAGCTGAAGGTGCCCATCTTGGTGTTGCCGTCGTAGCAGTCGAAGCTGCCCTGGGTGCCGGACGAAGCGTTCTCCCGTCCGCAGGAGGCGATCCATTGCGGGCTGCCGGCCTGCACGTTCATGCTGCTGACTTCCTCGGTGGAAATCTCGTCGTCCTTGTTGGTGTAGCGGTAGAACTTGCCCCATTGCAAGGTGGCGTTGCGGATGCCCACCGTGCCGATGGATTTGGATACCACGACCTTCACTGCGATCCATTCTGCGTATGCCATGTCGATCTCCGTTAACCATGCGTTCACAGCTTCCTGTAGGACGTCACGGACAGGACCGGGCGCTCACAACGGACCCTTGGCTACTTCGACCAGCACGGCGCCATCCCTGACCCGCTTCACTATAGGCTGGCCACCAGCCACCACCGCCTGCCAGATCTGCTAGGCGGCGGCCGGGGAGGTCAGGCCCTCCGGCGTTTTTCCCCGCGAGGGGCCTTCATGCCGAATGCCTCGCGCAGGTCGGTGGTGGGTGGAGGCAGGAAGCGCATGCGGGCGAACAGGCCTCGCAGGTAAGCGTCCATCAGCGCAGCCGCCGCCGCGCTGTCGCCGTCCTCCAGGGCATCGAGCAGGGCGCGCTGCGCGGCGCAGGCCTCGGCGGTATAGACCGCCCCCTTGTTCAGCGCGATGTCCAGCGAGGCGCGTGCCACCAGGCCACGGACGAAACCCTGCAGCAAGGGATTCTCGGTCAGTTCGGCCAGGCGCAGGTGGAAGCGCCCGGCGAGACGGATCAGCCCGGCGCTGTCGCGGGCCGCGAGGCAAGCCTGCTCCTCGTCGACCAGCGCCCGTAGCTCGGCAAGGGCGGCGGGATCCAGCCCCGCGGGCAGTTGCCGCACCACTTCGCTTTCCACCAGCAGGCGCGCGTCCAGCACCTGCCGCGCCTGGCGCTCGTCCGGGCGGGCGACGCTGGCGACCTCCTTCGGCGGCATCACCACCGCGCCGTCCTCGGCGAGACGGGTGAGGGCACGCTGGATGGTGCCGTTGCTGACCCGGAAGATCTGCCCGAGGGTTTCCTTGCTCAGCTTGGCGGCCGGCGCCAGGCGCTTTTCCAGGATTGCCGTGTAGATGCTTTCGTAGACGAAATGGCTGGTGGGGCGCAGCGCGGCGCCCTGCTGGGTACGTGCTTCGAATCCGACCATGTTCACACCTGTCGAGTCGTGCTTGTGGGCCTTCGCAGGCGGCGGACGAAAGCCGTCCGGGCGCCGCGACGGTCCCGGGTTGGAACCCTGGCGCGGGCGATCAGACCTGCGGCAAGCGCAGGTCGATGTTCAGGCGCGCGCCTTCGTTGAGGATGTGCTGGCGCATCGCCTGGCTCGCCCGCTCGCTGTCGTGCTGGCGGATCGCACGGAGGATGGCGTCGTGTTCCTGGAGGATCTCCTCGGCGTATTCCGGCTGGCGGCGCACCAGGTTGTCGCTGCGTTCCAGGGCGCTGCCGATCTGTTCGGAAACGCTGAGGAAGATCGGGTTCGAGGTGAGCTTCACCAGGCGCCGGTGGAAGGCCGTGTAGGCCTCAACCAGAGCCTGCGGGTCGCCATCCTCGACCGCTTCGCGCAGGTCCAGCAGCAACAGCCGCAGTTCGCTGATCTCCGCCGCCCCGGCGCTCTGCGCGACGATGCCGACGATGAACGGCTCCAGCGCATAGCGCAGTTGCAGGACGTCTTCCATGGTCGCCTCGCCGGGCGCCGCGACCTCGCGCAGCGGTTCGCTGCGTTCGAGGACCATCACGCCCTTGCCCGGCAGCGAACGGACCACGCCCAGGGTCTCCAGGACCATGATCGCCTCGCGCAGGCTCGGCCGGCTGATTTCCATCTGTTCAGCCAGCTCGCGCTGGCCGGGCAACATCTGGCCGGCGACCCAGCGACCCTGCTCGATGGTGTCGAGCAGGCGCTGGGCAACCGCGTTGACCAGCTTGGACGAAGAAAACATGTCGCCTCCCTTTACTTGCCAATCGGACGTGCAACGCGCCTCGGCGCGTCAGCCATGCAGCTTGCCTTCCCCGGCCACCGCGCTGCGCTTGAGCGGCTCGCCGTCGGCCTTGGCCGGCGCCTCCAGGCGCCCGTCGAGTATGGCCTGCGCGCGCGGCATATCGATGTCGTTTTCCCAGCGGGCGATGGTCACGGTGGCCACGCAGTTGCCGATCAGGTTGGTCAGCGCGCGGCCGATGCCCATGAACCAGTCCACCGAAAGCACCAGCACCAGGCCGGCCACCGGGATCGCCGGCACCGCGGTGAGGGTGGCGGCGAGGATCACCAGGGCCGAGCCGGGAATGCCGTGGGCGCCCTTGGAGGTGACCAGCGAAACCAGCAGGATGGTGACCAGGTCGGTCATCGCCAGCGGCGTGCCGGTGACGTGGGCGATGAACACCACCGCCAGGGTCAGGTAGATCGAGAATCCGTCGAGGTTGAACGAGTAGCCGGTGGGAATCACCAGGCCTACCGTGGAGCTGCGGATGCCCATGTGCTCGAGCTTGCGCATCACCTGCGGCAGCACCGCGTCGGAGGAGGCGGTGCCCATCACGATCAGCAGCTCTTCGCGGAAGTAGCGCAGGAACGGCAGCATGCGCACCCCGGAGAGACGCAGGACGCTACCGAGCACCGCCATGACGAAGACCAGGCAGGTGGCGTAGAACACCAGCACCAGCGCGCCCAGGTGGCTGAGCGAGTCGACGCCGTAGCGGGCGGTGGTGAAGGCCACCGCGCCGAACACGCCGAGCGGTGCCAGGCGCACGATCATGCCCATGATGCGGAACACGATGTGGCTGAATTCGTTGATCAGGCGGGCCACGCCGCTGGCCTGCTCGCCGACCAGGTTCAGGGCGCTGCCGAACAGCACGGAGAACAGCAGGACCTGGAGGATGTCGTTCTCGGCGAAGGCGCTGAACACAGAGGTCGGGATCAGGCCCATGAGGAATGCCACGGGGCCGTGGATCTCCTGGGTGCGCCCGGTATACAGGGCGACGTCGCCGGCGGGCAGTTCGTTGAGATGGATGTTGGCGCCGCTGCCCAGGCCCAGGCTGTAGGCGACCACCAGGCCGAGGACCAGGGCGATGGTGGTGAGGATTTCGAAGTAGATCACCGACTTCAGGCCGATGCGGCCGACCTTCTTCAGGTCGCCGGCGCCGGAGATGCCGTTGACCACCACGCAGAAGACGATCAGTGCGATGAGCATCTTGATCAGCTTGATGAAGCCATCGCCCAGCGGCTTCATCTGCACGGCCAGGTCGGGAATGCCGACCCCGCAGATCACGCCTATCACCAGGCCAATCACGACTTGCAGGAATATCGAGCGGGAACAGCGCTTGATGAACATCGCAGGAGTCTCCATTCGGCGCTTCCATCGGGCCTCGCGGAGGCGGGCGATGAACGCATTTTTATTGTGGTATTACCGGTCTGACCAGTTCAGCCTATACGCAAAGAAGTCAGCCTGACAAGCCGCTATCGGCGGGCGCGACGAATGGCCAGGAACCACGGCACGCGCGGGCCGCAGCCGGGAGGAGGGCGCTCGGATGGCGCAAGGCGGCGGGCCAGAGCGGCTCGCCGCGGGGAAGGGGAGGTCAGCCGGCGAGGGCCTCGGCGACGAAATCGAGGCGATCCTGGCCGAAGAACAACTGGTCGCCGACGAAGAAGCTGGGCGCGCCGAAGACGCCGCGCCGCACCGCCTCTTCGGTGGTCGCCTTGAGCCCCTCCTTGACCTGCTCGTCGCCAACCAGGCGGAGGAACTCATCCGGATCGAACCCAGCCTCCGCCAGCACCTGGGCGACCACCTCGGGCTTGCCGAGGTTCTGCTGTCGTACCCACAACGCTTCGAACACCGCTTTCAGGTAGGGCTGGAACCCTTCGCCGCCGAGATAGCCCTGGGCGCCGCGCATCAGCGTCAGGGTGTTGATCGGGAAGGCCGGGTTGAAGGCCAGCGGCACGCCGTAGCGTTTCGCATAGCGCGCCAGGTCGTGGAGGGTGTAGCGCCCCTTGGCCGGCACCTCGATCGGCGAATGGTTGCCGGTGGCCTTGAACACGCCGCCCAGCAGCATCGGCCGCCAGGCGATGCTCGCGCCATGGGCGGCGGCGATGCGCGGCAGTTGGGTCCAGGCGAGGTAGGTGGTGGGACTGCCGAAGTCGAAGAAGAACTCGATTTGCTTGCTCATGCGTGGCTCTTTCCGTGGCGGGGATCAGAAGGTTTCCATCCAGGGGCGCAGGTCCAGTTCGTGCACCCAGCAGTCGCGCGGCTGGCAGTGGATCTGCCAGTAGGTCTCGGCGATGTGCTCGGGATCGAGGATGCCGTCCTGCTCCTTGCGCTTGTACAGCTCGGGCAGGGTTTCGCGGATGAAGTCGGTGTCGATGGCGCCGTCGATGATCGGGTGGGCGACGTGGATGCCCTTCGGCCCCAGCTCGCGCGCCATGCTTTGGGCCAGGGCACGCAGGGCGAACTTGGCGCCGGAGAACGCGGCGAAATGCGCGCGGCCGCGCAACGAGGCGGTGGCGCCAGTGAAGATGATCGTTCCGCGCTGCCGCGGCAGCATCACCCGCGCCGCCTCGCGGCCGGTGAGGAAGCCGCCGAAGGCGGCCATCTCCCAGACCTTGCGATAGACCCGTTCGGTGGTTTCGGTGATCGGGAACCAGACGTTGGCGCCGACGTTGAAGATCACCGCCTCCAGCGCACCGACCTCACCCTCGATGCGGGCGAAGAGGTCGATCACCTGCTGCTCCTGGCGTGCGTCGCAGCCGCAGGCCAGAGCCTCGCCGCCTTGGTCGCGGATGGCCTGCACCAGCGGCTCCAGCTTCTCCGCGTTGCGCCGGGCGACGCACGCCACGTAGCCCTCGCGGGCGAACCGCCGGGCGATGGCGCCACCGGTGGCGTCGCCGGCGCCCATTACCAGAACCGCTTTGCGCTGGGTCATTGCAGAGGCCTCTCTTGTTAGTTCTTTTTTAGAACCCAATAGAGACGATAGTTAGTTCTTAAAAGGAACTTGTCAACTGGCAAGGGCTCGAGTGATATCCGCGCACCAATTACTCTGCCTGTCCCGGCCTGCCCGGCACGTCCTCTCCCTGAAGAGAGGGGACCGGTCGGCGGAGCCTGGTACGACAGCGTCCTTCCTGCCGTAACGCCATCGGCGTTTATCCGCCGATTCGCGTCGGCGGCCAGGCCTGGAACGCTCAGCCGCGCCGCAGCAGGCGCCCCTTCCAGAACAGCCCCTCGCGTACCGTCACGTCCCGCGCGTGCAGCGGCTCACCGCATTCGGAACAGACCAGCACGCCATGCATGTGCTGGCCGCAATGCTTGTGCACATGCTCGAGTGGCGGCCCCTCGACGCCGGCGAGGTGGCGGTCGCCCCAGTTCACCAGGGAAAGGATGGCCGGGTACAGTTCCATCCCTTTCTCGGTAAGCCGGTATTCCTCGCGCAGCGGCCTTTCCTGGTAGGGCACCTTGGCCAGTATCTCCGCTTCGACAAGGCGCTTGAGGCGGTCGGCGAGGACGTGACGGGTCACGCCGAGGCTGCGCTCGAAGTCGTCGAAACGGCGCACGCCGAGAAAGCAGTCGCGCAATACCAGCAGGGTCCAGCGATCGCCGACGATCGCCAGCACCCGCGCCAGCGAACAGGGTTGTTCGCTCAGTTCTTCCCAACGCATGAGACACCTCCAGCCGTTCGGCAAAGGATAGCCGCGTGGGTTCTGAAACGAAACCGACCGGCCACGCCTTTCCAGCGGCCCGCCGCCCATGGCATAACCGCGTTCCTGTCTCCTGTCCCGGAATCCCGACCATGTCGCTCGACTGGACCTGCAAGCACCACGCCGACCTCACCCTGAAGGAACTCTACGCGCTGCTGCAATTGCGCACCGAGGTCTTCGTGGTGGAACAGAAATGCCCCTACCAGGAAGTCGACGGCCTCGACCTGGTCGGCGATACCCATCACCTGATGGCCTGGCGCGACGGCCAGTTGCTCGCCTACCTGCGCCTGCTGGACCCGGTTCGCCACGAGGGCCAGGTGGTGATCGGCCGGGTGGTCAGTTCCTCGGCCGCGCGCGGCCAGGGGCTCGGTCACCAGTTGATGGAACGCGCGCTGCAGGCGGCGGAGCGCCTCTGGCTGGATACCCCGGTGTACCTCTCGGCCCAGGCCCACCTGCAGGCCTACTACGGCCGCTATGGCTTCGTCGCGGTCACCGAGGTCTACCTGGAAGACGACATCCCGCACATCGGCATGCGCCGGGCCTGAGGCCCGGAGCGCCGCGGACGGTGGGGGGAGGGAAGGGAATCAGGCCTGCGGCTTGAGCACGCCGGGCAGTTGGGCTTCCAGCTTGGCGTTGTTCAGCGGCGCGCGGATGAAGCCGTGCTGCTCGCCGTCCGGGCCGATGATCACCAGGTTGCCGCTGTGGTCGACGGTGTAGTTGGGCTTGCTGGTGTCGGCGGGGATGTAGGGGATGCTCATGGCGTTGGCCAGCTTCTGGATGTTCTCCGGAGTGCCGGTGAGCCCCTGGAAGCCGGCGTTGAAGTAGCCCAGGTATTGCTTGATCTGCTGCGGCGTGTCGCGGTTCGGATCGACGCTGACGAATACCACCTGCAGGTCGTCGCGCACCTCCTGCGGCAGCTTGCCCTGCAATTCGCGGAGCTGGGCGAGGGTGGTCGGGCAGACATCGGGGCAGAAGGTGTAGCCGAAGAACAGCAGGTGCCAGCGACCCTTGAGACTGGCAGTGCTGACCGCCTGGCCGTCCTGGTTGGTGAACTCCAGCGCCGGCACCTTGCGCGTCTGCGGCAGGATCACGATGCCGGCGTCGAGCAGCACGGTGGGATCGGCCTGGCGCTGGGCGGTGAGCACCTTGTGCACGGTGAGGCCGAGGACCAGGGCGACCAGGGCGACGAGGACGAGGACGGTCTTGTTGACTCGAGTCATGGGTGGGCAAGGCTCTAGAGTGGGATCAGAGAAGCAGCTTCAGCGGCAGATAGTGGTCCACCAGCAGCGCCATGAACAGCAGGAACAGGTAGACGATAGAGTACTTGAAGGTCTTTATCGCCGCATGTGGCCGGCTGTCACAGTAGAGCGCCCAGGCCCAGTCGAGGAAGCGCGCGCCCAGGGCCAGGGCGCAGAGCAGGTAGACCAGCCCACTCATGTGGATGACGAACGGCATCAGGCTCACCGCGAACAGCACCAGGGTATAGAGCAGGATGTGCAGCTTGGTGTAGCGCTCGCCGTGGGTCACCGGCAGCATCGGGATGTCGGCCTTGGCGTATTCGTCCTTGCGGTGGATGCATAGCGCCCAGAAGTGCGGTGGGGTCCAGGCGAAGATGATCAGTACCAGCAACAGCGGCTCGGCGCTCAGGTGGCCGGTGATGGCGACCCAGCCGAGCAGCGGCGGCGCCGCCCCGGCGAGCCCGCCGATGACGATGTTCTGCGGCGTGGCGCGCTTCAGGAAGCCGGTGTAGAGCGCCGCGTAGCCGAGCAGCGAGGCGAGGGTCAGCCAGGCCGTCAGCGGGTTGGTGAAGGCCAGCAGCACGGCCATCCCGGCCAGCGCCAGGAGCAGCGCGAAGCCCAGCGCCATGCTCGGCGACACCCGGCCCTCGGCCAGCGGCCGCTTGTGGGTCCGCGCCATGATCGAGTCGATGCGCCGGTCCACCACATGGTTGACCGCCGCCGCCGCGCCGGCACAAAGGCCGATGCCGAGGTTGCCGAAGATCAGCACCTGCCAGGGCACGAAGCCATCCAGCGGCGCCTTGGTGGCGAGCAGCATACCGATCAGCGAGGTGATCAGCATCAGCACCACGACCTTGGGCTTGGTCAGTTCGAGGAAGTCGCGCCAGGTCGGCTGGCTGTGGCGATCGATGACGGTGGCCATATCCTTACCTCCATCCTTCTGTCTGTCAGGCGGCCTTCAGCCGCGAACCTTGCGCCGGCGGCAGCGTGCGGCGCACGCGCTGCGGCGACGGTGCCGGCGCGCGGACGCTGGCCGGCGCGCGCAGGCGATAGTTGACCAGCACCAGGCTGAGCAGCAGCAGGGCGCCACCGCCGTTGTGCGCCACCGCCACCGGCAGCGGCAGGTGCAGCAGCACGTTGCTGATGCCCAGGCCGATCTGCAGCGACAGGCCGAGCAGCATCAGCGCAGTCGGCCAGACCAGGCCGCTGCGCTGCAGGCGCCAGGCGAGCAGCAGGAGGACCAGGGTCACGCACAGCGCGCCGATCCGGTGGGTCATGTGGATCGCCGTGCGCGCGTCGCTGTCGAGCTGGCCGCCGAGGTAGTTGGGGCCGATGTGCTGGGTCAGGTGGAAGCCGTTGGCGAAGTCCATCCGCGGCCACCACTCGCCATGGCAGGTGGGCAGGTCGATGCAGGCCACCGCCGCATAGTTGCTGCTGACCCAGCCGCCGAGGGCGATCTGGCCGATCACCAGGAACAGGGCCAGCCCCGCCAGGCCGCGGGTCGCCGCCGGGTAGCGCCGCGCCGCGAAGCGTCCGGAGAGGCGCAGGGCGAGGAGAAAGAGCAGCGCCAGGGTGGTGAAGCCGCCGAGCAGATGGGCGGTGACCACCTGCGGCCAGAGCTTGAGGGTCACCGTCCACATGCCGAAGGCGGCCTGCGCGATCACCACCGCGAGCAGCAGCAGCGGCAGCTTCAGCGGTTGGCCGTCGCGCCCGCGGCGGACCAGCGCATGCAACGCCAGGCCAAGGATGAGCAGGCCGAGGGCGCCGGCGAAATAGCGGTGGATCATCTCGTTCCAGCCCTTCTGTGCCTCCACCGGGGCGTCGGGGAAGTGCAGTTCGGCGTGGGCCAGTTGCGCCTCGCTCAGCGGCACGTGGACGAAGCCGTAGCAGCCTGGCCAGTCCGGACAGCCGAGGCCGGCGTGGGTCAGCCGGGTATAGGCGCCGAGCAGGACCACCACGGCGGCCAGCAGGGTCGCCAGCACGGCGACGGTGAAACCGGGTTTGCGGGTTGCGCCTGTCATTCGCGGGCCCCTTTTTCTTGTCGTTCTGTCCTCATCGGGCCGGGAACCGCGCCGGCCACGCCGATCAACCGATATGCGAGAGCTTGAGCAGCAGTTGCACGTCCTTCAGCAGCTTCTTGCCGTTGGCCTTGGCGTCGTAGCGCAGCACCAGGTTGCCGTGCGGGTCGACCACCCACAGCAGCGGCCGCTCGCCGCCGCCGGCCTTGTCGTACAGGGCCGGGTCCAGGCCGTAGCGCTGCAGGCGCGGGTAGTCCTGCCTCACCAGGTTGGCGAAGTCCGCCGGCAGCTCGCCACTGGCGGCCAGGGCGTGGCCGGCGCGCGAGGCTTCGCGGCCGAGGGCGATGTTGACCTGGCGGGCCAGGTAGACCAGTTGCTGGCAGTCCTCGCCGCAAGTACCCGGCGCGGTCACCAGCAGTTGCCACTGCTCGCCCTGGCTGCGTCCCTGCACGCCGAGGTCGGCGGGGGTCTGGCCATTGCCGATCAGCGCGCCGCTGTAGCTGCGCCCCTGCGGAACCCAGAAATTCCATTTGTACATGGCGCTGGCGAGCAGCATCGGCCCCACCACCAGGCCGATGATCGCCAGCAGTTGCAGGCGGCCACGGGCGCGGCGCGGACGTTCAGGCATCGGAATCGCGAGACTCATGGTTTTTCTCCCGTGCGCGGCGCACACCGAGGTAGAGGTAGAGGGCGAGCAGGGCCGTCGCCAGGGCGAACCACTGCACGGCGTAGCCGGTGTGCCGCTCCGGCGGCATCGAGACCAGGGGCCAATCGGTGTCGAAGCTGGCGTCGCCCGGCTCCAGGCGGATTTCCCAGGGCAGCCCGGCGCGACCGAAGGCCTGCCACAGCGCCGGGATGTCGAGCTGGGTCACCAGGCGCGGCCAGCCGCCGGCCGGCGCGTCGGCCAGGTGCAGGCCGCCGGGTGGCGGCAGGTAGGTCCAGGCGTCGAGCAGGAGGACGCGGTCGGGGGTTTCCAGCGTCGGCGGCGAGCGTCGGTCAGTCCATGCGACCCAGCCGCGGTTGACCAGCAGCCAAAGGCCGCTGGCCTGATCGTAGAAGGGTTGCAGCACCTCGACCCCGGCCTGTCCGTTGCGCAGCCGGTTATCCAGCAGCAGCGTATGCCGCTGGTCGAAGCGGCCGTGCAGGCGCACGCGGACGTACGCCGGGTCGCGCAGTCCCTCTAGCTGCCCGGGCGACACCGGCTCGGCGCCGCGCCGGGCCTCGTAGCTGGCCAGCAGGGCGCGCTTCTCGTCGGCCCGCTGCAACTGCCAGGTGCCCAGCCAGAGCAGTACCGGCAGCAGGCCGAGGACCACCAGGGTCGGCAGCAGGCCGGGGCGGAACGCGCCACGCATGCTGCGTCTGTCATTGCGTCCGGCCTCCCCGAGGCGCTGGCTATACTGCATGAATCCCCCCATCGCCGGAGTCCCACCATGTTGAAAGTGGCGATCGTCCTGCTACTGCTGGCTACCCTGGTGAGCCTGTTCAGCGGCCTGTTCTTCCTGGTCAAGGACCAGGGCCATGGTTCCCGCGTGGTCAATTCGCTGACCGTCCGCGTGGTGCTCGCCGCGGCGACCCTGGTGCTGGTCGCCTGGGGCTTCTACAGCGGCGAGCTGAACAGCCACGCGCCCTGGCATTTCTGATTCCCCCGGTGGCGGTCAGATCACGTAGACGAAGATGAACAGGCCGATCCAGACCACGTCGACGAAGTGCCAGTACCAACTGGCGGCCTCGAAGCCGAAGTGGTGCTCGGCATCGAAGTGACCGCGCAGGATGCGGATCAGCATGATGCCGAGGATCAGCGCGCCGAGGGTCACGTGGGCGCCGTGGAAGCCGGTGAGCATGAAGAAGGTCGAGCCGTAGATGCCGGCGCCGAGGGTCAGGCCCAGCTCGTTGTAGGCGTGCACGTACTCCTCGGCCTGCAGGATCAGGAAGGCGATCCCCAGCAGCACGGTCAGCGCCAGCCAGGCCTTGAGCGGGCCGCGCTTGTTCTTCTTCAGGGCGTGGTGGGCGAAGGTCACGGTGAAGCTGGAGGTGACCAGCAGGATGGTGTTGATCAGCGGCAGCTTCCACGGCTCGATCACCGCGCTCGGCGGCGGGAACAGCTTCGGGTCCGGGGTCTGCAGCAGCGGCCAGCTGTACTGGAAGTTCGGCCAGAGCATGTGCGCCACGCCCTTGGCACCCTCGCCGCCGAGCCAGGGACCGGCGAAGTGGCGGACGTAGAACAGCGCGCCGAAGAAGGCGGCGAAGAACATCACCTCGGAGAAGATGAACCAGCTCATGCCCCAACGGAACGAGCGGTCCATCTGCGCGCTGTAGAGTCCGGCGCGGCTCTCGCGGATGACGTTGCCGAACCAGCCGAACAGCATGTAGGCGATGATCAGCCCGCCGACGAAGAAGATCCACGGGCCATGGGACTCCTTGTGGCCGGCGGTGAGGTCGTTGAACCAGGTACCCAGGCCGAACACCGTCACCAGCAGGCCGATGCTGGCGATGATCGGCCACTTGCTCTGGGCGGGGACGTAATAGTGTTCGTGGCTTGCCATGTTGTTCTCCTTATCGTCCCGCAACCGGTACGGGCGGCTTCCGCGCAGTGATATCGAAGAGGGTGTAGGCCAGCGTCACGTGCCGCACATCCTTGGGCAGATCGCGGTCGACGATGAAGCGCACCGGCATCTCGATGCTCTCGCCGGGTTGCAGCACCTGCTGGGTGAAACAGAAGCATTCGGTCTTGTGGAAGTAGGCGGCGGCCTCGGCCGGGGCGATGCTCGGGATGGCCTGCGCAGTCATCGGCTTGTCGCTCGGGTTGCGCGCGTAGAACACCATCTGGTTCACCGCGCCGGGATGCACCACCAACTGGTCGCCGGCGGAGCGGAACTCCCAGACCATGTCGATATTGTTCGAGGTCATGAACTGCACCTTCACCTCGCGCCCGACATCCACCTGCTGTTCGCCGCTGTAGGCGCTGCCGGCGGTCTTGCCGTTGATCCCCAGGGCGCGGCACATCACGTCATAGAGCGGCACCAGGGCGAAGCCGAAGGCGAACATCAGCACGGTCACCAGCAGCAGGCGGCCGACCAGGCGGCGGGTATCGACCTTGGCATCGCTCATGACGCGCTCCTCACTTGACCTCGGGCGGGGTGCTGAAGGTGTGGTAGGGCGCCGGCGAGGGGATGCTCCACTCCAGGCCCTCGGCGCCGTCCCAGGGCTTGGCAGGGGCCGGCTTGCCGCCGCGGATGCACTTGATGACGATGAACAGGAACAGCAGCTGGGTGGTGCCGAACATGAAGGCGCCGATCGACGAAACCATGTTGAAGTCGGCGAACTGCAGGTTGTAGTCGGGGATCCGTCGCGGCATGCCGGCGAGGCCGACGAAGTGCATCGGGAAGAACGCCAGGTTCATGCCGATGAAGCTCATCCAGAAGTGCAGCTTGCCGAGGGTCTCGTCGTACATGTGGCCGGTCCACTTCGGCAGCCAGTAGTAAGCCGAGGCGAAGATGCCGAAGATCGCGCCGGGCACCAGCACGTAGTGGAAGTGGGCGACCACGAAGTAGGTGTCGTGGTACTGGAAGTCCGCCGGGGCGATCGCCAGCATCAGTCCGGAGAAGCCGCCGATGGTGAACAGGATGACGAAGGCCACGGCGAACAGCATCGGCGTCTCGAAGGTCAGCGAACCCTCCCACATGGTGGTCACCCAGTTGAACACCTTCACCCCGGTGGGCACCGCGATCAGCATGGTGGCGTACATGAAGAACAGCTCGCCGGTGACCGGGATGCCGACCACGAACATGTGGTGCGCCCAGACCACGAAGGAGAGGAAGGCGATGCTGGCGGTGGCGTAGACCATCGAGGTGTAGCCGAACAGCGGCTTGCGCGCGAAGGTCGGGATGATCGCACTGACCGCACCGAAGGCGGGCAGGATCATGATGTACACCTCGGGGTGGCCGAAGAACCAGAACACGTGCTGGAACAGCACCGGGTCGCCGCCGCCGGCGGCGCTGAAGAAGCTGGTGCCGAAGTGGATGTCCATCAGCATCATGGTCACCACGCCGGCCAGCACAGGCATCACCGCGATCAGCAGGAACGCGGTGATCAGCCAGGTCCAGACGAACAGCGGCATCTTCATCAGGGTCATGCCCGGGGCGCGCAGGTTGAGGATGGTGGCGATCACGTTGATCGCGCCCATGATCGAGCTGATCCCGGCCAGGTGGATGGCGAAGATGAAGAAGGTCACGCTGTGCGGGGCGAAGGTGGTCGACAGCGGCGCATAGAAGGTCCAGCCGAAGTTGGGGCCGCCGCCGGGCATGAACAGGGTGCTGACCAGCAGGCCGAAGGCCGCCGGCAGCAGCCAGAAGCTGAAGTTGTTCATCCGCGGCAGGGCCATGTCCGGCGCGCCGATCATCAGCGGGATCATCCAGTTGGCCAGGCCGACGAAGGCCGGCATCACCGCGCCGAAGACCATGATCAGGCCGTGCATGGTGGTCATCTGGTTGAAGAACGCCGGCTCGACGATCTGCAGGCCGGGCTGGAACAGCTCGGCGCGGATCACCATGGCCATCGAGCCGCCGAGCAGGAACATCATGAAGCTGAACCACAGGTAGAGGGTGCCGATGTCCTTGTGGTTGGTCGTCAGCACCCAGCGCATCAGGCCCTTGGCCGGTCCGTGGTGGTGGTCGCCGGCATGGTGGTCGGGCGTATCGATCACAGCACTCATGGCGGTCTCCTATTGTTGTTTCTGCTTGTAGGCGACGACGTCTTTCGGGGTGACCATGTCGCCATCGTCGTTGCCCCAGGCGTTGCGCTCGTAGGTGATCACCGCGGCCAGGTCGACCTCGTTGAGCTGCTTGCCGAAGGCCGCCATGGCGGTGCCGGGCACGCCGTTGAAGACCACTTCCAGGTGGTGCTCCTTGGGCCCGGTGACGATCTTCGAACCCTTCAGCGCCGGGAACATCGGCGGCATGCCCTGGCCTTCGGCCTGGTGGCAGGCGGCGCAGATGGTGTGGTAGACCTTGTCGCCGCGCGCAACCAACTCTTCCTTGGTCCACTCCTTGCTGGTCAGTTCCTTGACCTTCGCCGCCTCTTCCTTGCGCTTGGCCAGCCACTGGTCGAACTCGGCCTTGGGCTTGACGTCGACCACGATCGGCATGAAGCCGTGGTCCTTGCCGCACAGCTCGGCGCACTGGCCGCGATAGATGCCGGGCTCGTCGACCTTGGTCCAGGCCTCGTTGACGAAGCCGGGGATGGCGTCGCGCTTGACCGCGAAGGCCGGCACCCACCAGGAATGGATCACGTCGCTGGAGGTGATCAGGAAGCGCACCTTGGTGCCCACCGGCAGCACCAGCGGCTCGTCCACCTCCAGCAGGTAATGCTCGTCCTTCGCCTGCCGGTTGTGGATCTGATCCTGCGGGGTGGCCAGGTTGCTGAAGTACTCGACGTCCTGGCCCAGGTACTTGTACTGCCACTTCCACTGGTAGCCGGTGACCTGCACGTCCAGCTCCGGCTCGGAAGTGTCGTAGATGTGGATCAGGGTGCGGGTGGCGGGCACCGCCATCACCACCAGGATCACGAACGGCACCACCGTCCAGAGGATTTCCACCGTGGTGCTCTCGTGGAAGTGCGCCGGCTGCTGGCCGGTGGAGCGGCGGTGGACGATCATCGACCAGAACATCGCGCCGAAGACCAGCACGCCGATCACCACGCAGATCCAGAAGATGGTCATGTGCAGGTCGAAGACGGACCGGCTCACCTCGGTAGCGCCCGGGGCCATGTTGACCGTCCAGGCGGCATTCGCCTGGCTGATCGCCGAGAGCAAAAGGAAGCCCATCCAGACTCGTGGATGTCGCAGCATTCGGGTTCCCCTTATCGTTGTTTTTATCCCGCCGGCAGACGCCAACGGCCAAGGGGTGGACCGCCAAGACAACGAACTTTGACCGTCGCACCTCGGCACACAGCAAGGCAGGCCGGGTTCATCAGGTTCAGCATTCGAGTGGGAGTATAGACAGCGGCTGCGACATAACAACGCAGCGTAAAAACGTCGCTGGAAAGTGCCGTTTCTTCTCTAAAAGCCGCGAGCGGCGTGGCTTTGCAGGCGAATGGTGGCCGCCTGATATATCATCCTCGCATAACCACGAAGCGATTATGACAATCGCGTCTTAGCCGGCGCGCGCCGCCGGCTATGTTTCTCCTCTTCTTCACCATCCCCGTTGTATGGGAGACCCCATGAACACCGCTGCCCTCCGTGAACTCATCCAGCAGGCGCACCTCAGCGAAGCCCGCCACGGTCACCTGGCTGATCTGATAGCCAGCCGCCTGCCCCGCCTGCATCGCACCATCCAGCCGCAAGGCGAGAACACGGAAGACATACTCACCCGCTTCGTCCACGCCTACGTCGAACAGGTACCGGACCTGCTCGACGCCGCCAACAGCGTGGCCCGCGAAGCCGGCATCGAGGAACGGATCAAGCCGGTGCTGAAGGTCGCCGAGCAGTTCTTCCTCACCCCGCCGGCGTTGCTCGCCGGCCACGACGGCCTCGACGCCCTGCTCGACGAAGCCTACCTGGCGCACCGCCTGGTGGAAGAAGTGAACGACCGCTACATCGCCCACTTCGGCCAGGCACTGATCCCACTGGACACCACCGTAGCCAACCTGGTGGCCCACCAGTTGATCGGCGAGCCCTTCGCCAACCGGCTGGACGAAGCCGTCCACCATGCGGTGGAGAACATGCTCGACGCCACCACCTTCGACGCCGACTCGGCCCGCGCCTACCGCGAGAACCTGAAGAACCCGCGGGTGGTCGCCGCCTGGCAGCAGTGGCCGTGCCTGTCGAAGCAGCTCGGGGTGGAACTCAGCCTGGGCTGACCGCCCCGCCATTGCGCGCGCCGCCCAACCCGACGCTGCCGCGCAGGCGCCCTTCCAGGCGACGCTTCAAGGCGCGCGGTTCGATCACCAGGCGCGAGCCCTGCACCGGTGCCATCCGCCCCCAATCCTCGAGCAGCTCCATGCAGGCATGGTCGACATAGCTGAGGTTATCCATCGGTACGTGCAGGGTGGTCCCCGGCTTGACCTCGTCGAGCACCCGCGACAGCGCCGGCACCTTGAGGAAAGTCGCGGCGCCGCTCAGGCGCAGCTCGGCTTCATGCTCGCCGGTGTAGCGCAGGGCGATCTTCAGCCGCGCCGCCTTCAGCACCAGCTTCAGCAGGGTCAGGGCGAAGCCCACCAGCACGCCGGTCAGCAGGTCGGTGAAGACGATCGCCAGGGCGGTGGCCGCGTACACCAGCATCGGCATCCGGCCGTAGCGAGAGAGGTTGCCGAGGGCCTTGAAATCGACCAGCTTGACCCCGGTATAGACCAGCACCCCGGCCAGGCTCGCCACCGGAATCTGCCGCAGCAGGCTGCCGAGCAGGAGGACGAAGGCGAGCAACCAGAGGCCGTGGAAGATCGCCGAGGCGCGGGTTCGCGCACCGGCATTGACGTTGGCCGAGCTGCGTACGATCACCCCGGTCATCGGCAGCGCGCCGAGCAGGCCGCAGAGCATGTTGCCGACACCCTGGGCGGACAACTCGCGATCCATGTCCGAGCGCGGGCCGTCGTGCAGGCGATCCACCGCCGCCGCCGAGAGCAGGGTCTCCGCACTGGCGATGAAGGCCACCACCACCGCCGCCAGCAGCAGGGAGGGATCGGCCAGGGCCAGCAGGTCGGCCGGGCGTAGCCAGTCGATGGCCTCGCCGAGGTTGGCCGGTACCTCGACCCGCCGCACGTCCAGCGCCAGCCAGAGGCTGGCCAGGGTCGCCAGGCTCACGCCGAGCAGCGCGCCGGGTAGGAAGCGCAGGCGTTGCGGACGCAGCTTGTCCCAGCCCCACATCACCGCGATGGTGCCCAGCCCGAGCAGCGCCGCGTCGAGGCCGCTGTCCATGCCCAGCGAACCGAGCGCGGCGAACGCCGCCTGGGGGAATGCCAGCAGGTTGTCGAGGCCGGACGCCTTGGGCGCCAGGTCGAGCATCACGTGCAATTGCGAAAGGACGATGAGGATGCCGATGCCGGCGAGCATCCCGTATACCACCGCCGGCGAGGTGACCCGGAACCAGCAGCCCAGGCGCAGCCGCCCGGCGAGCAGCTGGATGGCGCCGGCGAGCAGCAGGGTCGGCCCGAGCATGGCCACCCCGTAGGTACGCACCAGTTCGAAGACCAGCACCGCGAGGCCGGCCGCCGGGCCGCTGACCTGTAGCGGCGAGCCGGCCAGGAAGCCGACCACCAGGCCACCGACGATGCCGGTGAGCAGGCCCTTGGCCGGCGGCATCCCGGAGGCGATGGCGATGCCCATGCACAGCGGCAGGGCGACGAGGAACACCACCACGGAGGCCATCAGGTCCCGCGGCAACGTGTCCCGGAGGGACGGAAACACCTTTGAAACATGCATGGCACAGTTCTCCTGCGAATTTTTTCCACGACGAGGGAGCGACGCCAGGACCAGGCCCGGCGCCGGTTGTGTGTGCGCAGTGTGTTTTTTCTTGTAATAGCGACCCGTTCAGCCCCGGAACGGGGCTTCCCAGAGGTCGTCCATGGCAGGAACGGCGAAAGGTGACGCGAAAACGCTGTTGTTATCCGGCGGCCCGCACGGCCGCCGCTATCACGAGTTCAGGTAGCGCGGCGCGGGCGTGGCCATCGGCACCGGATGCTCGCCGTCGAGGGGCAGGAAGCGACCCTGCTTGGCGTCGTAGGCGCGGATCTGCGCACTCTCGATGTCGTACACCCAGCCGTGGATGAACAGTTGCCCGCTGGCCAGGCGCGAGGCCACCGAGGGGTGGGTGCGCAGGTGATCGAGCTGGGCCACCACGTTCTCTTCGGTGAGCACCCCGAGGGTGTCGTGGCTGGCGCCGCAGTCGCAGTTGTCCGCCACCACCGTGCGTGCCACCTCGGCGTGCCGCAGCCAGGCCTTGACCGTCGGCATGCGTTCCAGGGTCTGCGGGTCGAGCACGGCGCGCATCGCCCCGCAGTCGGAGTGGCCGCAGACGATGATGTGGTGCACGCCCAGCGCCAGCACAGCGTATTCGATGGCGGTGGAGACGCCACCGTTCATCTGCCCGTAGGGCGGCACCACGTTGCCGACGTTGCGGGTGACGAACAGGTCGCCGGGGGAACTCTGGGTGATCAGCTCGGGAACGATGCGCGAATCCGCGCAGGTGATGAACATCGCCCGCGGCCGCTGGCTATTGGCGAGCTTCTTGAACAGCGCCTGCTGCTCGGGAAAGACCTCCCGGCGGAAATGCTGGAATCCATCGACAATCCTTTTCAATGCGTCGTCAGCGCTTTCCTGCTCTGGAGAATCGGACTTAACGCCCCGCATACGGTCTGGCATGGTTCGGAACCTCGATGAATGGATCGATTGAATTTTCCCACGTCTGCCGACGCTTTCCCCATAGGAAAAAGGCACAACAAACGCAGAGCGACCTATGTGACCGACCGGTCACTTCTGGTGCTCAACGCTAATGCCCGAAGCTTAACCATAAATTAAAAAATCCCTCTATCTCGCACGTTGTCAGCTTTTTTCACGATATTTCCAGAGGATGTCGACAGGCTATCATGGCAAACGAGTGGCATTTCCATTCGTCCCGCATAAGTGGTGAAAGGTTTCAGTCAACCGGTTGGCTACGTGCAGGGAAATTCGTCGAATGGGAAAATCCGGCGCACCGCGCCAGCGGCCATGACCTGGCCGCCCGGCGCCAGCCAGCTATCAGAACAGGTCCAGTTGGCGGCGCACCGGCGCACCGGTGGGGAACAGCGGCAGGTTCGGCACGAAGCGCGCCAGCAGGCACGCCGCAGCCATTCGCTGGCGTTGCTGGCCGTCACGCAGGACCTGGCGGCAGCGCGCCTCGCCCAGCGGTTCGCCGAGCAGGTAGGCGCGCCCGGCGACGAAACGCGCGCCGTTGTCACGCCACCAGGCGGAGACTCGCTCCGCCTCCGGCCAGCTAAGGTTCTCGTCGTCGTCGAGGGCGACGTTGTCGTCGTCGAGATCGTCGTTGGGGCCAGGGTCGTAGTCGGGCAAGACCTCCAGCTCCAGGTCGAGCAACGCCAGGTCGGCGCCGGTGATCAGGCTGAAGGCCTCGCCGGCGACCCGCGCCAGACTCTCGTCGCGCATCTGCTGGATCAGCCAGGGCACCGCCACCGGATCGCCGAACAGGCCGGTGGCCTGGATGCCGATCCGCCGCGTGTCCGCCGCCTGCATCAGTTGGCGAATCCAGGCCATGCTGGTGTCGCGCGGCTGCCAGGCGAGCAGCACCATGGTCGCCGGCAGCTGGAACGGGCCGGGCTGCCCGGCGAACGCACGCAATGGCCCCAACGCCTCCTCGTCGCCCATCTGCGCGGTGGCCCAGTTGGCCCAGAAGCGCAGGCTCGGGTCATCGTGGGCGCGATAGGCGCGAATATTCGCCATCAGGTCGCGCCGACGCAGCTCGCCGGCGGTGCGCGCGGCGCGCGCCAGCACCGCCGGGTCGGCGTGGCCAAGGGCGGACAGCAGCGCCGGCCCCGGGTCATGCCGGTGCATGCCGCAGGCGGCCAGGCCAATGGCGCGGAACAGCGGCTCGGGCGAGGCCAGCAGGCGCTCCACCCAGGGCCGCGCCTGGTCCCAGTCGAGCCAGCCGAGGGCTGCGGCGAAACCGCGCCGGGCTTCCGGAGACGCCGCAAGACAGGCGCGCATCCGGCCGATCAACGCATCGTCTCCTGCCTGCATGGCCAGTACCGCGAGGGCGAACGCCTCGCCCTGGGCGTGCGCGTCGAGTTGCTCGAGCAGGGCGTCATGGCCGGCCTGGCCGGCGATCGCCAAGCCGTCCAGGTGCGCCTCGATGCGCTGATCGAGCTCGGCGAGCTCCTCCAGGTCGTAATGGGGCGCACGCACGGCGTAGTCGCGGAGCAGGGCAAGGAAGGCGGCTTCCTCGGCGTGCTGGTCGACGATCGCTGCGATGCTCAATCTATGCGCGTCCATTGCTGGCCGTCGAAGCTGAAGATGTCTTTCGCGGCGATGCTCCACAACACGCCGTCGGCAGCGCTAAGGTGGAAGCAGCGTTGGGGTTGCTCATCACCGAAGTCCACCTCCTTGAGATGGCCACCGACCAGCGTATAGACCGCCGTTGCGCTCGACACGTAGAGTGCGCCGTCGAACCACGCGAGGCTCCACAAGTCTTCATCGACATCGTCCTGGGCGATGATCTCCCAGTGGTCGTTGCGTCCACGCAGCAGCGTTCCCGCCTGTCCACAGGCGTAAACCGAGCCATCTTCCGCGCAGCAGATCGCCGTCAGGATCAAGTTCGTCGGGCTCTCCCGGGGCTGCCAGCGCTTGCCGTCGTACTGCCAGATCTCCCCGTCCCAGCCGACGGCATAGATTTCCCTGGCACCGAAGCCGCCGATGGCCTCGAATCCGACCACCGCTTCGCTGCCTGCCGGAGGCCGAGCGCCGCTGTCGATGGCACGCCAGTCGTTCTCGTCGAAGCGCCGGTAGACCTGTCGATCCATCCCGCAGGCATAGGCCACCCCGTCGATACAGGCAACGCCGCGCATATTGCCCCGGCCACCGATGGCATCGTCGCCGTCGGGCAACTGCTCTTCATGGATGTCGCCGGAGCCCATGCAGAATACCTGGCCCCGAGCGCCCAGAAACAATGCTTGTTCCACTGGCTCGTGCACTACCGTGGCCGACACGATCTCCCAGGGCAGCATGTCGTCATCCTCGCCAGCAACACACCAGGTTCCGCAGTCCCACTCCGTGACATAGCTGTGCGCTATGTTCTGCTCCTGGATCTCGTCGGATACCGAGGCCACGTACGCCAGGTCCTGATAGCGGACGACGCCGGTGATGTTCGAGAAAATCGGCGAGAGTTTCTTCAACATTTCAATCTCCTGTAACGGTCACTAGCGGACTCGACTCCTCGTGGCGCCAAGACGCGCATTGCGGGTCTTTATCGCCTGCGTCGCAGCCGTGACGTCGGTCTGGCCGGTTTCAACGGCCTTGATGGGTGTTCTGGCGTTGATTCCGCACTGCTTGTGATAGTTGTCGAGCTGAGCGGACAGACATTCCTTCGAGCATTTCGACTGCGGAAAGACCTTGCCCATGGCAGCCATGGATTGACGTTTCGCCGTTCCGTAGGTGGTCTTCTTCGCGGAGATGGAGCTGCCATTGGACAATTGCAGGGTTCCACTGCGCGACTTCGCGGCAGCGGCGCTCTGGAACGTGTGCATGAGGCCGTGGGTACCCACGTTCTGATTGACGCCCTCCGCGCAGACGCAAGGAGCCTTGTTCTCCGAATAGTTGGATATCCCCTTGAGGGGTACCGAGCCTTTTCCACCACGTCCCTTGTCGTGCAAGGCGCTGGCCTCGATCAGGTGGTGAGCGGTCTGCTGCGGGCAGCAACTGTTCGGCTTGTACGGTTGCAGGGCACACCGGCGCGCGGTCAGGCATTTTCGGGCAGCGACCTTGTCTGCCAGTCGGTCAGCTTCGTTGCTGGTCTTCTTGCCGGAAGGCTTGCCCGCGCCAAGGCCAGCGCAGGCATCCTTGCTGCCATGCGGCTTGAAGTCAGCGCAATCCTTCTTCTCCTTCTTCACTTCATTGCTGCACGGTCCACCACCAGCATCGACGGTGGCCTGGTCGAGGTAGGGCCAGACCGGCGTATTGCCAGGAAAGGACGCGTGGTTGTGGGTGGTCAGGTCGAGGTGGCGAACCACGTTCTTGCTTTCGAACTTGACGTTCATCGACCAGGAGGTGAAGTACACCTTGCCCTTGATCTTGCTGGTGACGATGCCCTTCTTCGGCGCCCGCCCCGGCTCGTCGCCGTAGCTGGTCTTGTAGTAGCTCTTGTTCTTCAGCATCACCTCCTTGCGGGTGATGCGAATGGTCCGGGTGCCTTTGGTGGTGTCCTTGGACAGGCCGGTATTGGGGTAGGGGATCGGTACCCCCAACGGCGTCGGCGGCGCCTGCGGCGGGGTGAAGCAGACATCCGGGAAGGCCGCGATGGACTTGCCGCTCGCCGCCTTGCAGGAGATCTCCATGTTGTTGGCGTACACCTCGTTGGCCATCAGGCAGCCCTCACCCGTCGATAGCTGAGCAGCGCGGCGGCGCGTTCGCCGGCGTCGTTGCCCAGGTGGCAGAACACGTTCGGCCCGTCGCCGTAGCCCTTGCGCGAAGCGGCCAGGGCCACGGCGAGCAACGCCGGGCCGATGGCGGCGCCGCATTCGCCGATGCAGTCGGCGGGGTGCCAGAGGTCGAACTTCGGCTTGAGCACGCGCAGGTTGCGACTCAGGGTCAGCGAGGCCTCCTTGAAGTAGTACTGCTCGCCGGAAATGTCGGTGAGCCGGTAGTCCATCTGCTCCAGGCCGCAGCCAGCCTCGGCGAGGGCGGCGCGCACGGCCTGGCTCAGGCCGTCGGCGCGCAGCGGCAGGTCCTCGCTCTCCACCGTGGCCTTCTCGACGCCGAAGCCGAGGCCGATGCAGAGCAACTGCGGCGCCTCCTCGTGGAGCGGCGCGGCGACCAGCACGGCGGCGGCGCCCTCGCCGGGAATGAAGCCGTTGGAGTTCTGGCTGGTCAGCAGCCGCTCGCGGGCCTCGTAGGCGGCCAGGGTCGGGCCGCTGACGAAGGAGTCGACGCCGGCCACCAGGACCTGCCGGCAGCCGCCCTGGATCAGCTTGCGCGCGTTGAGCAGGGCCACCGCGCCACCGACCCGGCCACGGGCGATGAGTGCCGAGGAGGGATGGAAGCGTCGTCCCAGCTCGCCTTCCAGGTCACGCAGGAAAGACTCGTCGAGCCCCGCGCAGCGTCCGGGACGGTCGCCCTCGGCGACGCAGAGCAGCAGCGGCAGCTCCGTGCAATCGAGATCGGGCTGGCCGCGCAAGGCCTCGTCGATGGCTCGCGCAGCCATCTTCAGCAGCTTGGCGCGGCCGCGCCAGGGCTGCTCCAGCGGCACGCTGGCGGCAAGCAACCATTCGCCGCCCTGGTCGATGAAACGGGTTTCCTGGAAGTTGTCCAGGGCGCAGCGGATCGCCGCGCAGCTGGCCGGCGCGCTGAGGCCGACCGCGCTGACCATGCCGGAGGCGACGATGCTCAGGGCCTGGCTCATGCCTCGTCCTCCTCGGCCTGGCGGCTGCGTGCCAACGCGGCAAGCGAGGGGTAGTAGTCCTTGCCCAGCTCGCGGGCGCGCCACCAGGCGGCGGACTTGCTGCCGACCAGCACCTGGGCGATCTCGAACAGGTTGCGCTTCAACGGTCGGCGAATGCGCCAGGTGACTTCCACGCGACGGGCGTCGCAGTCCACCAGCAGGGTATCGATC
The DNA here is from genome assembly GCF_020708595.1 of Pseudomonas sp. 203-8. NCBI lineage: Bacteria > Pseudomonadati > Pseudomonadota > Gammaproteobacteria > Pseudomonadales > Pseudomonadaceae > Pseudomonas > Pseudomonas sp. 203-8. The sequence continues at coordinate 290,269 of NZ_JAJFDF010000006.1, read as the reverse complement.
CGTGCCTGCGCGGTTTCGTGGCCACCCTTTTTCAGGAAGAAGGTCACCGGGACCTCCCTGCGCGGCACGCGGAAGGCCGCGCGCTCCTCGCCGGTGAGGTTGAGCAGCAGGACCTCCTCGCCGCCGCGCAGATGGTCGGTCCACTGGTCGGCCGGCGCGGACTGGAAGTAACGCTCGTCGAAGTCGGCGGGCAGGAACGGGAAGCGCTCGGCCAGCCAGGCGTCGTCGTAGCGGCCGGCAAAGCCGACCCGGGCCTGCCAGTGGCGACCGAGCGGGCCGAGCGCCATCGGCGTGAAGCGGCCGTGGGGGCTGTCCACCGGCTCGCCGAGCTTTTCCGTGGCCGGCATCGGCGTGCCGACGATCTCGGCGGTGTCGGCGCTGCGCGGAAACCAGCCACATCCGGCCGGATTGGCCATGTAGCAATCCATGAAACCGGGGTTGTCCGGCGAGGCATGGCTGCCGCCGAAGGCACTGGCGTAGGAAATGTCCTGGCTCTGGAACGGCTGCGCGACGCCCGCGCCAGCACCGAGCAATCCCGGTTCCCACTGGCGCGGCCCATGCACCGTCAGCGCCTTGCTCACCCGGCCGACGCGGATGCCCGCGGTCAACTGCTGTACCGGCCGCCCGCCGGGCGCCTGGGCGCTGCCCAGCACCAGCACATCGCAGAACGGCTTGAAGGGAACGAACTCGCACTCCCGGCGCGGCGCGGAAAACCCCGGCTCGCCATAGAATTCATCGACCATCAGCAGCGTCTGCTGCTCGTCCAGCAGGCGCGCCTCGCGACCGTCCAGCGGCAGGTCGAAACTGCCCTTGGCGATCACCACCAGCGACTCCCGGCCTTCGGCGTCGAGCCCCTGGTTGTAGGCGGCGGCCAGCGGGGTGGCGTTCAACAGTTCCATGTCGGGCCCGCCGCGCTCAGTTGATCTGCACCGAACCGCCCTTGATCCGGTTGACCCCGGTGGAGCGGCTGGAAAGATAGGCGCCACGGATGATCACCTTGCCGGCGCGGGTCAGGGTGATGCTGGCCTTGCCACAACGCAGGACGATCTCGCGTTCGGCACTGAACTCCAGGCGCTCGCCGTCCAGTTGCGCCAGCGCTTCCTGCGGCAGGCGCTGGATGCGGCCGATCAGCAGCGGCTGGCGCGGATCGCCGGCGACGAACATCAGCGCTACCTGGGCGCCGATGTCGGCGCGACTGAGCTGGGTGGTGGTGGCCGCCGCCAGGCCGTGCTCGCTCGGGCAACCGGGATAGGCGACCACCGGAGCGGCGGCGTCCGGCACGTCGAGGAGGACGCCGATGACCACGCCGTCCAGGCGCGCGGGAAGGGCCGTCGTGGCCCCGGGTAGATGGATCTCGACACTCATGCGCTGACTCCCTGGCTCTGCGCCGCTTCAGTTCTGGAGGATCTTGCGTCCCTTCACCACCACGTTCTTGTCGGCCTTGACGTTGATCGCCCCGGATCCGTCGATGGTGATGTTCTTGCCGCTGATGACGATGCTGCCGTCCTTCTTCATGCGGATGCTGGCGGCACCGGTGACCAGGGTGATCGAGTCGCCGGCGTTGAGCGTGAAGCTCTTGCCCACGTCCAGGCTATCGTCCTTGCCCACCGAGGTATCGCGGCCCTGGCCGACGCTGCGCGACTCGTTCTTGCCGATGCTGGTGCTCTGGTTGCCGCCTATGTCGATGGTCTCGTTGGCGCCCACCGACTCGCTGCGGTCGGCGCCGATGCTGATCGTCTCGTTGTTGCCCACCGACTCGCTACGGTTCGCGCCGATGCTGATGGTCTCGTCGTTGCCGACGTCCTCGGTGCGATTGGCACCGATGCTGATCTTCTCGTTGCTGCCGACCTTCTCGGTGCGGTCGACGCCGATGCTGATGGTCTCGTTGCTGCCGACGTCCTCGGTGCGGTTCGCGCCGATACTGATCTTCTCGTTGTTGCCGACCTTCTCGGTGCGGTCGACGCCGATGGTTATGGTCTCGTTGTTGTCCACGGTCTCGGTGCGATCGTGCTTCACGTGCACGGTCTCGTCGTGGTCGATGGTCTTGGTCCGGTCGTGGCCGACCCAGTGGGTCTCGTCGTTCTCGACCTCGATGTCCTGGTTCCTCTCGGCATGGATGAACAACTGCTCGGCGCCCTTCTTGTCCTCCATGCGGATCTCGTTGAAGTTGGCCGGCGTGCCGCCCTTGCTCGAACGGCTCTTGGTGCCGCTCTGGGTAGCGTTCGCCGGCAGCTCGTAGGGCACCGTCTGCTCGGCGTTGTAGACCCGCCCGGTGATGATCGGCCGGTCCGGGTCGCCTTCGAGGAAGCTGACGATCACTTCCTGGCCGATCCGCGGGATCTGCATCGAGCCCCAGTTCTTCCCCGCCCAGGCCTGGGAGACGCGCATCCAGCAGGAGCTGTTCTCGTTGGACTGGTCGTGGCGGTCCCAGTGGAAATGCACCTTGACCCGGCCGTACTGGTCGGTCCAGATCTCCTCGCCCTTGGGCCCGACCACCACCGCAGTCTGCGGGCCACGGACGATCGGCAGCGGAGTGGTCGGCAAGGGGCGGTAGGCCTGGCCGGCATCGATGCAGTCCAGCTCGCTTTCGAACTGCGCGCCGACCCCGCCGCCGCCGGTCTCGTAGAGTTCCTGGACCACCCGGTACTCGGCGCCGACCACCAGGTACTCGCGGTTCTGGTCCTCGCGCGGGTAGCCGCTGAGCTTGAACAGGTGGCCCGAACCCAGGCCGCGGGCGCGGCCGCGCAGGCGCACCCGTTCGTAGCGCGCCTGCAAGGCTTCGATACGGGTCCGCGCGTACTGCTCGCCGTCCTGGCTCTGCACGTATTCGCCGGGGTAGTCGTACAGCGGGTAGTCGGCCGCCGCGTGCGAGCGGGCGATGTTCGAACGCACCTCCAGGCGCGCGCCGGGACGCTGGAAGTCGTAGTCGTTGAGGCTCAGTGAGCCGGACTGCACCTCGCGCGCCATGTGCCAGTCGTAGAAATGGTCGCGCTCGCGCTGTTCCAGGGTCGGCGGGTAGTAGGGCACGCTGGCGTAGTTCGGTGGGCTCTGGTGCGCGCCGTAGGCGTCGGAGAGCACCAGGATGTGGCGGCTCTGCTCGTGGCGGAACCAGTAGTAGATGCCTTCCTGCTCCATCAGCCGGCTGACGAAGTCGAAACTGGTCTCGCGGTACTGCACGCAGTATTCCCACTCGCGGTAGGAGCGGCTCAGGGCGTCCTCGAAGTCGGAGAAGCCGAGGTCGCGGAACACCTGCTTGATGATGTCCGGGACCTTCTGGTTCTGGAAGATGCGGCAGTCGGAGGTGCGCGTCAGCAGCCACAGCCAGGGCCGCAGGGTGACCTGGTAGCTGGCGAACTGGCCGTTGCCGGATCCCTGGCTGCAAGCGGCGACGATGCCGTGGAAATGCCGCCGGCTGCCGTCGTGCAGTTCCAGCGCCAGGCTGGCCGGCTTGCCCAGCAGCCCGTCGAGTGGCAGGTCGGGGTTTTCCGAGATCAGTTCCAGCTCGTAGGCGAACGGCCGGCCGAGCTCTTCGCGACCCTCCATTCGCTGCAATTGCAGGACCTCCGCGCCGAGCGGACTGTCGACCCGGACCAGGCGGGTCTGTTGCGCAAGTGCCATGAAATCATCCTTGATCCACGTCCATCACTGGCGCCGTTGGAGCGGCGCCACCCAAGCAGCATAGGCGCGGATGCGGTGGAAAGGGGAGATGCGTGACACAGATTCCGACGAGCGCCCCGACCGACGGCGAACAGGCAGAAGGCCATCACGAAAGGCCGCTTCGGGCCAGGAAAGCCTTGATTCGCGAGCAACATTCCGTAAAGCTTTTGTCCAGCAATGACTCACTCAGAATCCTAGGGAAGGGGTTAACACAGTGACGCTCTATCGCCTCCACGAAGCCGATCTCGAGATTCCCGATGCCTGGCAGGACCAGAGCATCAACATCTTCAAGCTCCCCGCCAGCGGCCCCGCCCGCGAAGCCAGTTTCGTCATCAGCCGCGACGCCAGCCAGGGCGACGCGCCGTTCGCCGACTATGTCGCCCGCCAACTGGAGAATGCCGAGAAGCAATTGCCCGGCTTCAAGCTGCACAAGCGCTGGGACATCAACATTCACGGCCACGCCGCCGTGCTCCTCGACTACCAGTGGCAGCGCGAGGGCCGCGACCTGATGCTGCGCCAGGTATTCATCGAGCGCCGCCCGGCGGTGCTGATCACCACCCTGACCACCACCCCGGCTGACCTGCCGCACCACGAGCCGGCCTGGAAGCAGGCGATGCAGACCCTGGTCCCGCGCCCGACCCCTAGCTGACCCGAGTACCGACGCATGGATGCGCAAGCCGCCGCCCGACTGGGCGATGAGATAGCCCACGGTTTCGGTGTCGCCGCGATGGTCGCCGGAGCCGTGGCCGGAGCCCTGATCGGCGCCGCCGTGGTCGCCGCCACCGCCGCCACCGGCGGCCTGGCCGCGGTGATCCTGGCCGGTTCGATCGCCGCCGGCGGGCTGTCGATGTTCCAGATCGTCAAGGGCCTGACCACCATCTTCGAGCTACCCAAGCCGACCACCGGGGTGCTCATACGCGGCAGCTTCAACGTCTACGTGAACAGTCGCAACGCGATGCGCGCCGGCGACGACGTCTCCGCCACCTGCAGCGGCCTGCCGCTGAACCATCCGCTGTGGCCGTTCCCGGTGCTGATCGCCGAAGGCAGCGCCACCGTGTACATCAACGGCAAGCCGGCGGCGCGCCTGCAGAGCAAGATGGTCTGCGGCGCGCACATCAAGACCGGCAGCCAGGACACCTTCATCGGCGGCCCCACCGAGCGGGTGGCCTTCGTCCTCGACCTGGAGGAATGGCTGCACACCGGCCTCGAGGCGCTGGGCCTGGCGGCCCTTGCCGGCGGCCTGCTGCTGGCGGCGATGGCCGGGGTCGCGGCGCTGGCCGGCTTCGTCGCCATCGGCGGGCTGATGATGGGCGGCATGGCCCTGCTCGGCGACCTCGGCGACCGCCTCGGTCCCGGCTACCGCGACCTGTTCCAGGGCGTGGCCGGCATGGCGCTGCTGGGCTTCGGACCGAAGATGGCACGGCTCGGCAACGCACCCAAGGGCGCGCCGAAGACCCAGGTGCCGAAAGGCTTCGAGAAGGTCTATGGCAAGGCGCCGGCAGCCAAGGCCGAGATCGACGCGGTGGCCGACGGACTGGCGGCGAAGCACGGCGGCAGGGTCGCCAAGGCACCGATCAAGTCGCGCGAACGCGCCATGCAGAAGATCAACAACGACTACAAGGGCGATCCGACCAAGATCAAGGATCTGGCCCGCAACACCATCATCGTCGAAGGCGACAAGGTGAACACCGTTGCCGCCGAGCTGGCCAACCGCGGCGCCAAGGTCAAGGTGATCGACGGCAACGCCGACCCGCTCGGCTACAGCGGGGTGAACTCGACGATGAACACCAAGGCCGGGATACCCGGCGAGATCCAGGTCAACTCGCCGGAGATGATCTACGCCAAGGAGTCGGAGGACATGGCTCGCATCCTCCTCGGCAACGACACCTACGACGCGGTGGCGGCCAAGGCCGGCGTACCCGGAGGGCAGGGCCACAAGTACTATGAGGACTGGCGGGTACTGGATCCGAAGTCCCCGGAGGCCCAGGCCATCGCCGAGAAGAGCCGGGCGTACTACGACGCAGTGAGGAAAGGCAATGGCAATTGAAAAGGGCGAAGCGTTCGCCAGGCGCGATATCTACATCGACTACGACTTCGAAGACGTCACCTACCGCTGGGACCATCGGCAGGGCACGATCCACGTGCGCTTCTACGGCGAAGCCGAATCCCCCGAGCCGGTTGAGCACGACAACCGCCTGTTCAACGATGCGCTGCGTTTCGGCCGGGAAATCACCCGCGAGGAGTACGAGACGGGCTTTCCCAAGGGCTGAAGCGGCGCAGCCATGTCCCCCGTGAACTATGTCGAACGCGCCCTGGCGCTGGTCGCCGAGCGGCTGGCCCGGCATCCGCAATGCGGGATGCTGCTCTCCGTGGAAAAGCAGTTGCTGTACCTGAAAGCCGTGCTGCTCGACCGCAGCCTGGACCGTTCCGCGTTGCACCGGCTGAGCTTCGGCGGCATCGCCGGGAAAGAGTTCGAGGAGACCGACCCGGAACTCGCCAGGGCCCTCAAGGACGCATTCTACGTCGGCATACGCACTGGCCGCGGCCTGAAGGTCGACCTACCCTGAGCGCAACACCATCGGTCTTGAGCGACCGCCGCTTCTGCCTGGCGAGGACATGCGCGAATCGTCAAGGCTCCCGCGGCGTCCTGCCCAAGGGCGGGCAGCCAGGATGCCGCCGCCTCAGCCCTTCGCCGGCGGCGGAAACATCGCCTGTACCTGGCCGTCGATGGTGCCCTGCACGCCCTTGCCCTTGGCGTCGACCTCGCTGGCGCCGCCGGAATTGAGGTCGAGGCGGCCGCCGGTGTCGATGTTGCCGTTGCCGCTGGCGTAGAGGTTGAAGGCGCTGCCGGAGATATTGATGGTGCCGTCGGCGTTGAACTCCACCACGCTCTTGCCGCAGACCAGGCGGATCTGCGCGCCGGCCTCGATCAGGTAGGTGCCGGTGACGCTGTCGCTCTTCGCCCCGCCCACCAACAGGGTGTCGTTGAGCTTCACCGCGCGGGTGCGGTTGTTGCCGATGCGCGCCAGCTCGTCGTGGCCGATGCTCTTGTTGCGGTCGTGGCCGACCGACAGCGAGGCATCGTTCTCGACCAGGTTGTCCTGGTTGCGCTCGGCGTGGATGTATAACTGCTCGGCGCCCTTCTTGTCCTCCATGCGGATCTCGTTGAAGTTGGCCGGCGTGCCGCCCTTGCTCGAACGGCTCTTCATCCCGCTCTGGGTGGCGTTCGCCGGCAGCTCGTAGGGCACCGTCTGCTCGGCGTTGTAGACCCGCCCGGTGATGATCGGCCGGTCCGGGTCGCCTTCGAGGAAGCTGACGATCACTTCCTGGCCGATCCGCGGGATCTGCATCGAACCCCAGCTCTTCCCGGCCCAGGCCTGGGACACGCGAATCCAGCAGGAGCTGTTCTCGTTCGACTGGTCGTGGCGATCCCAGTGGAAGTGCACCTTGACCCGGCCGTACTGGTCGGTCCAGATCTCCTCGCCCTTGGGTCCGACCACCACCGCGGTCTGCGGACCCCGCACCACCGGTACCGGAGTCTGCGGCAGGAGACGGAACGACTGGCTGGCGTCGATGCAGTCCAGCTCGCTCTCGAACTGCGAGCCGGCGCCGCCGCTGCCGGTTTCGTAGAGTTCCTGGACCACCCGGTATTCGGCGCCGACCACCAGGTACTCGCGGTTCTGGTCATCGCGCGGATAGCCGCTCAGGCGGAACAGGTGCCCGGCGCCGATCCCGCGCACCACGCCGCGCAGGCGCACGCGCTCGTGCTGCGCCTGGATCGCCTCGATGCGGTTGCGCGCGTACTGCTCGCCGTCCTGGCTCTGCACGTATTCGCCGGGATAGTCGTACAGCGGGTAGTCGGCCGCCGCGTGCGGCCGGGCGATGTTCGAACGCACCTCCAGGCGCGCGCCGGGGCGCTGGAAGTCGTAGTCGTTGAGGGTCAGCGAACCGGGCTGGACCTCGCGTGCCATCTGCCAGTCGAAGAAGTGGTCGCGCTCGCGATGGCCGAGGGTCGGCGGGTAGTACGGCACGCTGGCGTAGCCACCCGGGCTGCGATGCGCGCCGTAGGCGTCGGAGAGCACCAGGATGTGGCGCTTCTGCTCATGGCGGAACCAGTAGTAGATGCCTTCCTGTTCCATCAGCCGGCTGATGAAGTCGAAGCTGGTCTCGCGGTACTGCACGCAGTATTCCCACTCGCGGTAGGGGCGCGTGAGGGCATCCTCGAAATCGGAAAAGCCGAGGTCGCGGAACACCTGCTTGATGATCTCCGGCACGCTCTGGTTCTGGAAGATGCGGCAGTCCGAGGTGCGCGTCAGCAGCCACGGCCAGGGCCGCAGGGTGGCCTGGTAGCCGGCGAACTGGCCGTGCCCGGCCACCTGGCTACAGCGCGCGACGATGCCGTGAAAGAAGCGCCGGCTGCCGCCGGGCAGCTCCAGCGACAGGCTCATCGGCTTGCCGAGCAACTGCTCCAGCGGCAGGTTGGGATTTTCCGATACCAGGTGCAGCTCGTAGGCGAACAGCCGTCCCAGTTCCTCGCGTCCCTCCATGCGCTGCAACAGCAGCACGTCCGGCCCCAGCGGGCAATCCACCTGGACCAGGCGGGTCAGTTGCATCAATCCCATCGACGGTTCCTTCTACTGCTCTGCGTGTCGCCGGTTGTCACTCGGCCTCGGCGAAGTCGTAGTGGAACTGGTTGTCGCGGCTACTGATACGTACCCCGGCCAACGGCTTGCCTTCGAGCATGCGGGTGAGGAACTCGCGGCTCATGTCCGGCAACAGCGTGTTGGTGAGGATCGCGTCGATCATCCGGCCGCCGCTCTCGGTCTCGGTGCAGCGCGAGACGATCAGGTCGACGACGCCCTCGTCGAACTCGAACGGCACCTTGTGGGTCGCCTCCACGCGCTTCTTGATCCGCCCCAGTTGCAGGCGCGAAATGGCCTTGAGCATGTCGTCGCTGAGCGGGTAGTAGGGGATGGTCACCAGGCGGCCGAGCAGCGCCGGCGGGAAGATCTTCAGCAGCGGTTCGCGCAGCGACTTGGCGATGGCTTCCGGCTCGGGCATCAGTTCCGGATCGGCGCAGAGGCTGGCGATCATCTCGGTGCCGGCGTTGGTGGTGAGCAGGATCAGGGTGTTCTTGAAGTCGATCACCCGGCCTTCGCCGTCCTCCATCACGCCCTTGTCGAAGACCTGGAAGAAGATCTCGTGGACATCCGGGTGGGCCTTCTCCACTTCATCCAGCAGCACCACGCTGTAGGGCTTGCGACGCACCGCCTCGGTCAGCACGCCACCCTCGCCGTAGCCGATGTAGCCGGGCGGGGCGCCCTTGAGGGTGGAGACGGTGTGGGCTTCCTGGAACTCGCTCATGTTGATGGTGATGACATTCTGCTCGCCGCCGTACATGGCCTCGGCCAAGGCCAGCGCGGTCTCGGTCTTGCCCACCCCGGAGGTGCCGGCGAGCATGAACACGCCGATCGGCTTGCTCGGGTTGTCGAGGCCGGCGCGGGAAGTCTGGATGCGCTTGGCGATCATCTCCAGCGCGTGGTCCTGGCCGATGATGCGCTTCTTCAGGTGCCGGTCGAGGTTGAGCACGGTCTCGATCTCGTTGCGCGCCATGCGGCCGACCGGGATGCCGGTCCAGTCGGCGACCACCGAGGCCACCGCCTGGTAGTCCACGGTCGGCAGGATCAGCGGCTCTTCGCCCTGCAACGCGCTCAGTTGCGCCTGCAGCTCCGCCAGCCGCGCATGCAGCGCCTGGCGCTGTTCCTCGTCGAGACGCGCCTCGCCTTCGCCCAGCGGCACGCCGCCGGCGTCCACCGCTTCGGCGGCGGCACGCAGACGGGCGCGGGTCTCCAGCAGTTCGTCGACCAGGCGTTTTTCCTCGGCCCAGCGCTGCTCCAGGGCGGCCAGGCGCTCGCGCTCCTCGGCCAGCAGGGTCTCGGCGTTGCGCTGGCGTTCGGCGGTGGCGACGCCGATGGCGCTCTCGCGGCGGATGATCGCCAGCTCGGTTTCCAGCGCCTCGATGCGTCGGCGGCTATCGTCGACCTCGGCCGGCACCGCGTGCAGGCTGATGGCGGTGCGCGCGCAGGCGGTATCCAGCAGGCTCACCGACTTGTCCGGCAGCTGGCGCGCCGGGATGTAGCGGTGCGACAGCCGGACCGCCGCCTCCAGCGCCTCGTCGAGGATCTGCACCTGGTGGTGCTTCTCCATGGTCGACGCGACGCCGCGCATCATCAGGATGGCCTTGTGCTCGGACGGCTCGTCCACCTGCACCACCTGGAAACGCCGGGTCAGCGCCGGGTCCTTCTCGATGTGCTTCTTGTACTCGGCCCAGGTGGTCGCCGCCACGGTGCGCAGGGTGCCGCGCGCCAGGGCCGGCTTGAGCAGGTTGGCGGCGTCGCCGGTGCCGGCCGCGCCACCGGCGCCGACCAGGGTGTGGGCTTCGTCGATGAACAGGATGATCGGCTTCTCGGAACTCTGCACGTCTTCGATCACCTGGCGCAGGCGCTGCTCGAACTCGCCCTTCATGCTCGCCCCGGCCTGCAGCAGGCCGACGTCGAGGGCGCGCAGTTCGACGTCCTTCAGCGCCGGCGGGACGTCGCCGGCGACGATGCGCAGGGCGAAGCCTTCCACCACCGCGGTCTTGCCGACGCCGGCCTCGCCGGTGAGGATCGGGTTGTTCTGCCGGCGGCGCATGAGGATGTCCACCAACTGGCGGATCTCCTCGTCACGCCCGACGATGGGGTCGAGCTTGCCGCTACGGGCCTGCTCGGTGAGGTCCACGGTAAAGCGCTTGAGCGCCTCCTGCTTGCCCATCGCGCTCGGCGCCAGGGCGCCGCTGGCCTCGCCCGGGGCGGCGCCGGCGTTGAAGCCGTCGCTGGCCGACAGGCCGTTCTCCGGCGAGGCGCCGACGTACTCGTCGAAGCGCTCGGTGAGCGCCTCGACCTTGAGCTTGGCGAATTCCGCCGACAGCCCGGTGAGGGCATGGCGCAGGCTCGGCGTCTTGAGGATGCCGATCACCAGGTAGCCGGTGCGCACCTGGCTCTCGCCGAACATCAGGCTGCCGTAGACCCAGCCGCGCTCCACCGCTTCCTCGACATGGGAGGACAGGTCGGTGATCGAGGTCGAGCCGCGCGGCAGGCGGTCGAGGGCCTCGGTCAGGTCCTTGGCCAGGCGCGCCGGGTCGATCCCGGACTGGCGGACGATCTGGTGCAGGTCCGAGTCCGGCAACTGGAGGATCTGGTGGAACCAGTGCACCAGCTCGACATAGGGATTGCCGCGCAGCTTGCAGAATACCGTGGCGGCCTCGATGGCCTTGTAGGCCAGGCTGTTCAGCTTGCCGAACAGCGCAACGCGACTGATCTCACTCATGTTCCTTCTCCTTGTGCTCGTGCGGCCGCGCAGTGGCGTACTGGCGGGCCAGCAGTAGATCCCTGGCGTCCTGGCCGGGATCGCCCAGCCAGGTGTTGAAACCGAGCCGCCCGCCGCCCTGCAGGCCCAGCGGGGGTACTTCGTGGCGTTGCAGGACCAGGTTGACGTCCCAGTCCAGCTCCTCGCCCAGGTATTCGGCGACCCAGGCGGCCAGCTCGACGAAGTGGTCGCCGTCGGGCAGGAAGCGCTGGTATTGATCGAGGTCCAGCGGCCCCAGGCGCAGGCGGAACTTGTGCTGGCGGTCCCAGACGTGGGTGCCCAGGCAGACGTCCATGCCCAGGCTCGTCGAGTCGACGCCGAGGCGGCTGCGCTCGGGCAGCTCCAGCCATTGGCCGACGTATTCCTCGACCGCCACCGGGACCTCGAAATACTCCGCGAGGATCACCCGCAGGCCGTCCGGGTAGCGGGTCTGCGCGGCGAGGTGGCCGGTGTAGTAGTAGCGTGCGGTATCCGCCAGCGGCTCGCGCCCCCGCAGGCTCGGCATGCCGCGCCCGGAGAGCGCGGCGAGGCGCGCCGACCAGTAGTCGTCGTCGATCCGGTCGTGGCTGATCTCCGGCCGCGCCTCCGCCCAGGCCCGGTAGAACAGGGTCAGCAGGCGGTGGTGGAAGACGTCCATGAAGCGCTTGAAGGTCGCGTCGTTGACGTTGCGCTGGCGTTCCCGGGCGTATTCGGTGAGGTGCAGCGGCAGCGGCCCGTTGGGGCCGGTGAGGCCGAAGAAGAACTGGTCCAGGCGCGGCACCGCAGCGGTGCCGGCCTGGCTCACCGAGGCCAGGGTCGAGGGCGCGAAGGTGCAGTCGGGCTTCTGCCCGAGACGCAGCGGGTCGTCCGCCAGCCGCACCGAATGACCGAGGCGCGGCAGTTGCGGCGACTCGCACTCGATGCGCCGCAGCGCCTGGAAGAAGTCATAGTCCCAGGGCGCCGCCGCCATCCCGGCGAGCAGGTTCAGAGGTTCGGACGGCTGCCCGGCTTCGCCTGCCATCTCATCACCTCGCCCCGTTCGCCGGTGCGCAGCACCGTCTCGGTAAAGCTGTTGATCGACACGTAGCGTGCCAGGAAGCGCTCGAACACAGCGCCGAGAAGGAACACCCCGGTGCCGCGGAACGCGTTCTCGTCGAAGTCCAGGGTGATCTCCAGGCCACGGCCGAAGACGATCGGCCCGGGCATCGGCAGGCGCCGCGTGCAAGGCTTGCTGCTGACCTCGCGCAGGCCCTCGATCTGCAATTGCAGCGCCGGATCGCCGCTGTCGCCGTAGAGCCGCAGCAGCTCGCGCAGGGCGGCGGCGCCCTGGCCGCGCTCGGCCAGCGACAGGTAGTTCAGCGACAGCTGGCTGATCAGCCGCCAGGCGCTGGCATCGTGGGCACGGCTGGCGCGCGGCCGGCTCGGTCCGGCGAGGCAGCGCACCTGCATGACCGGCGCGCTGTCCTCCAGGGTGAAGTCGCTCTTGTGCGCGCCGATCGGCATGAACAGCGGCAGGTCGCGGTTGGTGCACAGCGCGGCGATGCCGAGCTGGCGCAGGTCGTGGCGATAGGGCGCCTGGTTGGCGTCGACCAGGGCGACGAAGGTCTCGCTGCCGACGTAGGTCGAGCGCGGGCCCTTGCGCCGCTGCTTGCTGGACAGCACGCGCGGTTCGCGGCGCACGCTGAAGTAGGCCTGCTCGCGGCCGTAGCGCGCCGGGTCGCGCACCGCGTAGAACGGTTGGAAGGGTTGCTCCGGACCGCTGCCGTGGCCGCTCACCTGTTGCAGCGAATGCACCTCGAAATCCAGCGGACGGGTGCGGTCGACGATCACGTGATGCTCGTTGACCCGGTCGGACAGGTGGATGCGGTCGCAGCGGCGCGGGAACAGGTTGATCGCCGGGGTGCAGAACGGCACCAGTTGCTCCGCGTCCACCGTGCCCTCCAGGCGCTGGTCGTGCTTGCCGAACAGCACGACCAGTTCCAGCTCCTCGCCGTGGCATCGACGCAGGGCGCGGTTCAGGCCGGAGAACTCGACGAACAGGAAGCGCGCCGGCAGGGCGAAGTATTCCTGCAGCAGGCGGTAGCCCTGGAACGCCCGCGGCACCACCGGCAGCAGCGCGTCCTCGTCGTCGAAGCCGCGCGCACGCAGGCTGCTCGTCGGCAGGCGTTCGACCCAGGCATTGTCCGGGGCGCGGACGAACACCGCGCAGGCGTTGCCGAGCAATTGTTCGTAGAGGCGGTAGGGTTGTTCGTCGGCGCCGTGCAGGTAGAGCGGCAGGGCGTCCAACGACAGGCTGTCGAACGGGATGCCGGCGCCGCTGCGCAGGCGGATGCGCAGGCCGGCCTTGGCCCGCGGCTCGCTGGCGGCGAGGCGGCCGAGCACCGCGGCGGGATTGCCGAAGTAGTCGGCCTGGGCCACTTCCAGCGGCCACAGGGTCACCGGGTGGGCGGTGCGGTATTCGCAGGCGGTCTGGTCATCGGGGCCGAGCTGGCCGCGCAGGGAGGCCCCGCGCTCGACGCTGAAGCCGCTGCTCAGGGCGCCTTCGTTGGGGTCCGGGCGCAACTGCACCACGGTCATCGACGGGGTCGGCGCCAGGTAGTGCGGGTAGGCGATTTCCAACAGGTTGTGGGTGAAGGTCGGGTACTCCGCGTCGAGCTTCAGCTGGACCCGCGCGGTGAGATAGGCGAAGCCTTCCAGCAGGCGCTCGACGTAGGGGTCGGCGCACTCGAAGCCGGACAGCGACAGGCGCCCGGCGATCTTCGGGAATTCCTCGGCGAACTCCGCGGCGCTTTCGCGGATGTGTTGCAATTCCTGGTTGTAGTACTCGAGCAGGCGCGGGTTCATGTACGCCTCCGCTCGCCCTGGGCGACGCGCACGTGGCCGGTCTCCAGGTCCAGGTTGGTGGTCAGCAGCAGGCGCAGCGGCGCCGGTTCGGCCCAGAGGTCGCCCTCGATCTCGAAGCTCAGGGCGTTGTGGTCCATCTCGCCGGGCAGCAGTTGCGCGCGCACCCGCAACGAAGAACGGATGATGCGCGGCTCGAAGGTGGCGATGGTCTCGGTGAGCAGCGCCTCGATGGCATGCACGTCGACGCTCGACGCGGTGTGCCCGGCCAGCGCCGGCAGCCCGTAGTTGAGCACCGAGTTGCCGGCCGGCATCCGTGCGGCGGGGCCGTGGTCGAACAGCGAAGTGGTGTTGAACAGCCACGCCAGGTCGCGCAGCACCGAGGCCTTCAGCTGGTTCAGGGTCAGCACCCGGCGCTCCGCGGCTTCCTTGAGGTTGCCCGGCTCATCGTCGGTGAGGCGGTCGAGCAGCGACGGCTGCAGGCGCTCCTGGAGGGTCAGTTCGGCCATGTCAGGCGTCCGTCGGCTCGAAGTCCAGTTCACGCAGGTCGAACAGCGCGGTCTCGCCGGCATCGGTGACGAACAGCCGCTGGCCGACCGGCAGGCCGCTGTCCAGCCATTCGGTCTTGCGCCCCAGGCGCGCGGCGTCGTCGCCGTGCTCGACGGTTTCCGCGTAGCGCGCCGGCAGCAGCGCGACGGTGGCGCCACCGTTGGCCAGGGTCAGTTCGGCCGGCAGCCAGACCAGATCGCGCAGGTCGCTCGGCGCCTCGACCTTGAGGCTGCGCAGGTTGCTCATCGGCAACCAGGCATAGCGACCGTTGACGATTACCTCGAGCACCGGGCCGAGGCGCGTGTCGGCATCCGCCAGCCAGGCGAACGGCGCTTCGCCGATCCGCCCGGGCACCGCCGGCGCGGCGTCGAAGGCCTGCTCGCGCAGGGCCTGGGCGGCCTCGCCATGGCCTTCGGCGTCCAGGCTCAGGGCCTGCAACAGCGGCGCGATCCATTCCGCCGGCTGGCCGAGGATCACCGGCGTCAGGCGCCCGGCGAACACCTCGCGGCGCAGCGCCTCGCAGTCGATGGCGGTGGAGTAGGTCTGTACCATCGGCAGCGCCGAGGCATCCAGTTCGCCGACCACCTTGAGCTGGTTCTGCGCCCGCGCCCACTGGCCCATCACGGCCAGCAGCTGGAACAGGAAGATCCGCAGGGTAGCGTTCGACGGCTGGCTGCGCACCTGTTCCTGCAAGGCTTTCAAGGCATCGTCCAGGCGCCCGGCGCGCAACAGTTCTTCGGCGATCATCGCGATACTTCCCTGTAGCCGGGAGCCCAGGCGCCCGGATGCGAATGAAGGGTCGGCCATGGCGCCCGGCGGACGCGACGGACGACCCGGTGGAATTCAGTACCTCCGGCAGGAGGTCGGGCGGACGAGGTCCGCGGCGCGCCGCGCGCGCCTTCGGCACCCGGTATGGCGGGCGCTCGCACCGGCCACGGCATGGCCTGGCCACGCCATGACCGGCAGCCGGCTCATCAGGCCTGCACGTTCTGGCGGATGTTCCAGCCGTACTTGACCGGACCGCCGTCCTTCGCGCCATCCGCCTTCTGCGGCTGGTAGTCGACCTGGACCTGGGCGAAGTTCAGGGTCACGTTCTCGGTCAGGCGATCCTCGCCACCGCTGCCGCCGGTGCTCACCGAGGACACCAGGACTTCCTTCAGGGTGATGATCAGGTACTCGACCTGGTTCTCGCCGCCGGCCTTGCGGATGGTCAGCTTCGCCTGCGGATAGTGCTTGCCGCTGGAGCAGGCCATCATCAGGTTGGGCGTGGACTTGTCGATGTACTTGGTGAACGACAGGTCCTGCACGTTGACCTTGCCGGCGCCGCCGCCACCGCCCATGTGCATCGACCCGGACTGGGACATGCCCCAGCTCCATGCCAGCACGTCGATTTCCTCGGCGTGAGTCTTGTCCTTGGACTCACCCTTGACGTCGCCGATCTTGATGAACATATCAACAGCCATCTTTCCTCCCGTGTGGCTCGCGCCACTACGCTATGCAAGCGCCCGCCACCATGGCAGGCGCTGTCGTTGAATGCCTCAGGCCTCTTTGGCCGAAGGCAGCTTGGATACCAGGCGTAGCGATACCGTCAGTCCCTCGAGCTGGTAGTGCGGGCGAAGGAAGAACTTCGAGTTGTAGTAACCCGGATTGCCTTCGACTTCCTCCACCACCACTTCGGCCGCCGCCAGCGGGTGCTGGGCCTTGGTGGTCTCGGTGGAGTGGGCCGGGTCGCCGTCGACGTAGTTGAGGATCCAGTCCTGCAGCCAGCGCTGCATCTCGTCCTTCTCCTTGAAGGAACCGATCTTGTCGCGAACGATGCACTTCAGGTAATGGGCGAAGCGGCAGGTGGCGAACAGGTAGGGCAGGCGCGCCGCCAGGTTGGCGTTGGCGGTGGCGTCCGGATCGTCGTACTCGGCGGGTTTCTGCAGCGACTGCGCGCCGATGAAGGCGGCGAAGTCGGTGTTCTTCTTGTGCAGCAGCGGCATGAAGCCGTTCTTCGCCAGCTCCGCCTCGCGGCGGTCGGAAATGGCGATCTCGGTCGGGCACTTCATGTCCACGCCGCCGTCGTCGGTGGGGAAGGTGTGCGCCGGCAGGCCCTGCACCTCGCCGCCGGACTCGACGCCGCGGATCCGCGAGCACCAGCCGTAGAGCTTGAAGGAGCGGTTGATGTTGACCGCCATCGCGTAGGCCGAGTTGGCCCAGGCGTACTTGCTGCTGTCGGCGCCGTCGGTTTCTTCCTCGAAGGCGAACTCTTCCACCGGATCGGTCTTCGCCCCGTAGGGCAGGCGCGCCAGGAAGCGCGGCATGGTCAGGCCGATGTAGCGGGAGTCCTCGGACTCGCGCAGCGAACGCCAGCCGGCGTATTCCGGGGTGGTGAAGATCTTGGTCAGGTCGCGCGGGTTGGACAGTTCCTGCCAGGAACCCATGCCCATCACCGTCGGCGAGGCGGCGGAAATGAACGGCGCGTGCATGGCGGCGGAGATCTTCGCCATCTCGCCGAGCAGCTCGACGTCCGGCGGCGACTGGTCGAAGTAGTAGTCGCCGACCAGGCAGCCATAGGGCTCGCCGCCGAACTGGCCGTATTCCTCTTCGTAGAGCTTCTTGAAGATCGGGCTCTGGTCCCAGGTGGTGCCCTTGAATTTCTTCAGGGTCTTGTGCAGCTCCGGCTTGGAGATGTTCAGCACGCGGATCTTCAGTTGCTCGTCGGTCTCGGTGTTGTTGACCAGGTAGTGCAGGCCGCGCCAGGCGCTTTCCAGTTGCTGGAAGTCGGCGTGGTGCATGATCAGGTTGACCTGCGCGGTGAGCTTGGCGTCGATCGCCGCGATGATCGACTCGATCGACTTGATCGCGTCGTTGGAGATCAGGCTGGTCTGCTCCAGGGCATGCTCGGCGAGGGTCCGCACGGCGGTCTCCACCGCTTCGCGGGCGCGCTCGGTCTTGGGCTTGAACTCCTGCAGCAGCAGGCTGGCGAACTCACTGGTCTGCTCGGTGGTGGTCTGGCCCTGGGCCAGGTTCTCGGTGCTCAATTCGGCCATGCTGGAATCCTCTTACGCCTGCGGCTCGTCGTCTTTGGGCTTCGGCGCGCTGGCCAGGGCCTGAAGCAGGGCCGGGTCCTTGATCGCCTTCATGATCATTTCCTCGGCGCCGGTCTTGCCGTCCATGTAGGTCAGCAGGTTGGCCAGCTGGGTACGCGCCTCGAGCAGCTTGTTCAGCGAATCGACCTTGCGCGCCACCGCGGCGGGGCTGAAGTCGTCCATGCTCTCGAAGGTGATGTCCAGGCTCAGGTTGCCTTCGCCGGTCAGCACGTTCGGTACGTTGAAGGCCACCCGCGGCTTCATCGCCTTCAGCCGGGCATCGAAGTTGTCCACGTCGATCTCCAGGAACTTGCGGTCGGCGACCGCCGCCTGGGGTTCGGCGGGCTTGCCGGCGAGGTCGGCCATGACGCCCATGACGAAGGGCAGCTGGACCTTCTTCTCGGCACCGTACAACTCCACGTCGTACTCGATCTGCACGCGTGGCGCCCGGTTCCTGGCGATGAACTTCTGACTGCTGGTAGTGCTTCCCATCTTGTTTCTCCCTCGCGCGACGGCGGTTGTTAGCGCCGTCGGAATCGCCCCGGCGGCTTGCAGCGTTGGCCCGGACGGCCGCTAGGCGTTACTCGCTTTCCGGGCCTCGCAGGGTTTCGAACTGGGAAATCCCATCGGGGATGAGATTCCTCACGATTTCGGCGAAGTCGGCCGTCACCAGTGTCTTGGCGCGCTTGAGCAGCACCGGCACCGGGCTCGACGGCTCGTGGCGAACGTAATACTCGAGCAGGCGGTCGAGCTGGCGCAGGACGTCTTCGCGGTTGGCGATCTCGCCGCTGGCTCGCGGTGCCGGCGCGGCGACGGCTGCGACAGGCGCGGCGCCCCCCTGCTCGTCGGCGGCCGCTTCGGCGCCCGGCGCCAAGGGCTCGCCGGCGCCCTGCGGGCCGTACAGGTCGAACACCTGGAGGGCCTGGCGCAGCAGTTGACGAAGGGGACCGAGGTCGAGTCCCTGGGCCGAGCCGACCCGTTCGGCGACGCCGCTCTCGATGGCCAGGGCATGTTCCTGGGCGCCTTCCAGGGCGCGCCGGGTGGCGGCCAGCGCATCGGCGTCGGCATCGGCGAAGGCGCCGGCGATCTGCTCGGGACTCAGGGTCTCGCTGGCGAAGCGTTGCAGCCCGGCGGCGTTCAGCGCGGCGCGCAGGTTGACCGGGCCGAACGCCCGCGAGCGCACCAGCGGGATCGCCCAGACCAGTTGCAGCAGCGGTTCGGCGACCAGGCCGGTGAGGGCGTTGATACGGAAGGTGGGGTCGTTGTCGTCATCGGCGTCGAGCAGCGGATAGACGCCGTCCCAGTACTGGCCGAGCAGCTCGCGGACCAGCAGCAGGCCGTCGGCGAGCCCGTCCAGGCCGTCGAGGGCGACGTTGCTCTGCAGCAGCAGGTTGGCTACCCGCAGGTCCTTGCTACGGCCGAACAGTTCGCTGGCCAGCGCGCGTACGCGCGGCCACTCCGGCGGTTCGGCGGGCAGCACGGCATCGCCCATCTGGCGCTCGGGTTGGCCCTGGGCGATGCGTTCGAGTTCGAGGAACGCGGCGTCGTACTCCAGATCGTCGCCACAGGGCGAGTCCGGGGATACGGCAGCCAGCAAAACGGGTACATCCAGCACGGTGACGATCTCCCTATCATCGAAGCCGCTGCGCGGCCCTCACCTTCGCTTGTAAGATCCACTCCGTCGGATCTTGTAGGAGCCATTGATGAATATCGGATGACTCGAAAGGTTGGCAAAATTCTTGTGGCATGCCGCAAGGCTTGTCAAGGAAGGCACAACGCCACTAGTTGCATGACACCGCAGATCGGACAAATCTTTAAAAGACGTAGGATTAGTCTTTTATAATCCGGTATCACCCGATGTGTCTTCCCGAGGCGACGAAACGCCGGAAAGCCGTCGGGCCAGCCTGGATGCGAACCGAAATCCCTCGGGCACGGGGGTGAGCGCCTGGAAGAGCCGGGCGCTGGCAATGCAAGGAGTAGCAATGCCGCTGCGATTGACCATCACCAGCTACCACAAGCTGACCCCCGGTCAGTGTTCGGAAAAGGTACTGGACCAGGGACAGCTGACCATCGGTCGGGGCCCGGACAACGACTGGGTCCTGCCGGACCCGGAGCGCCTGGTCTCCAGCCGCCACTGCACCATCCTCAACCGCGACGGGGTGTACTACCTCACCGACACCAGCACCAACGGCGTGCTGCTGGTCAATGCCGGGCACCGCCTGCGCCGCGGCAACAGCGAGCCGCTGCAGGACGGCGAGACCGTCCGCCTCGGCGAATACGACATCCTCGTCCAGCTCGGCCATGACATCGCCCTGCCCGGCAGCGGCAATCCGCAGACCGATCCGTTCACCAGCTTCGACGCCCTGATGAGCCGGCAGGCCGCCGGATCGGCGCCTGCCTTCGCCGAACCGGCGCCCACCCCGCACCCCGCGGTGACGGCGCATTTCCAGGGCGGCTCGCCGCTGGACACCAAGCCCGACCTGTTCGACTTCCTCACCCCGCCGCCGCCCGGCGCGGCGCCGCGTCCGGACCATGTACCGGCCGAACAGCACGACTTCCGCCCGCCGGAACCGGTGATCCCGCCGCCCCCCGCGACCACCCCGGCGCCACCGCCCGCTGGCGGCGCACCGCTGATTCCGGCCGACTGGGACCCGTTCGCCGAACTGCTCGGCAACACGCCCGCGCCAAGCGCCACGCCCGTCGCCCAGCCGCTGCCGACGGCCGAACCGACGCCGCTGGCGATGCCCTTCGCCGACCCAGGGATCACCCAACAGCCACAGCCACAGCCACAGCCACAGCCACAGCCACAGCCACAGCCACAGCCACAGCCACAGCCACAGCCACAGCCAGCGAGCGTGGCGGCGCCGACGCCGCCGGCAAGCGCCGCCGCGTCGGCCGGCGGCGACCTGCTGCAAGCGTTCCTGCGCGGCGCCGGCATGACCCAGTTGAAGGTCGACCCGGCCGGCGCCGAAGCGCAGATGGAAGCCATCGGCCGCAGCTATCGCGGCCTGGTGGAAGGACTGGTGGACGTGCTGCGCGCGCGGGCCAGCCTGAAGGGCGAGTTCCGCATGGCGCAAACCATGATCCAGCCGGTGCAGAACAACCCGCTGAAGTTCGCGCCGAACGTCGACGAGGCCATGCTGCTCCTGCTGCGCCGCGACAACCAGGCGTTCATGGCGCCGGATCGCGCGGTGGCCGACAGCTTCGAAGACCTCAAGGCGCACCAGCTGGCGGTGATGGCCGGCGTGCAGGCCGCCATCCGCCACCTGCTGGCGCGCTTCGAACCGGCCGCGCTGGAAGCCCGCTTCGGCAAGCCGGCCGGGCTTTCCGGCCTGCTGCCGGGGGCCCGCCAGGCACAGAACTGGGACAGTTTCACCGAGCTGTACGCGAAGATCCTGCGCGAGGCGGAGGACGACTTCCAGGAGCTTTTCGGCCGCGAATTCAGCCGCGCCTACGAGGAACACAGCGCTCGACTACGGCGTTCCTGACGCCAACGAACACCAGGAGAAACAACGTCAATGAGGACGACACCATGCAGAAACTGATCGTCGCGCTGTTCGGGCTGC
This sequence comes from Pseudomonas sp. 203-8, assembly GCF_020708595.1. Taxonomy (NCBI): domain Bacteria; kingdom Pseudomonadati; phylum Pseudomonadota; class Gammaproteobacteria; order Pseudomonadales; family Pseudomonadaceae; genus Pseudomonas; species Pseudomonas sp. 203-8. The sequence continues at coordinate 269,196 of NZ_JAJFDF010000006.1, read as the reverse complement.
TGCTCGCCGCCTGTTCGTCCAGCCCGCCGGAAACCCCGCCGACCCGGGTGGTGATCTGGCTCCACGCCGCACCGAACCTCAACCCGTCCGCCGCCGGCCAGGCGGCGCCGCTGCGCCTGCGGCTGTACGAGCTGAAGAAAGACACCGCGTTCGGCCGCGCCGACTACTTCGCCCTCACCGACAACGCCCAGTCGACCCTCGGTGGCGACCTGGTGGAGCAGGACGAGTTCCTCCTGCGTCCGGGCGAGGAACGGCGCATCGAACGCACGCTCGACGAGCAGACCCGCCAGCTCGGTTTCGTCGCCGCCTACCGCGACCTCGACCGCGCCACCTGGCGCCAGGTCCTCGCCGTGCCGGGGCAACGCACCAGCCATCTCGACATCACGCTCGGCGCGCAGGCCATCGGCATCGTCGCGCGTCCCGCGCCCTGAACCTTCGGAGTCCCTATGTCCTGGAATAACCGCGTGGTGTGGTCCGAAGGCATGTTCCTGCGGCCACAACATTTCCAGCAGCACGACCGCTACCTGGAAACCCTGGTGGATGGCCGCTGCCGCTCGCTCCTGGCGGGCGGCTGGGGCTTTTCCGAGCTGAAGCTGGACGATGCCCTGCTGACCCAGGGCAAGCTGGCCATCGTCAACGCCCGCGGCGTGCTGCCGGATGGTACGCCGTTCAACATCCCCGCCGACGATCCGGCGCCGGCGCCGCTGAATGTCGAGGAAAGCCTGCGCGATGGCATCGTCTACCTCGGCCTGCCGCTGAAGCGGGTCGGCACCCGCGACACGGTAGAGGAGGGCGAGGCCCTCGGCGGCGCCCGCTACGTCAGCCAGGTGCAGGAAGTGCGCGACGACAATGCCGCCTTCGAGAGCCGCGCCCCGGTGGCCCTGGGCAGCCAGGCGTTCCGCCTGCTGACCGAGCGCGACGGCCTCGGCGAATACGCCGCGGTGGGCGTCGCGCGGGTCCGCGAGAAGCGCGCGGACCAGGCCCTGAGCCTGGACGAGGACTACCTGCCGCCGGTGCTCGACATTGCCGCCGCGCCGCCCCTGGCGTCCTTCGCCAAGGAGCTGCTGGGCCTGCTCCACCAGCGCGGCGAAGCCCTCGCCGGGCGGGTGGTGGCATCCAGCGCCGGGGGCGCCTCGGAAATCGCCGACTTCCTGCTGCTGCAACTGGTCAACCGCGCCGAGGCCCTCACCGGTCACCTGTCCCGCGTGCGCCCGCTGCACCCGCAGGAGCTGTACCGCGAACTGGTGGCCCTGGCCGGCGAGTTCTGCACCTTCACCGCCAGCCAGCGGCGTCCCGAGGAGTACCCGGTGTACAACCACGACGACCTGGCCGCCAGCTTCGCCCCGGTGATGCTCGCCCTGCGCCAGGCGCTGGCGACGGTGATCGACGCCAAGGCGATCGCCATCCCGATCGTCGAGAAGGCCTACGGCGTGCACGTCGCGATGCTCAGCGACCGCAGCCTGATCGACAACGCCAGCTTCGTCCTGGTGGTGCGCGCCGACGTCCCCGGCGAGAGCCTGCGCGGGCACTTCCCGCAGCAGGCCAAGGTAGGCTCGGTGGAGCACATCCGCGACCTGGTCAACCTGCAACTGCCGGGTATCGGCCTGCTGCCGATGCCGGTGGCGCCGCGGCAGATCCCCTACCACGCCGGCTCCACCTATTTCGAACTGGACCGCGGCAGCGCGCATTGGAAGCAGCTGACGCACTCCGGCGGCTTCGCCTTCCACATCGCCGGCCAGTTCCCCGGGCTGAACCTGGCCTTCTGGGCCATTCGAGGATAAGCAACGATGCCTCCCATCGACGATCCCTTCGGCACCCCGGCCGGCGGCGGCAACGGAAGCCCGCCCGACGACCGCACCATGATCATGCCGCGTCCCGGCGGCCGCGCCCCGGAACCGGCCGGCGGCCCCCGCGGCGGCGATCCCTACACGCCGCCGCCGATGGCCAGCCTGGCGCCGCTGAGCGGCCGCGGCGACGGCCTCAACCCGCTGGAGCAGGCCGCCGGCCCACTGCTGGCTATGCTCACCCGCCTGCGCAACACCATCGCCCATCCGGCGCCGGCCAGCCTGCGCGCGCAACTGCTCGGCTACCTGCGCCAGTTCGAGGAGAAGGCACGCCAGGCCGGCGTGGCGCCGGACGAAGTGATGCTGGCGCGCTACGTGCTCTGCACCGCCCTCGACGAAGCGGTGCTCAGCACGCCGTGGGGCAGCACCAGCGACTGGGGCAAGCAGAGCCTGCTGATCACCCTGCACAACGAGGCCTGGGGTGGCGAGAAGGTCTTCCAGTTGCTCGAACACTGCCTGCAGAACCCGCACCAGCGCCTGCACCTGCTGGAGCTGCTGTACCTGTGCACCAGCCTCGGCTTCGAAGGCCGCTACCGGGTCATGCACGACGGCCGCAGCCAACTGGAGGCGCTGCGCGAGCGCACCGCGGCGGTGATCCGCAGCACCCGCGGCGAGTACGAGCACGAACTGTCGCCGCACTGGCGCGGCCTCAGCGTGATGCGCGACCGCCTTTCGCAATACCTGCCGCCGTGGGTCGGTATCGCCATCGGCCTGGCCTTGCTGCTGGCCTTGCTGTTCGGCCTGCGGATGAAGCTGGCCGCCGACGCCGAGCCGGTGTTCAAGCGCATCCACGCCATCGGCGAGATCCCGGTGCAGGCCATCGACCGCCCGGCGGTGCAGCCGCGGGTGATCGAGCGGCCACGCCTGGCGCGCTTCCTCGCCGACGACATCAAGGCCCAGCGGGTGGCGGTGGAGGACGCCGTCGACCGCTCGGTGGTGACCATCCGCGGCGACGAGCTGTTCGCCAGCGCCAGCGCCAGCGTGCGCGACGAGTTCCAGCCGCTGCTGCTGCGCATCGCCGACGCCCTGCGCAAGGTCAAGGGCCAGGTGCTGGTCACCGGCCATAGCGACAACCGGCCGATCGCCACGCTGCGCTACCCGTCCAACTGGAAACTGTCCCAGGCCCGCGCCCAGGAGGTCGCCGACCTGCTCGGCGCGACCACCGGCGACGCCGGCCGCTTCACCGCCGAAGGGCGCAGCGACACCGAGCCGGTGGCGACCAATGCCAGCGCCGAAGGCCGCGCACGCAACCGCCGGGTGGAAATCACCGTATTCGCGGAGGGCGCGCAATGAAAGGCTTCCTCAACTTCTTCGCGCGCTGGGTGGTGCCGGTGCTCGGCCTGCTCGCCCTGAGCCTGATCATCTGGTTCCTCGGCCCGCTGCTGCGCCTGGGCAACTACGAACCGTTGGCCTCGGCGACCAGCCGCTGGGTGCTGATCGTCCTGCTGTTCCTGGTCTGGATCGGCTTCCGCGTGCTGCGCATCGTGCAGGCCCGGCGCAACGCGGCGAAGGTCATGCAGAGTCTCGCCGAGGTCAGCGCGCCGGACGCCGCCAGCGTCGCCACCGCCGAAGAGCTGGCGACCCTCAAGCAACGCATGGACGAGGCCCTGGCCCTGCTCAAGCGGGCCAAGTTGGGCGGCAGCGAGCGGCGCAACCTGTACGAGTTGCCCTGGTACGTGATCATCGGCCCGCCCGGTTCGGGCAAGACCACCGCGCTGATGAATTCCGGCCTCGACTTCCCGCTCGCCGCGCAGATGGGCGCCGGGGCGATCCGCGGGGTCGGCGGCACGCGCAACTGCGACTGGTGGTTCACCGACGAAGCGGTGCTGCTGGACACCGCCGGCCGCTATACCACCCAGGACAGCCACGCCCAGGTGGACAAGGCCGCCTGGCTGGGCTTCCTCGACCTGCTCAAGACCCAGCGCAAGCGCCGCCCCATCGATGGCGCGTTCATCGCCATCAGCCTTTCCGACCTGCTGCTGGGCAGCGACGCCGAGCGCGCCGCCCATGCCCAGGCGATCCGCGCACGCATCCAGGAGCTGTACCAGCAGCTCGGGGTGCGCTTCCCGATCTACGTGATGCTGACCAAGTTCGACCTGGTGCCGGGCTTCATGGAGTTCTTCGACAGCCTGAACCGCGAGGAACGCGCGCAGGTCTGGGGGATGACCTTCGCCCTCGACGACGGCAAGAGCGCGGAAGGCCCGCTGGCGGTGTTCGACAGCGAATTCGCCCTGCTCGAACAGCGTCTCACCGCGCGCCTGGTGGAACGCCTGCAGCAGGAGCGCGACCCGGCGCGGCGCGACCTGGTCTACGGCTTCCCGCAGCAATTCGCCGCCCTGCGCGAATGCCTCGGCGAGTTCCTCAACGGCGTGTTCAAGCCCAACCCCTACGAGGAACGCCCGCTGTTGCGCGGCCTGTACTTCACCAGCGGAACCCAGGAAGGCAGTCCGATCGACCGTCTGATCGGCAGCATGGCGCAGTCGATGAACCTCGACCGCCAGCACCTGGCGCGGCAGACCGGAACCGGGCGCAGCTACTTCATCGAGCGGCTGTTCCGCGAAGTGGCGTTCGGCGAACGCGGCCTGGTCGGCACCAACCCGAAGGTCGAGCGCCGCCGCAAGTGGCTGACCATCGGCGCGCTGAGCGCCACCGCGCTGGTGGTGCTGGCGGTGACGGCGGTATGGATCGCCAGCTACCGCGCCAATCAGAGCTACATCGCCGCGGTCGACCAGCGCGTCGACCCGCTGGCGCGCGGCATCGAGTCGCTGAGCCCGGCCCAGCGCGACGTCCTGGCCGTACTGCCACAGCTCAACGCGGTGCAGAATCTCGCCGGCGACGCGCCGAGCTGGGCCGAAGGCTACGGGCTGTACCAGGGCGACATGCTCGGCGAGGAGTCCGCCAGCGTCTACCGCAAGCTGCTGATCGCGGTGTTCGCCCCGCGCCTGGTGACCCGCATCGAGGAACAGTTGCGCTCCGGCGGCAGCAGCGATTTCCTCTACGAGGGCCTGAAGGCCTACCTGATGCTCGGCAGCCCGGACCATTACGACGCCGACTTCATCAAGGCCTGGATCAGCCTCGACTGGGAACGCAACCTGCCGCGCGACCTCTCGCCGGAACAGCGCCAGGCGCTGCACGCGCACCTCGACGCGTTGCTCGAACGACGGCCGCCGTCGGCGCGCCTGGACCAGGACCTGGTCGAGGACCTGCGCCGCCAGTTGCAGCAACTGCCGGTGGCGCAGCGGGTCTACGACCGGGTCAAGCGGCAGAGGCTGCCCAAGGACGTGCCCGACTTCCGCATCAGCGACGCCGCCGGCCGCGACGCGCCGCTGGTGTTCGCGCGCAAGAGCGGCAAGCCGCTCACCGACCCGCTCAGCGGCTTCTTCACCTACCGCGGCTATCGCGAGGTGTTCCTCACCGCCAGCCTCAGCCAGGCCGGCACCATCGCCGAGGAACAGTGGGTGCTCGGGCGCGACCTGAACGATGCCGGCGACGCCGCCAACCTGGCCCTCGACGTGCGTCGCCTGTATTTCCAGGACTACCTGCGGCAGTGGGACGACCTGCTCGCCGACCTCACCGTGGTGCCGATCACCAATGTCACCCAGGCCGCCGACGTGCTGCGCATTCTCTCCGGACCGACGTCGCCGTTCCGCAAGCTGCTCGAGGCGGTGGCCCGCGAGACCGACCTGCAGAAGGGCGACCGGCTGGTCGCCGCGCAAGTGAAGAAGGCCGCCGACGGCACCGTGGACAAGCTCAAGCAGCGCCTCGGCTCGCTGGTCGGCCAGGAGGAAGAGGGCGCCCGCGAACAGCCGCGGCAGGTCGACAGCGACCCGATCAGCGCCCACTTCGCCGAACTCAACAGCCTGGTCAGCAAGGGCGAGGGTGGCAACGAGCCGGCGCCGATCGACAGCCTGCTGGAGGACATGAACGCGCTCTACGTACAGGTCAGCGCCATGGCCGGAGCCAGCGGCGACTCGCTGCTCGGCGACGCCAAGAACCAGGTGGCCGCCGCCGCCTCGCGCGTGGCCCTCAGCGCCGAGCGCCAGCCGCCGGTGGTCCAGGGCCTGGTGAAGAACGTGGTCAACTCCACCACCAGCAGCATGATGGGCAGCGTGCGCAACCAGCTCAACGCGGCCTGGATCAGCGACGTGGTCAGCGTCTACCGGCAGTCCCTGGCCGGGCGCTACCCGATCGCCGCCGGCAGTTCGCGCGACGCCACCCTGGAAGACTTCGGCCACTTCTTCGGTGCCGGCGGGGTGATGGACAGCTACTTCCGCCAGTACCTGCAACCCTACGTCGACACCTCCGCCAGCACCTGGCGCTGGCAGCCCGGCGCGGCGCAGAAGCTCGGCATCAACCCCGGCGTGCTGCACACTTTCCAGCGCGCAGCGGCGATCCGCGACGCCTTCTTCCGCTCCGGCGGCATGCAACCGACGGTGCGCTTCGAGCTCAAGCCGGTGACCATGGACGCGGCGATCAGCCAGTTCATCCTCGACCTCGACGGCCAGCAGCTGACCTACGACCACGGCCCCAGCCGCCCAGTGGCGATGCAGTGGCCGAGCGCCAACGGCCTCGGCGTGGTCCGCCTGACAGTGACGCCGCCGCCCAGCAGCGGCCGTTCCGGCCTGACCCTGGAAGGCCCCTGGGCCTGGTTCCGCCTGCTCGACCAGTCGGACCTGGAACGCGGCAACTCGCCGGACCGCTTCACCCTGCGGCTGCGCATCGACGGCTCCAGCATCGCCTGCGAGCTGCGCGCCAGCAGCGCCTTCAACCCCTTCAAGAGCCGGGTCGTGTCCGGCTTCAGCCTCCCGGAGCGCCTTTGAACAGCGTCGGTTTCTACGGCAAGCTGGCCGGCCGCGGCGATTTCGTCAGCCGCGGCCTGCCGAACACCTTCGTCGAACCCTGGGACGCCTGGCTGGCCAGCGGCATGCGCGCCAGCCAGGACGAGCTCGGCGCGGCCTGGCTCGACGCCTACCTGACCAGCCCGCTGTGGCGCTTCGCCATCGCCCCCGGCCTGCTCGGCGGCGAAGCGGTGACCGGAGTGGTGATGCCGAGCATCGACCGGGTCGGTCGCTATTTCCCGCTGACCGTCGCCTGCCTGCTACCGGCGAACGCCGACCTCGGCGGGCTGGTCGGCGGCGACGACGGCTGGTTCGAACAGGTCGAGAGCCTGCTGCTCTCCACCCTCGAACCGGAGGCCGAGGTCGAGGCCTTCGAGCAGGCGGTGGCGCAGCTCCCGGCACCGCCCTGCGGACCGCGCATCGAACAATCGCTGATCAGCGGCAACCTGCTGCGCAGCGAAGCGGTGACCCCGGCGCAGCGCCTCGCCGCGCTGGCCCAGCACGCCTGCGACGGCGCCAGCCACTGGTGGGGACGCGGCTCGGCACGGATCTCCGCCGGCCTGATGCGCTACCAGGGCCTGCCGCCGGCGCCGGCGTTCGGACGATTCCTCACCGGAGAGGGCGAGGTGATCCCGCTCTTTCCCGGCATACCCGGTTAAGGACAACTGATGGTGCCCAACTCAGTCAGCTACTACAGGTCGGCCAGCTACAGCCACGTCGGCATGGTCCGCAAGGTCAACGAAGACGCCAGTCTCGACGCCCCCGAGGCGGGACTCTGGGTGGTCGCCGACGGCATGGGCGGCCACGCCGCCGGCGACTTCGTCAGCAGCCTGATCGTCGATACCCTGCGGCGCATCCCGGCGGCCTCCTCGCTACCGGCCTATGTCGGCGCGTTGCGCACCGGCCTCGCCCAGGTCAACGAGCGGGTTCGCCAGGAGGCCGGCCTGCGTGGCGTCAGCGTGATGGGCAGCACCCTGGTACTGCTCGCCGCGCGCGGCAACCAGGCGAGCTGCCTGTGGGCCGGCGACAGCCGCCTGTACCGCCTGCGCGGCGGCGTGCTGGAAGCCATCTCGCGGGACCACAGCTACGTCCAGGAGCTGCTCGACAACGCATTGATCAGCGAGGAAGAGGCGCGCCACCATCCGCGCGCCAACGTGGTCACCCGCGCGGTCGGCGTGCACGAGCAACTGGAACTGTCGGAAGCCGCGCTGCACGTGCTGCCCGGCGACAGCTTCCTGCTCTGCAGCGACGGCCTCAACAAGACCGCCGACGACAGCGAACTGCGCGACGTGCTCAGCCACAGCGATCCCTATGCGGTGGTCCGCAGCCTGGTCCACCTGGGCCTGACCCGCGGCGCCCCGGACAACATCACGGCCCTGGTGGTCAGGGCCTTCTGAGACGGACATGGACATAGAACTTCCGGGATTCGACATCGAACGCGAGCTGGGCGAAGGCGCCATGGCCACGGTCTACCTGGCCACCCAGCGCTCGCTGCAGCGCAAGGTGGCGCTGAAGGTGATGGCCGCGGCGCTGGCCGCCGACCCGAGCTTCGCCGAACGCTTCCTGCGCGAAGGTCGGACCCTGGCGCGGCTGTCGCACCCGAACACGGTGACCATCCACGACATCGGCAACGTCGGCAGTTGCTACTACATGGCCATGGAATACCTGCCCAACGGCACGCTCAAGGAGCGCATCCAGCAGGGCCTCGATCCCGAGCTGGGCCTGGTCTACGTACGGCAGGTGGCCGCCGCGCTCGGCTACGCGCACTCCCAGGGCCTGGTGCATCGAGACGTGAAGCCGGCCAATATCCTGTTCCGCGCCGACGGCACCGCGGTGCTCTCGGACTTCGGCATCGCCAAGTCGATCGAGGACAATACCCAGTTCACCCAGGTCGGCTTCGCCGTCGGCACCCCCAGCTACATGAGCCCGGAGCAGGCCCGCGGGCAGGAGATCGACGGCCGCGCCGACCTCTACGCGCTGGGCGTGGTGCTCTACGAGATCCTCACCGGCAAGCTGCCCTACAACGGCAAGGATTCGCTCTCCACCGCCCTGGCCCACCTCACCGAGCCGCTGCCGGAACTGCCGATCGAACAGGGCCGCTACCAGGACATCCTGCGCCAGTTGCTGGCCAAGGACCCGGCCGAGCGCTTCCCAACCGCCGGCGCGCTGATCGCCGCCCTCGACCGCCTGGCGCCGAGCGCCCTGGAAGCCACCCAGATCCGTCCGCTGGCGACGCCGCAGGGCTCGCCGCGAGCGAGCAACCCGCCGCCGGCCGAACCCGCGCCCATGCCGCCCGCCGACCTCGGCGGCCTGCAACCGGTATCGATCCAGTTGCCGCCGGTCACGCCCAGCGCCGGCGGCGCCACGCCGCCCCCGCCTCCGCCATCGCAAGCGGCGAAACCGCCATCGCCCCCGCCGCCTCCGCTGCCACCGGCGAAGCCGCGTGCCGGCGGCAGCCGCACGCCGCTGATCGCCGCCGCCGCGGCCGCCGTGCTCCTGGCGATCGGCGGCGGCGCCTGGTGGCTGCTGAGCTCGGGCGACGCGCCGAGCGCTGCCGATCCAGCGCCGCTGGGACAGACGCCGGCGGACAAGCCGCAGCAGCAGACCCCGGTGGCCGATGCCGAACAGGACGGCGGCGAGCGTCCGCTGCTGATGCCAGGCAAGAAGACCCTGTTCCAGCGCGTCCTGACCAAACCCGGCGCGGCCATCTCCGCCGAGGCTGGCGGCCCGCCCCGGGCCGGCGCGGTGCCGGCCTTCTCGGTGCTCTACGTGTACGCCCGCAAGCAGGTCGGCGGCAGCCCCTGGCTGCGCGTCGGCGCCTCCAGCAACGGCGAGGGCGACGGCTGGCTGCCGGCCAGCGCGGTGAGCGACTGGAAGCAGAGCCTGGTGCTGAAGTTCACCGAACGCTCCGGCCGCGCGCCGGTGATGTTCCTCAACAGCGCCGAGCAGGTCGAGCGCCTGCTCGGCGATACCCGCGCAGCGCGCGACACCCTGACCCAGGCGGTGGATCACAAGGGCGATCCGCAGGTGGTCGCGGTCGAGCCCAACGACCGGGCGATCCCCCAGGACCAGTTCTACCTGCTGCCGATCTTCGACTCGAAGGAAAGCTTCGACGCCGACGGCCAGCCGGCGCAGTTGCTGGAGGTCGCCTCGATCGACCCCGGCGGCAGCGCCGCGGCACCCCAGGCGCCGGGCCAGGCCGGGCAGGGCGGCGCCAGCGGCGCGGCGAGCGACACCTTCCGCACCGGCATCGTCCTGGTGGTGGACACCTCGGTGTCGATGCAGCCCTACATCGACCGCGTGCGCGAGGTGATCGACGGCCTGCAGCGGCAGATCGGCGAGCGCGGCGACCTGGACAAGGTCAGCTTCGGCCTGGTCGGTTTCCGCAACAACACCGACAAGACCCCCGGCCTGGAATACGTCAGCAAGACCCTGGTGCCGCTGCAACCGGGCAACGACGCGCAGCGCTTCGCCGAGTTGAGCAGCCAGGTGCGCGCCACCGACGTCTCCAGCCACTCGTTCAACGAAGACGCCTTCGCCGGGATCATGCAGGCGGTCGACGAAATGGACTGGTCGCCCTACGCCGGGCGCGTGGTGCTGCTGGTCACCGACGCCGGCGCGCTGCGCAAGAACGACCCGCTCGGGCGCACCCAGATGAACGAGGCCGAGGTCCGCCAGGCGGCGCTGCGCAAGGGCGTGAAGATCTATGCCCTGCACCTGCGCACCCCGGCCGGGAAGAACAACCACGGCTACGCCGAGCAGCAGTACCGCAGCCTCACCGCCGACGCCAACCCGAAGATCGCCGACCTCTACATCCCGGTGGCCGGCGGCGAGGTGAACGCCTTCGGCAACACGGTGAAGGAGATCGGCACGGTGTTCGCCGACCTGGTCCACGACGCCGGCAACCGCAAGCCGCAGGCGCCGCGCTTCGACGCCGCGCCAAGCGTGGCGAGCAAGTCGGCGGCCATCGGCTACGCCATGCAGATGGAATTCCTCGGTCGCCGCGACTCGGTGCGCGCGCCGCAGGTCGTCACCGCCTGGACCGCCGACCGTGACCTGACCAACCCGGCGCTGCCGGCGTTCCAGGTCTGCGTGCTGCTGAGCAAGCTGCAACTCAACGAACTGCAACAGTCGCTGAAACTGATCGTCGACGCGGCCAAGCGCACCCAGACCTCGCCCAAGGACTTCTTCCAGGAAATCGCCAGCGCCAGCGCCTACATGAGCCGCGACCCGGCGCAACTGGTGAAGGGCAGCAACCTGGCGCAGAGCGGCGTGCTCGGCGAATACCTGGAAGGCCTGCCGTACCGCAGCAAGTCGCTGAACATGACCCAGGACCTCTGGCTGTCGCTGAGCGTCGCCGAACAGCAGGACTTCATCGACGAACTGGAGTCGAAGATCCGCCTCTACGAAACCTTCCACAACGACGTCGCCAACTGGGTCCGATTCGGCGACGCCGACGCCGGCGACGCGCTGTACCGCGTGCCGCTGTCGACGCTGCCATGATCCTGCGCCTGCACGAGGTCGCCCGCAGCCACGGCGCCGGTCGCCAGCGCTACCGCCTGCGGGTGCCGGCGCTGGAATTGCGCGCGGGTCGCCAGCTGGCCATCGTCGGCCCCAGCGGCTGCGGCAAGAGCACCCTGCTCGACCTGCTGGCGCTGGCCCTGGCGCCGGACCCGGGCGGGCGCTTCGAATTCCTCGCCGGGGAACGCCCGCAGGACATCGCCGCGCTCTGGCGCGACGGCCGCCAGGACCGCTTGGCGGCGCTGCGCCGGCAGCACTGCGGCTACGTGCTGCAAAGCGGCGGGTTGCTCGAGTTCCTCGATGTGCGGCGCAACATCGGACTGCCCTGCGCGTTGCTCGGCGCCCCATCCGCCGAGCGCGTACAGGCGCTGGCCGAGCGGCTGGAAATCGGCGACCAGTTGGACAAGAAACCGGCGGCGCTGTCGGTCGGCCAGCGCCAGCGGGTCGCCATCGCTCGCGCCCTGGCGCATGCGCCGCGCCTGTTGCTGGCCGACGAGCCGACCGCGGCGCTCGACCCGCTGAACGCCGAACGGGTGATGCGCCTGCTGGTGGAGCAGGCCCGCGAGCGCGGCGCCTGCACCGTGGTCGCCACCCACGACGAACGCCTGGCTCGCGCCGCCGGCCTGGAAGTCCTGGCCATCCGCTGGCAACACGAGGCCGACGACAGCGTCGGCGCCTGCCTCGAGGAAGTTGGCTGATGCGCGCCGGCCTGCTGCTCTCGCTGGCCTGGGCCGACTACCGCGGCGAGGCGCGCCTGTCGCTCTGCGCGATCTTCGCCCTGGCGGCGGTGATCACCCCGCTGCTGGTGCTGTTCGGCCTCAAGTACGGCCTGGTCAGCACCCTCACCGAGCGGCTGGAGCGCGCGCCTTCGGTGCGCGAGATCATTCCGGTCGGCGGCGCCCGCTACCGTGCCGAGGACATCGCCGCCCTGGCCGCACGCGCGGACGTCGCCTTCGCCGTGCCGCGCACCCGGCAGATCGCCGCCACCGCCGACCTCAGCGGCGGCGGCGAGACCGCCCTGAGCGTCGAGATGATTCCCAGCGCCGCTGGCGACCCGCTGCTGGCCGGCCTGCCGCAACCCGACCGGCCGACCCGCGTGGTGCTCAGCCACGGCGCCGCGGAAAAACTCGGCGCCCAGCCTGGCGAGCGCATCGTCGCGCGCATCGGCCGGCGCATGGATGGCCAGGCACAGAGCCAGCGCCTGGAGCTGGAAGTGCTCGCGGTGCTGCCGCAGGAGCGTTTCGCCCGCGACGCGCTGTTCGCCCCGCTGGCCCTGCTGGAAGCCGCCGAGGACTATCGCGACGGTCGCGCGGTGGCCGCCTACGGCTGGCCGGGGAAGGCCGGCGAGACCCCGCGCGCACGCATCTACCCGGGCTTCCGCCTGTACGCCCGAGACCTCGATGCGGTGGAAGGGCTGCGCCGGCACTTCGTCGCGAGTGGCGTGGAAGTCGCCACCCAGGCCGAGGCCATCGCCCAGGTGCGCAGCCTCAGCCGCAACCTCGGCCTGGTGTTCTGGATCGTCGCCGCGCTGGCCATCGGCGGTGCCTTCGCCGCCATCGCCGCCAGCAGCCTGGCCGCCGTCGAACGCAAGCGCCGCGCCCTGGCGGTGCTACGTCTGCTGGGCTTCCCGACCGCCGCGCTGGTCGGCTTCGTCATGCTCCTGGCGCTGTTCAGCGCCGTCTTCGGCCTGTTCCTCGCCGGGCTGCTGTACGCCGCCACGGCCGGCGCGCTGAACCACCTGTTCGACAACCAGAGCGGCGAGTTCGTCTGCCGCCTGCTGCCCAGCCACTACCTGACGGCGCTGCTCGCCACGCTGCTGTGCAGCGTCCTGGCCGCCGCCAGCGGCGGCTGGCGCGCGGCGCGGATCGAAGCCGCAGAGGGATTACGCGATGTTTGAGAAAGCCATTCTTCCGCTCGCCCTCGGTGCCTGCCTGGCATTTGCCGCGCCGGCCTGGGCCGAAGGCGACTCGCCGGACAATCCCAAGCCGCTGGCCGACGACGTCGCCCTGCCGCTGCCGTGTGGCGGCGAGATGGTCTTCCGGCATGTCTACGTACTCGCCGAAGGCGCCCTCGACGATCGCGAGGTCAACCTCGGCTACGCCTTCAACGAAGGCGAGGCGGGCTACCAGCAGTCGTTCATCTCCGGCTACCGGCGCGACTACGTGAACGGCCAGTTCAGCCTCGCCGACCTGGCACCGGCCTGGCAGCAGAAGCTCTCCGCCAGCCTGCCGAAGCCTGCCGCCGGCACCCCGCTGAAGCCGATGCTGTACTTCATCGGCAAGTACGAGGTGACCGCCCGCCAGTACGCCGCGGTGATGAGCCAGGCGGCCGCGCTCTCCGGCCAGGGCGAGGCGCCGGCCTGCGACGTGCCGGACGGGATGGCCGCGCGGCTGCCCAAGGTCAACCTCTCGCGCTTCGACGCCGAACGCTTCGGCGCGGTGTACAGCGCCTGGCTGCTGAAGAACCACCCGGAACTGCTGCCGGTCAGCGGCCGCGGCAAGAATCCCGAGGACGGCGGCATCGGCTTCGTCCGCCTGCCCACCGAGGTCGAGTGGGAGTTCGCCGCGCGCGGCGGCCAGGCGGTAAGCCGCCAGGAACTGGAAGGCCGGCTGTTCCCGCGCAAGGTCGAGGGCAGCGACCAGGAAGGCCCGCTGGGCGACTGGGCGGTGTACAACCAGGTCGCCGGCGGCACCGGGCAGGCCGCGCGACTGTTGCCGGTAGGGATGAAGCGGCCGAACCCGCTGGGCCTGTTCGACGTGATCGGCAATGCCGCGGAGATGGTCCAGGAGTCCTTCCAACTGGTCCACGCCGGTCGCCGGCAGGGCACATATGGCGGTTTCGTGGTGAAGGGCGGGAACTATCTCGAAGGCGAGATGACTCTATTCACCGGGATGCGCCGCGAATACCCGCTGTTCGCCGCCGACGGCAGCGAACAGCGCAACGAGACCACCGGTTTCCGTGTCGCCATCGGCGCGCTGTCCGCGCCGCGCTCGCGCTATCCCGAGCTGTTCGCCCAATGGCAGAAGGAAGGCCGACTAGCGGCATTGACCGATGCCATCGATGACGCTCAAGATCCCACCAAGCAATTGGACGGAATCATTGCCGCCACCCGCGACCCGCAGATGCAGGCGCAGTTGGCCCAGATAAACGAGGAACTCAAGCGTAACGTTTCGTTGATCGCCCGGCAGCGCGAAGAGGCCGCCGGAAACCTGATACAGTCGGCGGCACTGGTCGCCGAGACGATCAACAACTACAACATACGCCTGACCAACCTCAAGAAGGACAGGGAGAAAGCCGTGGCAGCCAGGGATCAGGCGACCGCCCAGCTCTATGCCGGCGCCATCGCCAACGGGCGCAGCGCCCTCGATGGCGCATTGGCCATCTACATCGACAACCTCGCCACCGGCACCCGTTACACCGACGCGGTGATCCAGGCGCAGTTCCAGCGCATCCAGGAAGAACTCAATCGCAACCCGGTTCTGGGCAAGAGCCTGGTCAAGCGCGCGACCCTGTTCGTCAAACACGTCGGAGATTATCGCCAGCAGCACCGGGCCGAGCCGGAGGCGGTATTGAAGGAATTGCTCGCGTCCAGCGGGCGTTGAAGGAGTTCCGTCCGGCCCCTCTCGGCAGCCGGGCGGTTCATCAAACCAGGAGTGAGATGCAATGAGCCAACCCAGCGAAAACCGTTTGATCACCTCGGCGCGCTACGCGCTCTGCCTGTTGACCGCCAGCGGCGTGCTGCTCAGCGGCTGCGCCAGCAGCGGCGTCGGCTCGGTCGCCCAGACCACCCGCGCGGAATACTACCCGTCCTGCTACGAGCCGGTGTCGCACCTGCGCAGCACCGATAACGCAGTGCGCAATTCGGCCATCACCGGCGCCATTACCGGCGGCCTCCTGGGCGGCCTGGCCGGCGGCCTGGCCAGCGACGAGAACCGCGGCCGCAATGCCGCCCTCGCTGCCGCAGGCGGCGCCCTGGCCGGCGGCGCGGCGGGCTACTACATGGAGAAGCAGAAGCAGATCAGCGATGACCGCGCGCGCATCGGCTCCTACGGTACCGACGTCGACCGCAGCACCGTCGAGATCAACCGTAGCGTGGCCTACGCCAAGTCGGCGCAAAGCTGCTACCAGAGCCAGTTCAAGGCTCTGCTCGACGGTCGCAAGAACAAGTCGATCAACGAAGCCGAAGGGCGCAAGCGCCTGGCCGAGATCGTCAGCGGCCTGCAGGAGACCAACGCCTTGCTGGTCGCCGCCAACGGCCGTGCCGGCGAGAACATCAGCAACTACACCCAGGCCTACGAGAAAGACCTGCAGCAGGTCGGCGTACCGCGCGCCGAGGTGACCAAGGTCGCCGAGGCCGAGAACCGCGCCAGCACTACGAAAGGCGGCAGCAAGCCCAAGACCGGCAGCAATCCCAAGGTGCCGAAGGAAGCGGTCGCCACCGAGCAGACCATCCGCAAGGCCCAGGACGCGCAAAGCGAAGGCAACAAGGTGGCCTCCCAGGGCCAGGGCATGATCCGGGAAGTCTGCAACAGCCCGGACATGGGCGACTGGGCGCCGCCGAGCTGCGCCAAGGCCTGATCGGCCTCGTTACCGGCACGAACGCGACGGCGACCTTCGGGTCGCCGTTTCGTTGAGGGGGCTGGCGCGCTGACCCGACCGGCCTGAAGGTCGAGCGTTCGCCGGGACGGCTGCTTCCGACGTTTCCGGCTTCCCGGCGGCAGCGGTTCTTCCCGCAGGGCGGATATCGCCACCGGCACGCTCCGCCGCTACTCCGCCCTATACGAAATGCTGCACCGCGGGGAAAACGCTAGAACAACGCCATCTGCGCCCCCGGCACGGCGAACCGGCTGCAATCCAGCCCGAAGCCCTCGCGGCGGTCCAGCCCGAGGCGCTTCATCGCCACCGCGAAACGCTGCGCCAGCAGGTCGGCGAACGGTCCCTGGCCACGAAAGCGGTGGCCGAAGCGGCTGTCGTAGACCTCGCCGCCACGGCATTGGCGGACCAGGCTCATCACATGCTCGGCGCGTTGCGGGTAGTGCGCCGCCAGCCATTCCTCGAACAGCGGGCCGACTTCGCGCGGCAGGCGCAGGAGCATGTACGCGGCGCTGCGCGCGCCGGCGTCCCGCGCCGCCTGGAGCAGGCGCTCCAGCTCCATGTCGTTGACCATCGGGATCATCGGCGAGCAGAGCACGCCCACCGGGATGCCGTTGCCGCTGAGCGTGCGGATCGCCCGCAGTCGCGCCGAGGGCGCCGCCGCGCGCGGTTCGAGAATGCGCTTCAGCTCGTCGTCGAGGGTGGTCAGGCTGATCATCACCGCCACCAGGTTCTGCTCCGCCAGTTCGCGCAGCAGGTCGAGGTCGCGAAGGATCAGCGAGCCCTTGGTGACGATGGTCAGCGGGTGACGGAAGCGCAGCAGCACCTCCAGCACCTGGCGGGTCAGGCGGCGTTCGCGCTCCAGCGGCTGGTAGGGGTCGGTATTGGCGCCCAGGTTGATCGGCGCGCAGCGATAGCCGGGCTTGCTCAGTTCCTGCTCCAGCGCGCTGGCGACGTTGCTCTTGGCGATCAGCCGGGTCTCGAAATCGATCCCCGGCGAGAGGTCCCAATAGGCATGGCTGGGCCGCGCATAGCAGTAGATGCAGCCATGCTCGCAACCACGGTAGGGATTGATCGAACGATCGAAAGGGAGGTCCGGCGACTGGTTGCGGGAGATCACCGTGCGGGCGATCTCCTCGCGCACCTCGGTGAGCTGGATCGGCGGCACGTCCTGCTCCCAGCCATCGTCGAAGGCCTCGCTGTGGGTCGGGGCGAAGCGGTTGAGGGGGTTGCTGGCGGTACCGCGACCGCGCGGGGGCAGGGGAGCGCTCATGAGGGAAACCCGGCGAAATACTGTATATGGATACAGTATCGCACCGGGCCCCGGCCCACAGCCATCGCCGCCGGTCGGCGGCGAGCGGTCAGGCGTCGGGCTTCTTCTTCAGCTTGGGATTGGGGAAGAACTGCACCGACTGCACCTTCGGGTTGGCCGGCTTCGGCGCGTTCTGGTTGACCCGCGTACCCAGCTCCTTCGGGATCGACTGGCCCTGGGCGTTGAGCGTGTCGGCGTAGCCGCAGGCCACGCATTCGCGGTGCGGCACGCCGTCCTCTTCCCACATCTGGATCTTGTCCTGTTCGCTGCACGCCGGGCAGACCGCCCCGGCGATGAAGCGCTTCCTGGTGATCGCCGGGCTCATGCGGCCTCCCCGACCAGCCCGGAGTGACGCAGCAGGGCGTCGATGGACGGCTCGCGACCGCGGAAATCGACGAACAACAGCATCGGCTCGCGGGAGCCGCCGCGGGCCAGGATCGCCTCGCGGAAGGCACGCCCGGTATCGGGGTTGAACACGCCTTCTTCCTCGAAACGCGAGAAGGCATCGGCGGACAGCACCTCGGCCCACTTGTAGCTGTAGTAACCGGCCGCGTAGCCGCCGGCGAAGATGTGCGCGAAGCTGTTGGCGAAGCGGTTGTACGCCGGCGGACGCATCACCGCCACTTCGTCGCGGATGCCCTCGAGCACCTGCAGCACGCTGCGGCCGTCGCCGTGGGTGGCGTGCAGCTCGAAGTCGAAGAGGGAGAACTCCAGCTGGCGGACCATCATCATCCCGGACTGGAAGTTCTTCGCCGCCAGCATCTTCTCCAGCAGGTCCTGCGGCAGCGCCTCGCCGGTCTCGTAGTGGGCGGAGATCAGCGCCAGGCCTTCCGGTTCCCAGCACCAGTTCTCCATGAACTGGCTGGGCAGCTCGACGGCGTCCCAGGCCACCCCGTTGATCCCGGAGGCGGCGGCATGCTCGACGCGGGTCAGCAGGTGGTGCAGGCCATGGCCGAACTCGTGGAACAGGGTAGTGACCTCGTCGTGGGTCAGCAGCGCCGGCTTGCCGTTCACCGCCGGGGTGAAGTTGCACACCAGGTAGGCCACCGGGTCGATCAGCCGGCCCTGGGCGTCGCGCCGGCGGTCGCGGGCGCCGTCCATCCAGGCACCGCCGCGCTTGTTGGCGCGGGCATAGAGGTCGAAGTAGAAGCGGCCGACGTGCTCGCCGTTCTCGAGGATCTCGAACAGGCGTACGTCGGCGTGCCAGCGTTCGAAATCGTGCAGTTCGCGGATCTGGATGCCGTAGAGGCGCTCGACGATGGCGAACAGGCCGGAAAGCACCTTGTCCACCGGGAAGTAGGCACGCAGCGCCTCCTGGGACACGCTGTAGCGCGCCTCGCGGAGTTTCTCGGCGTAGTAGCCGGCGTCCCAGCTCTGCAATTCGGTGCAGCCCTGCTCGGCGGCGTAGGCGCGCAGCTGCTCCAGGTCGCGGGCGGCGAACGGCTTGCTGCGCACCGCCAGGTCGCGGAGGAAGCTGAGCACCTGGTCGCTGGACTCGGCCATCTTGGTCGCCAGCGACAGCTCGGCGTAGTTGGCGAAGCCGAGCAGGCCGGCCAGCTCCTGGCGCAGGTCGAGGATCTCTTCCATCACCGGACCGTTGTCGTTCTGCCCGGCGTTCGGGCCCTGGTCGGAGGCGCGGGTGCAGTAGGCGGCGTATACCTCTTCGCGCAGGGCGCGGTCATCGGCATAGGTCATCACTGCGTAGTAGCTGGGGAACTCCAGGCTGATCAGCCAGCCGTCCAGGCCCTTGGCCTCGGCGGCCTGCTTCATCTGGGCCTTGGCCGAATCGGTCAGGCCGGCCAGCGCGGCTTCGTCGGTGACATGCTTGGTCCAGGCCTGGGTGGCGTCGAGCAGCTGGTTGGAGAAACGGCTACCCAGCTCGGACAGGCGCGACTGCACCTCGGCATAGCGCTTCTGCTTGTCCGCCGGCAAGTCGATGCCGGACAGGCGGAAGTCGCGCAGGGCGTGTTCGAGGATGGTTTTCTGGGCCACGTCGAAGCCGGCCGCCTCGGGGCTCTTCGCCAGCGCCTCGTAGGCCTCGAACAGGGCGCGGTTCTGCCCCAGCTCGGTGGAGTAGGCCGACAGCTCCGGCAGGCAGGCCTCATAGGCCTCGCGCAGCTCGGCGCTGTTGCACACCGCGTTGAGGTGGCTGACCGGACTCCAGGCGGCGCCCAGACGGTCGTTGAGTTCGTCCATCGCCAGCACCAGGCCCTTCCAGGTCGGCTGCTCGCGCTGGGTTTCCAGCAGGCGGGCGATGGCGGCGCGGTTATCGGCGAGGATCCGCTCGATGGCCGGCTTCACGTGTTCCGGGCGAATGGAGGAGAAAGGCGGCAGGTCGTAGGCCTGCAGAAGGGGATTCGCGCTCACGTTGGCAACCTTGGCTAAGGAAATACCCGACCATCTTAAATACAATCGGCGGCATCCGCAGCCTGAGGAAAACTATCGTGACCATTCGTTCCTACCAGGGCAAAACGCCACTGCTCGGCGAGCGGGTCTTCGTCGATCCCTCGGCCGTGCTCGTCGGCGACATCGAGATCGGCGCCGACAGCTCGGTCTGGCCGCTGGTGGTGATCCGCGGCGACATGCACCGCATCCGCATCGGCCAGCGCAGCAGCATCCAGGACGGCAGCGTGCTGCACATCACCCACGCCGGCCCCTTCAACCCGGACGGTTTTCCGCTGAGCATCGGCGACGAAGTGACCGTCGGGCACAAGGTCCTGCTGCACGGTTGCAGCATCGGCAACCGGGTGCTGGTGGGGATGGGCTCGATCGTCATGGACGGCGCGGTGATCGAGGACCAAGTGATCCTCGGCGCCGGCAGCCTGGTGCCGCCGGGCAAGGTGCTGGAGAGCGGCTTCCTCTACGTCGGCAGCCCGGCGAAGAAGGCCCGTCCGCTGAGCGACAAGGAGCGCGGCTTCTTCACCTACACCGCCGGCAACTACGTGAAGCTCAAGGACCTGCACATCGCCGAGGACTACCATGCGTGACGCCACGCTGCGCTACCCGAACATCCTCTTCGATCTCGACGGCACCCTCACCGACCCACGCGAGGGCATCACCCGCTCGGTGCAGTTCGCCCTCGCCCGCCTGGGCATCGACGAGCCGGACCTGGCGCGCCTGGAACACTTCATCGGCCCCCCGCTGTTGCAGTGCTTCATGCAGACCTACGGCTTCGACGAAGCGCGCGCCTGGGAGGCGGTGAACCACTACCGCGAGCGCTTCAGGGTCACCGGTCTCTACGAGAACCGCGTGTTCGACGGCATTCCCGAGCTGCTCGAAGCCCTGGTCGGACGCGGCCACACGCTCTACGTCGCGACCAGCAAGCCCGGCGTGTTCGCCCGCGAGATCGCCCGCCACTTCGCCTTCGACCGTCACTTCAAGGCGATCTACGGCAGCGAGCTGGACGGCACGCGCACGCACAAGGACGAACTGATCCGCCATCTGCTCGACAGCGAAGGCCTGGCAGCGGAGCATTGCCTGATGATCGGCGACCGCATGCACGACCTGCTCGGCGCCAGCCGCAACGGTGTCGCCTGCATCGGCGTCGGCTACGGCTTCGGCAGCGAAGACGAACTGCGCGCGCACCAGCCGACCCATTACTCCGCCGACCTCGCCGCCCTGCGGCAGGTGTTGGAATCCCACTGACCCATGCTCCGTTTCAGACAAGGACGCCTGACATGACCGACAATCCCTTCGCCACCCCCACCGCCCCGGTGCAGCCGCCGGCCAGAGAGGTGCCCGCCACCACCCAGCCCTATGCGTTCATCGCGGTGCTGGCGCTGGTCACCTGCCTGTCCTTCGCCGTAAGCCTGGGCATCCAGTGGTACAACGACATCGGCGAGATCCGCCAGCGTTTCTCCGAGCACCTGCAACTGATGGCGCCGCACTGGTTCACCGGCCTGGTGTTCTACGCGGCGGCCAACCTGCTGGTGCTGCATGCCTACCGCGAGAAGCGGCAGCTCGTCGAGTTCCGCCCGCTGGCGCTGCTGCTGATCGGCTACGGTCTGCTCAACCTGGTCTGCGGCATGCTCGCCGGGATCGGCCTGGCACCGCTGACGCTGCCGTTCTACCAGTGGGTGACGGCGCAATCCAGCTACGGCGTCTGGCTGATGGCGTTCAACGAAGCGATGAGCTGGGTCTACCTGCTCCTGGGCAGCCTGCTGCCGTTGGGGCTGGTGCTGCTCGGCAGCCGGGTGAACTCGCCGCGCCTGGCCGAAGGGGAAGAAGCCCGCGTCGCTGCCTGGCAGGTCGCCCTGGGCGCCGCGCTGTGTTTCGCCACGCTGTGTTTCAAGCTGATGCAGTTCCTTCCCTACGCCCTGCTGCGCTACGACGAGCCTTGGCTATACGGCCTGTACCTGAGCGGCGTGGCGCTGCCCGCGGCGCTGCTCTTCGGCGCCGTCTGCACGCGCCTGCCGGCGCGCCTGCAACGCTTCGCCGCCGGCCGCGCGCTGCTGCTCGCGGTGGTCGCCATGCTGCTCTGGAGCGTCGCGCTGCTGGCGGTCGGCGGGGGGCTGGCGCTGCTGATGATCCTCGGCCTGGCGCCCGCTGGCATCGGCTATACGCTGCTGGTGGCGCTGCTCGGCGTCGGCCTGTTGGCGCTGCTCTGGCCGATCGGCCGGCTGGCCACGCGCTGGTGCTACGCCGACCAGCTCGCCGCCTGAGCAGGCGTCAGGGCGCTGCGGCGGCCAGCCGCTGCAACGCCGCCTGGCGCTCCGCCAGGGGGAGCTGGCCAAGGGCACGGACCCGCGCATAGAACGCCGGCCAGTTGCCGCCGACCTGGCGGAACAGCACGGCGAACGCCGCCACCCATTGGTCGTAGAGGCCGAAGGGAAGCAGCTTGGCATTGTTGAACGGCGCGTCGATCCAGGCCTTGAACGGCGACTCGCCACCCCATTCGCGCTGGCTCAGCGCCGCGTACTCGCGGCGCAGGCGCTGGAATTCGGCAGCCTTGCCGGCACGCTTGGCGGCATCGTCCAACGGCCCGGCATAAAGTGCTTCGAGGCGCGCACGACTGGCCAGGACCAGCGCGGTGAACTGCTCGCGGCGCTTCTCCTCGCGGCCGTCCGCCGGCGGCAGTCCACGATACTCGCGCCACTGGCGGGTACCTTCCTGTTCGACGAAGGTGGCGAAGGATTCGTTGAAGGCGGTGTCGTCGCGCAGGTAGAACTTCTGGTGCGCCAGTTCGTGGAAGATCAAGGTCGCCAGCCGTTCGTCGTCCCAGCGCAGCATGCTGCTGAGGATCGGATCGTCGAACCAGCCGAGGGTCGAGTAGGCCTGCACCCCGCCGACGTAGACGTCGTCGCCGAGCGCCCGCTGGCGCGCCGCCTCGGCGCGCGCGGCGGCCTCGCTGTAGTAGCCGCGGTAGGCCACGCAGCCGGCGATGGGGAAGCAATGTGTGACCGGCTGCAGCGACAGCTCCGGGGTGGCGAACACGTTCCATACCACGTAGGGCCGGCCGATATCGGCGTACAGGCGATAGCTGCGGTTGTCCGGCAGGCCGAGGCGTTCGCTGGCGAATTGCCGGGCCTTTTCCGCCTTCGCCAGGCGTTCGCGCAAGCGCGCGTCGCGCTGCGGGTCGGCGATCACCGCGGCGGCCGGCTCGCGGGCGCGCAGCAGGGCGAACTGGCCGCTGGCCAGTTGCCCGTAGTAGGAGACGGTCGAGCAACCGCTCAGCGCCAACAGCGCCAGGCAGGGAACCCAACGGGGCAGTCGAAGGTCAGCAAGCGGATGGCGAAGGCGGCGTGGCATGGGCGGAACATAGCACAGCACGCGGACCGCCCGCCGCCCTACCAGCACCGGTCCGCGATCCGGCGAGGCGGAGGAACGCAAGGCGTTTTTCCAAGGCGCGACGGATGGCGGCCGGGTTAAAGGAGCTTCGGAGTCTTCTATGCGTACGCTGCTGCTTGCCGGTGGCCTGCTCGTCCTGAGCGGCTGCTCACTGCTGATGCCCACCCCCGACCCGAACCGCGCCTGGGTCGACCTCGATACCCAGCCCGACGCCGATCTCGCCGCCGTGGAAGTCGACGACAAGAGCTGGGACCGCACGCGCTACTTCGAGGTCGATCCCGGCACCCGCGAACTCACGGTGCGCTACCAGTTCACCGTCGACCCGACCAACATCGGCCCCGTGGACAGCCCGCTCTGGCGCGATTGCCAGCTCAACCTCAAGTTCAAGGACTTCAGCGCCGGCCAGCGCTACCGTCTGGAGGCCGGGCACATCGGCTTCCGTCCCTGGGCGAAGCTCTACGACCAGGACAACAGGGAACTGGCGCGCGGCCGCGAGGGACGCTGCGCGAAGGTCTGAACGGCACAAGGCGAGGGCGCTATGCTAGGAGCTGAACGCCCTCCGGAGCCCGCCCCATGCGTCCACTCACCCGTCTCGTCCCGCTCGCGCTGCTGCTCCTCGCCGGCTGCGCCGGACCGCTGCCGCAGCCGGACCCGCAGATGGCCTGGGTCGAGCTGCGCAGCGCGCCGGCCAACACCCTGCTGGCCGAGCGCCTGGACGGCGAGCGGTTGAGCGACGGGCGCTACTTCCAGGTCACTCCGGGACGCCATGTGCTGGAGGTGCGCTTCCAGTACGAACTCTATGGCGGTTCCGGCGGCGGGGGGGGCGGCTTCGGCGAGCCGGTGCAGATCAACTGCTACCAGCAGGTGGTCTATGACGGCTTCGAGGCGGGCCGGCGCTATCGCCTGGAGGTGCGCCCGCAATTGCGCAGGGCGCTGGCGCTACTGAGCGACGAGCGTGGCGAGGTGGTCGCCCGTTCGAACTTCCAGACCAGCCGCTGCCCGCCGTACTGAAACGCAGCGGCTCAGTCGTCGCTCTTCTGGTAGATGATCTTCTTGGTGCCGTTCTCGCAACTGCCGACCACCATGTTCGGGTCGCTGACTTCGTCGTTGCGCACGATCTCCAGGGTGTAGGAGGTCACCCCGGCCGACTGGATCTTGGTCTCGATCTCCGCCTTGAGTTCCTCGCACGGCTTCGGCGCGGCCAGCGCCGTGGCGCTGAACAGCAAGGCGGCAATCCCCAGCCCGATGGTTTTCATGACCCGTCACTCCTCGTCGATGCCTGGCAGCCGAGTGCTGCGCAGCGCATCCTGCCGCATTCGACTGCGGCAGGCCAGGGCCAGTTCGCCGGGCTGGGGAAGCGTTCCGCTCAGCCGTCGAGGCTGGCGTCCAAGCTGATCTTCGCGTTGAGCACCTTGGATACCGGGCAACCGGCCTTGGCCTTGTTGGCGATCTGCTCGAAGGTCTGCGCGTCCGCCCCCGGCACGCGCGCCCTGAGCACCAGGTGCACGGCAGTGATGGCGAAACCGTCGGACTGCTTGTCGAGGGTGACCTCGGCGCGGGTCTCGATACGTTCGGCGGTCAGGCCGGCCTCACCGAGCATCATCGACAGGGCCATGCTGAAGCAGCCGGCGTGGGCCGCGCCGATCAGCTCTTCCGGGTTGGTTCCCGGTGCGCCCTCGAAGCGGGTATTGAAGCCATAGGGGTTGTCCTTGAGCGCGCCGCTTTCGGTGGAAAGGGTGCCCTTGCCGTCTTTCAGGCCGCCTTGCCAGACCGCCGATGCCGTCTTCTTCATGTCGACTCCTCCGGAGCTGTGGATGGACATCCGCTCGCGTCGGCGAGCGGGCATGTCTACATGGGAGGACGACGCAGCCGGACAAGTTCAGTCCGCTTGCGCGGCGGCGGGATTCAGGCGCAACCGTCGATGCGGCAGAGCGGCGCCGCGGCCCCGCCCACGGCACCGCTGCCGCCGGCAAGGCACAGCTGCGTTTCGAGGAGAGCCCGCCAGTCGTCCGGCTGGCCGAGGTAGCGCCCGGTGTCGAGCACCTGCAGGCGGCCGTCGCGCTCCAGGGCGAAGGTCGGGAAGCCAGCGGCGCCGAGACGGTTCATCAGCCGCCGACTGTCGGCGAAGTGCGCGCGCAGCGGCTCGCCGGCGCAGGCGTCGAACGCCTCGGCGAAGCCCTCGCCAAGCCCCAGTTCGGCACCCAGCTCGAGCAGCACCGGACGCTCGGCGATACGCCGGCCCTCGACGTAGTGGGCACGCTGGATCCGCGCCAGCATCGCCGCGCCGAGGCCGTCGAGCGCTTCGGCGGCAAGCACGGCGGCGGTCGGCGGGGCCGAGTCGAATACCGCGCTGGTGTCGCGCAGCAGGCCGTCGAAGTAGTCCTTGCCGAACGGCTGGCCGGTCAGTTGGGCGATCCGCAGGTCATGGGGCATCACGTAGTGGCGCAGACCGGCGCCGACCGGCTGGCGGTTGGCATCGGTCATCATGCCGCCGCCATGCAGGCGTACGTCCAGACCTGTCACCTCGCGGGCGGCGGCGAGCAGCGGTGAGGCGCCGTAGCACCAGCCGCAGAGCGGATCGTAGAGGTAATGCAGGGTGAGGTCGTTCATCTCGGTCTCCACGAGACGCCCCGCAGGGGACGCCTCGATCAGCGGCTATCGGCGGGCGCGGCTCAGGGCCACTGCATCTCGCCCTTGAGCACCTTGGCGCTCAGCTCCAGGCCTTCCTCGCCCGGCAGGTTCGGGTAGCGGCGCTTCATCGCCTCGACCAGCGCGGCGGAATCCCTGGCCTTGGGCAGTTCGGCTTCCAGGGCCTTCAGGTAGTCACGGGTGAAGCGCACGCCGTCCAGGCCCTTCGGCTCCTCGCCGGTGAAATGGCCGGGCACCACGCGCCGCGGTTGCAGCGCCTCGATCCGGTCGAGCATCGCCACCCAGGCCTGGCGCGAGGCCTGGGTCTGGGTATCGGCGGTCCAGACGTGCGAACCGGATTCCACCAGCACGCCACCAACCACCGTCTTCAGCGACGGAATCCACAGCACCGTGCGGTCCGGGCTCGGCCCCTTCAGGTCGACCACCTTCAGGGCATGGCCTTCCAGCTTCAACTGGTCGCCCTTCAGCGGCTCCGGCACCACCAGCGACGTCGGCGCGTTGTCCTTGAGGATCGGCCCCCAGTAGGCCAGCTTGGCGTCCTTGGTCGCCTGGATGTGTGCGACGGTCTGCGCCGTCGCGAGGATCTTCGCCTCGGGGAAGGCGGCCTTCAGCACGTCGAGGCCGAAGTAGAAGTCCGGGTCGCCGTGGCTGATGTAGATAGTGCTGAGGGTCTTGCCGCTGGCCTGGATACGCTTGACCAGTTGCTCGGCGTCGGCGCGGGAGAACTGCGCGTCGATCAGCATCGCCTCGCGCTGGCCCACCAGCAGTTCCGAGGACACGGCGAAGATCGCCTTCTCGCCGGGGTTGTAGACCTCCAGCCGCAGCGGTTCGGCGCTGGCGGCGAAGACGCCGGCGGCACCCAGCAGGGCGGCGGCGGCGAACAGGGAACGAAGCAATCCATGGCGCGACATGAGCGGTTCTCCAGGCAGTGGGATCAGAGGCTTGCCATGTTAGTTGCTTGAAAGCGCGCAAAAAGCCCCGCAATAATCACAGCTTTGTTGCATGGATCGAGCGAATCATGGACCGCCTGACCGCCACTCGCGTCTTCGTCGAAGTCATCGACAGCGGCAGCCAGACCGCCGCCGCCGAGCGTCTGGACATGTCCCGGGCGATGGTCTCGCGCTACCTCGCCGAGTTGGAGGAGTGGGTCGGCGCACGCCTGCTGCACCGCAGCACCCGCCGCCTGAGCCTGACCGACGCCGGCGCGGAGCTGTTGCCACAGTGCCGCGAGATGCTCGCCGTGGCCGACGCCATGCAGGCCACCGGCCAGACCCGCCGCGACAGCCCGCGCGGCACTCTGCGCATCACCAGCAGCCTGTCCTTCGCCCAGGCCTGGCTGACCCGTGCCGCCACCGCCTTCGTCGAGCGCTACCCGGGCACCGCCATCGACCTGCAGGTCAACAGCCAGGTGGTCAACCTGGTGGAGGAGCGCATCGACCTGGCCCTGCGCATCGCCAACCAGCTCGACCCCAACCTGATCGCCCGCCGCCTCGGCGAATGCCGCTCGGTGATCTGCGCCGCGCCGGACTACCTGCGCCGCCACGGCACTCCGCGACGCCCGGAGGACCTCGCGCTGCACAACTGCCTGACCTACTCCTACTTCGGCCGCAGTCTCTGGCAGTTCGAGCGCGACGGCGAGCCGACCAGCGTGCCGGTGGGTGGCAGTCTCAGCGCCAACGAATCCACCGTGCTGCTGGAGGCCGCCGCCGCCGGTGCCGGGATCAGCCAGCAGCCGCTGTACTCGGCAGCCCCGCTGATCCGTAGCGGACGCCTGGTGGCGCTGCTGCCGGAGTGGTCGCCGCAGGTGCTCGGCATCCACGCGGTGTACGCCTCGCGCCGGCAGATGCCGCCGGCGCTGCGGGCGCTGCTGGACTTCCTGGTCGAACGGATGGCGGCCGATCCGCACTGGGACGAGGCGGGCCCCCTGGCGCTGGCGTGAAAGCCGGGTAGACTGCTGGACGCGCCGCCTTCGACGCACCTTTATCCCCTGTCTGGAGCACGTCCATGTCCCTGTCGATCTACCAGGCTTCGATCCCGACCTTCCTGCGCACCCTCGGCAACCTCTCGGCGATCCTGAAGAAAGCCGCCGCCCACGCCGAAGCGAAGAACATCGATCCGCGCATCTTCATCGACGCCCGGCTGGCGCCGGACATGTTCCCCCTGGCGCGCCAGGTGCAGATCGCCAGCGACGCCGCCAAGGGCGCCGGCGCGCGGCTGGCCGGGCTGGAAGTGCCGAGCTACGCGGATACGGAAACCACCTTCGACGAACTCCAGGCACGCATCGCCCGCACCGTCGAGTTCCTCGAGGGCATCCGCGAGGAACAACTGGACGGCGCCGAAGAGCGCAACGTGACCCTCAAGGTGCGCGGCCAGGAGATCAGCTTCAACGGCCGCGACTTCCTCTTCGGCTTCGCCCTGCCCAACTTCTTCTTCCACGTCACCACCGCCTACGCCATCCTCCGCCACAACGGCGTCGAACTGGGCAAGATGGACTTCCTCGGCGGCGCCTGAGGTTCCCGCGCCGGGATGGCACGCACAAGGACCATGGAATGGATCGGAAAACCCTCGACGACACCAGCAAGTTCCTCAGCTATGTCCTTCGCCACCAGCCCGAGGCCATCGGCCTGACGCTGGACGGCGAAGGCTGGGCCGACATCGACGCCCTGATCGCCGGCGCGGCGCGGGACGGCCGCGCCCTCGACCGCGTGCTGCTCGGCGCGGTGGTCGAGAACAACGACAAGAAGCGCTTCGCCCTCTCCGCCGATGGCCAGCGCATCCGCGCCGTGCAAGGCCACTCGCATGCCGCGGTGGCCATCGCCTACGCCCCCGCGGTCCCGCCCGCAGTGCTCTACCACGGCACCGCCAGCCGCTTCCTCGACTCCATCCGCGAGCGCGGCCTGGTTCCCGGCAGCCGCCACCACGTCCATCTCTCCGCCCGCCGCGCCACCGCCCTGGAAGTCGGCCGCCGCTACGGCAGCCCGGTTCTGCTGGAAATCGACGCGCGCGACATGCATCTGGCCGGGCACCTATTCCACCAGGCGGAGAACGGCGCCTGGCTGACCGAGCGGGTACCCGTGCGGTTCATCCGCGAGGCTTGAGAAGGCATCGCCTCTCATCGGGAAGTCGTAGGGCGCATAACGCGCAGCGTTATCCGCCGATGCGCCGAGGCTAAAAGGAGAAAGCCGCCGCCTGCGATGAACCAACCGCCTCCTTGATGGCCCGCTGCCGCCTAGCAGAAGCGGCAGTGGAGCAGGCGGTGAAAGCCGGCTTGACTGAGGAAAAACACCGACAAGCGCAGGACGCCCGATGGACCTTCGCCCCAGCCACGTGCATGTGTTCCCACCCAGCCGCGACCTCCCGGCCGCAACCAGTCCGCACCGCGAAACCCTGCTGCGCAGCGGCTGCGCCTGGAACGGCTCGCTCTACCTCGGCTATCCCCTTGGCCAGCCGCAGCTCACCGTGCAGCGCCTGAGCCTGGCCGCCCACGAACGCCTGGACTGGCAGGTCCATCCGATGCCCAGCGCGCTTTACGTGCTCAAGGGCGAACTGCGCCTGGAGACCCGCGACGGAGCCCAGAGCACGCGGGTGCTGGAAGGCGAGGCGGCGGGTTGCCTGATGAACATCATCCATCGCCTGATAGCCGGGGCCGAACCGGTGGAAGCCCTGCTGTTCCATGCCGGCGTGGAAGGCATGCCGGTGGGGCTCGGCGAACGCGGCGAAATGCCCGACGCCTGAAGACGCCGGCGGGCCGGACAGCAGCCCGAACCCGCCACGCCCCGCGTCACGCTCAGGCGGAGAGCCCGTACAACCTGAGCCAGCCTTCCAGCGCCAGTGCGGTCTCCAGGTTGTGGCGGCTCACCTGGGTGTTGAAGTACCCCTCCGGATGCTCCAGTTCGGCGGCCAGGAACTCTCGCGAAACGATGCCGAACACCGGGTTCGCCGCGTCCTCCAGCAGACGCCGCACGCTCCCGCGCAGGAAACGCTCGTAGCCGAGGTTGGCAGAAGTCGGATAAGGGCTCTTGCGGCGCTTGAGCACGGCTTCCGGGACATAGTCGGCGCAGGCCCGCTTGAGCAGCCACTTCTCCTCGCCGTCCCGGCTCTTGATCGACCAGGGCACGTTGTAGACGTACTCCACCAGCTCATGGTCGGTGTAGGGCACCCGCACCTCCAGGCCGTTGCACATGCTCAGGCGATCCTTGCGTTCGAGCAGCAGCACCATCCAGCGCTTCAGATGCAGGTGGCTGAACTCGCGCATCCGCCGCTCCTCCGGGCTGTCGCCGGCCAGGTGTTCGACCTGGCGCAGCCCATCGTCGTAGCTGGCCTGCTGGTACTGGAGGAGATCGCAGCGGCGGTTGAAACCGGCGTCGATGAAGCCGGCCGGCAGGCGCACCCTGGAGGCCCAGGGGAAGCGCGCCGCAGCCACCGCCTGCGGATCGCGGAACCAGCCGTAGCCACCGAACAGCTCGTCGGCGCCTTCACCGGAGATGGCCACCGTGGAATGCCGGCGGATCTCGCCGAACATCAGGTGCAGCGAGGTATCCATGTCGCCGAAGGTGAAAGGTACGTCCTTGGCCCGGAATACCTCTTCGCGCGCTCGTTCGCAGACCAGTTCGGCATTGTCGATGAGCACGGTGCGATGACGGCTGCCGATGTACTGCGCGGCCAGCAGGGCGAACGGCTGGTCCTGGTCGGGACGCAGGTCGTCGCTGCGGAACTGCTCGGCCTGGCCGACGAAGTCCACCGAGAACGAATTGATGTCGCCGCCGTGCTCCGCCTTCGCGATGCGCTGGGCGATGCCGGTCAGGGCGGTCGAATCGAGCCCACCCGATAGCAGCGAACACACCGGAACGTCGGCGTGCAATTGCGCCCCCAGGGCGCGGGTGACCAGTTCGCGGGTGCGCTGCACGGTGCTCTGCAGGTCGTCGGCATGCTCCTGGCGGCGTACCTCCCAATAGCGGCGCAACTTCGCCTGGGAATTGGGACGCCAGGACAGCAGGTGGCCGGGCAGCAGTTCCTGGACCTCGCGGAACGGCGTCTGCGAAGTGCCCCGGGACAGCGTCAGGAGGTCGACCAGGCCGACCGCGTCGAGCCTGGCGGCGAATTCCGGATGCGCCAGGATGGACTTGATCTCCGAGCCGAACAGCAGTCCCTCGCGGTGCCGCGCGTAATACAGCGGCTTGATGCCCAGGCGGTCGCGCACCAGCAGCAGGTGGCCGTCGCGGCCATCGAAGACGGCGAAGGCGAACATCCCGGTCAGGTACTCGCAACAACGCTCGCCCCATTGCAGATAGGCGTGCAGGACCACCTCGGTATCGCTGCGGGTGCGGAACTCATGTCCGGCCCGGCGCAACCGCTCGCGCAGGGCATCGTGGTTGTACACCTCGCCGGTGTAGACGAGGGTGACCTCCTGGCCGGTGGGAAAGCGATAGGACATCGGCTGCACGCCGCCGCTGAGGTCGATGACCGCCAGCCGCCGGTGACCCAGCAGGGCGTTGCGGTGCTTCCAGATGCCCTCGGCATCCGGCCCGCGCAAGGCGAGCGTATCGGTCATGGCGAAGATCGCCGGAAATTCGTCGTCGAGCTTGCGCGTGTAATCCACCCAACCCGCGAGACCGCACATAGGGAAACTCCTCTAATTGATGTTTATCGGGAAACTCATCCAGAGAACATGCTGAAAACATCCGTGCGGCCGGACAGATTTCCGGCGTACGAATGCTTCGCCCAAGGCGGTCGATGTATGAACTTTTCGAGGACCTGAAGATAAGCAGTTTCGGCAGGCCTGCGCCCAAGGAAGGCCAATGATAGAACAGGAAAAAACGTGGACGAGTTAATTAATATCTATCTAAATCTGGTAGCTGTTTTTAAAAAAACAAAGGAAAAACAATAATCTACAAAATTAATGAAATATCCTGAAACATCATTACGCGGCTCTACAACCAGATATTACAGGGTCGTTCACGGCTCTTTCCAAAGACTTAGAAGGCTAATCCAATTAAACTTATAATTGCTTTACGGCAATCATATGAATAGCCAGCTAAGCAAATGACTACAACAAACTCAGATCGTACAACTATTGAATATAAGAGTTGTCCATCGACGCTGATTTCGTGGCAACGTTCGACGCGACGATGGACGAGCGGGAAAAGTAGGGCGGCGCGGGGAAGGGAGAATTAAAGAAGGCAACTTCGAGCGAGCGATACATCCGGAAGCGGGCCCGCTGCACCGGGCCCGCCAGACGACCTACCTCAAGGGCATTCGCAGGTCGACGGACCGAACACCGGCCCGCTGCACGGGTCCTCGGACGGGCCGAAAACCGGGCACGCGGCCTGGGCGGTAAGAGAGAAGCCACAGAGCAGGAACACAGCCAACAGTACTTTCTTCATTTGCAACCTCCTGGTTGGTAATCGAACGCTCCCTGTCCCTGGTCGAGGGTACAGTCGGTCATCACGGGCACTCGCAGACGGTCGGTCCCAGCACCGGGCCCGCGCAGGGATCTTCCCCCGGCCCGAGCACCGCGCAGTCCGCCTGCGCCGTCAGCGAGAACATCCACAGCAGCAGCGAAGCCGCCAGCATCTTCCTTTTCATCTGACCTCCTTGGTCGAAACAGCGATCAACGATCCGTGTCCTTCTCCGAAAACAAGGGCATTTGCCTGCAGAAGGACCGAACGCCCGTCCGCTCGCGGCGCACCGCAAGACTCGCCGGCGAGCCGCCGGACCCCGGAGAGCAAAGACCAGCCCGAGCGAACGCGCCAGTGCGGTGGATTGCCGCAGCGCCAGCGAAAGTACCGGGGCAGGGGGCTTCGGCACCGGTTCGCCATCAACTTTTCCTATCCCCGGCGGCCACATAAATTCGTTGGACGCACCGCGCCGGCGCCTCCAAGAATGCCGCACGGGTGCGAAGTCCGGCCGTGCACCCACCGACGCCCCACAACAGCAAGAACAACGATCGGTGCATCCATGGCAAAGGACCTGACTTTCCCAGACGCCTCCGCGTCGTCCCGCAACCCTCCCTCCGCGCGCCTCCGTCTACCGGCGACACGCGCCCCCTAGCACCGCCCTCGCGTCCGCCACCGCAGCAACCCGCGACGCACCTTGCGTCGGTCCCGGCCCCCGCCGCCGGCGGGCGCCGCTCGCCCGCGCTCCGCCCGCCGCACCGATCGACCCATGAACCGAACAAGAACAGGAGTCCACCCGATGCGCTACGCCCGTCACGCAAGCCGATACTCCCTCTTCGCCCTGGCCGTCTCGGCAGCCCTGCTGCCCGGCGCCGGCTGGGCCGCCAACGGCGACCTCGCCGGCGCCCGCAAGCCGCCCAGCGTCGCCTGCTCCTGGAACCGCGAGGCAGCGTTGTCCTACGAGGAGCGCCGGCTCGACACGCCGCTGCCGTTCAGCGGCGCCAACGTCGTCACCCATGACCAGACGCCGCTGGCCGAGCGCATCGTCAAGGGCGCCGGCTTCGACGGCTTCGAACCGGCCTTCGCCAAGCGCCTGTGCGCCGCCGACGGCCGCACCCCGGTCAGCAGCTACGCCAAGGCACTGAAGCTGGTCACCGAAGAGGGCCGCGCGCTGTGGCGCGCCGCCGTCGACCGGGCCCAGGGGCGCCGCGCCATTCCCGCCGGCGCGCTGCCGGCCGATGACCGTATGCTCTACTGGACGCGCCTCTACATGACCCGCACCCTGCGCCAGTGGGCGCCATCCTTCCACCTCGGCAAGGCCCAGGCCCAGGCACTGCAATGGCGCTTCGAACGCGCCTCGCGCGGACAGCTGGACATCGACCTGCCACGCCGCTACGCCGCCGACGGCTCGCGCTACCGGCGGATGATCATCAGCGGCTTCGACGTCTTCACCCTGGGCACTCCCGGGACGGCGAACACCGGCCTGCGCAACGGCAACCCCTCGGGCGCCACCGCCCTTGCGCTGGACGGCCGCGAGTTCAGGCTGGCCGACGGCAGCCTGCTGCGTATCGAGGCCTACCTGTTGCCGGTCAGCTACGACCCGTTCAACCGCGGCATGCAGGAAGACACCCTGGGCCCCTGGTTCCGCCCCGGCCCGCGCCGGGTCGACGCCTCCATCACCATCAGCCAGGGCGGCGCCAACCAGTTCTGGCTGGAGGCCTGGAACGGCCGCTTCCACGGCTCCTCCGCCGGCAACGACGGCATCGT
Source organism: Pseudomonas sp. 203-8 (assembly GCF_020708595.1). Lineage (NCBI taxonomy): Bacteria > Pseudomonadati > Pseudomonadota > Gammaproteobacteria > Pseudomonadales > Pseudomonadaceae > Pseudomonas > Pseudomonas sp. 203-8. Next base: position 235,490 of record NZ_JAJFDF010000006.1, on the reverse strand, counting down.
CTACTGCCCCGCCGACAGCGCTTTGCCCAACTACGTGCTTCCCCTGGGCAGCGTGACCAATCCCGGCACCGCGCCGATTTCCCTGCGGGGCTCCGGCTGCAATATCAACCCGCCGCGCCGCTGGCTCGGCTACGACAGCGCCAGCCGCTGGCGGCAGAACCTGCCGGCACAGTTCTCCAAGGCCTCGCTGCCGGTCCGCCAGTTGCTCGCCGCCGATACCTGGCGCGGCATCGAGCGGCCGCCGGGCGCTACCAGCCAGGCCACGGAAGGCTTCGACGTCACCTGGCACACCAACTACGACTTCTTCCCCGATTGCGCCAACCCGCGCACCGAAAACGTGCCGACCAACGGGGTGATGAACGCCATGCCCGATCCCTCCCTGGTGCTCCCGCCGAACCGACGGATCTGCGCGCGCAACGGCGGTGGCGGCGACTACCTGTCCAACGAGAGCGCCTACCGCAACACGGTGCTGCGCGACGCGTTCCGCCTGGAGATTCCCGCCGGGCACATCCATGTACCGGTGATGAACAACTACTACACCGGCGTACCGGCGAGCGGCGGCGGCGCGCGCAACGACAACGCCATCAGCGACGCCCGCTACGAGGCCTACCGCAGCGCCATCGTGGCGCAGACCCGGGCGCTGCTGGTGGGCGTCGGCAACGCCCTGGCGCAGGGGGCGCAAGCGGACTAGTCCTCGCCAGGCGCAAGGCCCTCGCGTCCTATCGCTTCGCCGCGGAGCCAAACTGCCGCCGACGCAGGCCAACGGGACGGTAGCCCGTCGCTTCAGCCTCTACTGAATCGAAAAAGGCGGCACGCGGGGAAACCTCGGACTCACGACCCGGAGCTTTCCCAGGCCCGCGCCGGAACGGTAGGGCAGAGTCGAAGAGTGCGAACGCCGATGATGGAGACAACCGCCATCGCCCGCATCACCGGGGCGGTGGCAAGGATTTCCCCTGACTTGGAGAGTTTTCCATGAGCTTCGCGCAGAATCTCCTACGCCTACGCCAGCAGAACGCCCTGACCCAACGGCAGATGGCCGAGCGACTGGGCGTCACCGTGAGCCAGTTGCGGCACTTCGAAACCAAGGGCGGGCACCCGTCGCTGGTGGTGCTGCAAACCATCGCCGGACGTTTCGCGGTGCCCCTCGACTGGCTGGTCTGCGAGCGCAGCGAGCGGCAGGCGCTACCGGAAGACCTGCGCCTGCAGTTCGAGGCCATCGGCCGCCTGCGGCTGGACGAGCGGCGCGCCATCCGGGCGTTGCTCGACGACCTGATCCGCCAGTACATGGCCAAGCGCAACGCAGCGGCCAAGCCCCTCCCGGCGGCTTGCACCGAGGCCACGGAGACGTCCCCGTAGCCCCGGCGCACGGCTCAGTCGCTGCCGTACCTCGGCGAGCGCGGGCCGTACAACAGTCCGCCCGGCTGGCCGGCCGAGAGCAGGCGCGCACTGGTCATCCCGGCGATCGGATAACCGGCGTCCTCCACCGAACTGTTGATGATCTGCTTGACCGCCGCGGTGATCAGCATGCCCACCAGGCCGCCGTTGTTGCCGCCGTTGCCTTCCTCGCTGGAGGCGGTCGCCGAGCCGGTCCACAGGGTGGTGCCGGATCGCAGGTCGACCAGCTTGGCGCTGGCGGTGACGATGGTCGCGCTGCTGATCACCATGTAGCGCGTGCCGTAGTCGCTCACCGTGACGTACAGCGCCGCGTCGGCGCCATAGATCTCGCGCAGCTTGGCCGGGGACACCTGGTGCACGTCGCCGGCGCTGGTCAGGCCGTTCTGGCGGAAGGTCTCGTCGGCCAGCGCCACCGGCACCACGTAGTAGCCGGCCTCGGCCAGCGGGAAGGTGACCTGCGAGAGCATGCTGTAGGTCGCCTTCACGTCGGGCGACTCGTTCAGCGGCGGCAGGACCAGGATCGAGCGCGGCTTGGCCTGCTTGAACGCCGAGTAGTCGACGCTCTTGGTCGGCGCGCAGCCGCCGAGCAGGGCCAGCAGGGTGAAACCGGCCACCAGGCCGGACAGTCGGGCGAGTTTCAACGGGCACCTCCACGGGCGTTGTTCAGGAGGAAGTCCATGTAGGTCGCCGACTCGGGAAACAGCGCCTTCTCGGTCTCGAACTCGCGGACCATCTGGTCGTCCTTGCCGATGCTGGAATAGAGCAGCCCCAGCTGGGCGTGGTAGCCCGGCGGTACCGCGCCGTTCTTCGCCCGGATCTTCTCGAGGTCGGCTTCCAGCGCCTGCGCCTGGGCCTCCTTGGATTCACCCTTGAAGTATTCGTGGACCTGGGCCTGGTAGCCCTCCCACTGGTACAGCGTCTTCGGTCCGCTGCACCCGGCCAGCGCCATGCTCCCCAGCAGCGCCGCCGTCCATGTGATCGTCTTGCTCATGTGTGCCGTGATTCCCTGGTTTCTGGTGGATTATTGGTTCTGTGGCTTCCAGGCCCCGCTATCGACCGCGTTGACCAACTTGTTCACCGCCTCGCGCATGGCCAGGTCGAGAACCTTGCCGTTGAGGGTCGAGTCGTAGCTGGCGGTGCCGCCGAAGCCGATCACCTCGCGGTTGGACAGGGCGTACTCGCCAGCGCCCTGGGTCGAATAGACGACCTCCGAGGTAGAGATGTTGACGATGTTCAGCGCCACCTTGGCGTAGGCGATCTGCGACTTGCCGCGGCCAAGGATGCCGAACAGCTGGCGGTCGCCGACTTCCTTGCGGCCGAACTCGGTGACATCGCCGGTCACCACGTAGTCGGCACCCTTCAGGCGCTGGGCCTGGCCCTTGATCGCCGCTTCCTGCTGGATCTCGCTCATGTTGTCGCGGTCCAGCACGTTGAAGCGATTGGTCTGCTGCAGGTGGGTGATGAGAATGGTCTTGGCCTGGCCGCCGAGGCGGTCGACGCCATCGGAAAAGATCCCGCGCATGTAGCTGGAGCGGTTGTCGAACTTGCCTACCGCAATCGGCGAACGCACGCCGCTGTAGGGTCGGTTGACGCTCTCGACCTGCTGTACCGGCAACGCGGTGGAGGTCTCGGTGGCGCAGCCCGCCAGGCCGGCCAGGGTGGCGACGGCGAGGAGCGGCAGTAGTGCTTTCTTGGCGCTGTGACTCATGGGGTTCTCCTGGAAAAAAACGCTATCGACGCGGAGCGGCTTCTAGCCGCCCCGTGTGCGGAAAAGAGGGCGTAGTGAAAATCGAGGAAGGCCAGGCGGCACGGCGGCGCGCCAAGGCGAGGGGCGAAATGGGGTGGCCACGATTTCTTTCCTTGAAATACGAATGCGTCGATCAACCGGCGCTCCCGGCCGGCCTTGGAAATCCGAAAGAATCGTGCGGGAAGCGATGCACGAACCGTATGAGCCATCAATAGGCCATCTCGGTGGGCGGCAAAGTTACCACAGTTATTCCGATCGTTTCGTTATGCAGGAAGCATACTCGGAGAATTCTGACTGCGTCTCGTTCGCAGGATCGAGGTGGGACGCCGGGCACCGGTGTCCGCCACCAACCGGTGGCAGCCAGGCAGGCCTCCTTGCCGCCCATTGCGCCCGACGCTGTACGGCGCAAATGAAAACGGACACCCCTTGGGAGTGTCCGTCTCTGCCGTCGACCGGTCAGGCCAGGTCGAGGCCGCGCATTCTCAGGCGCAGGTCCTGTTCCTGGGGCTTGCCTGAACGATCCGTCCCGGTTGCCAGGTCCAGGGCATCGAGCAGTCCCTCGCCGTGGCCGCTCCGTTCCCCCAGCGTGGCCTCTTCGAGCACCCGACGGGTCACACCCTGCCCATCCTTGGCGCTGAGAAGCACGCGCATGTCGGTCCCCTTGTCGTAGAGGATCTCCTGCTCATCGCCCTCGATCGATATCTCGCTGACATCGATCCCGGATCTGCCGAACAGGGTGGTTATCGTGCCCTGGCCCGCGAAGCTCCTGGCAACGCTGGGGTCCCGGGAGGTGGAGAGATAGCCGGCGTCGTGGCCGACCTGGCCCTCTTTCACCGCCTCGAAGGCATCCCTGCCCTGGGTGCCGCGGAAGGTCTTCACGACCTGTTCAGCCGGTCCGCTCTTTTCGAACGCGGCAGACATGCCCCGGTCGATCAACGCCTGGCCCGCATCCAGCTCTCGCCCCTGACGCAGGGAACGATTCAGGTGCTGGTACTCGCCGTTGGTATAAAGACCGAGCGCCATCACCTCGGCATCGCTGTACGGCCCGTCCGGGTGTTCGCTTAGGTACTGCTCCGCCTCCAGCCCGAAGTGCTCCACCAGGCCATCCGCCAGCGCCTTGTCGACAGGCTCGCCCTTTACCTCGCTCTCTACCGCGTGGCGCAACAGGGCGACCTTGTCCATTACCGCATGCAGTTGGACGGCGATTTCGCGCAGTTGCTCCGGGCTTGCGCTGAGTACATGCTGGCTGGCGGCACCGCCCGCGGTCCCCCACTGTTGCAGCGCGATCCCCCCAACGCTCTGTTCGAGCAGGCGGGCAGCCTGGGTACGGGAAGCCTCGATCCGGCTGCCATCGCGAATCCCGACCAGGGCGGTGGCCAGCGAGCGCAGGGCGCCGTCGCCGCTGGCCAGGCGCGTGTGATCCTTCGCCAGCCTCTCCGCTGTCAAAGTCGCCAGCTCGCTCGCCTTGCCAAGTCCGCCCAAGGTCAGGGGCAGTGCCTTTTGCAGCATCATCTGCTTGATCTCGGCGGCCGAGAGACTGGCGGCAGGCGGCGCGTCCTGACGGGAGAGCGGCGCCTGGGTGGAGGCGTGGGCACGGCTCCCCAGCAGTTTGCCCAGCCACTCGATGATCGCCACGAAGGGACGCGCGAGGGCGGCCCCCAGGCGGGAGAGCAGGCCCTCGCCCTTCGGTGCTTCCTGGCGCTGGGCCAGTTGTTGCGCCTCCCGGGGAGTGGCCACCTGGCGGGCCTCGACCTGTCCCAGGCGCCCGGCCACGGCCTGGCTCAACTCAGCCACGAAAGACGGGTTCTGCTGAGATGATTGAATATGCATGATGATTGACGTCTCCTGATGTTTCCCCGCCAGTCTAGGAACGAGGCGCCCCTCCGCCTATCAGGATTGGCCGTGGTTTTTTTACTGTTGGCGGCCGTCGGAGCACGCGGAAAGAGAACCGTCAGCGGCCGAAAAACAGCGGACTTTCCCTACGCCAGCTCCCGTGCGCCTACACCGGGGCGGAGAACCCGATGGATATCGGCGGCAGCGACGGGCTCTTGGTGGACGGCGCACCGCCGTGCGGGCGCCTCGGGGTCGTCTGCTGCTATGGTGCGCACAGGCACGTCGCCATCCTCTCTCCCGGCGAATGGAATCGAGCATGACGCTTTCCCTGGATCTGTTGTTGAGCCTGTGCACGGCCCTGGCCATCGGCCTCCTGATCGGCGCCGAGCGCGGCTGGCAGGAGCGCGACCACGAAGATGCGCGGCAGATCGCCGGAATCCGCACCTTCAGCCTGGCCGGCCTGCTCGGCGGCTTCGCCACCCTGCTCGCGGGCGAACTGGGCAGCGCAGTCTGGGTAGCCTTGCTGCTGGCCCTCGCGGCGCTGGCCGTGGCCGGCTACGTGAGCGATGTCAGGCGTGGCGGCGACCAGGGCATGACCACCGAGATCGCCCTGCTGATGACCTTCCTCCTCGGCAGCCTCGCCCTCACCGAACAGCGCCTGCTGGCTGCCGCCGGCGGCATCGTGCTGACCCTGCTGCTGAGCCTCAAGGACAAGCTCCACGCCCTGCTGAAGCGCCTGACCGCCGAGGAGCTATCGGGCACCCTCAAGCTGCTGTTCATTTCCGTGGTCCTGCTGCCGGTGCTGCCCAACCAGGGCTATGGTCCCTGGGCGTTCTTCAATCCCTACCTGACCTGGTGGATGGTGGTGCTGATCGCCGCCCTCGGTTTCTCCGCCTACCTGGCCATCCGCCTGATCGGCTCGCGCAAGGGCCTGTTGCTGACCGCGGTGCTCGGCGGCCTGGTGTCCTCCACGGTGATGACCCTGACCCTGGCGCGCCTGCGCGAGCGCATGCCCGACGCCCTGTTGGCGTGCGCCCTGCTGGCGACCTCGGCGCTGATGTTCCCGCGCATCCTTGTCGAGATCGGCGCGATCCACCCGGCCTTGCTGAAGGAGCTGGCCCTGCCATTCGCCGCCACCACCCTCGTCTACCTTGGCGGCACGCTGTTCCACGCCCTGCGCGGCGGCCGCGCCAGCCAGGAGGCGCCCGACGAGCCAGGCCTGCGCAACCCCTTCGAACTGCTCCCGGCCATGCGTTTCGCCGCCTTGCTGAGCGCGATCCTGCTGTTGGTGGAGGTCGGCCGGCGGCTGTTCGGCGACGCCGGCATCTATGCGGTCGCGTTGCTCTCCGGCCTCGCCGACGTCGACGCGATCACCCTGTCCCTGGCCCGCGCGGCGCAGGGCGAACTCGATCCAGGCGTGGCCAGCCGCGGCATCGCCCTTGCCGCCCTGAGCAACAGCCTGGTCAAGGCCGGCCTGGTCGTGCTGGTGGGCGGCAAGCGGCTGGCCCTGCAAACGCTGCCCTTCAGCCTGGCGGGGCTGCTGGTAGGAGCGCTGCTGATCCTGTTGTGAGGCGCCGGGGAAACCCCGGAGCACCGCTGGACGAACGCGACGGCAACCGCCTGGCGCCCCGCATCAACCTGCGCGGCTACTGGCTGCAACGGCCGGGTTTCGAGGACCGGACCAGGACCCGGGTGAGGCAGGGCGGCCTGGCGATCACGGCGGAGCGAGGGGAGGGGACGCCTCCGCGCTGGACTGAGGCGTCTCTGCGACGTCGGAGACAAGGCGGTGGCTGGCTGAGCCAATCACCCTTTGCGGCGTGAAGAGCGCCTGGAACTAGCGGCACTCACCCCGCGCGGTCGCATCGACCACCCTGCCCGAGGCGTCGGCAAAGAACTCGTAGATGCAGGTGTAATAGCCGCTCTGGTTGGCCGTGCCGGTCTTCTGGTTCAGGACCGAGCTGTTGGGCGTATTGCCATGGCCCTGCTCGTAGTAGGTGTAGTCGTAGTCGTGGCTATAGTTCTCGTACTCCTTCCACACGTACTTCTGCCTGGCGGCATCCCCCGTCACACGTTCCGGCTCGCCGAAGCGCTTGATCACGTCCTGGATCGGCAAGCCGATCCAGGACTGCGCATCGCTACGCGCGCGACTGCCATAGGCCTCCATGACGCACCCCGACACGCTGATCGCAAGGGCCGCCAGGGCGGTGAGTCTCAGAGCCAGTACCGGCATATTTGCTTCTCCTTCCATGGCGGCCTGCCTACGCGGCATCCCGCTCCCTTTGCGCGGGTCGGTGTGCTGCGAATGGTAGGGGGCCGGGGCCCGCCCGTTCAACGGGAGACGGCGGTTTCCGGTGTACTAGTACATTGGGGCGCTGTGCGACGGGGCAGTAGAAAGGAGGGTCGGCAAGCCGCCAGGAGCAGATGGATATGGGTGGTTATTCGGCAAAATGCATGGAGCTTGTTATCGAAGGCATCCTCGAGGTTTTGAGGATCGGAGAGGTAGCGTTGGTAGTCCTCGTCCTCGGCGAATACCACTTGGCGACTGTGTCCCCGCTGGACCATGTGAAGCGGATAATTCGGTAAACCACTCGCCCTTGCCTAGGCATCGCGGAGCCTCCTTACGGCGTCTGCGCTGGAGCCTCCCTGCTTAGAAAATTAGAGTAGGGAAAATAAATCAGTCCCCTCTATGCTGGTCCCCTTTATGCTGATTACTGACCTGTACACGTCAATCTGCTCGGGCAGCGATCAAGAAACACGGTCATCCGAAAAGGGTTAAGTAAGTGCCATTCAAATCTGTCCCCTTTGTTCTTTCATTCCTAGAACATTTCATGCCTGAGCAGCTTAAAGCATGCACCCTTCTTGATTACCCCTTCTATAGCAGATGAACGTGTCGTGGCGTTTATATAGAGCAAAATAGGGTAGTCAGGAAAATTTAACTCTACTGGTTCATCATCAAGAGGGTCAAGATTGGCTTTCAGAATAAAATTCTCCGAATCATTACTACCAAACATGTAGTAATCCCCTCCTTGATAAGAACTATTTCTTTCATCAAGAGGCACTCCAAAAATTTTCTCTATATGCTCTCTTGCCAGCAAAAGGCTGAGATTTTTCGTTCCGTACAAGTCATATGCAATCATTTTGGAAGTACCAAGCTCGGAGCGCGGCTTGCAGCCGTTGCCGCAGAATCATAAATCATAAAGTTAACTTCACGCCCTGCTTGTGCACTTAGCTTTCTAGCTAGATCTTTTAATCCAAGTGCTTGCAAATCTCTTCCGCTCAGAGGACCAGTACGAGTACCGCCGCTTCTCAAACCTATTCCTAGCGGCTGTGCACGCTGCAACAACTCAGGGCCTGCCAAGGCAATATCGAAGTCACTCACCCTACCAACGTCAAACGCTTGTCCAGTCTTGAAACTCTGCCCCGTTATAGCACTCCCTTGTAAAAAAGGGGACAGATTTATTTTTACTACTCTAATTTCGGCGACTGCGCCCACTCTGAAACGCTCAAAGCAAATAATTCGCTAGGCATCGCGAAGTTCCTTTACGGCATCTGCGCTGGAGCCTCCATGCTCAGAAAATTTAGAGTAGAGAAAATAAATCTGTCCCTTTCATTCGATATAGATGCTCCTTTGGAACTCTAAAAACACCTAGCTCACTTTTTGACAAATACTCAAGCAGATCTGACTCCGGATAAACACCATCATATTTTATATACCCACATACATCATTAGACATTTAATCACCTATCTGGTATCCAAGGGCCTACCGGCTTTCCATCCGAGCCTATTTCTTACTTACATAGCCCTTTCGTTATATTCAATTTTATGCTCGTGCGGAGCCGCCCTTCCATCCGAACCACATCCTAAGCTTCCGTGGGCTCTTTGCTGACCACAGTCTTCTCTTGAAACAACATTGAAAGGGGAAAGATTTACTTTCTCTACTCTAATCTTCTGAGCAAAGGCTCCAGTGCAGATGCCGTAAAGGAACTTCGTGATGCCTTGGTAAGGGCGCATGGTTTAACGAGTTATTTTCTTTGAGTAGTTCGGCGTGGGCGCCGTCGCCGAAATTAGAGTAGAGAAAATAAATCTGCCCCTTTATTCTTTCAACTAAAACTTTGAGGATTTCTCTGAAATCAAAGTATCGAACTCATATTTGCCGCCGGATAACACTAGAGTCAGGAAAATAAAAATCCCCATTATAACCAGTCTCTTTATTTAAATATTACAGCGAATCTTCATTTTCTAAAGCTTGAGGCAAAAAAGCTTCCGCCCTACCATATATTTCATAGAACTCTTCAGAGCTTAGGGAAAAATTATCAGCTCTAGAATAAAAAACAAACTCAATCTTTCTTTCTTTACTCACTGATATCTCCATAAAAGGCTCTCTCTCCCCCTCCTTATATACACAAAGATATGGATAATCACTATTAACATCTCCAACTTTTTCAAAAATCAAATTTACCTTCATTTTTGCACGCCTCTAAACCCAATAAATTTACCATCCCCACCCCAACTAGCAGCCCGTCCGTCTGGTAATGTAAGAAAAAAGGGGACTAAGAAAAAAAGAAAAAAGGGGACAGATTTATTTTCCCTGCTCTAATCTCGGCCGCCCTTGCCCACGCCGCTCTATTCTCACCCCGGCTACCCGCTCGATCTCGTCCACGAACCGTTGATTGCCCGTCAGTTGTCCACGCTGAACCGCCTCGCGAATCAGCCTCAATTCCTCGGCCGGTATCGCCTCTTTCATGAACGTTACGTATCGCCGATATCTCTCTTCGGCCGTCTGACCTAGCTCAATGAAGCAGGAATCCATATCCAACCAGTTTGGCTCCTTCAACCAATCCGCCCGCAGCCCATAACTTGACCAGGGATAGGCCGCCACATCGTCCACCATCCGCGCCCGAACAGGGTTCAGTTCGATGTACCGGCAACACGCCAGCAGGTAGGCATCGCTCTGTACGACACTCGATTTATAGCGACTTTCCCACAACGTTCCGGAACGGCCCTCCAAGCGATTCCGATATCGTGTCGTGCGCGCCGCCAGCGTTTTCATCAGTTGCGCCAAGCCAGACAGCGAATCACCAGGCGCCAAGAGCAGATGGACATGGTTGGTCATCAGGCAAAATGCGTAGACCTTGATACCAAAGGCATCCTTGAGGTCCCGTAGATCGGAGAGGTAACGCTGGTAGTCCTCGTCCTCGGCGAATACCACTTGCCGATTGTGTCCCCGCTGGACCACGTGAAGCGGATAATTCGGTAAAACCACTCGCCCTTGCCTAGGCATCGCGGAGCCTCCTTACGGCGTCTGCACTGGAGCCTCCCTGCTTAGAAAATTAGAGTAGGGAAAATAAATCTGTCCCCTTTATGCTGGTCCCCTTTATGCTGTGTCCCCTTTATGCTGTTGGCGCAAGATCAACAAACTCTTGCCGTTCGACTAAATGTTTCTGGAACGCGTGGCCATTCGCAACCTCCTCAGACAGGAGCTGAGAATTAAGCCTGCCTTGATTGATAGCACTTTCTGCGCCGGAGCTACCTTTTGCCCCAACTAAATATCAAAAGACTCTCTGCGACGGTATACAACCCTACCCACCTCCGAAAGCCCCGGAAGGCGTTCACGCCCCACGATCAACTCAGACCTGCATCTCAAACTAGAGCCCTGATATGCCGTATATTGGCAAACAACATCCTCAATCTCCTCAACGTCCTCTTCGTTGCTCTCTTCAAGATAAAATCTCAATACCCACTCATCGCCATCCCATAACAATGCAATCATTCTAAAATTGGCAGATATCGCACCTACCAACGCTTGAATTAGCATTAACACTTGAAAATTCCATTCTTCCAACGTTGGCTGGCTACTCATTTGGGACTCCAGTTTGGATTTGTAGGGACAATACTTGGACTCTTTGTGCCCTTGATAATAAATACATTGGTTGCCTGATCAGTTATACCAACACCGAGATTAACGTTAGTTCCAGTAACGCCCTCAAACTTGACTACTGGGAATCCCTGAGCATTTCTCCCTAGGATTTTCACTTGGCCGGTATGGTAGGCATCAAGCACTTTTTGAGCATCAGAGACACTGTTTAAGAAACCACCGCCTCCCCGTGCCTCAAGCTGCTGTGTTCCAGCAATATGGCGAAGCTGCTTCTGGCTTATCTTGGTAGAGACATCAGGAAAATCTTTCAGTGTAAGTATTCCTTTCGGACCATCCGTAACGACGCCCTTGCCTGCCCCTGCCAACCCTCCATCAATGGCCAGCCCAACCTCAACTCCCAATGCAGTCGAACTCGCGGCGTTGTCCCGCACCACGCTGGCACCCTGGCCTTGCATGGTGTGCAAGGCATCCAGATAGCCTTTCATACGGATGTCTTCAGGTAACGAGGCAACCGAGTTCCAAGCGTTCTGGATATCCCGCTCCGCACAGCTTGAACAGGTTAGCGCACCCATCAACCACAAGGCAGTTTTTGAAGGCGCGCTGACGATCCCTTCCAGTGCCAGCCCAAAGCCCGCTTGGCTACCTTCACCTTTGGCATTCAGCACTTCCGCACGGTTCGCGGGGTCCCTCGTATAGCTCGCGGGATTCGCTAGGGCTATGTTTTCCAGAACGCTGGTCAGGGCCTCCTTGTTCTTGAATAGCGCCGTCAGCCCCACCCGCTCGTTGTAGTAGTCAGCCTGGGTCACCTGGAAGAGATTGCTGTCCGGGCCTGTGCCCAGCTCCGTACGCAGATACTGAGCAGCCCGGGCAGCGTTGATGTCTGTGCCGGCCAAGGCCTGGTTCCAGCCATTGTCCACCATCATGGCGGCCGTGCTGAGAAGCTCTTTGCGGGCGGTGTCCTCGCTCAGCCCATTTTCCTGGGCATAACGTTTGACGCGCTCCACATCCGATGCGAATTTGATTTCATCTGGGTGTAGCTGCCGGTTGTACGCCGTCCCGCTTTTGGCGATCTCGGCGCCCAGACTCACATCGCCATTGACCGCACTTGCCGCGGCTACGCCAACGAGTTGCGAGGCCATCAGTTCGAGGTTTTGATCGCCACCTACCATTTTCCCAAGGAGGTTGATCATGGCCTCGTTGGCACCAGCGGCCGCCGCTCCAGTCTTGAAGTCACTGCCGGAGGCTTCGGCCAGCAGACCTCCCATCAGGGCGTGAGCCATGATTTTCGGCGGGCTGCCATCAGGGTATTTGACCGAGTCGCCAATGAAATTGAAACCTACCGCCATTCCCAGGTTGCGCGCCTGACCTGCCATGGCATTACCGAGGTTGTCGATGTAGCTGCCGCCATAGGCGGCCTGCTGCATGACCGATTGAGCAAAGCCTTGGGCAATGCTGTAGGCAGCAAATCCACCGATTCCCTCAACTGTGCTGAGCTTGAATCCTTTGGTGACTTTGTTGATGTTGTCACTGGATACGCCGAATGCCTTGTCCAACTGCGGGCTGACGAGATAAGCCGTGGCCGCTGCGATGGCGTACCCTTTCAGACTGTCAGCGCTGGTGGCCTGTTGCAGCCCCTTGCCAAGGTCACCGCCATTGTTGATGGTGCCAATGGCGAGGTTGCTGGCCATTGCGCCATACACCGGGCCGAGGTAAGCAGCTGCAACGATGGCAATGGCCAGTGACGGCGCAGCCCCCAACCCCGAGTTGCTGTACTTCCAGCTATCGTGCACCTCCTGCACCATGCGCCAGTCCACATCCCCGCGCTGCTCGGCCTCCTTCAGCCACGCCAGTTGCGGATCCGCCTGCACCATCGCGTCGATGGTCTGGCTCACGGTCTTCTGGTCGATATGCTTGAGGTCGATCTTCAGCCCTTCCACGGCCTTGATCGCCAGATTCCCCTGGGCCACGATCTGGCTCTGGCGCACGGTTTCGTCGGTCTGGCCCTTGCCCTTCGACGACTGCCACGCCAGGTCGCCCTTGCTCTTCTCGTGGCTTTCCTGGTGCAGGTCCTTTACCGCCTCGAAGGTCACCGCGCCGCCGCTGACGATGGCCAGGTCGTTGCCCGATTCCAGCTTCGCGCCCTGGTAGGTCTGGTCACCACCGCTGAGCAGGGTGAGGTCGCCGCCGCTGCTGATCTGGCTGCCCACCGCCTTGACGTCGGTGACTTCGTCGCGCCGGGTTTCCTTGCGGCCGAAGTCGCCTTTCTTCTTCTTGTCGTACAGGTAGTAGTTGCTGTCGTTGGCGGCCAGCAGTTCCAGCTTGTCGCCGGCCACCAGGTAGGCCTCGTCGCCGGCGCTGGCCTGGCTCGCGATCAGGCGCAGGTCCTGTCCGGCATTGATCGCCAGGTCGCCGCCGGCATCCACGCGGGTGCCTTGCTGGGCGACCTTGTCTTCCTGGTAGGTGACCTTCCTGGTCTTGCTGTAGGCATGCTCCTCGTTCGCCGCCGCCGCCAGGGTCACGTCGCGCCCGGCGGAGAGGGCGATGTCGCGGCGCGCTTCGAGGGCGCTGGCCACTGCGCTGAGGTCGCGCCCGGCGCTGACGTTCAGGTCCCGCCCGGCACTGACTTCGGCGCCGAGCTGGGTCACGCTCTGTAGCCGCGACGTGTTCCAGCGGGTCTGGCCCTGGCGGTCCTCGACGGCGGCGACGGTGACGTCGCGTCCGGCGTCGAGGCTGAGGTCGCCGCGGCTCTGCAGCACCCCGCCGAGGTTGGCGATGTCGCGTCCGGCCTGGACGTTCAGGCTGTTCGCCGCCTCCACCCGCGCGGCGCTGTCGGCGAAGCTGCGTTCCCAGGTGCGGCCGTCGAGCGCGCTGTCGTAGCGGGTCACGCTGCGTTCGTTGATCACGTCGCCGGTCAGCGCGGTGAGGCTCACGTCACGCCCGGCGATGACCCCGCCCTGGCGGTTGCGGATCGAGTCGCCGGCGAGCAGATCGAGGCGCTTGCCGGCCTCGATCAGGCCGCTGTTGTCGAGGTTGTCGGCCGTCGCCGAGAGGTCGTTCCGCGCGCGCAGGGTGCCGACGTTATGCAGGTCGCCGCCGCTCACCAGCTTCACGTCGCGGCCCTGGATCAGCGCACCGTTGGGTGCCAGCCGACCCTCCGCCTGGGCCAGGTAGACCACTGGCGCGAGGACCTTCTCGCCGTTCACCTCGACCTCTTCCAGCCACACGATGTCGTGGGTCAGCGCCGCCATCTGCTCCGCGCTCAAACCCACGCCCAGTTGCAGCTGGAGCTTGTCCTTGTAAGCGATGGCGTTGTCCATCAGGTAGCGGAACAGCGCCTCGTCGCTGCTCAGCCCGTCGATGTAGCGCTGGCCGGTGCGCGCCACCACCGCGTCGCGGATCAGCCGCTGCTCGTAGAGACCGTCGCCGAGACGCTTCTTGCTATCGTCCGGGTTCATGCCCAGGCCGCTGAGCAGGTAGTCCGAGTTGAGGAACTGCTTCAGTTCGGTGAGCGCCGGGTTGGTCTCGATCAGGTACTTGTGGCTGGCGCTCGGCGTGGCGTTGCCGGGCACGCCCTGGACCCGGGCGACGCCCGGCAGGCTACCGCCGAGCGTGCTGCCGCCCTGACCCTGGACGTTGGCCGCGCCAGCCAGGCCGTCGACTCGCACGCCCTGGCCCTGCCAGGTACCGGCGACGTTGCCGGCGCCCTGCTGGCCGACCGAGACGCCGCTGCCGCCCTGGGTGCGGTCGGCGCCGGCACCGAGCGCGGCGCTGCCATTGCCGTCCTCGGCGAAGCGCGAGCTGAGACGGAACAGGCCGTTGTCGCCCTGGGGCAGGCTGAAGCCGGGCAGGGTGACCGGGTTGACCTGGCGCCGCGCCAGGTCGGGCGGCAGTTGCGAGGTCAGCGGCACGACCACCGAAACCCCGCTGCCGCCCACCGCGCTGTCGCCCACCTGGCGGCCGCTGCCGACGAAGGTGTAGCCGGGGCGGGTGACGCCGTTGTCGATGCGCGTGCTGGCATTGACCGTGACGTCGCCGGCGGCCTGGATCACCGCTGCGTAGGACTGGTCGCCACTGCTGATCGGGGTCGGCCCCTTGCTCGGGAATTCGTACTCGAAGGACCAGTCGCTGAGGATCGCGTTGAGCGCGGCGGGGATCTCGCCCGCGCGCGCCGGGTCGAAATTGGCGCTCTGGTACCAGTAGAGGTTGGTGAAGTTGCGCGACTTCTGATCGATGCCGCCGATATCGCCGCCGCGAGCGGTACGCAGCACGCGGATGGTTTCCAGCTCGCCGGTTTCCAGGCCCTGGTTGTCGAGGACTTCGAGGTTGGCGGTGAGGTTGCCGCCGCTGCCGATCAGGCTGGAAAGGTTGTTCAGGGTGCCGCCGTCGATGGCGAAGTCGCCTCCGGCCAGCAGTTGCCCCATGGCGCTGCTGGCGGTGACCTCGGTCTTGTCGCGCTGGGTGATGGTCCAGATGGCGTTGCGCTTGCCGCTGCAGTCGCCCGCGTTGACGCCTTCGATGCAGGCGGTCTGCTCCATCTTCGCGGTGTACAGGCCCGACTTGCTTTCCAGCACGGCGCGACGGTTCTCGATCAGGCTGGCACGCAGGCTGAAGTCCTTGCCGCTCTCGATCACCCCGGAAAGGTTGCGCAGGCTGGCGGCACGGTTGCCGGCATCGTCGCGGGCGATATCCAGCCTGCCGAGGCTGTACACATCCCCGTAGAGGTTGGTGATGTCGCCGGCGCGCAGGGTCATGTCGGCGCCACTGAACAGCAACCCGCGCTCGTTGAGCAGGGCGGGCGCGTTCAATCGCAGGTTGCCGCCGCCGCCCAGGGTGCCGTAGTTGTTCAGGCTCGCGGCGCTGGCCACGAGGTCGCCGGCGGCGGTGATCCGCCCACGGTTGACCAGCAGGTTGCCGGCGCCGAGCGTGACATTGGCGCCGCCGGCGAGGCTGGCGGCATTGCCGAGGTCGAGGCTGGCGGCGTTCAGGGCGAAGTCGCCGAGGCTGGTGGCGCGGCCGTTGCCACGGTAGCCGCCGCTCAGCTCGAGGCGCAAGCTGCCGTCGCTGGCCAGCAGGCCGTCGTTGCTCCAGTCGCCGCCGCGGCCAGTGAAGGACTGCACCGCCAGCAGCTTGCCCTCGGCCGTCTGGCGGAAGGTGCCGATGTCCAGGTTCAGGCGTCCGGCTTGCAGCACGCTGCTGTTGGTCCATTCGCTGGCGCGGATGTCCAGCAGGCCATTGGTGGTCAGTTCCCCGCCAGCGCGGATCACCTGCCCGGAATCCAGGCCAAAGGTGCCATTGCCGGTATGGAGGATGCGCCCGCCGGCGTTGGCCAGGCTGCCCAGTTGCAGGTCGAGGTCCTGGTTGGCGCTTTCCAGCACGCCGTAGGCGTTGTTCAGGCCGCCAGCGACCAACCGCGTGCTGCCGCTGCGGCCGAGGGCGCGCAGGCTGCCGCCGCTGTTGTCGATCGCGGCGGCGCGCAGGTGCAGCTCGCTTTCGCTTTCCAACTGGCCGAAGCGGTTGGCCAGCGCGCCGGCCAGGCTGAAGTCGATGCGCCCGGCGCCGACCTTGCCGCCCTGGCCCGCCGCCGCGCCCTGGTTGAGGAAGCGCTGGCCGTCGAGGCTGAGCAGGCCGCTGGCGTAGAGGCCGCCACCCTGGTTGTCGAAGTCGGCGGTGACGATGCGGTTGTCGCCGCCCAGCGCCGAGAGATGGCCCTGCTGGTTGCGCACGCCTTGCCCGGCGCGGATTTCCAGCGACTGCGCCTGGGTGACGCCGGCGCTGTTGTCGAACAGCCCGGTGACCAGCTTCAGCCAACCCTTGGCGCTGTTGAGCACGCCGCCGGCGCCGTTGTCGAGGCTGCCGCTCTGCAGGTCGAGGTTACCGGCCCGGCTGTCCAGGCGGCCGCCCTGGTTGTCCAGCGCGCCGCCGATACGCAGCCGGTTGTCGCCCTGGGCCTGGAGCGTGCCCTGGCGGTTGTCCAGGCTGCCGGCCTGCACCTCGAGGGCGCCGGCCTGGCTGAAGATCAGGCCGTCCTGCTGGTTGCGCAGGGCGCTGCCGCCCAGGCGCAGGCTCATGCCGGCCTGGCTGGCGAGGGTGCCGGAGGCGCTGTTGTCGAGGCTGCCGGCGCTGATCTCCAGCAGCCCCTGGCTGATCAGCTTGCCGCCGCGGTTGTCGACGCTGGCGCTGCGCAGCAGCAGGTCGCCGCCGCTGGCCAGGCGCGCCGTGCCGGCGTTGACCAGGGCGCCGCCGAGGATGGCGTCGAGCCGGCCCTGACTGATCAACTGGCCGTCGCTGTTATCCAGGCTGGCGCCCTTGAGCAGCAGGCTGCCGCCGTTGATCCGGCCGCCGGCGTTGTTCAGCAGCGTATCGTCGCGCTCGAAGCTCAGCGCGCGCTGCGCCGAGACCAGGCCGCCCTGGCCGTTGTCCAGCTTCCCGGCGATGCTCAGGGTCACGTCGCTTTCGCCGGAGACGATGCCCTGGGCGTTATCCAGGCTGGCGGCGTCGATCCGTTGCGCGCCCTTGCTGACCAGCGCGCCCTGGCCGTGGTTGTCCAGCGCGCCGCCGAGGCTGATGGCCAGCTCGCCGTCCTTGCTCGAAAGGGTGCCGCCGGCGCTGTTGTCCAGGCTCCCGCCTGTCACCGTCAGGCCCTGCCATCCGGAGAGCAGGCCGGCGCCGGCGTTGCCCAGCGCGTCGGCGTCCAGGCGCAGTTTCCCGGCGCTGATGATGCGCCCCTGCTGGCCGTTGTCGATGCGCCTGGCCAGCAGCTCGAAGCCCTGCTGGCTGGAAATCTCGCCGCCCTGGCGGTTGTCGAGGACGTTCAGCCGCTCGATGCTCAGCGGGCCGCGGGCACTGATCAGGCCGCCCTGGTTGTCCAGGTCGCCGCCCCGCAGGTCGAGACTGACGCCGCGCTCGCCAATCAGCCGGCCCTGGCGTTGCACCAGGCGCTCGACCGTCAGGCGCAGGTCGCCCCGGGCGGAGATTTCGCCGCCGTCGGCGGAATCGACGCGCCCTGCCGTCAGTTCCAGTTCGCCGTCGCTGGTGAGCAGGCCGCCACGGTTGTCCAGGTTGGCGGCGCTCAGGCGCAGCGACTGCTTGCCACTGAGGGCGCCGCCACGGTTGTCGAGGTCGGCGCTGCTGACGTCCAGCACGCCCTGGCTGATCAGTTGGCCACCCTCGGCGTTGTCCAGCGCGCCAGTGGCGACGCTCAGGCCGGCGTTGCCGGAGAGCAGGCCCTTGCCGCTGTTGTCCAGGGAGGCGCTGGCGAGCGTCAGGCGGGCGCCGGAGACGGTGCCTTCGGCGTGGTTGTCCAGCGCGCCATCGACGCGCAGGTCGATGCCGGCGCGGCTGGCCAGGGTGCCCTTGGCGCTGTTGTCCAGGCGAGCGGCCGCGATGTCCAGGCCGGCGGCGCCGGAGA
This sequence comes from Pseudomonas sp. 203-8, assembly GCF_020708595.1. Taxonomy (NCBI): domain Bacteria; kingdom Pseudomonadati; phylum Pseudomonadota; class Gammaproteobacteria; order Pseudomonadales; family Pseudomonadaceae; genus Pseudomonas; species Pseudomonas sp. 203-8. The sequence continues at coordinate 217,231 of NZ_JAJFDF010000006.1, read as the reverse complement.
TCACCCCGCCCAGACTGTTGTCCAGGGCCTGGGCGATGCGCAGGGTCAGGCTGTCGGCGCCGATCAGGCGCCCGCCGCGGTTGTCCAGGCTGGCGGCGGCGAGGGTGAAGGCGCGGTCGCTGGAGATTTCCCCGCCGGCGCCGTTGTCCACCGCGCCGAGCTGGCGCAGCAGCAGCGCGCCGGGCGTGGCGATCAGGCCGCCGTCGCGGTTGACCAGCGTGCCGCCATTGAGGTCGAGGGTGACGCCGGTTTCGCTGACCAGGACGCCGCCTCCGCGCTGGTCGAGGCCTTTCAGGTTGGCGTCGAGCAGGCCCTTGGCGCTGACCCGGCCCTGCTGGCCGTTGTCCAGCCGGGCGGCCACCAGGGTGATGCCGGCGTTGCTGCCGATGCCGCCGTTGCGGCTGTTGTCCAGCACGCCGGTGCGGATATCCACCGCACCCTTGGCGCTGATCACGCCGGAACGGCTGTTGTCGAGGCTGGCGCCCTTCAGCGTCACGCCGGCATCGCTGAGCAGCCTGCCGCCCTGGTTGTCCAGCGCGGCCTGGCTGGTCAGCGCCAGCGCACCGGCGCTGGAGAAGGTTCCGCCACGGTTGTCCAGGCGCGCGGCGCGCGCCGTCAGGCTGCCTTCGCTGACCAGCGCGCCGCCCTGGTTGTCCAGCACGCCGCCGAGGCTCACGCTCAGGCTGTTCTGGCTGTCGAGCCGCCCGCCGTCGCCGTTGAACAGTTCGCCGCCGTCCAGGCTCAGGCCGTCGCGCCCGGCCAGCACCCCCTTGGCCTGGTTCAGCAGGCGCTGCACGGTGAGGCGCAGGCCGCTGTCGCCGATGACCTTGCCGCCGCGGTTGTCCAGTTGCTCGCGGGCGTTCACGGCGACCTTCGAGGTACTGGAAATCTCGCCGGCGCGGTTGTCGACCTGCCGCGCCTCGATAGCGATGCCGCCATTCGCGGCGATCAGCCCGGACTGGCTGTTGTCGAGCGTGTCGGCCGCGACCTTCAGGGTCTTTTCGCTGACCAGTTCGCCACCTTGCTGGGCCAGGCTGCCAAGCGTCGCCTGCAGGTCGCCCTTGGCGGCGATACGCCCTCCGGCGTTGCCGACGGCGTTCGCTGCGAGGTCCAGGCGGCCATCGCTGAGCAGCTTGCCACCCTGGTCGTTGCGCAGGCTGGCGACCTCCACGCGCACGCCAGCCTTGCCGCTGGCGCTGCCGCCGTCGCGGTTGTCGAAGGCGCCTCCCGTGGCGCTCAGGCCGGCGTCGGCCACCAGCACGCCGCCACGGTTGTCCAGGCTGGCGCCGTGGACGTTCAACTCGCTGCGGCTCGACAGCAGGCCGCCGGCGCGGTTGTCCAGTTGCCCCACCGTCACGCGCTGCGCGCCCTGGCTGAGCAGGTTGCCTTCATCGCGGTTGTCCAGCAGGCCGCCGAGGCTGACCTCCAGGCCGCCCCGGCTGCTCAGCGTGCCCTTGCCGCTGTTGTCCAGGCTGCGCGCCCGCAGGTCGAGGCGGTTGGCTGCGGAGAACAAGCCGAGGCGGTTGTCGATGGCACCGCTGGCGACCACCAGCAGGTCGTCGCCGATCAGCTTGCCGCCGCGATTGTCGAGGCTGCCGACGCGGGCCTCGACGCGCTTGCCGGAGACTTCGCCGTCCCCCCGGTTGACCAGCGCCTGGGCACTGACGCGGGTGGACTGCTGGCTGCCGAGCAGGCCTTGCTGGCCGTTGTCGAGCGTCGCCGCGCCGACCTCCAGGTCGTTCAGGCCGATCACCTGGCCGCCACGGTTGTCGAGATCGCCACGGGTCTTGACCACGGCGCGGTCCCGGCTCTGCAACAGGCCGTCCTGGCGGTTGTCCAGGCTGCTCGCCTCGACCCGCAGTTCGCCCTCGGCGAGCAGCTTGCCGCCACGGTTGTCCAGGTGCCCGGCGTCGACCCGGACGGTCGCCCCCTTCAGGCTGCCGCCCTGGTTGTCCAGCGCCTGGCTCGCCTTCGCTTCCAGCGCGCGGCTGGCCACCAGGCTGCCGGCGTTGCGCAGGGTGCCGCTGCGCAGCTCGAGGTCGCCGCGCGCGTTGCGCCGCTCGTCCGGCTCGACGCCGGCTTCGATCACCCCGGCGTTGTCGATATGCGCCGCCTCCAGCGCGATGCGTTCGCGCGCCGCCAGGCTCTGCCGGTTGACCAGTTCCTCCACGCTGCGAATCTCGGCGCTGCCGCCGGCGTAGGTCTTGCCGTTCAGCTCCACGGCCTGGGCCGCGATCTTCAGGTCGCCCTGGCTGGAGGCCTGGGCCAGGCTCAGCTTGCCGCTGGCGTCGATGCGGATGTCGCCGCCGCTGGCGGCCATGTCGCCGGCCAGCTTCACCCCCACGCCCTGCTCGGTGCCGACCAGGCGGATCGCCCCGGCGTACATCCCGCCCAGCGCCGAGCTGTCGATCGCCAGCTGCGGCTTCTCGCTGCCATCGGCGGCGCGCGGCGTGGCCTGCAGGCTGTCGGCCTGGACGTCGTTGCGGCCGGTGACGATGTTGAGGTTCTTCGCGTAGAGCTTGGCGTTGAGCTTGGCGCTGCGGGTGATCAGGTCGAACTGTTCGAGGTTGCCGACGTTCAGTTCGGCGCCTTCGACGACGATGTCGCCGCCGTCCACCTGGAAGCGCTCCAGGCGCTGGCCGTCCATGATCGGCTTGCCGGTGGTGAGGGTCGCGCGCGGCGTGTTGATGAAGCCGCAGCCCTGGCAGGTGATGCCGTGCGGGTTGGCGACGATCACCCGCGCCGACTGCCCGGCCACCTCGGTGTAGCCGGCCAGGGTGCTGCGGTTGCCGCCGGTGACCTGGTTGAGGATCACCTGCGCCGCCTGGCCCTTGAGGTTGGGGTTGCCGAGGATGATCCCGCCGAGCTGGGTACCCTGGGTCTTGCCGGTGGCGTTGTTGAGGATCAGCCCGTTGGCACCGACGTTGTAGTCGCGGAAATGGTTGTTCGACAGCCCGGCGCCGTTGGGCGTGGCGATATTGACGACGGGCACGCCGTTGCCCGCCTGGCCCAGGCCGGTGTTGCCGCCGGCGGCCTTGTCCAGCGCCAGCCCCGCCGCCGCGGCGACGATCGGGTTGAGGAACAGGATGCCGGCCAGGGACAGGGCGATGCACTGGTTCAGCGGGCTGCGGATGTCCATATCGTTACTCCTTGGCGGGTAGGGGCCCGGCGAGGTTAAGCAAGGTTTTCCAAGGAAAGGGCCTCGATGCAGGTAGGCGCTTTCCTAAAGCGTTCAGGAGGTCGCCGCGTCTTCAGAAGAACGCGTCGACCCGGAAATAGATCGGGTGCTCGCGCCGCTCGATGGCGCTGGGCCGCTCCAGCGAGCGGGCGAAGCCGACGCTGGCGGCGAAATAGCGGCCGCGGGCATCCAGTTCGATGGCGTTGCCGCTCATGCGCCCGCTGGCGCCGTCGTTGTAGCGGTCGTGGCGGATCACGCCGACGTCGTAGGCGAAGGCCACGCCGTATTCCTGCAGCCAGGGCCGCAGCGGCGCCCATTCCACCGCGCGCCGCCAGCGCAACTGGTTGCGCCAGTAGCCGCCGCTGTCGCCGGTCAGGGTCTGGTCCTTGAAGCCGCGCACCGAGCTGTTGCCGCCGAGGCTGATGCGCTGCGGGCTGAACAGCACGTCCTCGCTCCTTTGCCCGGTGGCCAGGCTGTCGAAGCTGAAGCGCTCGCCCCATAGCTGGAACGGCTGCAGGTAGCTGAGGGTCAGGCTGTACTTGTCGTAGCGCGCATTCGGATCGCCCGCCTGCGGGTGGCCGCGACCCTGCGCGCCAAGGGCGCCGATGCCCTGCTGCCAGCCGAGGTCGAGGTTGACGAAGCCGCTGCCGATCCGCCGGCCATGGTTGAAGCCGAGCTGGGTCTCGGTGATCCGCGTGCTCTGGTCTTCCAGGCGGGTGTCTTCGACATAGTTGTTGGTGCGCTGGTGGCTGAGCCCCAGGCTCATGGCGGTCTTGCTCACACCGTCGCGGTGCAGCACGCGTTCGGCGCGGAACTGGTGGCTGCGGCTGTCGCCATCGAGCTTGAAGGGGAAGCCGCTGGCCTCGTTGCGCGTGCGGTAGTCGCTCTGGCTGTAGCCGTAGGTGAAGGTCCACCAGCCCCAGGGCAGGCTGTAGAACAGGCTCTGGCTGTCGGAATGGCGCCAGCGGTCGGTCACCGCGTCGCGGTTGGCGCGCAGGTTGAGCTGGTCGGCCAGGCCCAGCGGGCTGTCCCAGTCCAGGCCCAGGCCCATCTGCTGCTCGCCGGTGCTGACGTCGCCGTCGTTGTTGCGCGTGGCGGAGACCCGCCAGGGCTTGTCGCGCTCGCCCTTGAGACGCACCCGGCTGCCGCCGACCTCGCTGCCGGGCACCAGCTCCAGTTGCGCCTGGCGCGACGGCAGGCGGCTCAACTGGTCGACCAGTTGCTCCAGCTCGCGCAGGTCGAGCAGCTCGCCGGTCCTGCCCGGAAAGCTCATCGCCAGTTCGCGCGGGCTGGCCAGCGCGGAGCTGTCCAGGCCCTCCAGGCGGCCTTCGACGACGATGATGCGCAGGGTCCCGGAGGCCAGGTCCTGCTGTGGCAGGTAGGCACGGGTGGTGACGTAGCCGCGATCCAGGTAATGGTCGGTGACGGCCTTGAGCAGCGCATTGAGCTGGCCGACGCCCAGGCAGCGCCCCTGGTAGGGCGCCAGCAGTTGGCGACGCGCGCTTTCGCCGAGGTGCCCGGCGCCTTCCAGCTCGATGCGGCGGATCTCGAAGCAGCGCTCGTCGTCGCCGGAGGCATCCGCAGCGGCGGGCGCTCCCTTGCCGGGCAGTTGCTGGAGTTCCTCCAGGCGCTTGCGCTGTTCGTCCAGCAGGCGCTGCTGGCGGTCGCGGATCAGGTCGCGGTCGCCGGGGGAGGTGAAGGGGGCGGCGCTGGCCATGAGCGGCAGGCACAGGAAGATAAAGGCCAGGCGATGGAGAGCCACGATTTCATTCCTTGAAATACAGAAAGGCGCGATGTTGGCCCAGCGGCTACAGCGGGTAAGCAGGAATATTCCGAAATCCGTCTTCCATGAGTCGGACAATCCGGAAGTAAGGCACAAGGCCATCTGGGCGTGCCGAAAAACCTAACACAGACTTTGGGATTAATCCGTTAGATGGCACGCTTTCTCGACGAGCTGCAACAAGACCCATCGTTGGCAGGGTACTCATCGCGGCAAAAAGAAAGGGCCGGCTCCCATGGGAAAGCCGGCCCCGGATACTGCTCGTCGCAGGCGCTGCATCAGCCGCGCTGGTAGACGATTTCCTTGGTGCCGCCGTCGCAGGTGCCGACTACCTTCTTGTCGGTGACGCTGCCCTTGTCGACGATTTCCAGGGTGTAGGCAGGAACGCCGTTGGCCTTGATCTTCGCATCGATCTCGGCTTTCAGTTCCTCACAGGGCTTGGCGGCGAATGCGCTGCCCGCCACGGCAAACAGGCCGACTGCCAACATCAACTTCTTCATGAACACATTCCCTCGTTGCATGGATGAAGACCCGAACGGGTCAGGCTTGCCAAATGCGGCAAGGTTGAGACGAGCGCGCCGCCCATGGAGGCACGCCGCCCTCATAGCCTGTGCATGATCCGGCGAAGCGGAAAGACACGGCGGCCTTTCCAGGGCGCAGGCGATCGTGGACAGGTTTCCAGGGTGCCATCAGCTATTGGCGATACGGAACCCTACTTTCAGGGTCACCTGGTAATGGCCGACGGCGCCGTTCTCGATGTGCCCGCGGGTATCCACCACCTCGAACCATTCCAGATGCTGGATGCTCTTCGCCGCTTCGGCGAGGGCGTTGTTGATGGCGTCCTCGATGCTGGTCTTGGACGAGCCGACCAGTTCGATCTTCTTGTAGGTGTGGTGATTGGACATGAACTCTCTCCCCGGACGATGCCTGGTTCTTCGCGCCCGACGGGCGCCTCTGTTCAATGGACACTAGCCGAGCCGGAAAAGTGCAGCAAATCGCCAGCGCTCAGCCTGCCAACTGCTCCCGCAACCATTGCGCCAGGCGCCCGGCACGCGGATCGTGCAGGCGCGCCGGTACCCACAGGGCCAGGCGCGCATCGGTCTCGATGAAGCCCCAGGGCGCCGCCAGGCGGCCCGCGGCGAGATCGTCGCGGACCAGCGCCTCCGGGGCGATGGCCACGCCGAGGCCCGCCACCGCCGCTTCCAGCAGGTAGTAGAGATGCTCGAACCCCTGGCCATAGCGCAGCGCCTCCGCCGCCAGCCCCTGGCTCGCGGCCCAGGCCGGCCAGGCCTGGGGTCGCGAGGCGGTATGCAGCAGCGGCTCCTGCAACAGCCGCGCGGCGGGCGCCTGGGCCAGGCCGGTTTCCTGCGCCAGGCGCGGGCTGACCACCGGGCCCATGCGCTCGGGCGCCAGTTCGAAGACCTGCATGTCCGCCGGCCAGGGCGGCTCGGCGAACCAGAGCATGGCGTCCAGGCCGGGACGACGCGGATCGAACTCGCCCTCGCTGGTGGACAGTTGCAGGCGCAGGTCGGGGAGGGCACGGTTGAGCCGGTCCAGCCGCGGGATGAACCAGCGCGCCAGCAGGCTGCCGGGTACGCCGAGGACGAACGGGGCCTCGGCGGTCTGCCGGCGCAGCTCGGCACAGACGCCACGCAGTCGCTCGAACGCATCGCCGCAGGCGTCACGCAGGCGAACGCCGGAATCGGTGAGTTTTACGCCGCGCCCATCCTTGCCGAACAGGGCCACCCCTAGATCGTCCTCGAGCAACCGCACCTGCCGGCTCACGGCGCCATGGGTAACGTGCAGTTCCTCGGCCGCCAGGCTGATGCTGTGCAACCGGGCAGCGGCTTCGAAAGCGCGCAGGGCATTCAGGGAGGGCAGGTCGCGGCTCATGGCTATTCGTGAGTTTTTCTGACAGGTTTGCGCAATCTTATCGGTTTCTTTTACCCGGCGGGGGGATTAGATTCTGCCCATACGTCATTTCCTGGAGCCCTCCATGACTTCCTATCGCAACGGCCCCGACGCCAAGGGCCTGTTCGGCCGCTTCGGCGGCCAGTACGTCGCCGAGACCCTGATGCCGCTGATCCTCGACCTCGCCCGCGAGTACGAGAAGGCCAAGGACGACCCGGCGTTCCAGGAGGAACTGGCCTACTTCCAGCGCGACTACGTCGGCCGGCCGAGCCCGCTGTACTTCGCCGAGCGCCTGACCGAGCACTGCGGCGGGGCGAAGATCTACCTCAAGCGCGAGGAGCTGAACCATACCGGCGCGCACAAGATCAACAACTGCATCGGCCAGATCCTCCTGGCCCGGCGCATGGGCAAGAAACGCATCATCGCCGAGACCGGCGCCGGCATGCACGGCGTGGCCACCGCCACCGTCGCCGCGCGCTTCGGCCTGCAGTGCGTGATCTACATGGGCACCACCGACATCGACCGGCAGCAGGCCAACGTCTTCCGCATGAAGCTGCTGGGCGCCGAGGTGATCCCGGTGACCGCCGGCACCGGTACCCTGAAGGACGCCATGAACGAGGCGCTGCGCGATTGGGTGACCAACGTCGACAGTACCTTCTACCTGATCGGCACGGTCGCCGGCCCGCATCCGTACCCGGCGATGGTCCGTGACTTCCAGGCGGTGATCGGCAAGGAAACCCGCGAGCAACTGGCCGAGAAGGAAGGGCGCCTGCCCGATTCGCTGGTCGCCTGCATCGGCGGCGGCTCCAACGCCATGGGCCTGTTCCACCCGTTCCTCGACGACGCCGGGGTGCAGATCGTCGGCGTGGAAGCCGCCGGCCACGGCATCGACACCGGCAAGCACGCGGCCAGCCTGAACGGCGGGGTTCCCGGCGTGCTGCACGGCAACCGCACCTTCCTGCTGCAGGACGCGGATGGCCAGATCATCGACGCACACTCCATCTCCGCCGGCCTCGACTATCCCGGCATCGGCCCGGAACACGCCTGGCTGCACGACACCGGCCGCGTCGAGTACACCTCGATCACCGACGACGAAGCCCTGGAGGCCTTCCACACCTGCTGCCGCCTCGAAGGCATCATCCCGGCGCTGGAAAGCTCCCATGCCCTGGCCGAGGTCTTCAAGCGTGCGCCCAGCCTGCCCAAGGAGCACATCATGGTGGTGAACCTGTCCGGTCGCGGCGACAAGGACATGCAGACCGTCATGCACCACATGCAACAGGAGTCGAAAGCATGAGCCGCCTGCAGACCCGCTTCGCCCAGCTCAAGCAGGAAAACCGCGCCGCCCTGGTGACCTTCGTCACCGCCGGCGACCCGGACTACGCGTCTTCCCTGGAAATCCTCAAAGGCCTGCCGGCGGCCGGAGCCGACGTGATCGAACTGGGCATGCCGTTCACCGATCCGATGGCGGACGGCCCGGCCATCCAGTTGGCCAACATCCGCGCCCTCGAAGGCGGCCAGACCCTGGCCAGGACGTTGCAGATGGTCCGCGAATTCCGCAGCGGCGACAGTGAGACGCCCCTGGTGCTGATGGGCTACTTCAACCCGATCCACCACTACGGCGTCGAACGCTTCATTGCCGAGGCGAAGGAGGTGGGGGTGGACGGCCTGATCGTGGTCGACCTGCCGCCGGAGCACAACGAAGACCTCTGCGACCCGGCCCAGGCCGCCGGCCTCGACTTCATCCGCCTGACCACCCCGACCACCGGCGACCAGCGCCTGCCGACGGTGCTCGAAGGCAGTTCCGGGTTCGTCTACTACGTGTCGGTGGCCGGCGTCACCGGCGCCAACGCGGCGACCCTGGAGCACGTCGAGGAAGCAGTGGCGCGCCTGCGCCGGCATACCGACCTGCCGATCGGTATCGGCTTCGGCATCCGCAGCGCCGAACACGCCGCCGCGGTCGCGCGGTTGGCCGACGGCGTGGTGGTCGGCTCGGCGCTGATCGACCGGATCGCCAAGGCCCGCGACAATGCCCAGGCGGTCAAGGATGTCCTCGCCCTGTGCGGCGAGCTGGCCGAAGGCGTGCGCAACGCACGCTGACAGACCCTGACAGCGGCATTCGCCAGGCGCAGGCAACCCGCTGCGCCTGGCCTTGCGTTGCACGCTGCCAGAACCGTGAGGAAAAATTCACGGTCACTTTCAGAAACGTCTTATTGTCCGCCGACTCTGCCGAAGCCTTGAATAGCGCCTCACCCAAATAGCCAACGCATTCAAAGAAGGTTCGCATGAGTAAGGTGCTGATCGTCGATGATCATCCCGCTATCCGCCTGGCCGTGCGCTTGCTGTTCGAGCGCGACGGTTTCACCATCGTCGGCGAGGCCGACAACGGTGCCGAAGCCCTGCAGGTAGCCCGCAAGAAGTCTCCCGACCTGGCCATCCTGGACATCGGCATCCCCAAGATCGACGGTCTCGAAGTGATAGCCCGCCTGAAGTCCCTGAAGCTGGACACCAAGGTCCTGGTCCTGACCCGGCAGAATCCGGCGCAGTTCGCCCCGCGCTGCCTGCAGGCCGGCGCCATGGGCTTCGTCAGCAAAAGGGAAAACCTCTCCGAGCTGCTGCTCGCCGCCAAGGCCGTGCTGGCCGGCTACATCCACTTCCCCACCGGGGCGTTGCGCAGCATCAACCAGCAGAGCCGCGACAACGAGGCCCGCATGCTGGAAAGCCTTTCCGACCGCGAGATGACCGTGCTGCAGTACCTGGCCAACGGCAACACCAACAAGGCCATCGCCCAGCAGCTGTTCCTCAGCGAGAAAACCGTGAGCACCTACAAGTCACGCATCATGCTGAAACTCAACGCCCATTCCCTGGCCGGCCTGATCGATTTCGCCCGCCGCCACGAGCTGATCTGAGGATCCCATGCGAACGTTCGACCTGACCGCCGCCCTGGGCGACCGCGCCAACCAACCGGAGATCAGCCGCCTGCTCGTCGCGCAGCTGATGACCAGCAACAACGAAGACACCCGCAAGCTGCGGCGCGCCCAGGAGCGCGAGCAGACCCAGGAACTCAACGAGCTGGCGCACCGCCTGGCGGGCATGGCCTCGCTGATCCACGCCCACGCCGTGGAACGCGCCTGCCACCAACTGGAGATCGCCTGCGGCGAAAGCTCCGTGCGCAAGCTCGCCGATGCCGTCGACGACCTGGTGACGGCACTGGGCGAGCTGCAATGCGAACTGCACGACTGGATGACGATGACCGCGCCTCAAGGCACGGCGAAGTCATAGCGTTGCGGGCCTTCGTCCAGGATCGACAGGTCCAGCGGGCGAATGGCTCCCATCCAGATGGCTCGGTCGCGATGGTCGAGCAGATCGTTGCCGGTGACCGGGTGGATGAACACCACCAGGTCCTGCCGATGGATGGCCAGCCAGGGCACCAGCTCGCCGAACACCTCGGGAGCGAACGCCAGCTGGCAGCTCCAGTCCGGATGCGGCCCTACCGGCCGCTCATGGACCCGCCCCATCTTCAGCGGAAAGCGCCGCGCCGCCTCTTCGCAAAGGGCGCGGGCTCGCTCGATGCTCTGCGCATCGAAATAGACGTGAGCATGGAAGCCCTGGATGCGGGGGGTGGAATACTCGTTCATCGTCACCTCTTCAAGCGCCGCCGGCCTGCAACTCGGCCTGCAGCCAGTCGACGAAACCGTCGACCAGCCGCTGGCGCCGCTTGCGCTCCGGCAATACCGCATAGTACCCGTATCGCGACAGGCAGCTTTCGCCAATGGGCCGGCAAAGCAGCCCCTGTTCGAGCAGGCCGTCGACCAGGTGGCGCCAGCCGATGGCCACGCCCTGGCCGGCGATGGCCGCCTGGATCAGCAAGGTGTAGTTGTCGAAGCTGAGCACCGCCGGAATCGGCTGCCGATCGATGGCCAACGCTTCGAACAACGCCGGCCAGTCGAACCAGCGGGCGTGCTGCGCCGGCTTCAGATGCAGCATCGGCAGGCGCGCCAGGTGCGCCTTGGCCAGCGGCAACTGCAATCCCTCGACCAGCCGCGGGCTACAGACCGGGAACACCTCCTCGCGAAACAGCCGGTGCGCTTCGCCGTGCTTGGAACGACCGTCGCCGAACAGGATCGCCACGTCGATATCGCCGCGCTGGCCGGCCAGGCCGCGCTCGCTGGTCACCAGGCTCACGTCCAGGTGCGGATGGGCCTGATGGAAGCGCGGAAGGCGCGGCATCAGCCAGTAGGCAGCGAAGGCGTAGTCGGTGGCCACCTGGAGCACCTCGTGGCGCTGGCGCGCGCCCAGCGCGGCGATGCCGGCATCGATCGTCTCGAGGCCGGCGGCCACGTGGCGGAGCAGAAGCTGGCCGGCGTCGGTGAGCACGATGCCTCGATGAACGCGCTGGAACAGAGGGGTCGCCAGCTCTTTCTCCAGGCGTTTGATCTGCTGGCTGACCGCAGGCTGGGTGGTCCCCAGTTCCTCGGCGGCAGCGGTGAAGCTGAGTTGGCGGGCGGCGGACTCGAATACCCGGAGCAGGTCGAGGGATGGCGGCATGAGGTGTTCTCACATAAGCCCGGCTTATCCAACGCATCCAGCCCCATGCGGTTTACCAGGGATTTCGATGCACTGATGATCGACGCAGCACTATCGCATAACCCAATCGCATGGGATAAGCCGCCCGATGAAGACCTCGCCGAACATCCTGTTCATCATGGCCGACCAGATGGCCGCGCCGCTGCTGCCGCTTCACGATCCGCGCTCGGCGCTGCGCATGCCTCACCTCTCGCGCCTCGCCGAACGGGCCGTGGTGTTCGACTCGGCATACTGCAACAGCCCGCTCTGCGCGCCGTCGCGCTTCACCCTGGTCAGCGGTCGCTTGCCTACCCGCATCGGCGCCTGGGACAACGCTGCCGACTTCGCCGCCGATACCCCCACCTACGCCCACTACCTGCGTAACCTCGGCTATCGCACGGCGCTGTCGGGCAAGATGCACTTCTGCGGTCCCGACCAGTTGCACGGCTACGAGGAACGCCTGACCAGCGACATCTATCCGGCGGACTATGGCTGGGCGGTGAACTGGGACGAGCCGGAGGTGCGCCCGAGCTGGTACCACAACATGTCCTCGGTTTTGCAGGCCGGTCCCTGCGTGCGCACCAACCAGCTGGACTTCGACGAGGAGGTGGTGTTCAAGGCCCGCCAGTACCTCTACGACCATGTTCGCCAGCACGCCGGCCAGCCATTCTGCCTGACCGTGTCGATGACCCATCCGCACGACCCCTACAGCATCCCGGCGAGCTACTGGAATCTCTACCGCGACGAGGACATCCCGCTGCCGCGCCAGCGCTTCGCCCAGGAGGAGCAGGACCCTCATTCGCAACGCCTGCTGAAGGTCATCGACCTGTGGGACAAGCCGTTGCCCGAGGAGCGCATCCGCGCCGCCCGGCGTGCCTACTTCGGCGCCTGCAGCTACGTCGACGCGCAGATCGGTGCGCTGCTGGCGACCCTGGAGAAATGCGGGCTGGCCGACGACACCATCGTGGTGTTCTCCGGAGACCATGGCGACATGCTCGGCGAGCGCGGCCTCTGGTACAAGATGCACTGGTTCGAGATGGCCGCGCGCGTGCCGCTGCTGGTCCATGCGCCGGCGCGCTTCGCGCCGCGCCGCATCGGCGCTTCGGTATCCACCGTGGACCTGCTGCCGACCCTGGTGGAGCTGGCCGGCGGCCAGGTCGATCCACGCCTGCCGCTGGAAGGCCGCTCGCTGCTGCCGCACCTGCGCGACGGCAGCGGGCATGACGAGGTGATCGGCGAATACACCGCCGAGGGCACCCTCAGCCCGCTGATGATGATCCGCCGCGGCGACTACAAGTTCATCTACTCCGAGCAGGACCCCTGCCTGCTCTACGACCTGCGCAACGATCCGCAGGAACGCGAGAACCTCGCCGCCAGTCCGGCCCACCGCGGAACGTTCGAGGCGTTCCTCGACGAGGCCCGGCGACGCTGGGACATCCCCGCGATCACCCGCGCCGTACTCGACAGCCAGCGCCGCCGACGCCTGGTGGCCGCCGCGCTGGCGCGAGGACGGCTGGCCAGCTGGGACCACCAGCCGTGGGTCGATGCCAGCCAGCAGTACATGCGCAACCATATCGACCTGGACGATCTCGAGCGCCGCGCGCGCTTCCCGCAACCCTGAGCACGAGGGCACCTCCATGAACCGGCTTCCCACCTGCCTGCTGGCCGCAACCCTGTTCCTGGGCAGCGCCTCGCTATACGCCGAAGACCCCGCCTGTACCCGCGTCAGGCTGGCCGATCCAGGCTGGAGCGATATCGCGGTGACCAACGCCACCGCCGCGTTTCTCCTGGAAAGCCTCGGCTACCAGGTGAAGATCGATACCCTGTCGGTGCCGATCATCTATGGCGGCCTGCGCGACGGCCAGGTGGACGCCTTCCTCGGCGGCTGGATGCCCGCGCACCAGGACTATCACGACAAGTTCGTCGCCAGCGGCCAGGTCGAACGCCTCGGTCGCAACCTCGACGGCACCCGCTTCACCCTGGCGGTGCCGCGCTACGTCTGGGACGCCGGCGTACACCGCTTCGAGGACCTCGCCGCGCAAGGGCAACGCTTCAACCGCAAGCTGTACGGGATCGGCTCCGGCGCGCCGGCCAATCAGTCGATCCAGAAGATGATCGACGCCAACCAGTTCGGCCTCGGCGACTGGAAGCTGGTGGAGTCCAGCGAGCAGGCGATGCTCGCCGAACTCGGCCGGGCCGAGAAGCGCCAGCGCTGGCTGGTGTTCCTCGGCTGGACGCCGCACCCGATGAACATCCGCCATGACCTGCGCTACCTGGAAGGCGGCGAGCAGTACTTCGGCGACCGCGGCCAGGTCTACACCCTGGCACGCAAGGGCTACGCCGCGCAGTGCCCGAACCCGGCGCGGCTGCTGGCCAACCTGCGCTTCGACCTGGATATGGAGAACCGCCTGATGAGCGACGCGCTGGAAGGCACGGCGACTCCGGCCTCGGCGACCCGCGCCTGGCTCAAGGCCAACCCGCAGGTGCTCGAGGCCTGGCTGCAAGGGGTGACCAGCCGCGACGGCGGCGACGCCCTGGCCGCGGTTCGCGGCCAGCCATAGCGCCATGTGGACGCGCCTGCTGCCGTTCCTCGCCTGGCTACCGGGGCTGCACCGGGGCATGCTCGGGCGCGAGGCCTGGGTCGGCCTGAATGGCGCAATCCTGGCACTGCCGCAATCGATGGCCTATGCGCTGATCGCCGGCCTGCCAGCGGAGTACGGCCTGTACGCGGCGATGCTGCCAGTGGCGATCGCCTGCCTGTGGGGCTCGTCGCGCTACCTGGTGAGCGGTCCCACCGCGGCGATCTCGGTGCTGCTGTTCAGTTCGGTGGCCCCGCTGGCGCCGCTGGGCAGCCCGCAATACGTCCAGGCCGTGCTGCTGCTGACCTTTCTCGCCGGCGCCTTCCAGTGGCTGCTCGGCGTCCTGCGCGTCGGGTCGCTGGTCAATTTCGTCTCGCATTCGGTGATGCTCGGCTTCACCCTTGGCGCGGCGCTGCTGATCGTCCTCGGCCAACTGCCCTATCTTCTCGGCCTGGCCGCGAGCGGGGAGGGCGCAGCGCCGGGAAACGGCTGGCGGCTGCTGGCGCGGTTCGCCGAGTTCGATGGCCCATCGCTGCTGGTGGGCGGCTTCAGCTTCGCGCTCAGCCTGCTGGTCAGGCGCCTGCGACCGCGCTGGCCGGCCCTGCTGCTTGGCTTGCTGGGCGGTGCCACGCTGGTCTGGGCGCTACCCGGGACCTTCGCCTCGGTAGCCCATGTGCAGGCCTTATCGAGCGCACTGCCGGGCTGGAGTCCGCTGGTCTTCGATTCCCGATCGATCCTCGACCTGCTACCTGCGGCGGTGGCCTGCGGCATGCTCGGGCTGGTCACCAGCCTATCGATCGCCCGCGCCCTGGCCGCGCGCCAGGGAGACGCGTTCGATGCCAACCAGGAGGTCCGCGCCCAGGGCCTGTCGAACCTGCTCGGGCCTTGGCTGTCGGCGAGCCTGTCGGCGGGCTCCTTCACCCGCTCCGGGCTGAATCTGGAAGCCGGTGCGCGCTCCCCGCTGGCGGGTGCGTTTTCGGCGCTCTGGGTGGCACTGCTGGCCGTGCTCGGTGCGCGCCTGATCGAGCATGTGCCGTTGCCGGCGATGGCCGCAGGCATCCTGCTGATCGCCTGGGGCCTGATCGACCGCCCAGCGCTCCGCGCGCTCTACCGCAGCGGCCGCGCCGAATGCCTGGTGGCCGGCCTAACCGCCCTGGCCACGCTGCTGTTGCCGCTGCAGAACGCCATCTACGCGGGAGTGCTGGCGTCGCTGGTCTTCTACCTGCGGCGCACCTCGACACCACGCGTACTGCGCCAGCACAACGACGAGGAAGAAGTGCTGCGCATCGAAGGCTCGATCTTCTTCGGCGCCTGCGACTACCTGCAACGCCTCATGCGCCAATGCGACAGGCCACGGCTGGTGCTGGACGCCCGCCAGGTGAACTTCATCGACTTCGCCGGCGCAGTGCTGTTGCAGCAGGAAGCCCGCCGCCTGCACGCCGAGGGCCGCCGCCTGGTATTGCGCCACGCCCGCCCGCAGGTCCGCGAAGCGCTGGGCCGGCAGGCCGACGAAGGCTGCCGCCTGCACTACGAAGGCTGACGCTCAGGGCGCCGCCGGCGATGTCGGTGCGCTGTCGCCGGGCAGCAGTTGCGGCGATTCCCGCTGCAGCTTGTCGCGCATCATCTCCAACTGTCCAAGGGCGGCGCGAGCCTCGTCGATTTCCTCGGCGCTGCGCTCGCCACCCTGTTCGGCCGCCTCGATCCGCGCGCGGATTTCCGGTATCTGCTGTACGCCGCTGGTGTAGGCCTGTACCAGTTCGCGGGTCTGTCGTTCCTCGAAGGCCTGGTACTGCTTCGGATCGGCCAGCTCCTGCGCCGTCGCGCCCTGGCGTGGTTGCAGGCCGCCGAGCGGCGGGCTGCGCGGGTCGCCCTCGTCGCGCAGCATCTGCATGAACTGGATCGCCTGCTCGCGATCCAGTTCCGCCGCCGGCGGCTCCGCCTCGTACGCAGGTGCTGCCGCTTGCGATCGCACCGGCGCCGGCGGCGGCGGACGGTCGTCGACCGCGGGCAGTGCCGCAACCGTCCTGGCTGGCGACGGAGAAGACGAGGAAGCGGCCATATCGGCAGGCGCCAGCAACACGCCGGCGCAGGTCAGGGCGATCGCCAGCCCGCTGCAGCCGAGGGCAACGCCGAGCCAGCGCTTCACAGGCCTTCCACCCTGGCGCCGGCCAGCAGGTTGCGCAGGCGCGTCTCGAACTGCGCTGCCAGTTGCTCGCGCGCCACCGCCTGGTTCACCTCGAAGCGCACGCTGCGGTCGTCGAGGGGCAACTGGCGATCCTTGCGGCTACGCACCCGGACGATCTCGAACGCGCCGTCGATGCGCATCGGCTGGGAAACCGTATCGGCCTTCTGGATCAGCGCAGTCTTGCGCAGCAGGTCGAGCCGGCCGTCCTGGGGCCGTATCAGGCCTAGGTCGCCGGGCGGGTCGCGGTCCCTGTCGTCGGCCAGGGAATAGCGGCGTACCGCCTCGTCGAAGGCCAGGCCGCCGCGCAACTCGGCGTAGACCTTGTCCGCGCTCGCCTGGTCGGCCAGGCGGATATGCGCCGCCTGCACCTGCGCGACGTTGCGGTAACGCTCCAGGTTGCGCCGATAGTAGGCCTCGGCGTCCTTGTCGCTGACCTTGCCGGCGAGTTCCCGCAGCGCATCGGACTCATGGTGGAAATCACTGTAGAGGCCGATCTGGTGCAGATAGCGATGGCGCACCAGCTTGTCCCGCACCAGGGTCCTCACGCCCTGCCGCTCTGCCGGGCCGAAGCCGTCCCGGGCCAGGCGGTACCAGAGGTAGTCGCGGCGGATGCGGGTCTGGACCTGGCGCGCCAGGTAAGCGAGGTTGCCCTGTTGCAATTCCACCTGGCCCTGGACGTTGTCGCCTTCGTACAGCGATAGCAGGTCGAGGACCTGTGCCGGCTGGCCGGGAAACTGCCAGCCGATCAGCTCGACCCCGGCCGCCTCGCGGCGCTGCGTCTCGTCCAGCAGCAGGCTGTTTTCCACCAGGCCGCGGCTCCTCGGCGCCAGCACCTCGCGCAAACGCTCCGCGCTCAGGGCCCGGGGCTGGCGCAGGTATGGCCCGAGGTCCTCGCGGTAGCGCCTGCCGTATACCTGTTCGAGCAGGTTGCCGGCCTCGATCTCCACGCTGGCGTCGAGATCGGCGCGGCTCTGCGCGGTGAGCTGGTCTTCCACCGCGCGCGCCAGCAGGCGGTTTTCCACCAGGCCACGGCGCAACTGCTGCGGGTCGGTGTTGAACTTGACCCGCGACAGGGCCTGCTCGAGCAAGTCGATGCTTCTCCCCGGCAGCACCTCGCCGTCGATCCGCAGATCCTGCGGCGCCTTGGCGGGGACGCCATGGGCGCTCCACGCCAGCAGCCCGAGGACGATCCCGCACAGTGCGCGACGCCAGCCCCGGGCGCGATCAGAGAGCAGTCGGTGCATCGAAGCTGTTGGCGCCCTTGGTCAGTACGGTGACGGTCAGGGCGATGGACTCGGGAATCAGCTCCTTCGCCACCCGCAGGCGCGTCTCGTAGCTGGTGTCGTAGAGCGGCTCGGGGCGCGCGTAGGCGACCTGGCCGGTCTGGGTGAGCAGGTCGCGGATGCTCTTGCTCGGGTCGTAGCGCCCCACCAGGTTGGCCACCGCCGCCGGGTCGTTGAGCTTCTCGCTGGCGTAGTGGTCGTCGACCCAGCCTTCCCAGCTGGAATGGCCGTTGGCCGAGGTGATCCACACATGGTGCGGCTGGGCCACGTCGCCGGTGGCATGCAGGGCATAGCCGATGGTCTGCAGCGAAGGCGCGGCGCGGAACTGCTCGAACCAGTAGGTGGCGAGGTTATCGATCGGCTGGAAGGCGGCGGTCTGGAAGTCGCCGTAGTGCTCCTGCCAGTCCGAGCGGGTGCCCTGGCGGTAGTGCGCCTCGGTGGTGTCGAAGTCCTCGCGCTTCAGCTCGCGGTTGTAGAGGTAGACCATGGCGTACCAGTCGACGTCGGCGATGCCGCCGTCGACCTTGTGGTAGCGGTAGTCGTAGCCGCCGTGGGGGTTGCCATGGGAGTCGCCGTCCCGGGCCAGGTTGAGGAAGTGCCAGTACGAGGTGTAGTTGACGATGCCCGAAGCCGCGCCCCACAGCGGCGCGTGTTCGTAGCCGACCCACCAGCCACCGAGACGGGTGTCCTTGAAGTCGTCCACGTCGAAGGCCGCCTGGCCGAGGATCTCCCCGGCCTGCGCCTCGCTGCCGGCGGCGCTCACGTAGAACCGGTAGGCCTGGCGCATCTCCTCGGTGGCGTAGGAGGAGTTCATGAAGGCCAGGGCATCCTTGACGATGTTCTTGTGGGTCGGTTGCGACCAGGCGTTGGCCTGGCTGGCGATGGCGCAGATGCAGAGACCGGCGGCCAGGCGGGCGAAGGTTTTCATCGGCAGCGCTCGAGAGTGAGTGAAGCCTGAAGTCTTAACCCGGTTTTGTGATTCCTACATGTCAGATGGAAGCCAATTTGAGACGTACGTCTCAAATGCCGCCTGACAACTCAGACAGTTGCCAACTGTCGGCGCAGCGTCTCCAACACTGGCGCCGAGGCAGGACGCACGCCGCGCCAGAGGAAGAATGCCTCGGCGGCCTGCTCCACCAGCATGCCCAGGCCATCCAGGGTACGCGCCGCACCGCGTTCGGCGGCCCAGCGGTTGAAGGCAGTCGGTTCCTTGGCATACATCATGTCGTAGCAGACGGTACGGCCGGGCTCGATCACGCTCTGCGCCAGCGGCGGCACGTCGCCGGCAAGACTGGCCGAGGTGCCGTTGACGATCAGGTCGAAAGGCCCTTCGACCTCGGCGAAACCGCAGCCGTGCACCGCGCCGAGGTCGGCGAACCGCTCGGCCAGGTCCACGGCCTTCCGCGCCGTGCGGTTGGCGATCAGCAACTCCGCCGGGCACTCGCCGAGGAAGGGTTCGAGCACCCCACGCACCGCACCGCCGGCGCCGAGCAGGAGAACCCGCTTGCCGCGCAGCTCGACCCCGGCGTTCGCCGTCAGGTCCCGCAGCAGGCCGGCGCCGTCGGTGTTGTCGCCGCGCAGGCGACCGTCGGCGAGGCGGATCAGGGTGTTCACCGCCCCGGCCCGGGTGGCCCGCTCGCTCAACTCGTCCACCAGACGATAGGCCTCTTCCTTGAACGGCACGGTGACATTGGCGCCCTTGCCCTGCTCGAAGAAGCGCCGGGCGAACCCGGGGAAATCGTCCAGCGGCGCCAGTTGCGCGTCATAGACCAGCGCCTCGCCGGTCTGCTCGGCGAACAGGCGGTGGATCAGCGGCGACTTGCTGTGGCCGATGGGGTTGCCGAATACGCAATAGCGGTCCATGGGTCGTTCCTTTGCCGGAGTGGGACGGGACGAGCGGACTCGTCCCCTGCGGGCGGGTCAGGGCTGGCCGGCGAGCCAATCGCGGTCGGCGAGGAAATACTCGGTCAGGCGCGCTTCCTCGCTGCCCGGCTCGGGTTTCCAGTCATAGCCCCAGCGCACCTGCGGCGGCAACGACATCAGGATCGATTCGGTACGGCCGCCGGACTGCAGGCCGAACAGGGTGCCACGATCGAAGACCAGGTTGAACTCCACATAGCGACCGCGACGATAGGCCTGGAACTCTCGCTGCCGTTCATCGAACGGCGTGTGCTTGCGGCGCTGGACGATCGGCAGGTAGGCGTCGATATAGGCATCGCCGATGGCGCGGATGAAGGCGAAGCAGGTGTCGAAGTCCCACTGGTTGAGGTCGTCGAAGAACAGGCCGCCGATGCCGCGCGGCTCGTTGCGGTGCTTGAGGTGGAAGTAGCGGTCGCACCATTCCTTGTAGCGCGGGTAGACGTCCGCGCCGAACGGCGCGCAGGCGTCGCGAGCGACCCGGTGCCAATGCACGCAGTCTTCCTCGTGGGCGTAGTAGGGGGTCAGATCGAAGCCGCCGCCGAACCACCAGACCGGCTCCTCGCCTTCCTTCTCGGCGCAGAAGAAACGCACGTTGGCATGGGACGTCGGCACGTGGGGGTTTTCCGGATGGATCACCAGCGACACGCCGAGCGCCTGGAAACCGCGCCCGGCCAGTTCCGGCCGATGGGCGCTGGCCGAGGGCGGCAGGCTATCGCCGAAGACGTGGGAAAAATTCACCCCGCCCTTCTCGATCAATGCGCCGTCGCCGATTACCCGCGTCCGTCCGCCGCCACCGGCCGGACGCTCCCAGGCGTCCTCGGCGAAGCGGGCCTTGCCGTCCTCCGCCTCGAGGGCGGCGCAGATGCGGTCTTGCAGGTCGAGCAGGTAGGTTTTGACAGCGGCGATACGGTCGGTCACGGAGTTCACCTTGGAGCGGGGAGGCCGCGCGGGGCGCGGGCTGGCGACGAAACGAGGGCGCAAGCATACCACCCTGGATGGGTAGCCGGCGCTTGACGGCCGTCAAGGGGAAGGCTTGGATGAAGGCCTTTACCCAGGGTCGCCCACCCGGCGCGACCGTCCGAAACCCTGACGAAGCAGGAGTTCCAGCATGGCCAAGCGCATCCAGTTCGCTGCCTACGGCGGCCCCGAAGTCCTCGAATACCGCGACTACCAACCCGCCGAGCCGGGCCCCCGGGAAGTCCGCGTGCGCAATCGCGCCATTGGCCTGAACTTCATCGACACCTACTACCGCAGCGGCCTCTATCCGGCCCCCGGCTTACCCTCGGGACTGGGTAGCGAAGGTGCCGGCGAGGTCGAGGCGGTGGGCAGCGAAGTGACCCGTTTCAAGGTCGGCGACCGCGTCGCCTACGCCACCGGCCCGCTGGGCGCCTACAGCGAACTGCATGTGCTGGCGGAGGAGAAGCTGGTCCACCTGCCCGACGGCATCGACTTCGAACAGGCCGCCGCGGTGATGCTCAAGGGGCTCACCACCCAATACCTGCTGCGCCAGACCTACGAACTGCGGGGCGGCGAAACCATTCTCTTCCATGCCGCCGCGGGCGGCGTGGGCCTGTTCGCCTGCCAATGGGCCAAGGCCCTTGGAGTGCAGCTGATCGGCACCGTCAGCTCGCCGGAAAAGGCGCGCCTGGCCAGGCAGCACGGTGCCTGGGAGACCATCGACTATAGCCATGAGAACGTGGCGCGGCGGGTGCTCGAACTGACCGACGGGAAGAAGTGCCCGGTGGTCTACGACTCGGTGGGCAAGGATACCTGGGAAACCTCGCTGGACTGCGTGGCGCCGCGCGGCTTGCTGGTCAGCTTCGGCAACGCCTCGGGGCCGGTGACCGGGGTCAACCTGGGCATCCTCTCGCAGAAGGGTTCGCTGTACGTGACCCGGCCGACCCTGGGCAGCTACGCCGATACCCCGGAAAAACTCCAGGCGATGGCCGACGAGCTGTTCGGCCTGATCGAGCGCGGCGACATCCGCATCGAGATCAACCAGCGCTTCGCCCTGGCCGAAGCAGCCAGGGCGCATACCGAACTGGCCGCACGGCGAACCACCGGCTCGACCGTACTGTTGCCCTGAAGCGCGTACTCAGGCCGGGCGGATGACCTGTCCGGTCACCAGGTCGCGGATCAGGCTGGGGTTGCGGCGCCCGCCAAGGGCGCCGCCGAGGATAGCGTCCAGCTCGTCGTGGAAGTATTGCTCCACCCGCAGCCGCGTGCGCGCCGCCGGGCGCCCGGCCGGATTGGCCGAGGTGGAGATCAGCGGACCGGTGAGATGGCACAGTTCCTGTACCAGGGGATGGTCGGTGACCCGCACGGCGACGCTGTCGTGGACGCCGGTGACCCACTCCGGCAGGCGCTCCTGGTGCGGCACCAGCCAGGTGTTCGGCCCCGGCCAGGTACCGGCCAGGCGGTCCAGCCAGACGTCCGGCAGGTCTTCGAGAAGGAAGTCGAGCTGGTGGATATTCGCCGCCACCACGATCAGGCCCTTTTCCACCGGCCGCGCCTTCAGCGCCAGCAGGCGATACACCGCATCCTCGTTCCACGGGTCGCAGCCGAGCCCCCATACCGCCTCGGTGGGATAGGCGATCACGCCGCCCTCGCGGACGACCCGGGCGGCGCATTGCGCACGAAAGCTGCTGATCATCGACTCACTCCAGCGGACAGGGTGCGCGAAGTGTACGGTTTCAGCCGGAGCGATGCACCCAGGTGCCGGCCTCGCAGGCGACCCGGCCGTCGAGTTCCAGTTCGCAGAGCGTCGCCAGCACATCGGGCAGCGTCATGCCGCTGGCGGCGGCCAGGCCTTCGCTGGTGTAGGGCGCGGCGCGCAGCAGCGCCAGCAAAGGGTGGGGCAGGGGCTGCGCCGGCGCTTCCGCTGGCTCCGCCTGCGCCCAGCCGCGCAGTGCTTCGAGCACGTGCCCGACGCTTTCCACCAGCAGCGCGCCATCGCGAATCAGTTGGTGGCAGCCACGTGCGCCGGGATGGTGGATGGAACCCGGAATGGCGTACACCTCGCGCCCCTGTTCCGCCGCCAGCCGCGCGGTGATCAGCGAGCCGCTGGCGGGACTTGCCTCGACCACCAGCACACCCAGCGAGAGTCCGCTGATGATGCGGTTGCGCCGGGGAAAGTTTGCCGGCAGCGGCGGGCTGTCCAGCGGCAGCTCCGAAACCAGCGCGCCGCCACCCTCGACGATGCGCCGCGCCAGCGCCTCGTGGCGCCGCGGATAGAGCCTGCGCAGGCCGGTGCCGAGGACTGCCACGGTCGCGCCGCCAGCCTCCAGCGCGCCCTCGTGGGCGGCGCCATCGATGCCCAGGGCCAGCCCGCTGGTGATGGCGAAGCCGCCCTGCGCCAGGCTGCGCGCAAAGCTCCGGGCGGTGCCCAGCCCGGCGGGGCTGGCGCGGCGGCTGCCGACCATCGCCAGTTGCGGCCGTTCCAGAGTCTCCGGAGCGCCTTCGACGTACAGCAGCGGCGGGGCATCGGCGACTTCGGCGAGCAGTGCCGGGTATCCCGGGTCGTCCCACATCAGCAGGTGCCTGCGCGGACCTTCCAGCCAGCGCAGGGCTTCACCCGCCGCTTCCCGCACCGCCGGGCTGCGCCGCGCGGCGGCGGCCTCGGCAGGCACTCCCAGGGTGCGCCAGGCGCCGGCTGGCGCGGCAAGCGCGGAAGAGGCCGAACCGAAGGCCTCGATCAAGCGCAGGAAGCGCATGGGTCCCAGTTCGGGCAGGCCATGCAGGCGCAGCCGTGCTTCCAGTTCGGCTGGAGAATGGTTCTTCATCGCGACTCATCCATAGCAGGCAGGTCCATCGCTGACAGGAAGAGGGGAAGGGTCCGGCTTCCATCCTGGAAACCGTCGTATGAAATTTCCTTCCCCCAGAAACGCGAAACCCCCGCCGAGGCGGGGGTTTCGAGTCAGGGATTCTGCACCCTGTCGGTTACCGAGAGCGGCCTGCTGGCCATCAGAACCAGGGCGTAGCTCAGCTTCTTGTAGGTACGGAACACCATCAGCAGGCCGGCGCGTTCGTCGGGAATCTTCACCGACTCACCGGTAACGCGGTCGCGCACCGTCTCGCCGACCTTGTAGATCGCCAGCACGTTGCCCTCGGCCAGCCCGTCGCGCTGGCCACGGTTCAGGGTGACCACGTCGAACTGGCCGATCTGGGTCACGCCGCGCGGTACGTCGATGATTTCGCCCTTCACCTCGCGGCTCGGCTCGCCGGGCATGAAGGTGGAATTCACCGCACGCTCCTCGGTGGGGAACAGGCGGTCGCCCAGGCGCACTTCCTGGGTGGTGCGGGTCAGCGCCAGGGTCGCGACGTCGCCTTCGGTGGCCACCACCTCGCCGCCGCCGATGTCGTCGGCGTTGATGCCGAGGACTTCCTTGGTCTTCGGATCGATGTAGACCTTGCCCTGGCGGAAGATGCCATAGGCCGGCTGGCCGTCGGCGAACTTGCCGCGGGCATAGATGCGGTCGCCGGTGCCGCTGACGATCCGCTCGGCGTTGCCGGCGACGATGTACGGCGCACTGGTGAAGGTCTTCTCGTCATCGACGATGCGGTTGGCCAGCAGGAAGCTGTTGATCTTGTCCAGCGGGATGGTCGGGATGGCCTCGGCGATCGGCGTGCTGCGGATCTTCGGCGACAGCTTGATGGTCCCGCGCGATTCGCCACGGTTCAGCACCAGCCGCGGCTGGCCATCGACGTAGACCAGGCTGAGTGTGTCGCCGGGGTAGATCAGGTGGGGATTCTGGATCTGCGGGTTGGCGTGCCAGAGTTCCGGCCACTTCCATGGCTGGCGGAGGAATTTCCCCGAGATGTCCCACAGGGTATCGCCCCTGACCACCGTGTAGCGGTCCGGATGCCCTTCCCTGAGGTCGACCTGGGCCTGCGCCAGACCGCTCGCGGCAAGGAGCAGAAGGGCGACTAGTGATTTCCTCATGCAGTGAATCCCTTTATCATGTCGACATACGCGAAACGCCCGAAGCCCGCGAGAATCGCGGTCTGAAGCCGTTTTCAAGCTGCGCGCCATCTTAGCAGCGGATTTTCAATCGATTCCACAAGTGCATCACAAACGCATATGGCCATCCTGAACATTCTCGAATTCCCCGATCCGCGCCTGCGGACCATCGCCAAACCGGTGGAGGTGGTCGACGACGCGGTGCGCCAGCTGATCGACGACATGTTCGAAACCATGTACGAAGCCCCGGGCATCGGCCTCGCCGCGACCCAGGTGAACGTGCACAAGCGCATCGTGGTCATGGACCTCAGCGAAGACAAGTCCGAGCCGAGGGTATTCATCAACCCCGAGTTCGAACCGCTGACCGAGGATATGGACCAGTACCAGGAAGGCTGCCTGTCGGTACCCGGCTTCTACGAGAACGTGGACCGACCGCAGAAGGTCCGGATCAAGGCCCTCGACCGCGATGGCAACCCCTTCGAGGAAGTCGCCGAAGGCCTGCTGGCGGTATGCATCCAGCACGAATGCGACCACCTCAACGGCAAGCTGTTCGTCGACTACCTGTCCACCCTCAAGCGCGACCGCATCCGCAAGAAGCTGGAAAAGCAGCATCGACAGCAGGCGTGACCCCATCCCCCAAAGGCTTGCCCCGGCAAGCCTTTTTCTTTTAGCGAGCCCCGCATGAGCCAAGCATTGCGCATCGTCTTCGCCGGAACCCCGGAATTCGCCGCCGAGCATCTCAAGGCCCTGCTCGACACCCCACATCGGATCGTCGCCGTCTACACCCAGCCTGACCGGCCGGCCGGCCGCGGGCAGAAACTGATGCCCAGCGCGGTGAAGAACCTGGCCCTGGAGCATGGCCTGCCGGTCATGCAGCCGCAGAGCCTGCGTAATGCCGAGGCCCAGGCGGAGCTGGCGGCCCTGCGCGCGGACCTGATGGTGGTGGTCGCCTATGGCCTGATCCTGCCCCAGGCGGTACTCGATATCCCGCGCCTGGGCTGCATCAACAGCCACGCCTCGCTGCTGCCGCGCTGGCGCGGCGCCGCGCCGATCCAGCGCGCGGTGGAAGCCGGCGACGCGGAGAGCGGCGTCACCGTGATGCAGATGGAAGCAGGGCTCGACACCGGCCCGATGCTGCTCAAGGTGAGCACGCCGATTTCCGCCGCGGACACCGGCGGCAGCCTGCACGACCGGCTCGCCGCGCTCGGCCCGAAAGCGGTGATCGAAGCCATCGCCGGCCTGGCCGCCGGCACCCTGCATGGCGAGATCCAGGACGACGCCCTGGCCACCTACGCGCACAAGCTGAACAAGGACGAGGCACGCCTCGACTGGAGCCGTCCGGCCGTCGAACTGGAGCGCCAGGTCCGCGCCTTCACCCCCTGGCCGGTCTGCCACACCAGCCTCGCCGATGCGCCGCTGAAAGTCCTCGGCGCCAGCCTGGGGCAGGGTAGCGGGGCGCCCGGAACCATCCTCGAGGCCAGCCGCGACGGCCTGCTGGTCGCCTGCGGCGAAGGCGCCCTGCGCCTGACCCGCCTGCAAGTGCCGGGCGGCAAGCCACTGGCCTTCGCCGACCTCTACAACAGCCGTCGCGAGCAATTCGCCGCCGGCCAGGTGCTCGGCCAATGAACCCGCGTCTCGCCGCCTGCCAGGCGCTGGCCGCGGTGCTCGCCGGACGCGCCTCGCTGTCTGGCGCGCTGCCGCCGCAACTGGACAAGGTCGCCCCGCGTGATCGCGGCCTGACCCAGGAGCTGGCCTTCGGCGCGGCGCGCTGGCAACCGCGCCTGCAGGCCCTGGCCGCGCGCCTGTTGCAGAAGCCGTTCAAGGCCACCGACACCGATATCCACGCCCTGCTGCTGATCGGCCTCTACCAGTTGCTCTACACGCGGATTCCGCCGCACGCCGCGATCGGCGAGACCGTCGGCTGCGCCGACAAGCTGAAGAAGGGCTGGGCCAAGGGCGTGCTCAACGCCGTGCTGCGCCGCGCGCAGCGCGAAGGCGAGACGCTGCTGGCCGAGGTCGACCGCGATCCCTCGGCGCGCCTGGGCCATCCGCGCTGGCTGCTGAAAGCGCTCAAGCAGGCCTGGCCGGAGCAACTCGACGCGCTCTGCGCGGCGAACAACGCACACCCGCCGATGACCTTGCGGGTCAATCGGCGCCACGGCGAGCGCGATGCCTACCTGGCCGAACTCGCCGAAGCCGGGATCAAGGCCCGCGCCTGCGACTACAGCCGCGACGGCATCCAGCTCGCCGCGCCGCGCGACGTACGCGAACTACCGGGCTTCGCGGAGGGCCGCGTCAGCGTCCAGGACGAAGCCGCGCAACTGGCCGCCGAGCTGCTCGAAAGCGCGCCCGGCCAGCGTGTCCTCGACGCCTGCTGTGCGCCTGGCGGCAAGACCTGCCACCTGCTGGAAACCCAGCCGGGACTGGCCGAAGTGGTCGCCGTCGACCTCGAGGAGAGCCGCCTGGTAAGGGTCCGGGAAAACCTCCAGCGGCTCGGCCTGCAAGCCAGCCTGGTCGCCGCCGACGCCAGGGCCACCGGGGAGTGGTGGGACGGCAAGCCGTTCCAGCGCATCCTCCTCGACGCGCCGTGCTCGGCCACCGGGGTGATCCGCCGCCACCCGGACATCAAGCTGGCGCGCAAGCCGGAAGACATCGCCGCCCTGGCGCACCTGCAGGGTGAATTGCTCGACGCGCTGTGGCCTACCCTGGAAGTCGGTGGCGTACTGCTCTACGCCACCTGTTCGGTGATGCCGGCGGAAAACAGCGACAGCATCGCCGCCTTCCTCGCCCGCACGCCCGGCGCCCGCGAACTGGACCTTCCCGGTCCCTGGGGCATGAAACAGCCCCACGGCCGCCAGTTGCTGCCGCAGGTGGAGGGCCACGATGGCTTCTACTATGCCAAGCTGATCAAGATATCCGCCCGTTGATCGAAACCTGACGAGCCGTTTCCTGCCATGAAAATCATCATCCTCGGTGCCGGCCAGGTCGGCGGCACACTGGCCGAGCACCTGGCCAGCGAAGCTAACGACATCACCGTGGTCGACACCGACGGCGACCGCCTGCGCGACCTCGGCGACCGCCTCGACATCCGCACCGTGCAAGGCAAGGCCTCGTTCCCCACGGTGCTGCGCCAGGCCGGCGCCGACGACGCCGACATGCTGGTGGCGGTGACCAATAGCGACGAGACCAACATGGTCGCCTGCCAGGTCGCCTACACCCTGTTCAACACCCCGACCAAGATCGCCCGCGTCCGCGAGCCGGCCTACCTGACCCGTACCGGGCTGTTCGACAACGAGGCGATCCCGGTGGACGTGCTGATCAGCCCGGAGCAGGTGGTCACCAACTACATCAAGCGCCTGATCGAACACCCCGGCGCGCTGCAAGTCATCGACTTCGCCGAGGGCAAGGCGCAGTTGGTCGGGATCAAGGCCTACTACGGCGGCCCTCTGGTAGGGCAGGAGCTGCGCCAGTTGCGCGAGCACATGCCGAACGTAGATACCCGCGTCGCCGCGATCTACCGCCGCAACCGGCCGATCATTCCCCAGGGCGACACGGTGATCGAGGCCGACGACGAAGTCTTCTTCATCGCCGCCAAGGCCCATATCCGCGCGGTAATGGGCGAGATGCGCAGGCTCGACGACAGCTACAAGCGGATCATCATCGCCGGCGGCGGCAATGTCGGCGAGCGCCTGGCCGAGGCCATCGAGAGCCGCTACCAGGTAAAGATCATCGAGCGCAGCCCGCTGCGCTGCCGGCACCTCTCGGATACCCTGGACAGCACCATCGTGCTCAACGGCAGCGCTTCCGACCGCGACCTGCTGCTGGAGGAAAACATCGGCGAGACCGACGTGTTCCTCGCCCTGACCAACGACGACGAGGCCAACATCATGTCCTCGCTGCTGGCCAAGCGGCTCGGCGCGAGCAAGGTGATGACCCTGATCAACAACCCGGCCTATGTCGACCTGGTGCAAGGCGGCGAGATCGACATCGCCATCAGCCCGCAACTGGCGACCATCGGCACCCTGCTGGCCCACGTTCGCCGCGGCGACATCGAGAGCGTACACTCGCTGCGCCGCGGCGCAGCCGAAGCGATCGAAGTGGTAGCCCATGGCGACGCCAAGTCGAGCAAGGTGATCGGTCGCTCGATCAACGAGATCAAGCTGCCGCCGGGCACCACTATCGGCGCGCTGGTGCGCGACGAGGAAGTGCTGATCGCCCATGGCGACACCCGCATCGAGAGCGGCGACCACGTGCTGCTGTTTCTGGTCGACAAGAAATACATCCGCGACGTCGAGCGACTGTTCCAGGCCGGCCTGACGTTCTTCTGAGGCACGCCCTATCGCGAACGGCGATAGGGCTTCGGCCTACGAACACCAAGGGGCCGCGTGCCTCCTTCGCAACGGCCGAATCCCTCTGTTCCGTGCAAAGCCTGGCCGGAGCCGGGCACAATGGCCGACATCGTTGGAAGAGGGCAGGATGATGATCGAAGGTCTGGAAAAGATGCTGGCCAAAGGCGTGGACAATGCGCTGCTGCGCTTCGGCCTGGGCAAGGGCTACCTGGACGCGGGCGACGCCGAACGCGCGGCGGAACACCTCCAGCGCTGCGTAGAGCAGGACCCGAAGTATTCCGCCGGCTGGAAGCTGCTGGGCAAGGCGCGCCAGGCTGCCGGCGATCTCGCGGGCGCCCGGCAGGCCTGGGAGCAGGGCCTGGCAACTGCCGCGACGCATGGCGACAAGCAGGCCGAAAAGGAAATGACGGTGTTCCTGCGCAAGCTCGACAGGGCGAGAACCTGAGCGTCCGGCCAAGGCTTGCGCAGCGCGTTCTCGCCATCCGCCGGCCGGAGTTCCGGCAGACGGGTCGGGCGTGCTCATCGAGCGCTGGCAGAACGGTTCGAGCACGCCCCGACGACACTTTTACAAAGACCTGTTCCACACATTCGTAGGCAACTTCTGTCAACGATGTAGCCTGCATCCCGAACGCCCAACACCCCATTGAGCGACCGCTGCCGGCCCTCTAGCTTCGACTCATCGCTTCGGTCAAAGCCCGAACGCGACACCTGACTTCAACTACTTTTCCGGAGCCAACATGTCGAAGCAAGAGCGTTCAGTCCCGTCCTATGTCGAATACCCATACGAGCAAGCGATTCTCTACGTTCACCGGAACGCCTCCGCCAATGAGATGCTCGAATCCGTACAGGAGCGCCTCAGGGCTCTCCTCGGCCTCCTCCATGCCTTGGAAAGGATCGAAGTGCGGACGGGGCAGGGCGTTCCCATTCAGCGCGTGGCGCACATCCTGGTCACGCTCGGCGGCGATGCCCTGACGCTGCTCACGGCCGCGCACCGGGCTACCACCTCCTGAACGAAGAAGGGCGCAACGGTCATCACGGCCTGTTGCGCCCTTCCTCCAGATTGCCTCGATGAGCCTCAAGCGTTGCTCTGCGGCCGCCCCGGCAGCATCTTCAGGATGCCGTTGAGTAGCATGCCGTAGAGCGGCACGAACAGTAGAAGACTGATACTCAGCTTCACTCCGTAGTCCACCGTGGCGATTTCCACCCAGTGCTGCGCCATGAACGGATTGTCGCTACGCCAGAACGCCACGAAGAAGAAGGTGAAGGTGTCCAGCAGGTTGCCGAGGATGGTCGAGGCGACTGGCGCGGTCCACCAGTGCCGGGAACGACGGAGGCGGTCGAATACCTGGATATCGAGGATCTGTCCGAGCACATAGGCGAGGAAGCTTGCCAGGGAGATCCGGGCGACGAAGGTGTTGAACTCGAGCAGCGCGGAGAAACCACGGAACGCCGCTTCCTGGAACAACACCGAGACCACGTAGGAGGCGATCAACACCGGGATCATGACCCGGGCGATGACCAGCCGGGCAGGGCCCTTGCCCAGCAGGCGTACGGTGAGGTCGGTAGCCAGGAAGATGAACGGAAAGCTGAAGGCGCCCCAGGTGGTGTGCCAGCCAAACAGGGTGATCGGCAACTGCACCAGGTAGTTGCTGGCGATGATGATGAAGATGTGGAAGGCGATCAGGCCGGCCAGGGTGCCGCGCCAGGCCGCCGGAGAAGAGGCTGACATGTGCTGTCCTTTTTGCGCGATGGGGTGAGGGAACCCATGCCCGGCACCATGCCGAGCGGCGCGCATTCTAGCCGATAACCGGCAGCGGTTTCGCCCACTCTGTGATCAGTGGCTCATGCCTGGGGTTCCACGTGGAACATCACCGTTCAGGCTTCGCTGAGAAAGCGCAGGCCGACGCCTTCCGCATCGACTCGCACGACTTCCATCTGCAGGATCGGCGCGTCGATCGGCAGATCCTGTACCTGGCCAGTAACGACACTGCCTGTTGGGAGCTGGGTCAGATCCGGGTGTTTGACATAGACCCCGGTGTCGGAGAGGTCGCGTGTCTGCGCCATCAGCTCGCCAAATAGCGGGTGACTGATACGGATTCGGCACTTGAGCGGGGTTCGTGGGTATTGTCGTTGATTATCCATCGAGTCCCTCGGGACCTGCGGAGGAGGCGGCAGAGCTGAGCATAGTACCCGGATATGAAAAAGGCGTCTTCCGACGCCCTTTCCTCAATACCATTTTTTCTCGCCATCCGGGCGGTTCTTGAAGCGCTTCATGCTCCACATGTACTGGCTGGGATAGGCTCGTACATACTTCGCCAACTCGCGGCTCATGGCTGCTACAGACACTTCCAGGTCCTTGTCGTACATGTCCGCCGGAGCCGCTTCGAGGATCACCTTGTAACCGCTACCATCGGGCAGGCGCACCGCATGGAAGAACACTCCACGCGCCTTGCCGCGTGAAAGCAACTGCGGCACGAATTTGCTGATCAATGCAGTGGTGCCCAGGTAGGGCACGAAGAGCCCAGCGGTACGCGCGGGCTCGGGGTCGGCGGGAATCCCTACGCAACCGCCTTTCTTCACTTCCTTGATGACGCTGAGGATACCCTCCGGAGTGGAAGGCGCGACGCGATTGCCCAATTGCACGCGTTGCTTCTTCAGCAACTCGTCCACTGCCTTCAGCTTGGGCGGACGATAGAAGATGATCGGCTTGGCGTAAGAGCAATAGAAGTGGTTGAGTACTTCCCAGTTTCCCAGGTGACTGGTAATGCCGACCAGGCCATCGCCGGAAGCCAGCGCTTCCTCCAGCACTTCCATGCCTTCGACCTCGCGGATGTACCTCAGCGACTTTTCAGGCGGCCAGATCCAGGCACAGGCACTTTCGGTGAGGGTACGGCCAATATCCATCAGGCTTTGTCCGACCAGCTTTTCCAGTTCGGTTTCGGACAACTCGGGGAAGCACTTGGACAGGTTGATCCGCACTACCTCGCGGGATCGATTCGGCAATTTCCACATCAGCCAGCCTATGCCGGCCCCGACGCCTTGCACGGCACGCCAGGGCAATAGCGCGAACAGGCGTAGGGCCCCCACCACCAGGGCACCTTTGAATTTCTCCACGAAACACTCCTCGCTCGACTCGAACGCGCATTGTACGCCAGGAAGAAGGGCGAGGGCGGCAGCCAAGGAAGCGGGGCGACCAGCTATGCTGCGCGCCGATGTTCCACGTGGAACATCCGAACGCATCCATCAGGGAGCGCCCGGCTAGCCGACGAGTTGGGCGTAACGGTCGCAGTCCTGGGTATGGTCCATGACCATGCCGCTGGCCTGCATGAAGGCGTAGCAGATGGTCGGCCCGACGAAGTTGAAGCCGGCCTTGCGCAGCGCCTTGCTCATGGCCTCGGCTTCCGGGGTAATCGCCGGCACCTCGGCACGACCAGCGAAATGGTTGATCTTCGGCTGGCCGCCGACGAAGGACCAGAGGAACCCAGCCGGGTCATCCAGCTCCAGCCAGGCCTGGGCGTTCTGCCGCGCAGCGTTGAGCTTGGCCCGATTGCGAATGATGCCGGGGTCGAGCATCAGTTCGTCGATCTCCGCGTCGCTCATCTGTGCCACTCGCTGCACATCGAAGCCGAACAGCACCTGGCGGTAGCGCTCGCGCTTCTTCAGCACGGTGATCCAGGACAACCCGGCCTGGAAGCCCTCCAGCAGCAGAAGTTCGAACAGCGCGTCGGGATCGCGCTGCGGCACACCCCACTCCTCGTCGTGGTAGGCCATGTAGAGAGGATCGTCGTTGCACCAGAAGCAGCGTGGCATAAGGCTTTCCGTGGTTTTCCAGGGATCGGGGGGACGGGCGAGGCGGCGCGGGAATCGGGTATACTTCCGCGTTTTGTATCGAAGCCTCAGCACAGGTGAATTTCGTGAGCCAGACTACGCCCGCCGTGCGCACCTTCCAAGACCTGATTCTCGCCCTGCAGAACTACTGGGCAGAGCAGGGCTGCGTGGTGCTGCAGCCCTACGACATGGAAGTGGGCGCCGGCACCTTCCACACCGCCACCTTCCTCCGCGCCATCGGCCCGGAGACCTGGAACGCCGCCTACGTCCAGCCGAGCCGCCGCCCCACCGACGGCCGCTACGGCGAGAACCCCAACCGCCTGCAGCACTACTACCAGTTTCAGGTGGTCCTGAAGCCGAACCCGGAGAACTTCCAGGAGCTGTACCTCGGCTCGCTGAAAGCCATCGGCATCGACCCGCTGGTCCACGACATCCGCTTCGTCGAGGACAACTGGGAGTCGCCGACCCTCGGCGCCTGGGGCCTGGGTTGGGAAATCTGGCTGAACGGCATGGAAGTCACCCAGTTCACCTACTTCCAGCAGGTCGGCGGCATCGAGTGCTATCCGGTCACCGGCGAGATCACCTACGGCCTGGAGCGCCTGGCCATGTACCTGCAGGGCGTGGACTCGGTCTACGACCTGGTCTGGACCGACGGCCCGTTCGGCAAGGTCACCTATGGCGACGTGTTCCACCAGAACGAGGTGGAGCAATCCACCTTCAACTTCGAGCACGCCAACGTGCCGAAGCTGTTCGAACTGTTCGACTTCTACGAAAGCGAAGCCAACCGCCTGATCGCGCTGGAGCTGCCGTTGCCGACCTACGAGATGGTCCTCAAGGCTTCGCATACCTTCAACCTGCTGGATGCGCGGCGCGCCATCTCGGTCACCGAGCGCCAGCGCTACATCCTTCGCGTGCGTACCCTGGCCCGCGCCGTGGCGCAGAGCTACCTGCAGGCCCGCGCGCGCCTCGGCTTCCCCATGGCCACCCCCGAATTGCGTGACGAAGTACTGGCCAAGCTGAAGGAGGCCGAATGATGAGCGCCAAGGATTTCCTGGTCGAACTGGGCACCGAAGAGCTGCCGCCAAAAGCCCTCAACAGCCTCGGCGAAGCCTTCCTCAGCGGTATCGAGAAGGGCCTCAAGGCTGCCGGTCTGAGCTACGCCGCTGCGCGTTTCTATGCGGCGCCGCGCCGTCTCGCCGTGCTGGTCGAGCAACTCGCCGTGCAGCAGCCCGACCGTACCGTCAACCTCGACGGTCCGCCGCTGCAGGCCGCCTTCGACGCCAGCGGTAACCCGACCCAGGCCGCCCTGGGCTTCGCCAAGAAGTGCGGCGTGGATCTGCAGCAGATCGACAAGAGCGGTCCGAAGCTGCGCTTCAGCCAGACCATCGCCGGCCAACCGGCTGCCGGCCTGCTGCCGGGCATCGTCGAGGCCTCGTTGAACGAACTGCCGATTCCCAAGCGGATGCGCTGGGCAGCTCGCCGCGAGGAGTTCGTGCGTCCGACCCAATGGCTGGTGATGCTGTTCGGCGACGACGTGGTCGAGTGCGAGATCCTCGCCCAGAAAGCCGGGCGCGAATCCCGTGGCCACCGCTTCCACAATCCGGACAATGTGCGTATTTCCAGCCCGGCAGCGTACCTGGAAGACCTGCGCGGCGCTCATGTGCTGGCCGATTTCGCCGAGCGCCGCGAGCTGATCGCCAAGCGCGTGGCCGAACTGGCCGCCGAGCAACAAGGCAGCGCCATCGTGCCGCCGAGCCTGCTCGACGAAGTGACTGCACTGGTCGAGTGGCCGGTGCCGCTGGTCTGCTCCTTCGAGGAGCGCTTCCTCGAGGTCCCGCAGGAAGCCCTGATCACCACCATGCAGGACAACCAGAAATACTTCTGCCTGCTGGACGCCGACGGCAAGCTGCTGCCGCGCTTCATCACCGTCGCCAACGTCGAGAGCAAGGCGCCGGAAAACATCGTCAGCGGTAACGAGAAGGTGGTTCGCCCGCGCCTCACCGACGCCGAGTTCTTCTTCAAGCAGGACAAGAAGCAGCCGCTCGAAAGCTTCAACGAGCGCCTGCGCAACGTAGTGTTCCAGGCCCAGCTCGGCACCGTGTTCGAGAAGGCCCAGCGCGTCTCCGGCCTGGCCGCCTACATCGCCGAACGTATAGGCGGCAATGCGCAGAACGCCGCGCGCGCCGGCATCCTGTCCAAGTGCGACCTGGCGACCGAGATGGTCGGCGAGTTCCCCGAGATGCAGGGCATCGCCGGCTACTACTACGCCACCCACGGCGGCGAAGCGGAAGACGTCGCTCTGGCCCTCAACGAGCAGTACATGCCGCGCGGCGCCGGCGCCGAGCTACCCTCGACCCTGACCGGCGCCGCCGTGGCGGTGGCCGACAAGCTCGATACCCTGGTCGGTATCTTCGGCATCGGCATGCTTCCCACCGGCAGCAAGGACCCCTACGCGCTGCGCCGTGCCGCGCTGGGCGTGCTGCGCATCCTCATCGAGAAGCAGCTCGACCTGGACCTGGTAGCCGCGGTCAACGCCGCCGTCGAGCAATACGGCGACAAGGTCAAGGCCGCCGGCCTGGCCGAGCAGGTGCTGGACTTCGTGTTCGACCGCCTGCGCGCGCGCTACGAGGACGAAGGCGTGGACGTGGCCGTGTACCAGTCGGTGCGCGCGCTCAAGCCAAGCTCGCCGCTGGACTTCGACCAGCGCGTACAGGCCGTCCAGGCCTTCCGCCAGTTGCCTGAAGCCGAGGCCCTGGCCGCGGCGAACAAACGGGTGTCGAATATTCTCGCCAAGTCCGAGGACGAGGTTCCGCCGAACGTGGATGCCAGCCTGCTGGTGGAAGCCGCCGAGAAGGCCCTGGGCAGCGCCGTGGCGAACGCCGAAAGCGAAGTCGCGCCGCTGGCAGCGGCACGCGACTATCGCGCCGCGCTGGCCCGCCTGGCGGCCTTGCGCGAGCCGGTGGATACGTTCTTCGCCGATGTGATGGTCAATGTCGACGACGCGGCGGTGCGCGCCAACCGCTATGCGCTGCTGGCCAAGCTGCGCGGGTCGTTCCTCGGGGTGGCGGACATCTCGCTGCTCGGCTGAGCCAGTCCCGCCTCGAAGAAAAGGCCCGGCGTCCTCGCGACACCGGGCCTTTTTCACTACAGGACCTTCAGATACTCCAGCAGCGCACGCTTCTCCTCGGCCGACAGGCTGGTGCCGTACTCATGGCCGCAGCGGCTGTTGCCGGAATCACGCTGCTCGCAGCCGGTGGTCTTCAGCACATAGCTGCCGAATTGGGTCTGCTGGGCGGCGAGGCCGACCTTGTCCACGTCGTAGGCCGAGCCCACCGGGAAGGATTCCACCCGCTCCGCGGCCGGCTTCAGCAACTCTTCCAGGGTCGGCACCGAGCCGTTGTGCAGGTACGGCGCCGCCGCCCAGATCCCCTGCAGGACCCGCGACTCGTAGGGGTAGGGGTCGGCCTGGGTACGCACCGGCTTCTGGAAGGCGGTCAGCAGTTGCCGGGTTTCGTCGGTCATCACGCTTTCCGGCTTGACCGCCGCCGCCTTGGCATCGTGCTTCTCACCGAGGATCGGCACGAAGTGCTGCAGGATCGAACCGGCCACCGCTACGGCGAGTACATCGAAGGCTCCGTCGGTCGCCTTCAGCGGCTGGCCGAACGGCATCCGCGCGCCCTCCATCACGCCGGTCTGCACCTGGCCATCGAGGATGGCGTGCTGGCGGCTGTCGCTGCCGACGTCCCTCAGCGGAGTGTCCCAAAGCACCAGGTCCTTGATCCGGATGCCGTGGCACTCCACGCAGCCACCCTCGTCGGTCTTGCGGGCGAAGATCAGCGCGCCTTTCCTGGCCAGGTGCTTGTCCACCGCCCAGGGCCACTTCGGCGGGCCGATCTTCTTGATCAGCTCCTCCAGCTTGCCCAACCCGTGGAAGTTGGCCGAGTTGACCTTCAGGTAGTCCATGCCCAGCAGGTGGAACTTGCTCTTCTGCGGGTGGAAGGTGGCGAACACCCCGTAGACCTCGCCGACATTGCGCGCCAGGCCGAGCAGGTCGTTGCCGTTGGCGGCGAAGCCGGGCCACTGGGTCTTGTTCTGCCGCGCCGCGTTCCACAGGAACGGGTAGCGCACCGGCGCATCCGCCGCCTTGATGTTGTCGGGAATCAGATAGGGCGGCGCGGTGCCGATATCCAG
The DNA here is from genome assembly GCF_020708595.1 of Pseudomonas sp. 203-8. Classification (NCBI taxonomy): domain Bacteria; kingdom Pseudomonadati; phylum Pseudomonadota; class Gammaproteobacteria; order Pseudomonadales; family Pseudomonadaceae; genus Pseudomonas; species Pseudomonas sp. 203-8. The sequence goes on along the minus strand of NZ_JAJFDF010000006.1, from coordinate 180,504 downwards.
CCCGGTAAGGCGGTTGAAGATCATCGATACCGCGTCCAGTCGCGCCGGTCCCCAGGTGTCCTTGGGCAGCGCGCGCTCGATCAGCGTGTGATAGGGCTCGTACCATTCCTTCACCGCCGCGAGCAGGGCGTCGCGCGCACCGGGAGGCGGATTGGCCCCGAGGATCTGCTTGGCGAAGGCGTCGAAGGCGGCGTCATCGCTGGTCAGCGGTCCCACGGCCCGATCGAGGTCGGCGAGGAATGCCTGGAAGTCGACGATCGCCGGACCGCCGTCGATCCGATAGGCCGTGCCCTTCACCTCGATCTGCCGGGTATGGCAGGCCGAACAGGTCATGCCGACCATCTGCCGGGCGCCCGTGCCGGCTACGGTGAAGCCCACCGGCAGGCCTTCCGCGGGTGCCTTGGAATTGGGCAAATAGCCGTAGCGGGCCAGGCTGTCGGCGAGGAAAGGCGTTCCATCCGGCTGTCGCAACGCCTTGAGCCAGGGCAGGGGCATTACCTGCGAGCCCTGGTCGCGGCTGTAGAAGTCCTGGCGGTGGCTTTCGGTCCATTCCTTGCCCTGGTCGAGCATGACCGGAGCGGCCGCCAGGGCGGCGGAAGAAAGTGCCAGGGAAGCGAGGGACAAGCTTGAAAGGTGCAGTGTCTTTTTCAGGCGTTTCACGGTTACCGTCCTTGGGAACGGGCAGACGCCCCGGAACTCCCCGTCGCCATGCCCGCTCCACCTGTGGTGGAAACACGGCCGGTCGGCCGTGCTGGCATGCGATAGGCGCTTACTGCGTTACTCCGGTGATCCACCCGCCAAGGGGTTCGCACGTACTCCGAGACACCCACTGCTGCGTGCCAAATGACTCCCTGGCCTGGGATTGCCATTCCATTGCCATTATTGAATCTAGTACAGATTGTCCAGCGTAGGGGGCTCGTCGATCCATCCGCGATGCTCCGGCTGGCTGAGGTAGAATCGATCCTTTCCGTTCATGGCCAACTGCGCATCGATGTCCCGTTCCCTGCTGATTCTCGACCGCGATGGAGTCATCAACCTCGACTCCGACGATTACATCAAGACCCTCGACGAGTGGATCCCCATCCCCAGCTCGATCGAGGCCATCGCCCGCCTGAGCCAGGCCGGCTGGACCGTCGCGGTGGCTACCAACCAGTCCGGCATCGCCCGTGGCTATTACGACCTGGCAGTGCTCGAGGCCATGCATGCGCGCTTGCGCGAACTGGTCGCGGAGCAGGGCGGCGAGGTCGGCCTCATCGTCTATTGTCCGCATGGACCGGACGACGGTTGCGACTGCCGCAAGCCGAAGCCGGGTATGCTGCGGCAGATCGGCGAGCACTACGGGGTCGATCTGTCGGGTATCTGGTTCGTCGGCGACAGCATCGGTGACCTGGAGGCGGCGCGGGCCGTCGATTGTCAGCCGGTATTGGTAAAGACCGGAAAAGGTGTACGTACGCTGGGCAAGCCCTTGCCAGAGGGCACCCTGATATTCGACGATCTGGCGGCAGTCGCCAGCGCATTACTTCAGTAAGGTCAGAATACATGTCGACAGTGCAGGCCATCAGAACCGTCCTCTTTTACCTGCTGCTGTCCGCCAGCGCGTTCGTCTGGGGCACCCTCAGCTTCTTCATCGCGCCGATCCTGCCGTTCCGCGCCCGCTACCGCTTCGTGGTACAGAACTGGTGCCGCTTCGCGATCTGGCTGACCCGCGTGGTCGCCGGCATCCGCTACGAGGTGCGCGGACTGGAGAACATCCCGGAAAAGCCCTGCGTGATCCTCTCCAAGCACCAGAGCACCTGGGAAACCTTCTTCCTCTCCGGCTTCTTCGAGCCACTCAGCCAGGTACTCAAGCGCGAGCTGCTCTACGTGCCGTTCTTCGGCTGGGCCCTGGCCCTGCTCAAGCCCATCGCCATCGACCGCAGCCAGCCCAAGCTGGCCCTCAAGCAACTGGCCAAGCAGGGCGACGAGTGCCTGAAGAAAGGCGCCTGGGTGCTGATCTTCCCGGAAGGCACGCGTATTCCGGTGGGGCAGATGGGCAAGTTCTCCCGCGGCGGCACCGCCCTGGCGGTCAACGCCGGGCTACCGGTACTGCCGATCGCCCACAACGCCGGGCAGTATTGGCCCAAGGCCGGCTGGGCCAAGTACCCGGGCACCATCCAGGTGGTGATCGGCCCGGCCATGCACGCCGAAGGCGAAGGCCCGCGCGCCATCGCCGAGCTAAACCAGCGCGCCGAAGCCTGGGTCAGCGAGACCATGGCCGAGATCAGCCCCATCCAGCAGCGGGTCAGCCATCCGGAGCCGTCGGTGGTCTCGTGAAGGGCCGCAAAGCCCCCTGCAAGGCGCACTGTGCGCCGATTCGATAAAAGAAGCCCCGCCATAGCGGGGCTTCTTGTTTTCACGCGAGGCGCAAAGCAAGGCCGGCTGGCAACGATCGACCGAACCGACCGACGACCGCTGCCCACAGAAGCGGTGCCACGCCGCCAGGAGGCCTGGGTCCAGGGTGCCAATGCTGGCGAGCAACCGGGGCTCGGCCACACCTTGGCAAGGCACATATCCAGGCTACCTGACGCAAAAAGAAAACCCCGGCGCCAGGCCGGGGTTTCCATGAGGGTCGGTCTGCCGACCCGTCACACGTCCAGGTTCGACACCGCCAGCGCGTTGCTTTCGATGAAGTCGCGGCGCGGCTCCACGGCATCGCCCATCAGGGTGTTGAAGATCTGGTCGGCGGCGATGGCGTCCTCGATGGTCACCTTGAGCATGCGCCGGACGTTCGGATCCATGGTGGTTTCCCACAGCTGCTCAGGGTTCATCTCGCCCAGCCCCTTGTATCGCTGGATGCTGTGGCGCTTGGTACCTTCGGCCATCAGCCAGTCCAGGCCGTCCTTGAAGGCGCTGATCGGGCGCTTGCGCTCACCCTTCTGCACGTAGGCGCCGTCTTCCAGCAGGCTGTTCAGCTGGTCGCCGAGCAGCGACACCGAGCGGTAGTCATTGCTGGCGAAGAAGTCACGGTTGAAGGTGACGTAGCTGGACAGGCCGTGGGCCACCAGTTCCACCTCGGGCAGCCACAGGTGGCGCTCGCGGTCTTCGCGCAGGCTGGCCTTGTAGGTCAGGCCGGACTTCTCGGCGGCGGTCAGGCGCGCCTGGAACTTCTCCAACCAGCCCTGCATGGCCGACTCGTTAGCCAGGTCGTCCACCGACACGGTAGGCAGGTAGATGAAGTGCTCGGTCAGCTCCTGGGGGTACAGGCGCGACAGGCGCTTGAGGGTGGCGATCACCCCGCGATACTCGTTGACCAGTTTCTCCAGCGCTGCTCCGGACAGGCCCGGAGCGTGCTCGTTGACGTGCAGGCTGGCGTCTTCCAGGGCCGACTGGGTCATGTACTCTTCCATGGCCTGGTCGTCCTTGATGTACTGCTCCTGCTTGCCGCGCTTGACCTTGTACAACGGGGGCTGGGCGATGTAGATGTAGCCACGCTCGATCAGCTCGGGCATCTGGCGGAAGAAGAAGGTCAACAGCAGGGTGCGGATGTGCGAACCGTCGACGTCAGCATCGGTCATGATGATGATGTTGTGGTAGCGCAGCTTGTCGATGTTGTATTCCTCGCGGCCGATGCCACAGCCCAGGGCGGTGATCAGCGTACCGACCTCCTGGGAGGAGAGCATCTTGTCGAAGCGCGCCTTTTCGACGTTGAGGATCTTGCCCTTGAGCGGCAGGATCGCCTGGGTCCGGCGATTGCGGCCCTGCTTGGCGGAACCGCCCGCGGAGTCACCCTCCACGATGTACAGTTCGGAGAGCGCCGGGTCCTTTTCCTGGCAATCGGCCAGTTTGCCGGGCAGGCCGGCGATGTCCAGCGCGCCCTTGCGGCGGGTCATCTCGCGCGCCTTGCGCGCGGCCTCGCGGGCACGGGCGGCGTCGATCATCTTGCCGACCACGGCCTTGGCTTCGTTGGGATTCTCCAGCAGGAAGTCGGCGAAGTACTTGCCCATCTCCTGTTCCACCGCAGTCTTCACCTCGGAGGAGACCAGCTTGTCCTTGGTCTGCGAGCTGAACTTCGGGTCCGGTACCTTCACCGAGATGATCGCGGTGAGGCCTTCGCGGGCATCGTCGCCGGTGGTGGCGATCTTGAACTTCTTCGCCAGGCCTTCGGCCTCGATGTAGTTGTTCAGGTTACGCGTCAGCGCCGAACGGAAACCGGCCAGGTGGGTGCCGCCGTCACGCTGCGGGATGTTGTTGGTGAAGCAGAGCAGGTTCTCGTTGAAGCTGTCGTTCCACTGCAAGGCGACTTCCACACCCACGCCGTCCTCTTCACGCTGGACGTTGAAGTGGAATACCTCGTTCACCGCGGTCTTGTTGGTGTTCAGGTACTCGACGAAGGCCTTCAGACCGCCTTCGTACTTGAACAGCTCCTCCTTGCCGGTACGCTCGTCGCGCAGCAGGATGCCGACGCCGGAGTTGAGGAAGGACAGCTCGCGGATGCGCTTGGCCAGGATGTCCCAACTGAAGTGGATGTTGCTGAAGGTCTCCGGGGACGGCTTGAAGTGAACTTCGGTGCCGGAGCCATCGGTCTCGCCCACTTCGCGCAGTGGGAACTGCGGAACGCCGTGGTGGTAGACCTGTTCCCAGACCTTGTTGTGGCGACGGATGGTCAGGCGCAGTTCATGGGACAGCGCGTTCACCACCGAGACGCCCACACCGTGCAAGCCGCCGGACACCTTGTAGGTGTTGTCGTCGAACTTGCCGCCGGCGTGGAGGACGGTCATGATCACTTCCGCCGCAGAAACCCCTTCTTCCTTGTGGATATCCACCGGAATACCGCGTCCATTGTCGCGGACAGTGATCGACTCATCCGTATGGATGGTGATGCTGATTTCGCTGCAGTAACCGGCCAGCGCTTCGTCGATGGAGTTATCCACCACCTCGAACACCATGTGGTGCAGACCGGTGCCATCGTCGGTGTCGCCGATGTACATGCCGGGGCGCTTGCGTACGGCATCCAGCCCCTTCAGCACCTTGATGCTGGAAGAGTCGTACGTGTTGTTCTCGCTCATGCTTCACTCCCGATGGTCGTGGTCTGAGAGACTTTTCCATGTTCCACGTGGAACATGGATACCGGCGTATCCGTGCGCCAGCCGTCTTTCAATAGTTGCGGGTCCACGCAGGTGATGAATACCTGGCAACCCAAATCTTCAAGCAAGCGGCAAAGAGCCATTCGATGCTGCTCATCCAGTTCCGAGGGCAGGTCGTCCACCAGGTAGACGCACTGTCCGCGCTTGGCGCGATTGATCAGATGGCCTTGGGCGATGCGCAGGGCGCATACCACCAGCTTCTGCTGACCGCGCGAGAGAATCTCCGCGGCGTTATGACCTGCCAACCGTATGCGAAGATCCGCACGCTGCGGTCCCGCCTGGGTGTGGCCCATCTGCTGGTCGCGTAACAGGCTGGAAGCCAGGACCTCCAGGAGGTCCCGGTCCTTGTCCCAGCCTCGGTAGTAGCTAAGGGTCAGGTCATCCAGTGAAACCAATTCGGCGAGGGTTTCCTCGAATACCGGTTTCAACGCCTGGATATAGCTTCTGCGGTAGGCATCGATCTCATCGCTGGCCAGGCTCAATTCCCGGTCCCAGGCCGCTTGCGACGCGGGGTCCAGTTTACCATGCCGGAGCCAGGAGTTCCGCTGGCGCAGCGCCTTCTGCAGGCGCTGCCAGACGGGCAGAAACCGAGGTTCCACGTGGAACACTCCCCAATCGAGGAACTGTCGGCGGATCTTCGGCGCTCCCTCGAGCAACCGAAAGCTGTCCGGGTTGATCAGTTGCAGTGGAAGTGTTTCCGCTAATTGAGCCGCACTTCGGGCGTTCTGCCCATCGATGCGAATGGTGAACTCGCCCTGGCGTTCACGGGAAATCCCCAGGTTGCTGGCGATGCCGTTGGCCAACATCACCTGGCCGAATACGGTGCAGGCCGCTTCCTCGTACTGGATCACCGGCTGCAAGCGCGCACTGCGGAATGAACGCGCCAGGCCCAGCAGGTGGATGGCTTCGAGCACGCTGGTCTTGCCGCTGCCGTTGTCGCCGTAGAGGATGTTGATGCGGGGGGAGGGGGAGAGGGTCACCGGGTGCAGGTTGCGCACCGCGGTGACCGAAACGCGGGTCAGGGACATTCAGTATGTTTAGAGGCGCATCGGCATGACGACATAGGCAGAATCGTCATTGTCGGCCTCGTGGACCAGGGCGCTGCTGTTGGAATCGGAAAGGATGAAGCGGACCTGCTCGGTACCGATCACACCCAGCACGTCGAGCAGGTAACTGACGTTGAAGCCGATCTCCAGGTTGCCGCCGTTGTACTCGACCTGCACTTCTTCCTCGGCCTCTTCCTGCTCCGGGTTGTTCGCCTGGATTTTCAGCAAACCGTTGGAAAGCTGCAGGCGAATGCCGCGGTACTTCTCGTTGGAGAGGATCGCGGTACGGCTGAAGGCTTCGCGCAGTTGCTGGCGGTCACCGACCACCAGCTTGTCGCCACCGCGCGGCAGTACGCGTTCGTAGTCCGGGAACTTGCCGTCCACCAGCTTCGAAGTGAAGGTGAATTCGCCAGTGGTGGCACGGATATGGTGCTGGCCCAGGACGATACCGACTTCGCCGTCCTGCTCGGTGAGCAGACGAGCCAGTTCGAGGATGCCTTTGCGCGGCACGATCACCTGGTGGCGGTCCTGCGACGGGATCTGCGCATCCAGCGAGCACATGGCCAGTCGGTGGCCGTCGGTGGCGACGGAACGCAGGGTACCGCCGTTCACTTCCAGCAGCATGCCGTTGAGGTAGTAACGCACGTCCTGCTGGGCCATGGCGAAGCTGGTGCGGTCGATCAGGCGACGCAGCTTGCTCTGGGCAATGCTGAAGTTCAGCGAGCCGGGACCTTCCTCTACGGTGGGGAAATCGTTGGCCGGCAGGGTGGACAGGGTGAAGCGGCTACGCCCGGCCTTCACCAGAAGTTTCTGCTCTTCGACACGGATGTCGATCAGCACGTCGTTCGGCAGGCTCTTGCAGATGTCCATCAGCTTGCGCGCCGGTACGGTGATCTCGCCGGGTTCGGCGGCATCTTCCAGTACCACGCGACCAACCAGCTCGACTTCGAGGTCGGTGCCGGTCAGCGACAGTTGCTGGCCTTCGACCACCAGCAGGACGTTGGAGAGAACCGGCAATGTCTGGCGGCGTTCCACGACGCCGGCGACCAGTTGCAGCGGTTTCAACAGGGCTTCGCGTTGAATGGTGAAATGCATGGTCTAGTCCCTTGCCTCGTGGGCTGCGTCAGGTTGTCAGGGTACGCAGCAGGTTCTTGTAGTCCTCGCGGATATCCGCGTCGGATTCCCTAAGTTGAGCGATCTTACGACAGGCGTGCAACACCGTGGTGTGATCCCGACCGCCGAAGGCCACGCCGATCTCCGGCAGGCTGTGGTTGGTCAGCTCCTTGGAGAGCGCCATGGCCACCTGGCGCGGGCGCGCCACCGAGCGCGAACGCCGCTTGGACAACAGATCGGATATCTTGATCTTGTAGTACTCAGCGACGGTGCGCTGGATGTTGTCGATGCTGACCAGCTTGTCCTGAAGGGCCAACAGGTCCTTCAGCGACTCGCGAATCAGCTCGATGGTGATCGGCCGGCCCATGAAGTGCGAGTGGGCGATCACCCGCTTCAGCGCACCTTCCAGTTCACGCACGTTGGAACGGATGCGCTGGGCGATGAAGAAGGCCGCATCGTGCGGCAGCTCGATCTTCGCCTGCTCGGCCTTCTTCATCAGGATCGCCACCCGGGTTTCCAGTTCCGGCGGCTCGACGGCCACCGTCAGGCCCCAGCCGAAGCGGGATTTCAGCCGCTCTTCCAGGCCTTCGATTTCCTTCGGATAGCGGTCGCTGGTGAGGATCACCTGCTGGCCGCCTTCGAGAAGGGCATTGAAGGTGTGGAAGAACTCCTCCTGGGAGCGCTCCTTACGGGCGAAGAACTGGATGTCGTCGATCAACAGTGCGTCCACCGAGCGGTAGAAGCGCTTGAATTCGTTGATGGCGTTGAGCTGCAAGGCCTTCACCATGTCCGCGACGAAACGTTCCGAATGCAGGTAGACCACCTTGGCGTTCGGGTTCTTCTTCAGCAGGTGGTTGCCCACCGCATGCATCAGGTGGGTCTTGCCCAGACCGACGCCACCGTAGAGGAACAGCGGGTTGTAGCCGTGCTTGAGGTTGTCCGCCACCTGCCAGGCGGCGGCGCGGGCCAACTGGTTGGACTTGCCCTCGACGAAGTTCTCGAAGGTGAAGGTACGGTTGAGATAGCTGGTGTGCTTCAGCGCACCTTCGACCTGGACGTTGCGCTCGGTGCGCACCGCAGGCGCTGCTCCGGCCGGCATAGCGGCGGCCAGCGGATCGATGCTGGGTTCTTCCGGCTCGTAGGGATCGCTCGAAACGCTGGGAGCCGTCGTCACTGGCGGCAGCTCTTCACGTGGCACTACCACGGGCGCGGCCGATACCGGCTGCACTGGCGCCGGCGGCGGAGCAACCGGAGGCGGGGGAGCCACGTGGGTCTGCGATGGGACAATGGCGGCGCGCGGCGTACGGCTACGCTTGCTGCCTATTAATAAGGAAAGCGCGGGCAACTGACCCTCGCCGCGTTCACCGAGCAGTTCCAGAAGCCGACCGAGGTATTTCTCGTTCACCCAATCGAGGACGAAACGGTTGGGTGCATACACACGCAATTCGTCGCCTTCGGCTTCGACCTGCAAGGGACGGATCCAGGTGTTGAATTGTTGGGACGGCAGCTCATCGCGGAGAAGATCCACGCACTGCTGCCAAAGTTCCACGGACACGGATATCCCCCAAAGATTGGAAAGGCGGCACAACGAAATAAGCGCCTATTGTAGCCGGACGGGCCGGACTTATCCACATGCCGATGCGCTGAGGCCCCAAGCAAATCAAGACCTTAATAAAAGCAGGCAGGCCGACGGACGGTCGTCCTGGACTTTGTGGATAACCCTTGCTTTGAAGGGGGTACATCCCTGCGCACAGCCGTGTGGAAAAAACCGCTGTGGATAACCATCTCGTTCATCCCCAGGCTTCGCTCAGGAAGGAAACAGCCTCGACACCGGTTCTCGACAACCTTTTGCCTGCCGGAGAAACACGCAGTTGCTGGGCTTCGTCGAGTTATGCACAGAAAAGCGCCGTCCCAAGAGCATTAACCGTTTCTATCCTTTAAAAGAAAAATGACTTCCTTGTATCTATCTATTACGTCATCGCTGGTTGGAAATTGACCTGCCCGTTCGATTTCACTAGAATCGCCGGTCTCTTTAAACGGGGTCACTGCGACCTCAAGTCGTCAACCCAGGTACCGAATCATGAAACGTACTTTCCAACCCAGCACCCTCAAGCGCGCTCGCGTCCACGGTTTCCGCGCCCGTATGGCCACCAAGAACGGCCGTCAGGTTCTGTCGCGTCGTCGCGCCAAAGGCCGTAAGCGTCTGACCGTCTGATTTATCCGGTACGGGTGGTGAGTCGGGACTTCGACCGGGACAAGCGTCTACTGACAGCCCGGCAATTCAGCGCAGTCTTCGACTCTCCGACCGGCAAGGTCCCCGGCAAGCACGTCCTGCTGCTGGCGCGCGAGAACGGTCTCGATCACCCCCGCCTGGGCCTGGTGATCGGCAAGAAGAACGTCAAGCTCGCCGTCCAGCGCAATCGCCTCAAACGCCTGATCCGCGAATCGTTCCGCCATAACCAGGAAACCCTGGCTGGCTGGGATATCGTGGTGATCGCGCGCAAAGGCCTGGGCGAACTGGAAAATCCGGAGCTGCACCAGCAGTTCGGCAAGCTCTGGAAACGCCTGTTGCGCAATCGACCTCGCACGGAAAGCCCTGCTGACGCCCCTGGCGTGGCCGACGGTACTCATGCATAGGTCGATGCCCGCGCATCCCGATCCCTGTAGTGTCATCCCCCCTTCGATGACCCGGCACCGTCGTTCCCAGCCAAGTTGTACTTCCCTAGCGTACGAGGCTATCGCGCAGCATGGCCCGCGACGCAATGGTCGCCCGAGTGCGGTTTCCTCCACTCGGCTCCATCACTGGCAATCCCGTAGCCGCGATCTGCTACTGTCAGTTTCCTTCAAGCACCGCCCTTTCTCGATGGCCGAGTAACCATGGACATTCAACGCTCGATTCTCATCGTCGCCCTTGCAGTCGTGTCCTACCTGCTGGTTCTCCAGTGGAACAAGGATTACGGTCAGCCTGAGCTGCCCGCCGCCAGCGCTTCGATGAACACCACGCAAGGCCTGCCGGACACTCCGTCCGCCTCGGGCACCAGCAGTGACGTTCCCACTGCCCAGAGCAGCGCGGCCGGCAGCGAAGCCGCCGACAAGCCGGTTGCGGTCAGCGACAAGCTGATCCAGGTGAAGACCGACGTCCTCGACCTGGCCATCGATCCCCGTGGCGGCGATATCGTCCAGCTCGGCCTGTTGCAGTATCCGCGCCGCCTGGACCGTCCGGACGTGCCGTTCCCGCTGTTCGACAACGGTCGCGAACGTACCTACCTGGCGCAGAGCGGCCTCACCGGTGCCGACGGCCCGGACGCCAGCAGCGCCGGCCGCCCGCTGTTCCACAGTGCGCAGAGCAGCTACCAGTTGGCCGACGGCCAGAACGAACTGGTCGTGGACCTGAGCTTCAGCCACGACGGTGTCAACTACATCAAGCGCTTCACCTTCCACCGTGGCCTGAAAGCCGATTGCTCGGACAAGGAAAAGGCCCAGAAGAAGATCGAGTGCATCAATGAAAACGCCTATCAGGTCGGCGTCAGCTACCTGATCGACAACCAGAGCGGCAAGACCTGGAGCGGCAACCTGTTCGCCCAGCTCAAGCGCGACGGCAGCGCCGACCCGTCCTCGACCACCGCCACCGGGGTGTCCACCTACCTCGGCGCCGCGGTCTGGACCCCGGATTCGCCGTACAAGAAGATCTCCACCAAGGACATGGACAAGGAACAGTTCAAGGAGTCCGTGCAGGGTGGCTGGGTCGCCTGGCTGCAACACTACTTCGTGACCGCCTGGGTTCCGACCAAGGGCGAGCAGCACCAGGTCATGACCCGCAAGGACGGCCAGGGCAACTACATCGTCGGTTTCACCGGCCCGACCCTGAGCGTTCCGGCGGGTAGCAAGGTGGAAACCGACCTGACCCTGTATGCCGGCCCGAAACTCCAGAAGCACCTGAAGGAACTCTCCCCGGGCCTGGAACTGACCGTCGACTACGGTTTCCTTTGGTTCATCGCCCAGCCGATCTTCTGGCTGCTGCAACATATCCACAGCCTGATCGGTAACTGGGGCTGGTCGATCATCGCCCTGACCGTCCTGATCAAGCTGGCCTTCTTCCCGTTGTCCGCCGCCAGCTACCGTTCGATGGCGCGCATGCGCGCGGTGTCGCCGAAGATGCAGGCGATCAAGGAACAGCACGGCGACGATCGGCAGAAGATGTCCCAGGCGATGATGGAGCTGTACAAGAAGGAGAAGATCAATCCGCTGGGCGGCTGCCTGCCGATCCTGGTCCAGATGCCGGTCTTCCTCTCCCTCTACTGGGTACTCCTGGAAAGCGTGGAAATGCGCCAGGCGCCGTGGCTCGGCTGGATCACCGACCTGTCGGTGAAGGATCCGTTCTTCATCCTGCCGATCGTCATGGGCGGCACCATGCTGATCCAGCAGATGCTCAACCCGACCCCGCCGGACCCGATGCAGGCCAAGGTGATGAAACTGATGCCGATCATCTTCACCTTCTTCTTCCTCTGGTTCCCAGCCGGTCTGGTGCTGTACTGGGTAGTCAACAACTGCCTGTCGATCGCACAGCAGTGGTACATTACCCGCAAGATCGAGGCAGCCGCGAAGACCGCCTGACGTCTATCGCGAAAACTGTCCACAACAAGACGCCCCCTCGAGGGGCGTCTTGCTATCCGGAGATATCCACATGCAAGCCGCCACCGAAACCATCGTCGCGATCGCTACCGCCCAGGGCCGCGGCGGCGTGGGAATCGTCCGCGTCTCCGGACCTCTCGCCGGACAGATGGCCGTGGCCGTGAGCGGACGCCAGCTGAAAGCCCGGCATGCGCATTACGGACCGTTCCTCGATGCCGGTGGTCAGGTGATCGACGAAGGCCTGTCACTGTATTTCCCAGGCCCGAACTCGTTCACCGGCGAAGACGTACTCGAACTGCAGGGGCACGGCGGCCCCGTGGTACTCGACCTGCTGGTGCAGCGTTGTCTGGAACTGGGCGCCCGCCAGGCGCGACCGGGCGAGTTCAGCGAGCGCGCGTTCCTCAACGACAAGCTCGACCTGGCCCAGGCCGAAGCCATCGCCGATCTGATCGAGGCCAGCTCGGAGCAGGCCGCGCGCAATGCATTGCGTTCCCTGCAGGGCGAATTCTCACGCCGGGTACATGCATTGACCGAGCAACTGATTTCCCTGCGCATCTATGTCGAAGCCGCCATCGACTTCCCCGAGGAAGAAATCGACTTCCTCGCCGATGGCCATGTACTGGGGCTTCTGGAAAAAGTACGCACAGAATTATCCACAGTGCAGCGCGAAGCTTCCCAAGGCGCCCTGCTGCGCGACGGCATGACCGTGGTCATCGCCGGACGACCGAATGCCGGCAAGTCCAGCCTGCTGAATGCCCTGGCCGGTCGCGAGGCGGCCATCGTCACGGACATAGCCGGCACCACCCGCGATGTACTACGCGAACATATCCACATCGATGGCATGCCCCTGCATGTGGTGGACACCGCAGGCCTGCGGGATACCGAGGACCATGTGGAAAAGATCGGCGTGGAACGTGCGCTGAAAGCCATCGGCGAAGCCGATCGCGTGCTGCTGGTGGTGGACGCCACCGCCCCGGAAGCAGCAGACCCGTTTTCCCTATGGCCGGAGTTTCTCGACCAGCGACCGGAACCGGGCAAGGTCACCCTGATCCGCAACAAGGCGGATTTGTCCACAGAGTCCATTGGCCTCGAGGAAAGCGCGGACGGCCACGTCACCATCACCCTCTCGGCGCGCACCGGCGCCGGCCTGGAGCTGCTGCGCGAACACCTGAAGGCCTGCATGGGCTTCGAACAGACCGCGGAAAGCGGTTTCAGCGCCCGCCGGCGCCACTTGGAAGCGCTACGCCTGGCAGGGCAGGCGCTGGAGCATGGCCACAGCCAACTTATCCACAATGGCGCCGGCGAACTGCTGGCCGAGGATCTGCGCCAGGCCCAGCAGCACCTGGGCGAAATCACCGGCGCATTCACCCCCGACGACCTGCTGGGTCGCATCTTCTCGAGTTTCTGCATCGGCAAGTAATGGGGCTCGGCCCACGCCGAGTTGTGGATAACCAGGGCAAGGTTCGCTCCGGTTCTGCGTACTTTCCTTTCACTGTGCCCCTTGCCGCCGGCACTCAACCACGCAGGCATGGATTGCCGGCGCGCCGCTTCGTCCCCGAGAAAACCATCTGCGCCGATGTCGGTCTGCATGGGATGGATATCCACCTGGGAGAGGTTTATGCACAGGCACCGCGCTCCGATCCGGCGTCCGCGAAGGCGCTGCGCTGTGGTCAATCTCTATCTGCTCGCCCCTCTCGAACGGCGTATCTATCCCGTTGTCTCGCCTGGCGCTATCGCCACGCGCCGGGACGTTCCGTGCACGCAAGTCAACCCGGTCAGCGGTTTATCCACAAGCCTGGAAGAGATTCTGCGAAAAGAGCTGTTGCAGACCCTGGACTCCGTCGATACCGGCCAGGCGGGGCCCTCGCCTTCGGCTCCCACGGCGTCCCACGGCGAGCACTCGGACACTACAGCATGGAGATCGTAGCCAACCTGGCGGTGTGGCTCGGCGGCGAATGCCAGGTCGGACAGATGATCGACTGGTTCGGCAGTTACGACCGCACTAGCGGGCTCAGTGCTCGGCTACCGCTGCGCAAACCCGCTAACGAGGGCTCCGAGCGGGATTTCCAGGTCTCCGCCAAGCGCCGCTTCGAGCGCCTGTCGTCATCCATCGATACGCTGGAAAGCGGCAACGACTGAGCCTTTCCCACGCCTTTCCATCTCCTTCTTCCTACCTGGCTGCGGTCCTGCCGCGGCCCGGATACGCTCGCCTGAAACCTGTGGAAAACCCCAGGGACAGGAGGGTAGATAAACCCGCCGAAGCTCTGTGCATAACTCCACATGTTGATAACGAGCCATTCCATCCACAGCTAAAAAACGCTTATCAACAGGGCCCAGATAGGGTTTGGGACAGCCTTATCATTCGCTACAGGCTATGTCTTTACTGGGCTCGACGTACTTATCAACAGAAAAGCCGCTGCTAAGTAATAAACACAAGTTCTAAAAAGATATAAACATTCCTTTCCTTTTATTTTTTGTAAGCCCGCCGAGCCGTTTTGCTCCCTCGATCTGGATTGGCTATTTTTTGTCCAGGAGTCTTCATTCAGGTTCGCTAAATCCTTATACTGTCTGGCTTTCCTGAATTCCTGCTTCTGAACAGGCCGAGGTGCGTGGTGGATTTCCCTACCCGTTTTGACGTAATCGTGATCGGCGGTGGCCATGCAGGCACCGAAGCCGCACTCGCGGCTGCGCGCATGGGTGTGAAAACCCTGCTGTTGACCCACAATGTGGAAACCCTGGGGCAGATGAGCTGCAACCCCGCCATCGGCGGCATCGGCAAGAGCCATCTGGTCAAGGAAATCGACGCCCTTGGCGGCGCCATGGCCGAAGCCACCGACAAGGGCGGTATCCAGTTCCGCATCCTTAACAGCCGCAAGGGGCCGGCAGTGCGCGCCACTCGTGCACAAGCCGATCGCGTGCTCTATAAGGCCGCTATCCGCCATACACTGGAAAACCAGCCGAACCTGTGGATATTCCAGCAGGCCTGCGACGACCTGATCGTCGAGCAGGATCAGGTCCGCGGCGTAGTGACCCAGATGGGACTGCGCTTCCATGCCGACAACGTGGTCCTGACTACCGGCACCTTCCTCGGCGGACTTATCCACATCGGCCTGGAGAACTACTCAGGCGGACGCGCCGGCGACCCGCCGTCCATCGCACTGGCGCGTCGTCTGCGTGAATTGCCGCTGCGGGTCGGCCGGCTGAAGACCGGTACGCCGCCGCGGATCGACGGGCGCAGCGTGGACTTCTCGGTGATGACCGAGCAGCCGGGCGACACGCCGATCCCGGTGATGTCCTTCCTCGGTTCGAAGGAACAGCATCCCGAGCAGGTCAGTTGCTGGATCACCCATACCAACGCCCGGACCCACGAGATCATCGCCGCCAATCTCGATCGTTCGCCGATGTATTCCGGTGTGATCGAAGGCATCGGCCCGCGCTACTGCCCTTCGATCGAAGACAAGATCCATCGCTTCGCCGATAAGGAAAGCCACCAGGTCTTCCTCGAGCCGGAAGGCCTGACGACCCACGAGCTGTATCCCAACGGCATTTCCACGTCCCTGCCGTTCGACGTGCAACTGCAGATCGTGCGTTCCATCCGTGGCATGGAAAACTCCCACATCGTGCGGCCGGGCTATGCGATCGAGTACGACTTCTTCGATCCCCGCGATCTCAGGTACAGCCTGGAGACCAAGGTCATCGGCGGCCTGTTCTTCGCCGGCCAGATCAACGGCACCACCGGCTACGAGGAAGCTGGCGCCCAGGGCCTGTTGGCCGGCGCCAATGCTGCGTTGCGTTCGCAAGGCAAGGACAGCTGGTGCCCGCGCCGCGACGAGGCCTACATCGGCGTGCTGGTGGACGACCTGATCACGCTCGGCACCCAGGAGCCGTACCGCATGTTCACCTCGCGGGCGGAATACCGCCTGATCCTCCGCGAGGACAACGCCGACCTGCGTCTCACCGAGAAGGGACGCGAGCTGGGCCTTGTCGACGATCGGCGCTGGGCTGCCTTCGAAGCCAAGCGCGAAGGTATCGAACGCGAGGAACAGCGGCTGAAGAGCACCTGGGTGCGGCCGAATACCCCGCAGGGCGACGCCATCGCCGAGCGCTTCGGTACGCCGCTGACCCATGAATACAATCTGCTCAACCTGCTGAGCCGCCCCGAGATCGATTACGCCGGCCTGGTGGAGATCACCGGCGACGCTGTGGATAACCCCCAGGTGGCCGAGCAGGTGGAGATTCGCACCAAGTACGCCGGCTACATCGACCGCCAGCAGGAGGAAATCTCCCGTCTGCGCGCCAGCGAAGATACCCGCCTGCCTGTGGATATCGATTACCTGGGGATTTCCGGCCTGTCGAAGGAAATCCAGAACAAGCTGAACCAGGCCCGTCCGGAAACCCTCGGACAGGCTTCGCGGATCCCCGGCGTCACGCCGGCTGCGATTTCGCTGTTGTTGATCCACCTGAAGAAGCGTGCCTCTGGCCGCCAACTGGAGCAGAGCGCTTGATGTCTGCGGTAACCCAACACCACGCCGACGAACTCGCGCGCGGTGCTGACGAGCTAGGCGTCGCCCTCGACGCCGACAAGCAACGCCAGCTGCTGGCCTACCTGGCCCTGCTGATCAAATGGAACAAGGCCTACAACCTGACCGCCGTACGCGACCCGGACGAGATGGTTTCGCGCCACCTGCTCGACAGCCTGAGCATCGTGCCTTATGCCGAGGCTGGGGATAACTGGCTGGATGTCGGCAGCGGCGGCGGCATGCCCGGCGTGCCGCTGGCCATCCTGTTCCCGGAAAAGCGCCTGACCCTGCTCGACAGCAACGGCAAGAAGACCCGCTTCCTGACCCAGGTGAAGCTCGAGCTGAAGCTGGCCAACCTCGAAGTCGTGCACAGCCGGGTGGAAGCCTTCCGTCCCGAGAGCCCCTTCGATGGCATCGTTTCCCGCGCTTTCAGCAGCCTGGAGGACTTCGCCAACTGGACCCGCCACCTCGGTGGCCAGGAAACCCGCTGGCTGGCGATGAAGGGCGTGCATCCGAACGAAGAGCTGGCGGCACTCCCGGAGGATTTCCGGGTCGAAGCCGAGCACGCGCTGGCGGTACCCGGTTGCCAAGGTCAGCGGCATCTGCTGATACTGCGGCGCACAGCATGAGGGGGAACAGGGATAACCATGGCTAAGGTATTCGCGATCGCCAACCAGAAAGGCGGTGTCGGCAAGACCACGACCTGTATCAACCTCGCGGCCTCCCTCGTGGCGACCAAGCGCCGCGTCCTCCTGCTGGACCTGGATCCCCAGGGCAACGCCACCACCGGCAGCGGCATCGACAAGCACAACCTGGAGCACTCCATCTACGACGTGCTCACCGGCGAGTGCAACCTCGCCGAGGCCATGCAGTTCTCCGAACACGGCGGCTACCAGTTGCTGCCGGCCAACCGCGACCTGACCGCCGCGGAAGTGGTGCTGCTGGAAATGGACATGAAGGAAAATCGCCTGCGCAACGCGCTGGCGCCGATCCGCGAGAACTACGACTACATCCTCATCGACTGCCCGCCGTCGCTGTCGATGCTCACCGTCAACGCGCTGACCGCCGCCGACGGCGTGATCATCCCCATGCAGTGCGAGTACTACGCGCTGGAGGGGCTGACCGACCTGATGAACAGCATCCAGCGCATCGGCCAGTTGCTCAACCCGACGCTGAAGATCGAGGGTCTGTTGCGGACCATGTACGATCCGCGCATCAGCCTGACCAACGATGTCTCCGCGCAGTTGCAGGAGCATTTCGGCGACACCCTCTACAGCACCGTCATCCCGCGTAACGTGCGCCTCGCCGAAGCCCCCAGCTTCGGCATGCCGGCGCTGGTTTACGACAAGCAATCCCGCGGCGCCATCGCCTACCTGGCGCTGGCCGGCGAGCTGGTCCGCCGCCAGCGCGCCAAAGGCCGCGCCGCAACCGCATAAGGAACCCGCATGGCAGCCAAGAAACGTGGACTGGGACGCGGGCTCGATGCCCTGCTGGGCGGCTCGAGTCCCGCCAAACTGCAGGAGGAAGCCGTACAGGCCGACCGCCGCGAGTTGCAGCAGATCCCCCTCGACCTGATGCAGCGCGGCAAGTACCAGCCGCGTCGCGACATGGACCCTCAGGCGCTGGAGGAACTGGCGCAGTCGATCAAGGCCCAGGGCGTGATGCAGCCCATCGTGGTGCGGCCGATCGCCAATGGCCGCTACGAGATCATCGCCGGCGAGCGGCGCTGGCGGGCCAGCCAGCAGGCCGGACTGGAAAAGATCCCGGCGCTGGTGCGCGACGTGCCGGACGAAGCGGCCATCGCCATGGCGCTGATCGAGAACATCCAGCGCGAGGACCTCAACCCGATCGAGGAAGCCGCTGCCCTGCAGCGCTTGCAGCAGGAGTTCCAGCTGACCCAGCAGCAGGTCGCGGAAGCGGTCGGCAAGTCGCGCGCGACCATTACCAACCTGCTGCGCCTGATCGGCCTGCCGGAAGAGATCAAGACCCTGCTTTCCCATGGCGACCTGGAGATGGGCCATGCCCGTGCGCTCCTCGGTCTGCCGGCAGAACGGCAGGTGGAAGGGGCGCGACATGTTGTCGCACATGGGCTGACCGTACGTCAGACCGAAGCCCTGGTTCGGCAGTGGACGCATGCCCCGGGCAAGCCTGCGGGACCGGTCAAGAGCGACCCGGACATCGCCCGCCTGGAACAGCGCCTGGCCGAGCGCCTGGGCGCTTCGGTGCAGATCCGGCATGGTCAGAAGGGCAAGGGACAGTTGGTCATCCGCTACAGCTCCCTGGATGAACTGCAGGGCGTTCTCGCCCACATCCGTTGACACACTTTGGGTTGTAGCGGGTAGTCGGAAATCACTACCAGCCAGTTGAACAGGGGGGACTCCCCCCCTATACTCTGCGCGCTATTTTGTGGGCACTTTTTATGCCAAGTCGTTGATTTGGCAGTGCCGACACCAGAAGACTGAGAGCGCGATGGAGTCCCGCATGCCAAGTCGCCTGCCGGCATTCAGATTGCTGCTCGTCCAACTGGTAGTAGTGCTTGTTGCTGCGATCTCCCTGTGGATTTCTTGGGGACCGGTAGCCGGATATTCCGGACTGCTGGGAGGGATGATCGCCTGGTTGCCGAATTGTTATTTCGCCTACAAGGCGTTCCGTTTCAGCGGAGCGCGGGCTGCCCGGGAAATCGTTCGCTCTTTCTATGCGGGCGAAGCCGGGAAACTGATTCTGACGGCGGTGCTCTTCGCACTGACGTTCGCAGGCGTGAAGCCACTGATGGCGCCGGCTCTGTTCGGTGTCTATCTGCTGACCCTGATGGTCAGCTGGTGCGCACCCCTGCTGATGGGAAAAACATTTACAAGACCTTAGAGCGATTGAGGCAAACATGGCAGCAGAAACCGCTTCGGGTTACATCCAGCACCACTTGCAGAACCTGACCTTCGGGCGTCTGCCTAATGGTGATTGGGGGTTCGCCCACACCGCCGAGCAAGCCAAGGAAATGGGCTTCTGGGCATTCCACGTAGACACCCTGGGCTGGTCGGTACTGCTCGGCGTGGTGTTCCTGTTCATCTTCCGCCTGGCGGCCAAGAAGGCCACCAGCGGCCAGCCGGGTGGACTGCAGAACTTCGTCGAGGTGATGGTCGAGTTCGTCGACACCAGCGTCAAGGACACCTTCCACGGGCGTAACCCGTTGATCGCGCCCCTGGCCCTGACCGTGTTCGTCTGGATCTTCCTGCTCAACCTGATCGACCTGGTACCGGTGGACTACCTGCCGATGCTGGCCGCGAAGATCACCGGCGACGAGCACCTGTTCTTCCGCGCGGTGGCCACCACCGACCCGAACGCCACCCTCGGCCTGTCGATCTCGGTGTTCGCCCTGATCGTCTTTTACAGCATCAAGGTCAAGGGCATCGGCGGCTTCCTCGGTGAACTGACCCTGCACCCCTTCAGCAGCAAGAACATCGTCGTTCAGATCCTGCTGATTCCGGTGAACTTCCTGCTCGAGTTCGTGACCCTGATCGCCAAGCCGGTTTCGCTGGCGCTGCGTCTGTTCGGCAACATGTATGCCGGCGAACTGATCTTCATTCTGATCGCCGTCATGTTCGGTAGCGGAATGTTCCTGCTGAGTGCCCTGGGCGTAGCCCTGAACTGGGCGTGGGCTGTGTTCCACATCCTGATCATCACCCTGCAGGCCTTCATCTTCATGATGCTGACCATCGTCTACCTGTCGATGGCGCACGAAGACAACCATTAATCGATTCGCTTCAACCTTTAACCAACACGACAAAAAGTCGGGAGGAAAAATGGAAACTGTAGTTGGACTGACTGCTATCGCCGTTGCTCTGCTGATTGGCCTGGGTGCCCTGGGTACCGCCATCGGTTTCGGTCTGCTGGGTGGCAAGTTCCTGGAAGGCGCAGCTCGTCAGCCTGAAATGGTTCCGATGCTGCAGGTGAAAATGTTCATCGTCGCCGGCCTGCTGGACGCCGTGACCATGATCGGTGTGGGTATCGCCCTGTTCTTCACCTTCGCGAATCCCTTCGTTGGTCAAATCGCCGGCTAATCACTCGAATCATTCGATTTGAGTGTTTGACGGACAACGAACGAGCGAGGTGTTGGCGTGAACATTAATGCAACCCTGATTGGCCAGTCCGTTGCGTTCTTCATCTTTGTGCTGTTCTGCATGAAGTTCGTGTGGCCTCCGGTCATCGCGGCTCTGCAAGAGCGTCAGAAGAAGATCGCTGACGGCCTGGACGCTGCCAACCGCGCGGCTCGTGATCTGGAGCTGGCTCATGAGAAAGCGGGCCAGCAACTGCGCGAAGCCAAGGCTCAGGCAGCCGAAATCGTCGAACAGGCGAAGAAACGCGCTAACCAGATCGTCGATGAAGCCCGCGACCAGGCCCGTACCGAAGGCGAACGCCTGAAGGCCCAGGCCCAAGCGGAAATCGAACAGGAACTGAACAGCGTCAAGGACGCCCTGCGTGCCCAAGTGGGTGCCCTGGCCGTCACCGGCGCAGAGAAGATCCTGGGTGCTTCGATCGACGCAAACGCGCACGAGCAGCTGGTTTCCAAACTGGCAGCCGAGATCTAAGCGAGGGCGCTATGGCAGAACTGACCACGTTGGCTCGTCCCTACGCAAAGGCGGCTTTCGAGTACGCCCAGGCTCATCAGCAACTGGCCGATTGGTCGGCTGCGCTGGGTGTGCTGGCCGCAGTGTCGCAGGACGACACCGTGCGCCAGCTGCTCAAAGAGCCTCAGCTGACCTCTTCGGCCAAGGCCCAGAGCCTGATCGATGTGTGCGGCGACAAGCTGAATGCACCAGCCCAGAACTTCGTCCGGACTGTGGCTGAGAACAAGCGGCTCGAACTGCTGCCGACCATCGCTGAGATGTACGAGCAGTTGAAGGCCGAGCAGGAAAAGTCGGTCGAGGTAGAAGTCACCAGTGCCTTCACCTTGAGCAAAGAACAGCAGGACAAACTCGCCAAGGCTCTCAGCGCCCGGCTCAGTCGCGAAGTGCGGCTACATGCGTCGGAAGACGCGAGCCTGATCGGCGGCGTGATCATTCGCGCCGGTGACTTGGTAATCGATGGCTCGGTGCGCGGCAAGCTCGCGAAACTGGCCGAAGCGTTGAAATCTTGAGTTTGAAGGGGCAGCGGCATGCAGCAACTCAATCCTTCCGAAATTAGTGAAATCATCAAGGGGCGCATCGAGAAACTCGACGTCGCCTCCCAAGCACGAAACGAAGGCACCATCGTCAGCGTGTCCGACGGTATCGTGCGCATCTACGGTCTGGCCGACGTCATGTACGGCGAGATGATCGAGTTCCCGGGCGGCGTCTACGGTATGGCGCTGAACCTGGAGCAGGATTCCGTGGGTGCCGTGGTCCTGGGTGAATACCAGGGCCTCGCCGAAGGCATGAACGCCAAGTGCACCGGGCGCATCCTGGAGGTTCCGGTCGGTCCGGAACTGCTGGGTCGCGTAGTCGACGCACTGGGCAATCCGATCGACGGCAAGGGTCCGATCGACGCCAAGGCCACCGACGCGGTCGAGAAGGTCGCTCCGGGCGTGATCTGGCGTAAGTCGGTAGACCAGCCGGTACAGACCGGCTACAAGTCGGTCGACGCCATGATCCCGGTAGGCCGTGGCCAGCGCGAGCTGATCATCGGCGACCGCCAGATCGGCAAGACCGCCCTCGCGGTCGACGCCATCATCAACCAGAAAGACAGCGGCATTAAGTGCGTCTACGTGGCCATCGGCCAGAAGCAGTCCACTATCGCCAACGTCGTACGCAAGCTGGAAGAGAACGGTGCCCTGGCCAACACCATCGTGGTCGCCGCCAGCGCTTCCGAGTCCGCCGCCCTGCAATACCTGGCGCCGTACTCCGGTTGCACCATGGGCGAATACTTCCGCGATCGCGGTGAAGACGCCCTGATCGTCTACGACGACCTGTCCAAGCAGGCCGTGGCTTATCGCCAGATATCCCTGCTGCTGCGCCGTCCGCCGGGCCGCGAAGCCTACCCGGGCGACGTGTTCTATCTCCACAGCCGTCTGCTGGAGCGCGCTTCCCGCGTTTCCGAAGAGTATGTCGAGAAGTTCACCAACGGCGCCGTGACCGGCAAGACTGGCTCGCTGACCGCGCTGCCGATCATCGAGACCCAGGCCGGCGACGTTTCCGCGTTCGTTCCGACCAACGTGATCTCGATCACCGACGGCCAGATCTTCCTGGAATCCGCCATGTTCAACTCGGGTATCCGTCCGGCCGTCAACGCCGGTATCTCGGTATCCCGCGTAGGTGGCGCGGCCCAGACCAAGATCATCAAGAAGCTGTCCGGCGGCATCCGTACCGCTCTGGCCCAGTACCGTGAACTGGCGGCCTTCGCCCAGTTCGCCTCGGACCTGGACGAAGCGACCCGCAAGCAGCTGGAGCATGGTCAGCGCGTTACCGAGCTGATGAAGCAGAAGCAGTACGCGCCGATGTCGATCGCCGAGATGTCGCTGTCCCTGTATGCCGCCGAGCGTGGCTTCCTGCAGGACGTCGAAATCGCCAAGGTCGGTAGCTTCGAGCAGGCGTTGATCTCCTACTTCCAGCGCGAGCATGCCGCTCTGCTGGCGAAGATCAACGAGAAAGGTGACTTCAACGACGAAATCGACGCGGGCATCAAGGCCGGCATCGAGAAGTTCAAGGCCACCCAAACCTGGTAAGCCGCAGCGGGAGCCGCGAGGCTCCCGCCTGCTAACCCGATAGGTGTCAAATGGCAGGCGCAAAAGAGATTCGCAGCAAGATTGCGAGCATCAAAAGCACGCAAAAGATCACCAATGCCATGGAAAAAGTGGCGGTGAGCAAGATGCGCAAGGCACAAATGCGCATGGCGGCCGGCCGTCCCTACGCGGAGCGTATTCGCCAGGTGATCGGCCATCTGGCCAACGCCAACCCGGAATACCGTCACCCGTTCATGGTCGAGCGTGAAGTCAAGCGCGTCGGCTACATCGTGGTGAGCAGTGACCGTGGTCTGTGCGGCGGTCTGAACATCAACCTGTTCAAGTCCCTCGTCAAGGACATGAGCGGCTACCGCGAGCAAGGGGCGGAAATCGACCTTTGCGTGATCGGTAGCAAGGGCGCTTCGTTCTTCCGCAGTTTCGGCGGCAACGTCGTGGCAGCTATCAGCCACCTCGGCGAAGAGCCTTCGATCAACGACCTGATCGGCAGTGTCAAGGTGATGCTCGACGCATACCTCGAAGGCCGTATCGATCGCCTGTTCGTGGTCTCCAACAAGTTCGTCAACACCATGACCCAGAAGCCGACCGTGGAACAGCTGATTCCGCTGGTGGCCGATGACGATCAGGAGCTGAAGCACCACTGGGACTATCTCTACGAACCCGACGCCAAGTCGCTCCTCGACGGGCTGCTGGTGCGTTACGTGGAATCCCAGGTGTACCAGGCCGTGGTTGAGAACAACGCCTGTGAGCAGGCGGCCCGGATGATTGCAATGAAGAACGCTACCGACAACGCCGGCGAGCTGATCAGCGATTTGCAGCTGATCTACAACAAGGCGCGTCAGGCGGCGATCACCCAGGAAATCTCGGAAATCGTCGGCGGCGCTGCCGCGGTGTAAGAACAGGTTCAAAATTCAGAGGAACCAGACATGAGTAGCGGACGTATCGTTCAAATCATCGGCGCCGTGATCGACGTGGAATTCCCGCGCGATGCCGTGCCGAGCATCTATGAAGCCCTGAAGGTTCAGGGCGTTGAAACCACCCTGGAAGTCCAGCAGCAGCTGGGCGACGGCGTGGTTCGTTCCATTGCGATGGGTTCCACCGAAGGCCTCAAGCGTGGCCTGAACGTGGACAGCACTGGTGCTGCCATCTCCGTGCCGGTCGGTAAAGCGACCCTGGGCCGGATCATGGACGTACTGGGCAACCCGATCGACGAAGCCGGTCCCATCGGCGAAGAAGAGCGCTGGGGCATCCACCGCGAAGCTCCGTCCTATGCCGACCAGGCTGGCGGCAACGAGCTGCTGGAAACCGGCATCAAGGTGATCGACCTGGTCTGCCCGTTCGCCAAGGGCGGCAAGGTAGGCCTGTTCGGCGGCGCCGGCGTGGGCAAGACCGTCAACATGATGGAACTGATCCGTAACATCGCCATCGAGCACAGCGGTTATTCCGTGTTCGCGGGTGTGGGCGAGCGTACTCGTGAGGGTAACGACTTCTACCACGAGATGAAGGACTCCAACGTACTGGACAAGGTAGCCCTGGTATACGGCCAGATGAACGAGCCGCCGGGCAACCGTCTGCGCGTCGCACTGACCGGCCTGACCATGGCCGAGAAGTTCCGTGACGAAGGCCGTGACGTTCTGTTGTTCATCGACAACATCTACCGTTACACCCTCGCCGGTACCGAAGTGTCCGCACTGCTGGGCCGTATGCCGTCCGCGGTGGGCTATCAGCCGACCCTGGCCGAAGAGATGGGCGTTCTGCAGGAGCGCATCACCTCCACCAAGAAAGGCTCGATCACCTCGATCCAGGCCGTATACGTTCCCGCGGACGACCTCACCGACCCGTCCCCGGCGACCACCTTCGCCCACCTGGACGCGACCGTCGTACTGTCCCGTGACATCGCCTCGCTGGGTATCTACCCCGCGGTCGACCCGCTGGACTCGACCTCCCGTCAGCTCGATCCGCTGGTGATCGGCCAGGATCACTACGACACCGCTCGCGGCGTCCAGTATGTTCTGCAGCGCTACAAGGAGCTGAAGGACATCATCGCGATCCTGGGCATGGACGAACTGTCCGAAGCCGACAAGCTGCTGGTGGCGCGCGCTCGTAAGATCCAGCGCTTCCTGTCCCAGCCGTTCTTCGTAGCGGAAGTCTTCACCGGCTCGCCGGGCAAGTACGTTTCCCTGAAGGACACCATCGCTGGCTTCAAGGGCATTCTCAACGGCGACTACGATCACCTGCCGGAGCAGGCGTTCTACATGGTCGGCGGTATCGAAGAAGCAGTCGAGAAAGCCAAAAAACTGTAATCCTGTGCGCCCGGCGACGGGCGCTCATGTGAGGCAAGCGTATGGCCATAACAGTCCATTGCGACATCGTCAGCGCCGAGGCGGAGATCTTCTCCGGCCTGGTCGAGATGGTTATCGCGCACGGCGCTCTGGGTGACCTGGGTATCGCCCCGGGCCACGCGCCGCTGATCACCGACCTGAAACCGGGCCCCATCCGCCTGGTCAAGCAGGGCGGCGAGCAGGAGGTGTACTACATCTCCGGCGGTTTCCTCGAAGTCCAGCCGAACATGGTCAAGGTCCTCGCCGACACCGTGGTTCGTGCCGGCGACCTCGACGAAGCGGCCGCCCAGGAAGCCCTGAAGGCTGCCGAAAAGGCGCTGCAGGGCAAGGGCGCCGAGTTCGACTACAGCGCCGCTGCCGCGCGTCTGGCCGAAGCCGCAGCCCAGCTGCGCACCGTCCAGCAACTGCGCAAGAAGTTCGGCGGCTGATTTCCAGCCGGTACTTCTAGCGGTGTCAGGGAAAAGGGTAGCCTGTGGGCTACCCTTTTTTCGTTTTGCATCTTCACTCACAGGTTTTGCCTGTGACCACCAGGAACGGTAGTCCAGTCCATGTCCCTTGAAATCGTGATTCTCGCCGCCGGCCAGGGCACCCGCATGCGTTCGGCCCTGCCCAAGGTCCTCCATCCCATTGCCGGCAAGCCGATGCTCGGCCACGTCATCGACTGCGCGCGCCAGTTGCAGCCGGAACGGATCCACGTGGTGATCGGCCACGGCGCGGATCTGGTGCGTGAGCGGATGGCCGCCGACGACCTGAATTTCGTGCTCCAGGCCGAACAGCTCGGTACGGGCCATGCGGTGGCCCAGGCCCTGCCGTTCCTCAGTGCAGACCAGGTGCTGATCCTCTACGGCGACGTGCCGCTGATCCAGCTGGACACCTTGCAGCGCCTGCTGGCGCAAGTCACCCCGGACCAGTTGTCGTTGCTCACCGTCGACATGCTCGACCCCACCGGCTACGGCCGCATCGTCCGTGACGACCAAGGCGCGGTGCAGGCCATCGTCGAGCACAAGGACGCGACCCCGGCGCAGCGCCAGATCGGCGAGATCAACACCGGCATCCTCGCGGTGCCGGGCAAGCGCCTTGCCGACTGGCTCGGCCGCCTGTCCAACGACAACGCCCAGGGCGAGTACTACCTGACCGACGTGATCGCCATGGCGGTCGGCGACGGCCTGGTGGTGGCCAGCGCCCAACCGCTGGACGCGATGGAAGTGCAGGGCGTCAATGACCGCATGCAACAGGCCCAGCTGGAGCGTCACTACCAGCGCCTGCGCGCAGAGGAGCTGATGCGCCAGGGCGTGACCCTGCTCGATCCGCAGCGCCTGGATGTCCGTGGCGAAATCTCGGTCGGCCGCGACGTGCTGATCGACGTCAATGTGGTGCTGGAAGGCCGCGTGGTGATCGAGGACGACGTGCGCATCGGACCGAACTGCGTGATTCGCGACAGCGTCCTGCGGCGTGGCGCGGTGATCAAGGCCAACAGCCACCTGGAAGGCGCGGAGCTGGGCGAGGGTAGCGATGCCGGTCCGTTCGCCCGCCTGCGTCCGGGCAGCGTGCTCGGCGCTCGGGCCCATGTCGGCAACTTCGTCGAACTGAAGAATGCCCGCCTGGGCGAGGGCAGCAAGGCCGGCCACCTGAGCTACCTGGGCGATGCCGAGCTGGGCGCCAACTGCAACATCGGCGCCGGCACCATCACCTGCAACTACGATGGCGCGAACAAGTTCCGCACCGAGCTGGGCGACGATGTGTTCATCGGCTCGAACAACTCGCTGGTGGCGCCGCTGAAGATCGGCGATGGCGCGACGACCGCGGCCGGCTCCACCATCACCCATGAGGTTCCGGCGAAGAACCTGGCCTTCGGCCGCGCCCGGCAGAAGAACCTGGAAAACTGGAAGCGCCCGGAAAAAATCAAGAAGTAACGGAGCGGCACGGATGCCGAAGCCTGCGAAACGGATCGTGCTGGGGCTGCTCATAGCCTGGGCGGTGCTGCCCGAATGGCCGCGGATACCCGTCGAAGGCGCCAGTGCCCGCGACTGGAATCCGCGAACCTTCTGGTTCGAGCCCTGGGGGCGCTCCGGAGTGCACAAGGGCATCGACATCTTCGCCCGCAGCGGCACCCCCGTACGCTCCGCCAGCTACGGCCTGGTGCTCTATCGCGGGGAGATCGCCCTCGGCGGCAAGGTCGTCCTGGTGCTGGCGCCCAAGTGGCGCCTGCATTACTACGCCCATCTCGATAGCCTCGACGCCTATCCGGGCCAGCCGGTCCTTGCCGGTTCCCGCCTGGGTACGGTCGGCACCACCGGCAACGCGCGCGGCAAGCCGGCCCACCTGCACTACGCGATCATCACCTTGCTGCCCTATCCCTGGCTGGCCGACGACAGCACCCAGGGTTGGAAGAAGATGTTCTATCTCGATCCCGATACGGTGCTGCCGAGCCGATGAAAAGTCATTGACGAGAAGCGCCGGATAAGTTTTGATTCGCACACTTTTCTTTCGAAACGAAACTTAAGTGATCTCGAAACGTAATACGCCGCAACGTCGCCATGCCATCCTCGCGCTGCTTTCCGAGCAGGGCGAGGTCAGCGTGGACGCACTCGCCAAGCGCTTTTCCACCTCGGAAGTGACCATCCGCAAGGACCTCGCCGCCATGGAAAGCCACGGCCTGCTGTTGCGTCGCTACGGCGGTGCGGTGCCGATGCCGCAGGAACTGATCGGTGAAGCTGCGCAGCCCGTCTCGCCCTACAAGCAGGCTATCGGTCGCGCCGCCGCGGCGCGCATCCGCGAGCATGCGCGGATCATCATCGACAGTGGCAGCACCACCGCGGCGATGATCCCCGAACTCGGGCACAAGCCGGGCCTGGTGGTGATGACCAACTCGCTGAACGTGGTCAACGCCCTGCGCGAACTGGAGCACGAGCCGGTGCTGCTGATGACCGGGGGGACCTGGGATCCGCATTCCGAGTCGTTCCAGGGGCAGGTTGCCGAGCAGGTGCTGCGTTCCTATGACTTCGACCAACTATTCATCGGTGCCGACGGCATCGATCTCGAACGCGGGACGACCACGTTCAACGAATTGCTGGGCCTGAGCCGGGTGATGGCCGAGGTCGCCCGCGAGGTGATCGTCATGGCCGAGGCCGACAAGGTCGGTCGGCGCATTCCCAACCAGGAATTGCCCTGGAGCAGCATCCATACCCTGATTACCGACGAGCGCCTGGAACCTTCCGCGCGCGAACAGATAACCGCCCGGGGCGTCACGCTGATCTGCGCCCCGGTCGAGGCCTGAAAGGAGAAAGACCCCATGTGTGGAATCGTAGGCGCGATCGCCGAGCGCAACATCACCCCCATCCTCATCGAAGGCCTCAAGCGCCTCGAGTATCGTGGCTACGACAGCGCCGGCGTGGCGGTCTTCGATAACGAAGGCAGGCTGCAGCGCTGCCGCCGGGTCGGCAAGGTCGCCAGCCTGGAGGAAGGCCTGGCCGGTACGCCGCTGCTCGGCCGCCTGGGCATCGCCCATACCCGCTGGGCGACCCACGGCGCGCCAACCGAAGGCAATGCCCACCCGCATTTCTCCAGCGACGAACTGGCGGTGGTGCACAACGGCATCATCGAGAACCACGAACCTCTCCGTGAGCGGCTCAAGGGCCTGGGCTACGTGTTCACCTCGCAAACCGACACCGAGGTCATCGTCCACCTGCTGCATCACAAGCTGCAGTCCATCGGCGACCTGACCCTGGCGCTGAAGGACGCGGTCAAGGAATTGCACGGGGCCTATGGCCTGGCAGTGATCAGCGCGGCGCAGCCGGACCGCATCGTCGCCGCCCGCAGCGGCAGCCCGCTGGTGATCGGCCTCGGGCTTGGCGAGAACTTCCTCGCTTCCGACCAACTGGCGCTGCGCCAGGTGACCGACCGCTTCATCTACCTGGAAGAAGGCGATATCGCCGAGATCCGTCGCGACAGCGTGCGCCTGTGGGATGTCCAGGGCAACGACGTGCAGCGCGAGACCGTGCAGTACCACGAAGGCGCCGAAGCCGCCGACAAGGGCGAGTACCGGCACTTCATGCTCAAGGAAATCCACGAGCAGCCCAGCGTCGTGCAGCGCACCCTGGAAGGCCGCCTCGGGCAGAACCAGGTAATGGTGGAAAGCTTCGGCCCGCAGGCGGCGGAGCTGTTCGCCAAGGTTCGCAACGTGCAGATCGTCGCCTGCGGTACCAGCTACCACGCCGGCATGGTCGCCCGTTACTGGCTGGAAAGCCTGACCGGGATTCCCTGCCAGGTGGAGGTCGCCAGCGAGTTCCGCTACCGCAAGGTCGCGGTGCAGCCGGATTGCCTGTTCGTCACCATCTCCCAGTCCGGTGAGACCGCCGACACCCTGGCTGCCCTGCGCAACGCCAAGGAGCTGGGCTTCCTCTCCAGCGTGGCGATCTGCAACGTTGCCACCAGTTCGCTGGTGCGCGAATCCGACCTGACCCTGCTGACCCAGGCCGGCCCGGAAATCGGCGTGGCCTCGACCAAGGCCTTCACCACCCAGTTGGTCGCCCTGCTGCTGCTGACCCTGGGCATCGGCCAGGTGCAGAAGCGCCTGGCCGATGGCGTCGAAGCCGAGCTGGTGGACGAACTGCGTCGCCTGCCGACCCGGCTGGGCGAGGCGCTGGCGATGAACCGGACGGTGGAGAAGGTTTCCGAGCTGTTCGCCGAGAAGCACCACACCCTGTTCCTCGGCCGTGGCGCGCAGTTCCCGGTGGCCCTGGAAGGCGCGCTGAAGCTCAAGGAAATTTCCTATATCCATGCCGAAGCCTACCCGGCCGGCGAACTCAAGCATGGCCCGCTGGCGCTGGTGGACAGCGACATGCCGGTGGTTACCGTGGCGCCGAACAACGAGCTGGTGGAGAAGCTCAAGTCGAACCTGCAGGAAGTCCGCGCCCGCGGCGGCGAACTGGTGGTGTTCGCCGACGAAGGCGCGGGCATCGAGGCCGGCGAGGGCACCCATGTGGTGGGCATGCCGCACATCGGCGACGTGCTCTCGCCGATCCTCTACACCATCCCGTTGCAATTGCTCTCGTACCATGTCGCCGTGCTCAAGGGCACCGACGTCGACCAGCCGCGCAACCTGGCCAAGTCGGTCACCGTCGAGTAACGCCGGCCGCGTGCCCGAGAAGCCGGGGCAGGCATGCGGCCCCGGCGCTCGCGGCGCTCGCCGTCAATCGCGCAACGGCAGCGCCTCGTCGCTCCTGCGGCTGGCGAACCAGTCCAGCACGGTGAGCCAGGCGCCGATCCCCAGGCCGATGCCCAATACCCACAGGGTGGCGGGCGGCCCCTTCAGCTCCAGCAGTCGCACAGCCAGGGGCACGCTGGCGAGAATGGCGATGTTGTTGAACGTCTCGGCGAACGACAGCACCATGCCCTTGTCCGGCCCGGAGCGCGAGGCGAGTACCACCGTGCCCGCCGGCGCGCCCAGGCCCAGCGCGGCGCCCCAGGCGCCCAGGCAGCAGAGCGCCACGGGCAACGGTAGCGGCAGGAGCATGAAGGTCGACATCGATAGCACCAGGAGCGCCAGCACCAGCAGGAGCATGTCTTCGTCGCGCTTCAGATAACGTCGCAGGTAACCCGCGGCGAGGTTGCCCACGGCCAGGCCCACGCCGAAGGCGGCGATGCTGACGCCTATCTGCGCGGTGCTGAAGCCGTAGCGCTGGCGCAGCACCTCTCCCGAGAGAAGCAGGCCGGCGACCCCGGTGCCGTTCCAGGCACCCTTGGCGATCAGTGGCCTGAGGATGCTCCATTGCCTGCACCAGCCCAGCGCATGGCCCTCGGCGCGCGGTGCCACGGCTTGCACGGGAAGGCGCTGGCGTGCCATCAGGAAGACCAGCACGCAACCGCACGAGACCATCAGGAAGGGCGCCGCCCAGCCGAAGAAGTCCGAGAGGAGGCCGGCCAGTGCCGGGCCGGCGGCAATGCCGAGGGTCATGCCGAGCATCACCTGGCCCATGGCACCGGCCTGTCTTTGCGGGGCGACCACCTCCGCGACCAGGGCGAAGGTGGTCGGGATGATGATTGCCGAGGCGATGCCCCCGATCACCCGCAGGACGACGGCAATTTCCAGGGTCGGGGCGATGACGATGGCCAGAGTATCGACCGCGAAGAGGACCAGGGCGAGCAGCAGCAGCTTCCTGCGTTGCATGCGGTCGGAGAAGTAGCCCAGCAACGGCGCGGCGATCGCATAGGAGAACGCGTAGCTGGAGATCAGCCAGGCGGCGCCGCTGGTAGTGGTGTGGAACGCCTGCGCCAGCGGCCCGAGCATGGAGGACAGCATGAACTCGGTCACGCCGACGAAGAATACGGCCATCGACAGGGCCAGCAGGAACAGGCCGTCGAGCTTCTGTGAAGGCGGGGAAATTTTCTGGTTCATGATGTTCTCTTTGGCTGAATGAGCGGACGAACGCCAAGTGGGCGCCGGCTCGTGGAGCCGGCGCCAGGGTCAGGGATGAACCGCTCGGGCTATGGAGGGCATGGCTGTTTGGTTGATGCAGGAACGGCGGGGAGAAAAGAAGAGAACGGAGGGAGATTCTGGGGGCCAGTGCACGATTTCGAAGAAGGCTTCGGCGTATCGCCTCAAGCGGCTCTCCCCGGAATCCGCTCGGGGCTCGGGAGTGCTGGAGAAACTATCCTACCGGAACGTTAGCCGAATTTTGCACTCCTGCCGGATATGGCGACGTTCGCTCCCACTTTGGATTGATACTCGGATCAGACCATGTCCGGCAACCGGTCAGCGGAACGGTTTCCAGAAGCGCTCCAGCGCCGCCGCCAGCAGTTCCGTATCGCCGCGCGAGTCGCCCCAGGCGCGCAGGGAGTATTGGGTCAGCGGACCGTAGTGCCGCTCCAGGCGGCAGACTTTCTCGTCGCGCCGGCAGTTGCGGCCGACGATCCTGCCGGTCAGTACGCCGTCTACCACTTCCAGCTCGGTGGCGATCAGGTGCACGCCGAGCTTCTCGGCGAACGGCCTGAGTAGCAGCGAAGGGGAGGCGGAACAGATGGTCACGGTGCTGCCGCTGCTGACCTGGTCGGCCACCGCGGTCAATGCGTGGGGACGCATCAGTGTTTCCCAGAAGCGGTTCTGGTAGGCCAGCGCCCGCTCTTCCAGCACATGTACGGGCACATCGGTGAGGAAGGTGGCGATCAGGCGCGCCTTCAGGTCGTCGCGGTCGATACGCCGGCAGAGATAGGCCAGGCTGGGTCCTGCCATGCGCAGCATGCGGCGGACGAACACCCGGTTGCCGAAGGCGAAACGCAGGAAGGGCACGAAGCTGTCTCGGTATGTCAGGGTACCGTCGAAGTCGAACACGGAGAGAAAGCGTACTTCGCGTGTTTCGAGGGATACGGTCTCGTTCATCGGCATTCCTTATGTCGCTTCCGCTTCCTTTGACAGGGTGTATGCGTCATTCCGTTATTGCAGCAAGGGAAAGTTTGTATATCAGAACTGTCAACTATCCATGGGCAGACTGGCTGCTAACCTGAATCGGAGTGCTCAGGGGTTTTGCATCGATAGATAGGAGGCTAAGTAGTCGATAGCAAAACTCTATCAGGTACTGGACTATAGTGTTCCCGTCTTGTGACCAGGAGGTTTGGCATGATTGCACAGCTCCCCTCTGAGTTGCTGTCCCTGCAACTGCCGTTGCGGATCCGCATCGGCGATGCTCAGGCGTTCGATCTGGGGCCGGATCCACAGGTAACCATGGTCATTCGCGACCCCTCGCTGCTAACCGAGATCACCCATCCCAGCCTCGATGCGCTGGGCAAGGCCTACGTCGAGAAGCGTCTCGACATCGAAGGACCGATCAGCCAGGTCATCGGTATCGGCGATGCCCTCAGCGAAGCGCTCGGCGAACCCGATGGCGGCGCGCCGCCGGTTCGCGAAAGCCATGACAAGGACACCGACGCCGAAGCCATCCATTACCACTACGACCTGTCCAACGACTTCTACCAGCTCTGGCTGGATCCGGAAATGGTCTATTCCTGCGCTTATTTCGAGACCGGCAAGGAAGACCTCGCCACCGCGCAACTGGCCAAGCTCCGTCACCTGTGCCGCAAGCTGCGTTTGCAGCCGGGCGAGAAGCTGCTCGATGTCGGTTGCGGTTGGGGGGGGCTGGCGCGCCTGGCCGCTCGCGAGTTCGGCGTCGAGGTCACCGGCATCACATTGAGCAAGGAGCAGCTGGCGCTCGGCCGGGAGCGAGTCAAGGCCGAAGGCCTGGAGGACCGAGTCACCCTCAAGCTGCTGGATTACCGCGACCTGCCGCGCGATGGCCGCTTCGACAAGGTGGTCAGCGTCGGCATGTTCGAGCACGTCGGGCACGCCAACCTGGGGCTGTACTTCCAGCAACTGTACGATGCGGTGCGTCCCGGCGGCCTGGTGATGAACCACGGCATCACCTCGCGCTACACCGACGGCCGCCCGGTTGGCAAGGGGGCCGGCGACTTCATCGATCGCTACGTGTTTCCCCACGGCGAGCTGCCGCACCTGTCGCTGGCGGTGGCGCGGATGAGCGAAGCCGGGCTGGAAGTAGTCGACGTGGAAAGCCTGCGTCTGCACTACGCCCGGACCCTGGACTTCTGGAGCGCCAACCTGGAAGCCAGGCTGAAGGAGGCGGCTCGCCTGGTGCCCGAGGAAACCCTGCGGATCTGGCGGCTGTACCTGGCCGGATGCGCCTACGGCTTCAAGCGCGGCTGGATCAACCTGCACCAGATCCTCGCCATTCGCCCCCACGAGGATGGCTCCCACGAGCTGCCCTGGTCGCGGCGCGACCTGTACGCCTGAACGCCGGCGACCGGCTCCCTTGCGGAGCCGGTCGCGCAATCGGTCCTTGCTGATTGTCCTGCGTGGCGGGGCGGTCTAGTCTGCACGAAGTCCTGCGCGGTCGAAGGAAGCCGGGACGCTTCCGCGACAGCGCGACAACAACGATAAGAACAGGAGACTTCCCATGTCGCTGAGCAGACGCTTCGGTCTTTTCACGCTTGCCGCAACGGTGACCTTCAGTACCGTGGTCTTTGCCGCGCCGACCTTCATCAATATCCTCACCGGCGGCACCAGCGGGGTCTATTACCCCATAGGGGTCGGCCTCTCGCAGATCTACGGGCACGATATCCAGGGCGCGAAAACCTCGGTGCAGGCCACCAAGGCTTCGGTCGAGAACCTCAACCTGTTGCAGGCCGGGCGTGGAGAACTGGCGCTGGCGCTGGGCGACTCGGTCGCCGACGCCTGGAACGGGGTCGCCGACGCCGGCTTCAAGGCGCCGTTGAAGAAGCTGCGGGCTATCGGCAATACCTATCCGAACTATATCCAGGTAGTGGCCAGCCAAGCCTCGGGCATCAAGACCCTGGCCGACCTGAAAGGCAAGCGCATTTCGGTGGGCGCGCCCAAGAGCGGTACCGAGCTGAACGCCCGGGCGATCTTCAAGGCCGCCGGCCTGAGCTACGAGGACATGGGCAAGGTGGAGTACCTGCCCTACGCCGAGTCGGTGGAGCTGATCAAGAACCGCCAGCTCGACGCTACGCTGCAATCCTCCGGCCTGGGCATGGCGGCCATCCGCGACCTGGCCTCGACCATGCCGATCACCTTCGTCGCGATCCCGGCGGACGTGGTGGCGAAGATCGACAGCCCGGCCTACCACGCCGCGAGCATTCCCGCCGGCACCTACGACGGCCAGGAGCAGGACGTGCCGACGGTGGCGATCGACAATATCCTGGTCAGCCACTCCGGGGTCAGCGACGAGCTGGCCTACCAGATGACCAAGCTGATGTTCGACAACCTGCCGCGCCTGGTCACCGCCCATGCTGCCGCCAAGGACATCGCCCTGGACAAGGCGGCGAAGAACCTGCCGATTCCGCTGCATCCCGGCGCCGAGCGCTTCTACAAGGAGAAGGGCGTACTGCCCGAGTGAGGCCCGTTTCTCCGTAGCCCCGGTCCGTGCGGCGGACCGGGTTCCCCGCGTTTCCGGCTGTAGGGAGTCGATGCATGAGCGATCATCAGAACGGGCTGCATCTTGAGGCGGAAAACTGGCCGCGCGCGTTGTTCGCCGTGGCCCTGGCCTTTTCCGTGTTCCAGGTCGTCACCGCGGCCTTTCCCCTGATTTCCACCCAGGTCCTGCGGGCAATGCACGTCGGACTGCTGTTGCTGGTGGTGTACATCAGCTATCCCGCCTTCGGCATAGGTCGCCCCTGGCAGCCGCTGGCCTGGTTGCTGGGCATGGCCGGCCTGGGCACGGCGGTCTACCAGTGGGTTTTCGAGGGCGACCTGATCCAGCGCTCCGGAGAGCTGACCCAGGCCGACATGGTCGTCGGCGTGGTGCTGATCGTCCTGGTCTTCGAGGCGGCGCGACGGGTGATGGGCATCGCCTTGCCGATCATCTGCGCGCTGTTTCTTGCCTATGGCCTGTTCGGCGAACACCTGCCGGGCGACCTGGCCCACCGCGGCTACGGCTTCGACCAGATCGTCAACCAGCTGTCGTTCGGTACCGAAGGTCTCTACGGCACGCCGACCTACGTATCGGCCACCTACATCTATCTGTTCATCCTGTTCGGCGCCTTCCTCGAGCAGGCCGGCATGATCCGCCTGTTCACCGATTTCGCCATGGGCCTGTTCGGTCACCGGGTCGGCGGGCCGGCCAAGGTCTCGGTATTCTCCTCGGCGCTGATGGGCACCATCACCGGCTCCGGCGTGGCCAACGTGGTCACCACCGGACAGTTCACCATCCCGCTGATGAAGCGTTTCGGCTACAAGCCGGCGTTCGCCGGCGGCGTCGAGGCGACCGCGAGCATGGGCAGCCAACTGATGCCGCCGGTGATGGGGGCGGTGGCGTTCATTATGGCCGAGACCATCAACGTCCCCTACGTGGAGATCGCCAAGGCGGCGCTGATCCCGGCCCTGCTGTATTTCGGCTCGGTGTACTGGATGGTCCACCTCGAGGCCCGCCGGGCCGATCTAAAGGGCCTGCCGCGCGATCAGTGTCCCAGCGCCTGGGGTGCCGTCCGCGAGCGCTGGTTCCTGCTGATTCCGTTGCTGGTGCTGATCGCGCTGCTGTTCTCCGGGCGCACGCCGCTGTTCTCCGGAACCATCGGCCTGGCGCTGACCGCCATCGTCATCCTCGGTTCGGCGATCATCCTGCGGGTGTCCTCGCTCGGCCTGCGCATCGCCTTCTGGGTGGCGCTGGGGCTGCTCTGCGCGGGGTTCTTCCGCCTCGGCATCGGGGTGATCTTCGTCGTGATCGCGGCCCTGGCCCTGGCCTGCTGGTTCGTCCGTGGCGGCCGGGAAACCCTGCGCATCTGCGTCCGCGCCCTCGCCGAAGGTGCGCGACATGCGATTCCGGTGGGCATCGCCTGCACCCTGGTGGGAGTCATCATCGGGGTGATTTCGCTGACCGGCATCGCCACCACCTTCGCCAGCTACGTGCTCGACCTGGGACGGGAGAACCTGCTGCTGTCGCTGGTCCTGACCATGGTCACCTGCCTGGTCCTGGGAATGGGCATCCCGACCATCCCCAACTACATCATCACCAGCTCCATCGCCGCGCCGGCGCTGCTGGAACTGGGGGTGCCGCTGATCGTCTCGCACATGTTCGTCTTCTACTTCGGCATCCTCGCCGACCTCACCCCTCCGGTGGCGCTGGCCTGTTTCGCGGCCGCGCCGATCGCCAAGGAAAGGGGATTGAAGATCAGCTTCTGGGCGGTGCGCATCGCCCTGGCGGGTTTCGTGGTGCCGTTCATGGCGGTGTATTCCCCGGCGCTGATGCTGCAGGAAGGCGGTTGGGGGGCGACGCTCTATGTCACCTGCAAGGCGGTGCTGGCCATCGGCCTGTGGGGCATGGCTTCCATCGGCTACCTGCAGGGGCCGCTGGCCTGGTGGGAGCGCCTGGTGGCGTTCGCCGCCGGGGCCAGCCTGGTCCTGGCCTTGCCGATCAGCGACGAGCTGGGCTTCGTCCTCGGCGCGCTGGTGATCGGCTGGCACCTCTGGCGCCAGCGTGCGCGCGAGGCGGTGGCGTGATCGCGCTGTGTCTGGGCATGGCCGGCAGCGTCTGGGCGACGCTGCCGCTGCAGTCGTTCACCCTGGCCTGGCAACACACGGTCGAGAAGGTGCTCTGGGAAGAAGACTATCGCCTGAGTGAGCGCGGCCTGCTGCTGGAAGAGGCCCGGGTGCGGGGCAGCGGGGCGGGGATGGAGATTCCCGAGGGCGCCGTGCTGCGTGACGGCGCCTGGCATTACCACCGTGGGGTGCCGCCGTTGCAACCGTTGCGGCTGGGGCGCACACCGGAGGCCGGCGACTACCGGATCTGCCGTCAGGGGCGCTGCGATGCGCTGGCGCGCTGGATCGGTCCGCCGGACCCTGAGCGCCCGGCGGTCGAACTCTGGGCGTGTCCGATACGGGACCCGAGCGACTGAACGTCCTGTGGATAACCGTGAGACGCCAGTCCACATCCATAAAAACGACGAAGCCGGAGCTGCTTCCGGTCATAAGGAAAACGTCCATGCGTAGCTGTATATCAGTCTTCCGGCCGGCCCTGCTGGCGCTGTTCGTCTCGGCAAGCGGCTCGGCCGGCGCCGACGCGGCTGTGGAAAACCCGCGGATCGGCCGTGCCGCCGATCTCTATGAACTGATCCCGGAATACCAGCCGGACACCTACCGGAACATGGACAAGGTCTATCCGACCCGGGTTATCCACAAGGGGACCAAGGTCCGTCCGCTGCCGGCGGGTGTGGCCATCGCGCCGCGCTACCGGATCGGCGGCGAGGAATACGGCGTCGACGATTTCATGCGGCGCAACCGCGTTGGCGGGGTGCTGGTCCTCAAGGATGGTAAGGTCGCCCTGGAGCGCTACGGCCTGGGCAACGACGAACGCACGCGCTGGACCTCGTTCTCGGTGGTCAAGTCGATCTCCTCGACCCTGGTGGGCGCCGCCGTGCAGCAGGGCCTGCTGGCTCTCGACCAGCCTGTGGACAAGTACCTGCTGAGCCTGGCCGGCTCCGCCTACCAGGGGGTGACGGTGGAGCAGGTCCTGCAGATGAGTTCCGGGGTCCGCTGGAACGAGACCTATCGCGATCCGAAGTCCGACCGCCGGCAGATGTTCGACGCCCAGCTCGCCGAACGTCCCGGTGGCATCCTGCGGCTGCTGGCGAGTCTGCCGCGGCAGTACCCGAGCGGTACCCACTTCACCTACAGCACCGGCGAGTCGCACCTGCAGAGCGAGCTGCTGCACGCGGCGACCCGCATTCCGGTGAGCGACTACCTGTCCGAGCGGATCTGGGCGCGAATGGGCATGGAGAGCGACGGCTTCTGGCAACTGGAATCGCCGGCCGGGCAAGAGATCGGCAGCAGCGGCTTGAGCGCGACCCTGCGCGACTATGGCCGCTTCGGCCAGTTCGTCCTCGAGGACGGGGTGATCGATGGCGAACGTATCCTCCCCGAAGGTTGGGTCGATCGTGCCAGTCGCGTCGAGGCTTCTTCCCACCTGGCCCCTGGCAAGCTCTACGATGGCGAATACGCGCTCGGCTACGGCTACCAGTGGTGGACCTTCCCGGTGGGCGCCAAGGCCCTGCCCGAGCATGACGGCGGGGCCTTCGAAGCCCAGGGCATCTTCGGCCAGTACCTCTACATCAACCGCAAGGAGAAGATCGTGGCGGTGGTCTGGAGCGCCTGGCCGAAGCCGGAGATGGACGATCGCGAGGAGGAGACCTATGCCTTCCTTGGCGCGGCGGTGAAAGCCCTGCGCTAGGGCCGTGGGCTAACGGATATCCACAGCAGGCTGTGGACAAGACTTCAGCGGGAAAACCGCAGGGACAGTCCCTGGCAATCGTCGGACAGGCGTCCCGCGTGCCAGGCGAGTTGCCCGGAGACGATGGTGGTATCGATCCGATGGTGGAATGCCCGGTGGCGGAACGGCGTCCAGTTGCAGCGCGACAGCAGCGGCATGGCGCTGGCCAGCGCCGGGTGCTCCAGTTCGCTGACCAGCACCAGGTCGGCCCAGTAACCTTCGCGGAGGAAACCGCGATCGGCGATGGCGAACAGTTCGGCGACCCGGTGGCTGGTCTTCGCCACCAGGGTGGCCAGCGACAGCCAGCCTTCGCGGACCAGCTCCAGGAGTGCCGGCAACGCATGCTGGACCAGTGGCAGGCCGGCCGGCGCCTGTGGATAAGCCTGCTGCTTCTCGGCCCAGGCGTGCGGCGCGTGGTCGGTGCCGATCACGTCCAGGCGGTTGCCGGCCAGCGCCCTGCGCAGGGCGTCGCGGTCCTCGCGGCTCTTGATCGCCGGGTTGCACTTGAGCAGATGGCCGAGGCGGGCGTAGTCGCTGTCGTCGAACAGCAGATGGTGGACGCAGACTTCCGCGGTGATGCGTTTCTGGCACAGCGGCTTGTCCTCGAACAGGGCCAGTTCACGCGCTGTGGATAAGTGCAGGACATGCAGCAGCGTGCCATGTCGTTGCGCCAGTTCCACCGCCAGGGCGGTGGAACGGTAGCAAGCCTCGGCGTCGCGAATGCGCGGGTGGGCGGCTGCCGGAATACGTTCACCGAAGCGTTGTCGCCAGCGCGCCAGGTTGGCTTCGATCCGCGGCGTGTCTTCGCAATGGCTCAGCAGCAGGGTCGGAACGCTGGCGAACAGGCGCTCCAGGGTCGGCAGGTCGTCCACCAGCATGTCGCCGGTGGAGGCGCCCATGAACACCTTCACCGCGGCGACCTCGCGTGGATCGAGGGCGGCCACGGTGTCGAGGTTGTCGCGGCTGACGCCGAAGTGGAAACCGTAGTTGGCCACGCTATGGGCGGCGGCGAGGCGCTTCTTTTCCGCCAGCGCTTCGAGGCTCAGCGTCGCCGGGCGGGTATTGGGCATGTCCATGAAACTGGTGATGCCGCCCGCCACGGCGGCGCGGGATTCGCTGGCGATCGAGCCCTTCTGTGGATAACCCGGCTCGCGGAAGTGCACCTGGTCGTCGATCATTCCCGGCAGCAGGTAGCGTCCGGCGGCATCGATCTCCCGGCTGGCGCCGCAGTTTTCCAGGCAGCCGGCGATGCGTTCGATGCGACCGTGGCGGACCAGCAGATCGCCTTCGCGTACCTGCCCCTCGTTGACCATCCGGGCATTGCGGATCAGCAGGCTTCGCATGTTCAGAACTCGTTCTGCAGCGACTTGTAGCCGCGTACCAGGTCGACGTTGGTGCGCGCCACGTCTTCCGAGAACTCGCTGGCGGAAACGCTGACCCGCGGCATGCTCGCCAGGTCGGTGCGCGGACCGATGCGCTCGGTGGACGGTACGTAGAAACCCGCTGGCAGGTCGCAGCCGTCGACCACCGCGTTGTGGCGGACCACGCAGCCATCGCCGACCCGGCAGTTGAACAGCACGCTGTTGAAGCCGATGAAGACCCGGTCGCCGACTTCGCAAGGACCGTGGACGATGGAGCGGTGGGCGATGGAGCTGTGCTCGCCGATGGTCACCGCGGCACCCGACTTGGAATGGATCACCACGCCGTCCTGGATGTTCGAGTTGGCGCCGATCACGATCGGTTGCATGCCGCCGTCGGCGTCGACTTCGTCGGCACGGATCACTGCGTAGGGACCGACGAAGACGTTGGCCTGGATGATCACCTTGCCGCAGATGATCGCGGTCTTGTCCACATAGGCCGATTCGTCGATCACCGGCAGGTCGCCGGAGGGATTCTTGCGGATCATGCTGCACCTCGCTGCCAATGGCTTTCGGCGACGGCGTCATGGGCATGCAGGCTTTCCGCATGGACGACCCGTATGGAGAACCGGCTCGCCTGTGGATAACCCTGCAGGGCGCGGTGCAGCCGGCGCACCGCGTCCTCGCAGAACATCAGGTTCTGCCCGTTGGCGAGGGCGAAGGCCTGCTCGTCGGCGCGTTTCACCGCAGTCTGCACCGCGGTGCCGAGGGCGCTTTCGCCGAGATCCGCCAGCTCTTCCAGGGGCAGTCCGATGCAGTCTTCCGCCAGGCCGATGCGCAGGTGCGCGCTGCTGCGCTGGCTGTGCGGGGTGGCGACGATGCCGGCGCTGCTGCCGAGCCACGCAAGCACGCTGGCATGATCGAGCGGCTGTCCGGCGAAGTCCTGGTCGAAGCGCTCCTGGATCAATTGCCGGGCCAGTGCCGCCGAACAGGGGCAGGTTGAGGAGTAGGTCAGCTCGAGATGGACTTCGGCCTGGAAGTCATCGCCTTCCAGGCGCGTGTCCAGCACCAGTGGATAACGTTTCCAGCCGCTCAGCGGGCTGACCAGCGCCGGACGCCGCAGCAGCGGCGCGAGGCGTAGGCGCAGGTAGGCGCGACGCGACAGGCCGGCGTGGCTGTCGAGGAAGCGTTGCAGGACGGCGCGCAGGCAGGAAAGGTCCAGCTCGCCCTGTTCCAGTTCGGCCAGCGCCAGGTAGAGGCGCGACATATGGATGCCGCGGGCCTGCGGGTCGTCCAGGCTGACACCGGCATCGGCTTCGGCGGCGACCCTCTGCCCGCCGATCTGCACGGGAAGGGCGATGCCCTGCATGCCGACCCAGTCCAGGGGAAGATCGGCGGTGGTGGTCTGGCGGGCGATATCGGGAAGCGTCAAGGCATTCATGGAGAACTCGAAGAAGGGTAGGCAAGGCCTGGAAATGGCTTGAATGTTATAATATAACGTATTAGCTAATGCCGACCCTTGCAATCGGGTATTTCGTCGATGAAGCGCCGTCGTCTCCTGCAAAGCCTGCTCGCCGGCCTGGCCCTCCAGCCGTTCCTGGCCGCCAGCGCCAATGTACGAATCCGCCAGGCCCGGGCCTGGAATTCCTCGGAAAGCTGGCGCCTGGTGCTGGAACTGGACGGCCCGCCGCGTTATCGAACCTTTTCCCTGCAGGCCCCCGAGCGGTTGATCCTCGACCTGCCCGACGCGCAATTGCTCGCAACGCTCTCCGAGCTACCGCTGGACGGCCCCGTGCGCGCCATACGCAGTGGCCAACTGGGTGGCGGCGGGACGCGCATCGTCCTCGACCTGCGCCAGGCGGTCAGGCCGCGCAGCTTCGCCCTGGAACCGCAGGCAGGAAAGGGCCATCGCCTGGTCCTGGACCTTTATCCACAGGCGCTGGCGGCGCCCCCCGAGCCGATGCTGGCGCTGGCCCGCCCGCTACCCTCGACGGGCCGCGACATCCTCGTGGTGGTCGATGCCGGCCATGGCGGCAAGGACCCCGGCGCGGTCGGTAGCAAGGGCGAGCGCGAAAAGGACGTGGCGCTGGCCATCGCCCGCCTGCTGGCGCGGCGGATCGACCGCGAGAAAGGCTTCAAGGCGCGCCTGGTGCGCAACGGCGACGTGTTCGTCCCGCTGCGCAAGCGGCCGGAAGTGGCTCGGCGCTACAACGCCGACATGTTCGTCTCGGTGCACGCCGACGCGGCGCCGCGACTGACCGCCTCCGGCGCGTCGGTATATGCCCTCTCCGAGCATGGCGCCAGCTCGACCATGGCGCGCTGGATGGCCGACCGCGAGAACGGCGCCGACCTGATCGGCAACAGCGGCAACCTGCCGCTACAGGGCCGCGACAAGGTACTCGCCGGGGTGATCCTCGACATGGCCCTGAGTTCGACCATCGCCAGCAGCCTGGACCTTGGCCACAGCGTGCTCGGCCAGTTGTCGGACGTCACCGCGCTGCACCAGAAGCGTGTCGAGCAAGCCGGCTTCGCCGTGCTCAAGTCGCCGGACATCCCTTCGATCCTGGTGGAGACCGGCTTCATCTCGAATCGCGGCGATTGTCGCCGGTTGATGGACGAACGCCATCGCCAGCGCCTGGCCGAGGCGATCTTCGTTGGCGTGCAGGGCTACTTCAGGCAACGCCCTCCCGCCGGCAGCTACCTGGCGGCGCTCAGCGCGCAGTCTCCCGGCTAGGGCCTTCGCTGCAGCCGCTGACCCGCCCGCAGGTCAGGCGTTGGCGCTGGCCCGATGAACTGCTCAGGCGGCTGACGTTGGTCCAGCCGATGTTGCGGCTGAGGCCGACCCAGATTTCCCCGTCGCTGGCGATGCCGCTGAAGAAGGTCAGGCGCCCGTAGCGCGTATTGGTCTGGGCCCAGCGTCGTCCGCTCGCCGCGTCGTAGCCGCGCAGCCAGGTGTCGTTGCCGCCGGTGGCGACGCTGTAGTGGTTGCCCAGCCGATCCATGCAGGCCAGAACGGTGCGCAGGTAAGCGCATTCCGCCGGGCGGGTGCCGGGAAGAAAGCCCTGCGCCTGTGCCGCCGGAGCGAGCAGCAGGAGGGCCAGGCAGTAAAGGCGGAGGACGCGGCGCATCGGTGGATCCCGGGATGACGTGGGCCCAGGGTAGCCGGAAGGCGATTGGCGGGCCATCGATTGTGGTGTTAATTGTTATAGTATAACGTTTTAAATTTCCCAGGTTCAGCCTATGACCGAACAGGAACTGCTTGCCCAGCCCGACGCTGCCTACATGGACGAAGCCCAGCAGGACTTCTTCCGCGACCTGCTGCTGCGCCAGCGCCAGGAACTGCAGGCGCGCATCGAAGGCGAATTCGGCGAGCTGCGCGATCTCGAACGCCCCAGCGACGAGGCCGACCTGGCTTCCCGCGAGGAACAGCGGCAATGGCAACTTCGCCTGCTGGAGCGGGAGAAGAAGCTTCTCGACAAGATCGACGAAGCGCTGGAGCGCCTGGCCCGCGGCGACTACGGCTGGTGCCAGGAAACCGGCGAGCAGATCGGCCTGCGCCGCCTGCTGTTGCGTCCCACCGCCACCCTCTGCATCGAGGCGAAAGAGCGCCAGGAGAAGCGCGAACGCCACGTGCGGCACAACTGAAGAGGTTACCAACCCGTGAACCAACGCCTACCTGTCACCGTGCTGTCCGGCTTTCTCGGCGCCGGCAAGAGCACGCTGCTCAACCATGTGCTGAAGAACCGCGAGAACCGCCGGGTTGCGGTGATCGTCAACGATATGAGTGAAATCAATATCGATGGCAGCGAAGTCCAGCGCGATGTCAGCCTGAACCGCGCTGAAGAGCGCCTGGTGGAGATGAGCAACGGCTGTATCTGCTGCACCCTGCGCGAAGACCTGTTAGAAGAGGTCGGCCGTCTCGCCCGGGAAGGCCGCTTCGACTACCTGCTGATCGAGTCCACCGGGATTTCCGAGCCGATGCCGGTGGCCGAGACCTTCACCTTCCGCGACGAGCTGGACCGCAGCCTGTCCGACGTGGCGCGACTGGATACCATGGTCACGG
The DNA here is from genome assembly GCF_020708595.1 of Pseudomonas sp. 203-8. Classification (NCBI taxonomy): domain Bacteria; kingdom Pseudomonadati; phylum Pseudomonadota; class Gammaproteobacteria; order Pseudomonadales; family Pseudomonadaceae; genus Pseudomonas; species Pseudomonas sp. 203-8. The sequence continues at coordinate 135,811 of NZ_JAJFDF010000006.1, read as the reverse complement.
TGGTCGACGGGATGAATTTCCTCCGCGACTACCAGGAGGCCGCCAGCCTGGCCAGCCGTGGCGAAACCCTCGGTGAGGAGGATCAGCGCTCGATCACCGACCTGCTGATCGACCAGGTCGAATTCGCCGATGTGATCCTGGTCAGCAAGATCGACCTGATCTCCAGCGAGCAGCGCGAGGAACTGCTGGCGATCCTGCGCCAGCTCAATGCCGAGGCGGAGATCCTGCCGATGGTGATGGGTCAGGTGCCGCTGGCGAAGATCCTCGATACCGGTCGCTTCGATTTCGATCGCGCGGCGTCCGCGCCGGGCTGGCTGAAGGAACTGCGCGGCGAGCACCTGCCGGAAACCGAGGAATATGGTATCGCCTCCATGGCCTACCGGGCGCGCCGTCCGTTCCACCCCGCGCGCTTCCACGCCTTCCTGCACAATCCGCTGAAGCAGGGGCGGCTGCTGCGCTCCAAGGGCTTCTTCTGGCTCGCCAGCCGGCCCCGCGAGGCCGGCAGCTGGTCGCAGGCCGGCGGCCTGATGCGCTACGGCCTGGCGGGCCGCTGGTGGCGCTTCGTGCCGACCGGACAGTGGCCACAGGACGAAGAGGGCCTGCGGGCGATCATGCGGCACTGGGAGGAAGGCGTCGGCGACTGTCGCCAGGAGCTGGTTTTCATCGGTCAGAACCTGGACTTCGCGGCCCTGCGCGCAGCCCTGGACGCCTGCCTGCTGGATGACGCCGAGATGAACCTGGGCATCCCCGGCTGGCAGGGCCTGGACGACCCCTTCGAGGACTGGGGGCACGCCGCATGAGCGCACTGCCGCAGGAAAAACCGTTGCCGTGCCAGGCGTTCGATGACGACCCCCAGGTGCTGGCCGAGGTGCTTCGCGAGGGCGTCAACCTGGCGGTCTGGACACGCCGGTTGAGCCCGGCGCTGCGCGACTTCGCCGCCGCCCTGGTGCGCAACCGGCCGGGACTGGCGCTGAGCCAGACGCTGGAGATGGAAGAGGAACGGCTACCCGTCTTGGACGGCCTGCTCGACGCGCAGCAACTGCCGGGACAAACCGATTTCCTCGACGACCTGGGCTGGCTGGTCGAGGCCTTCTCCTGCCTGACCGGGGCGCGGCGTATCGGCCTGCGCCTGCGCGTTCTGGATAAACCGATGTGCCCGCGTTTCCACGTCGACCACGTGCCGCTGCGGCTGGTCACCACCTACCAGGGCGCCGCCAGCGAATGGCTGGACGAGTCCGGCCTGGACCGTCGGCTGCTTGGCGGAGCGCAGGCCGAAGTTGTCGACGAACAGCTTATCCACAGCTTGTCCACGGGCGACGTGGCGCTGCTCAAGGGCGAACGCTGGGAGGGTAACGAAGGTGCCGGGCTGGTGCATCGCTCGCCGCGAGCGGAGCCTGGGCTGGCGCGCCTGCTGTTGACCCTGGACTGGCTTGCCTGAGCCTGTGGACAAGTGTCTTTCGAGGAATAAAAAAAGGCCATCCGCAGATGGCCTATCACCAAAAAGTCGTCCTACCTTGGGGATGGGGACGAAGGGTGCTGAGGTACCCGACTCCCATTTAGCCCTGACGCTGTGACAGGCTGATGACGCGCTCAGGGCTTTTTCGCGGCGCTAGGCTCTTCCCAGCGACCTTGGCTCTGGCTGGCGCAGAACGGCTCCAGGTAGCGTGCGTCGGTCGCGATGCCGTAGTAGAAGATGTCCTGCCGATAGGGCGCGTTGGGTACCCTGGCGTCGCGGCAGACACCGAAGGCGCCCGTCGGACATTCCTCGGCGAACGTCACCTCGACCTTCTGGCCCTGCAGTTGTGGCTGGCAGAAGCCTTCGCGGAACAGCTTGGCCGGGATGCTGCGGTTCTGCTGGCAGACCTTCACGTCGAGATTCTTCGCCTGGCTATGGACGATGCAGGCTTCGGCCAGGGCCAGGCCCGGCAGGCAGGACAGGAAGAACAGGAACGGACGCATGCGAGGACTCCATTGCAGACGGGCGCGACTCTAGCACGGGGCCGGGCTCCCCGCAGGCAAGGACCGCATTGATCCACAGGCTTTCACATTCCGGTTGCGCAGATGCTTCGAGAGATACCCACACACCTGATCGGCGGCCCCCTGGGGGCCGGCAAGACCAGCCTGATCCGCTCGCTGCTGGCGCAGAAGCCGGCGGGCGAGCGCTGGGCGGTTCTGGTCAACGAGTTCGGCGAGATCGGCCTGGATGCCGCGCTGCTGGCCACGGACGTCGACGGCGTGGCCATCGGCGAGGTGGCGGGCGGGTGCCTCTGCTGCGTCAATGGCGTGCCGTTCCAGGTGGGGCTCGGTCGCTTGTTGCGTCGGGCACGGCCGGACCGGCTGTTCATCGAACCCTCCGGGTTGGGACATCCGCTGGCGCTGTGGAAACAGCTGCAGGCTCCTCCCTGGTCCGGCGTCCTGGCCCTGCAACCCCTGGTAGTGGTGCTGGATGCCGCGGCGCTGGCCTCCGGCCAACCGCTGCCGGAGGCACAGGAACAGGCGCTGGAAGCGGCCGGCATGTTGCTGCTGAACAAATCCGAAACGCTCGACGCGACGCAGCGCTGCGCTGTGCGCGCGCGCCTGCCGGTCCTGCCGTTGCGCTGGAGCGTGCGCGGTCACCTGGCATTGCGCGATCTGCCGACCAGCGTTGCCGGGGAAGGTAGCGCGACGACCTGGGCGGCCCTGCCGGAGGCGCCTGCTCAGTTGGGAACGGTGCTGCCCGCCGAGCGACCGCTGCGCGCCGTGCGCGAGCAGGACGGCCAGTTCGCCATCGGCTGGCGGCTGGCGCCGTCGGTGCGTTTCGATCGGGTCGCAGTGGACGCCTGGCTGAACCGTTTGTCCGGACTGCGGCGGGCCAAGGCGGTGCTGCATTGCGCGGACGGTTGGTATGCAGCGAATGCCGCGCCGTTTGTGGATAACTGGGGCAAGTCCTCGTGGCGGCGGGATAATCGGCTGGAACTGATCCTCGCCGCAGGCGCGGATGAAGAGGCGCTCGAAGAGGCGTTCCTGGCGTGTCGGATGGTCGCGGAATGATCCGCCAAGGTTGCCCTGAGGACGCGACTGAATGATAATAATTATCAGAAGACTCTACTTCCTTACCTTTCACTTCTCCGCAGGTCGCCCTCATGTCGCCACAGCCTTCACGGTCGCCTGACCGTTTTTCGCTGGCCGCGCTCGCCGAAGACCACCCCACCGCTCCCGCCCAGGGAGACGAAAGCGAGTCCCTGCCATGCGTGAATGCCCAGCGCGGAGAACCCAACCTGCGCGTGGTGGACTGCTCCGGCGCGCGCCGCGACGAGGAAGTGGCGGTCGAGGAAGTGCTGATCCCCTACGCCCATGGCAGCGATCCCGAAGACGTCCCCGGCGAGCCGCCCAAGTCGCGCTGGTGGTTGTCCTCCGGCGCGGCGGTGGCGATGCATGTGGCGATCATCGGTGCGCTGGTGTGGGTGATGCCGACCCCGGCCGAACTCAACCTTGGCCACGGCGAACTGCCGAAGACCATGCAGGTGAATTTCGTCCAGCTCGAGAAGAAGGCCGAGCCGACCCCGCAGCCGCCGGCTGCCGCGCCGGAGCCGACGCCGCCGAAGATCGAGGAACCCAAGCCGGAGCCGCCGAAGCCGAAGCCGGTGGAAAAACCCAAGCCCAAGCCGAAACCCAAGCCCAAACCGGTGGAAAACGCCATTCCCAAGGCCAAGCCGAAGCCGGAACCCAAACCCAAGCCGGAACCCGAGCCGAGCACGGAGGCATCCAGCCAGCCCAGCCCGTCCAGCGCCGCCCCGCCGCCGCCCGCACCTACCGTCGGGCAGAGCACGCCCGGCGCGCAGACCGCGCCCAGCGGCTCGCAAGGTCCGGCCGGCCTGCCCAGCGGCAGCCTCAACGACAGTGACATCAAGCCGTTGCGCATGGATCCTCCGGTCTATCCCCGGATGGCCCAGGCCCGGGGTATCGAAGGCCGGGTGAAGGTGCTGTTCACCATCACCAGCGATGGCCGCATTGACGACATCCAGGTGCTGGAGTCGGTGCCGTCGCGCATGTTCGACCGCGAAGTGCGCCAGGCCATGGCCAAGTGGCGTTTCGAGCCGCGTGTCAGTGGTGGCAAGATCGTCGCCCGCCAGGCGACCAAGATGTTCTTCTTCAAGATCGAGAAGCGCCGCTGAGGCGGTTCTCTGACAACGAAAAGGGCCGCGCCTTCGAGCGCGGTTTTTTTATTCCCGGTAGGTCTCGCAGACGGGGCTTCGCTGCCTGGGGACGGCAGGCCCCTTGCGCTGTTCCACCGTGGGAACGCGAGGAGATCGGCGTTTGCGCGCCGAGGTTCCAGCCCCGCCGGAATGACGAGCCGCAGGGCGAATAACCGCTTGCGGTTATCCGCCGTGGAGCGCAGGGACACCGGAAGATTACGCCGCCGGCATTGCGCGCCCTAGGGCGTCGATCGGGATGCCGTGCCGTAGACCAACAGTCGGCGGGTGTGGGGGAATCGGTTGCCGCGCCAAAAAGCAGGACGGCGACCCGAAGGTCGCCGTCCTGTGGATAAAAAGGCCCGGAGTGTGTCGGGGCCGTGAGCACGAGGCTCAATCAATCGGTCGTGATCTTCGAGTGCTTCTGGGTGTCCTTCATGAACACATAGACCAGCAGCGAGCAGGCGATACAGGCGGTGACGTACCAGTAGAAGCCGCTCTCCAGGCCGACGCTCTTGAACCACAAGGCAACGTATTCGGCGGTGCCGCCGAAGATCGACACGGTCAGGGCATACGGCAGGCCGACGCCCAGGGCGCGGATCTCGGTGGGGAACAGTTCGGCCTTCACCACCGCGTTGATCGAGGTGTAGCCGCTGACGATCACCAGCGCCGCCATGATCAGGAAGAACGCTCCCCACCAGCTGTCGACGCTGTGCAGTGTGCTGAGGATCGGGTAGGTGAAGACGGTGCCGAGTACGCCGAAGGCGATCAGGATCGGCCGCCGGCCGATCTTGTCGGAGAGGGCGCCGACGATGGGCTGCAGCAGCATGAAGAGGAACAGGGTGGCAGCCGAGATCATGGTCGAATCGGTCTTGCTCATGCCTACCGTGTTCACCAGGTACTTCTGCATGTAGGTGGTGTAGGTGTAGAAGGCCAGGGTGCCGCCCATGGTCAGGCCGACCACGGTCAGCACTTCCTTCGGGTGGCGCAGCAGGGTGCGCAGCAGGCTTTCCTTCGGCTCTTCCTTCTTCTTCGAGAAGGACTCGGTCTCTTCCATGCCGCGACGCAGGAACATCGCCACCACTGCGCACAGCGCGCCGATGAAGAAGGGTACGCGCCAGCCCCAGCTTTCCAGTTGTTCTACGGTCAGGGTCTGTTGCAGGACGATCAGCACCGCCAGGGCGATGAGCTGGCCGGAAATCAGGGTCACGTACTGGAAGCTGGAGAAGAACCCGCGCTGTTCCTTGTTCGCCATCTCGCTCAGGTAGGTGGCGGAGGTACCGTATTCGCCGCCGACCGACAGGCCCTGGAGCAGGCGCGCGACCACCAGCAGGATCGGCGCGGCGACGCCGATGGTTTCATAGCTGGGGGTCAGGGCGATGATCAGCGAGCCAAAGCACATCAGCAGCACCGAGGCCAGCAACGCCGCCTTGCGGCCCTTGCGGTCGGCATAGATACCCATCAGCCAGCCACCGATCGGGCGCATCAGGAAGCCCACGGCGAAGATAGCTGCGGTGTTCAGCAGTTGGGCGGTCATGTCGCCCTGGGGGAAGAATGCCTTTGCGAAGTACAGCGAGAAGGCGGCGTAGACGTACCAGTCGTACCACTCGACCAGGTTGCCGACGGAACCGCTGAAGATCGACTTGATGCGTTGCGAAGTGGTGCGGGGCTGGGCAGACGCGGAAATGGCGTTGGCGCTTTCCATCGTGTTTCCTCTTTTCGTTGTTGTCTTGGATGTGCTGATCAGGGCGCAGCACACCGGCACATCGCGAGGGCGACGTATTGGATGGCTCGATAGCAGGTGCCGTGCCAACGCGGGAAAGCCGCGTGGGGACTGGGTTGGAAGAGGAGCGGGGTGGTCTTGGCCGAGCGGGAGTCCGCCGACCGGGAGAGTGGATAAGCGGAAATCCGCCGATCCTTCAGGGCAAAGGGTCCGATAGCGACACCAGGTGCAGGCGAGGGCGAATAACCGCAGCGTGGTTATCCGCCGATTCGACGGCAGGCCGGGATCGCTTGGCTCTCAGTGGCTGCCCTTTTCCTGGTCGAGGGTTTCCATCAGCGCGATCTGCATCCGCGAATGCACGCGGATCAGCCAGCGCCAGAGCACTGCGATCACCAGGCCGGCGACCAGCACCACTACGACCAGCAACTCGCCCGGCGGCAGTATGCTCGAGCTGAGCGCCGCCAGCAGCACCATCATGCCGGCCAGCGACAGCAGCGGGATGATCTCGGAGATCACCCGACGTACCCGCGCCGTATGGCGTCCGGCTTTCTCCGGCTTGACCCCGAGTTCGGCCAGCAGCATCGACAGGGCCTTGAGCTTGCGGTACGCGGCGATCAGGAAGGCCAGCGAGACCAGCAGCGCGCCGCCCCAGATCAATGCCTTGTGTAGCCCGTCGTAGGCGACCCACTGGCTCATCCAGGCGGAAAGCGTATCGGCGAAATAACCGCCGGCGAGGAAGATCGCGATCACCAGCGCCAGGTTCACCCCGACCTGCAGCAAGATGCGCCGGATCATCGCCGCCAGCACCGCACGGTCGCCCTGCGGCTGGATGCTGCGCAGCCAGTCGCCGTAGTGGCCGAAGATCCTCGCCATGCGCTGCGGCATGGCGTTGGCCAGGTGCTGCGAGAGCGGGTCGGCGGCGCGGATCAGGTACGGGGTGAGCAGGGTGGTGATGGCCGAGACCGCTACCGCCACCGGGTAGAGGAAGTCGCTGGTGACTTTCAGAGTCATGCCCAGGGCGGCGATGATGAAGGAGAACTCGCCGATCTGCGACAGGCCCATGCCGACCCGCAGCGAGGTGCGTCCGTCGTTGCCGGCGATGAACGCACCCATGCCGCAGGAGAACATCTTGCCGAGCACCACCGCGACGGTGATCAGGGCGATCGGCCAGGCGTACTCGACGAGGATCTTCGGGTCGATCAGCAGGCCGATGGCGACGAAGAAGATCGCACTGAACATGTCACGGACCGGCTCGATCAATCGTTCGATCTGCACCAACTGGCGCGACTCGGCCATGATCGCGCCGATCAGGAAGGCGCCGAGCACCATGCTGTATTCCAGCTTCACCACCAGCAGGCAGAAGCCGAAGCACAGGCCGAGCACGGTGACCAGCAGCATCTCGTTGCTCTCGAACTTCGCCACGTAGGCCAGCAGGCGTGGCACCAGGAGGATGCCGACGACCAGCGCGACGATCATGAACAGGCTGAGCTTGCCGACCGTGGAGAACACCTCGCCGGTTTCCACCGAACCGCTCACGGCGATTCCCGACAGCAGGGCGATGATGCCGATGCCGAGGATGTCCTCGACGATCAGCACGCCGAAGATCAGTTGGGCGAAGCGCTCGTTCTTCATCTTCAGGTCGCCGAGCGCCTTGACGATGATGGTGGTGGAGGAGATCGCCAGGATCGCGCCGAGGAACAGCGAGTCCATGGTGCTCCACTCGAAGAAGCGACCGATCTCGAAGCCGATCCAGATCATCAGGACGATTTCCAGGAACGCCGCGATGAACGCCGTGGCGCCGACCTGGAAGAGCTTGCGCAGGCTGAACTCCAGGCCGAGGCAGAACATCAGGAAGATCACCCCGAGTTCGGCCAGGGTCTTGATCGTGTCTTCGTCGTGGATCAGTCCGAAGGGCGGGGTGTGCGGGCCGATGATGAAGCCGGCGACGATGTAGCCGAGGACCACCGGTTGGCGCAGGCGGTGGAAGAGGATAGTGACCACACCCGCCACCAGCATGATCACGGCGAGGTCCTGGATGAAATCGACGGCATGCATGGCGGCGGTCCTCGCTCGGGGAATGGGTCGGCAGACGCGGCGACCGGGCGGCCTCGCAGACCCGCAGACTAGCATCCGCAAGTGCTTGATCGGTGGGCTGAAAAAAACTGTAACAGACGTTTCGGCGAGGCTCTGCGTTGTGCTTCCCGGGTCGCCGGGCGGATCTTCGCGCGCCGATCCGCGTGCATGCCTGTCGTCCCCGGCAACGAAGGTGTACCCTGGCGCCGACCCGCGAGCCAGACGCGGCGGGCGAAAAAACGGCGGCCGGGGAGCAATAGCCCGAAACAAAATCCGGCTGGTCCTGTCGCCCGTACCGCCGCAACATGGCGCGCGTCGATTCCCCCAAGAGAGAAAGACTACAATGCAGCGTGTTCTCAGCATCGCCCTCGCCTTCTGCCTGGCGCTGACCGTCAGCCTGGATGCCAATGCCAAGCGCTTCGGCGGCGGCAAGAGCCTCGGCTCGGCACCCAGCCACCAGACCCGCCAGGCGCAGCCGGCCACTGCGCCGAACGCCACTGCTGCCGCCCCCAACGCCGCTCGTCCCGCCGCTGCCGCCAGCGGTGCTTCGCGCTGGCTCGGCCCGCTGGCCGGTATCGCCGCGGGCGGCCTGCTCGCTTCCATGTTCATGGGCGACGGCTTCGAGGGCATCCAGATGCTCGACATCCTGTTGATCGCCCTGGTGGCCTTCATCGCCTTCCGCTTCATCGCCGCTCGCCGGCGCCAGCAGAACCAGGGCCAGCCTGCAATGGCCGGGCACGCGCCGATGCAGCGCGAAATGCCGGCCCAGGCGCCGATCTTCGGTGGCGCCGCCGCTGCTGCCGCTGCGCCGAGCCCGGTGATCAACGCGCCGAGCTGGTTCAACGAGGAGCGCTTCGTCGGTGCCGCTCGCGAACACTTCATGTCCCTGCAGCAGCATTGGGATGCCAACGAGATGGACAAGATCGCCGAGTTCGTCACCCCGCAGATGTTGCAATGGCTGAAGCAGGAGCGCGCCGAGATCGGCGACGCCTACCAGTCCACCTACATCGACAACCTGGTCGTGCAACTGGACGGCGTCGACGACCAGGCCGACAAGACCATCGCCACCCTGACCTTCAGCGGTGTGTCGAAGACCTCGCGCTTCGACCAGGGCGAAGCCTTCAGCGAAAGCTGGCGGATGGAGCGCGCCCAGGGCGAGAACCAGCCATGGCTGGTGGCCGGTATCCGGCAGAACTGATCCCGAGTGGTTGCGGTCCCTTCGGGGGCCGCCGAAACCCCCGCTTCCGCCAGGGAACGGGGGTTTTTTCATCTCCGTTGGCGGGTTGACCGACCATTCGTCCGGCGCCATGGCCGAAGGCCAGCCGCGACACTTGTCTTGCGCTCGGTGCGGCTACTGTATAAAAAGCGCGCCACCCGTTGCGAGAGAGCCTGTCGTGGAAGACGTCATCGAAAAACTGCGTGAACTCAACGAACCGGTTCCGGTGCCCCTGGAACTGCCGGAAGAAGAACTGCTGGTGGAAATCGAGGAAGAGCTGCTGATCGGCATTCCCGCCGAGTTCCGCGAATTTCTCCTGCTGGTCAGCGATGTGGTCTACGGCCGCCTGGAGCCGGTGACCGTCACCGATCCGCACTCGCACACCTACCTGCCCGAAGTGGCGGCCACTGCCTGGGACCTGGGCGTTCCGCGCGAGCTGATCCCGCTTTGCGAGGACGACGGCAGCTACTACTGCGTGGCGGAGGACGGCGAGGTGGTGCTCTGGGCCGATGGCGACCTCACCGATGAAAGCTGGGATTCGGTGTGGGTCTGGGCTCGCGACGTCTGGCTGGAGAGCTGAGCCTGAACCGCCGCAAAGGCTCTGCAACGCGCCTTTGCCGCTGACTTCCCGACGTCGCGCGAGGCTGCCTGGAGGCCCTGCGCGTCGCCGTCGGCGCTTCGTCTCCGACAAAGCGCCGCTGCGCTAAGGAATTTCCCTCGATTGCGACGGTCACAAGGGCAATTCCGCACTTGTCGCTCCGGATGTAGGCAAGTGCGCTGCCCCGTGTGGAGATTCTATGAAGTTCAAAGCTCTGTTCGCTGCATTGCTGCTGACCAGCCTGGCGGGTTGCGCCAACCAGGCGGTGGTCACTTTGCAAGATGGCAGCGAGGTCCTGGTCAAGGATCAGTCGGATTACGACAAATACAATGACTACTACGAGTTCGAACAGCTGAATGGCGACACCATCCTGATCAAGAAGGACAATGTGCGCACCATTCGCCCGCAGTAGCGGCGCTTATCTCCCGTCAGGCGTGCTCGCCGGAACGGTGTCGCTTTCGTGGCCGGGCCTCCAGCTCCAGGAGGTTCAGCAGGTACTGGCCGAAGTAGGCCAGGTCCTGTTCGATCGCCGCGCGCGCGGCCGGGCCGTCGCCGCGGCGTAGCGCGTCCAGGGCGTCCTCGTGGAAATCGTTCAGACGTAGGGAGAGGTCGGCCTCGGTGAACAGCCGGTTGAAGAACGGCCCGACCTGTAGCCAGAGCGTCTCGATGAGACGCAGCAGCACCGGGTTGCCGCAGGCGCGGTAGAGCGTCAGGTGGAATTCGCTGTTGGCTTCCAGGTAGGCCTGTACCTCGCGTCGGCGCAAGGCGTCCTCCATTCGCCGCAGACAACCTTCGAGTCCTTCCAGTGCCTGCTCGTCCAGCCGGCCGCTGGCGCTTTCGGCCGCCAGCCCTTCGAGGGACAGGCGCACCTGGAGGATCTGCAGGAAACGCTCGCGGGTCATCAGCGGCACCCTGAGCGAGCGTTGTGCCTCGCCCTCCAGCGCCCCTTCCGCCACCAACCGTTGCAGGGCGGCGCGAACCGGCATCGGGCTGGTGCCCCACTGGTTCGCCAGGTCGCGGATCTTCAGTCGCTCGCCGGGCTGGAAACGTCCGGCCAGCAAGTCTTCCCGCAGTCGTTGGTAGAGTCGTTCCTGGAGATTCTCGGCCATGGTCAGCTCCGGGTCGCCGGTGGCGCCGGAAGCTGGGAAAGCGTCAGGCTGCAGTTGCGCATGTTCAGCTCCGTTTGTTTTCGATCAGGCAGTTGCCGCCATCCACCACCAGCAGTTCGCCGTTGACGAAGCTGGCTTCGGGCGAGGCGAGGAAGGCCACCGCGGCGGCCACCTCTTCGGGCCGGCCGGCACGTCCGCTGGGGCTGGCCAGGGCGGCCTGGCGTTCTTCGGCGGTGCTCGAGCCGGTGGCGATCCAGCCCGGCGCGACGCTGTTCACCGTGATGCCGCTCTTCGCCACCTCCAGCGCCAGGCCCATGCTCCAGCCGACCAGACCGGCCTTGGCCGCGCTATACGCGGCTTCGCCCGGGTTGCTGCCGCGGGTTCCGGTGGTGGAGGCGACGTTGACGATCCGCCCGTAGCCGCGCTCGCGCATGCCCGGCAGCAGGCCGCGGGTGAGCAGGAAAGCGCTGGTCAGGTTGCGCGACAGGGACAGTTGCCAATCCCGCAGCGAGGTCGCTTCCACTGCGCTGAAGGGCTCCGCGCTGTCCAACTGGGCCATGCCGGCATTGTTCACCAGGATGTCGACCCGTCCCCACTGGGCTTCGGCCCAGTCCAGCAGGCCCTGCACCTGGGCTTCGTCGGTCAGGTCGGCGCTCGCGGCGCGCACGTCGTGACCACATGCGCTCAGTTCCTCCGCTCGTTGCCTAATCCGCTCGCTGCTGGCGGTGATCAGCAGACGCACGCCTTCGCGGGCCAGCCGCCGGGCAATGGCGAAACCGATGCCGAGTTCGCTGCCGGCGCCGCTGATGAGCGCGACCTGGCCTGTCCACTTCGAAAAGTCATTCATTTTTGTGATCACAAAATTGACATGGAAAACAGATTATCAGTGCTTTCAAATACTGTATTGACTTTTTTGTGATCACAAATGAAAGTTGTGCGAAATAAAAAACGAGGTGTTCGAAATGACCGCCAGTGGCATCGCCGAAGCCGCCGTGGAAACCTTCATGGCCCGCGAGCAGCAACGTTTCCTTGCGCAGAATCCACAGTCCGTCGCGCTCGCCGAGCGAGCCCGGCGCGCCTTGTTCGACGGCGTACCGATGCACTGGATGAGCGATTGGTCAACACCCTGTCCGCTGTTCGTGGCGCGTGCCCACGGCGCGCGTTTCCATGATGTGGACGGCCACGCCTACGTGGACTTCTGCCTGGGCGATACCGGCAGCATGTTCGGCCATTCTCCGGCGCCGATCGCCCGGGCGCTCGCCGAGCAGGGCGCGAACGGCCTGACCACCATGCTTCCGGGGGAGGATGCCATCGTCGCAGGCGAGCTGCTGGCGCAGCGCTTCGGCCTGCCGTTCTGGCAGGTAGCGACCACCGCCACCGACGCCAACCGCTTCGTCCTGCGCTGGGCGCGTGCGATCACCGGTCGCAAGGTGGTGCTGGTATTCGACGGTTGCTACCACGGCACGGTCGACGACACCCTGGTTCGCTGCCGCGACGGCCGCACCGTGCATCGCTCCGGCCTGCTCGGCCAGGCCCACGACCTCACCCAGTTCAGCCGCGCGGTGCCGTTCAACGACCTCCAGGCCCTGGAGCGGGCGCTGGCCGGCGAAGACGTGGCCGCCGTGCTCTGCGAGCCGGCGATGACCAACATCGGCATGGTCCTGCCGCAACCCGGCTTCCACCAGAAGCTGCGCGAGCTGACCCGTCGTCACGGCACGCTGCTGATCATCGACGAGACCCACACCATCTCCACAGGTCCTGGCGGCTGTACCCGCGCCTGGAAGCTCGAGCCGGACTTCATCACCCTCGGCAAGCCGATCGCCGGCGGCGTACCGTGCTCGGTGTATGGTTGCAGCGCGGCGATGGCCAGCGCCATGCAACTGGCCAGGGCACGTGCCAGCGAGCAGAGCGAAGGCCACGGCCACAGCGGCATGGGTACCACGCTGTCGGCCAACGCCCTGGCGATGCGCTGTATGCGCGCCAACCTGGAAGAGGTGATGACCGATACCGCCTACGCCCACATGCTGCCCCTGGCGGCGCGTCTGGCCGAGGGCTTCCGCAGGATTATCCACAAGCACGGCCTGGCCTGGTCGGTGACCGAGCTCGGCGCGCGCAGCGAGTTCCAGTTCTGCCCGCAACCCCCACGCGACGGCGCGGCCGCCGAGGCGGCGTTCCACGACAGCCTGCAGATGGCCTTGCACCTGTATCTGATCAACCGCGGCATCCTCATCACGCCGTTCCACAACATGACCCTGTGTTGCCCGGACACTCGCGAAGAAGATGTCGACCGCCTGCTCTCCAGCCTCGACGAGGCGCTCGGCGAGCTGCTCGCCATACCCGGCGCGCGGGAGGCCTGAGATGCATTTCGCCGATCCGCGGGAAGCCCGCGAGTTCCTCGCCGCACACCCCGAGGTGCGCAGCATCGAGCTGTTCCTGATCGACGCCAACGGCGTGCCGCGCGGCAAGCTGCTGCATCGCGACGAGCTGCTGGCGGTCTACGAAAGCGGGCGGCCGCTGCCGAGCACCATCCTCGGCCTGACCATCAATGGCGATGACGTCGAGGAGACCGGCCTGGTCTGGGACGTCGGCGATGCCGATTGCTGGACCTTCCCGCTGCCCGGCAGCCTGACCCTGCAACCCTGGCGGCAGTCACCGACCGGCCAGGTGCAGGTAAGCATGCATCCCGAGCTCGGGCTACCGGCCGCGGCGGGCGATCCCCGGCATGTGTTGCAGCGGGTTATCCACAGCCTGCAGGCGGAGGGTTTCCACCCGGTGATGGCGGTGGAACTGGAGTTCTACCTGCTCGACCGCGAACGCGACAGCGACGGCCGGCCGTTGCCGGCGTTACAGATGAATGGCCAGCGGCCGCGGGCGACCCAGGTCTATGGCGTCTACGAGCTGGAGCAGTTGCAGCCATTCCTCGATGACTTGTATGCCGCCTGCGAGGCCCAGGGCCTGCCGGCGCGCACGGCGATTTCGGAGTACGCGCCGGGGCAGGTGGAAATTACCCTGCAGCATCGCTTCGACACGCTCCAGGCGATCGACGAAGGCGTGCGCTACAAGCGCCTGGTCAAGGGCGTGGCGAATCGCCATGGGTTGCAGGCCTGCTTCATGGCCAAGCCGTTCGCCGATCTTTCCGGCAGCGGCCTGCACCTGCACGTCAGCCTGGCCGACGCCGCTGGCAACAATCTGTTCGCCAGCGAGGACCCGGCCGGGACCCCGCTGCTGCGCCAGGCCATCGGTGGAATGAAGGCGTGCCTGCTGGAGTCTTTGGCGCTGTTCTGTCCGAACGCCAACTCGTTCCGCCGCTTCCAGGCGAACAGCTACGCGCCGCTGGCGCCGACCTGGGGAATCAACAACCGCACCGTGTCGCTGCGGGTTCCCGGCGGCCCGGCGTCCAGCCGGCACATCGAGCACCGCATCTGCGGCGCCGACGCCAATCCCTACCTGGCGGCGGCGGCGTTGCTCGCGGCGGTGCGCCTAGGGATTCGCGAGCGACTCGACCCCGGTGCGCCGATCACTGGCAACGGCTACGCTCAAGCCACCCAGGCGTTGCCGAGCGACTGGCTGACCGCGCTGCGTGCGCTGGAGGGCTCGGCCTGGGCGCGCGAGGCGCTCGGCGAGGATTTCCTGAAGATCTACCTGGCGATCAAGCAGGCCGAATACCGTGCCTTCATGGGCGAGGTCGGCGAGCAGGACTGGCGCTGGTATCTCAACCAGGCCTGAATGAACGGCTGCCGGCGTTGCCGGTCAGTCATTGAAGCGGGCGGCCGATTGGCCGTCGGTGTTTTCCACGCGGCACAGGAGTAAGGAAAAGCAGATGAGCACGCCCGTCGTTCTTATCACTGGTGCAGCCGGCGGCTTGGGCCGGGCAATCGCCAAGCGTTTCGCCCAGAGTCATTGGCGCATCGCCGCCACGGATGTGGATAAGGAGGGCCTGCACGCGCTGAACGCGCAGGTGCCGTTGGACGCCAGCGGGGTCGCCGACCTGCGCAGCGCGGATAACTGCCATACCCTGATGTCGAAGATTCTCGCCCGTACCGGACGTCTCGACGCCCTGGTGAATGCCGCGGGCGTCTGGCGCGAGGGGCCTGTGGAAAACTTCACCGAGGAGGATTTCGACCTGGTCCTGGGAGTCAACCTCAAGGCCTCCTTCTACATGTGCCAGGCCGCGATTCCCTACCTGAAGGAAAACCAGGGCAGCATCGTCAACATCTCCAGCGACTCCGGACGCCAGGCCTACCGGGGTTCGGCGGCGTATTGCGCGAGCAAGGCGGCGCTGACCATGCTGAGCAAGACCCTGGCGCTGGAACTGGCCGAGCAGGGCGTGCGGGTCAACGCCGTGTCGCCGGCGGATATCGCCACGCCGATGCTCGACTACCAGGCCGAACGCTATGGGATGGGCAATCCGGATGGCTACAAGCGCGCGCTGCTGAAGGATTATCCACAGGGCAAGGCGGCACGCTTCATCCGCCCGGAAGAAGTCGCCGAGCTGGTCTGGTATCTCTGCGGCCCTCAGGCCGAAGCGATCACGGGCGCCGACCTGGCGGTGGACTTCGGCCTGTCCGCTGGCCGCTGAGTGGATTTTCCACGGGTCGCTCCGCTGGAGCGGCCTGTGGAAAAGTTTCAGTCGTCCCTGGCCTGACTGGATATCTTCACCCAGTTACCGGCGGCGGCGATGCCCATGCCGCCGTAACCCTGGCAGTTCCCGCCAAGGCTCTCCACCACTCGCAGGTCGATGCCTTCCTGCCATACCAGCAGGCTGCAGCCGGCGCCCAGGCCTTCGCTGCGCAGCCGGTAGAGCGCGCCTTGCCCCTCCAGCCGACCGGACAGCTCGCCGACCGCCGCGGGCCCATATTCCATCAGTTTCTCCGGATTGCCGATGCGCATCAGGGCGAAGCTCGCCTGGTAGCCGCCCTTCACCGGTTCGATCTGCAGGCTTTCCCATTCGGCCTGCCCGGCGTAGCGCAGGTAGTGCCCGGCGAGGCCCTGGAGGGACGGATAGTCGACTTTCAGGGCAACCTGTTCCAGGTTGTAGCGCGTGGCCTTGCCGCTGTAGCCGCGATCCAGCGCCAGGTTCATCCAGGCGCGGGCGCGTCCCGGTTGCCCGGCCTTGAGGCTGGTCAGCGCGAGATTGTTCAGCGCCTGTTCCGAGTCGGCTCCGCCCTGTTCCTGGCGCTCGGCCAGGCGCAATTGCCAGGCGAAGGCGTCCAGCGCCTGTGGATAACTCCCCTGTCGATAAGCCTGGGTGCCGCGCGTGTTGCATTCCGCGGCGGTGGCGCAGGGCGTATCCTCGGCCTGGATGGCAGCGGCACCGATGCCGGCAAGCACGGCCAGGGCCAGGAGAAGGATGCGTATGGCGGCAGGCATTGGAGCGATTCCCGGTGGAAAAGGGCCAGTCTAGAAAAGCCCGCGGATGTCTGCACGACCCGGCGCGATTTCGATCATGACGATTGAAAATTTGTGGCCGCTGCCGTCTTCGTTTGCGTCTATGGTGTCCCCCGCCCGTCCTGATGAGAGAAAAAGCGCTATGCAACCCGGAAACAACCAACTGTCGATGACCGTGCTGATGACTCCGGACATGGCCAATTTCTCCGGCAATGTCCATGGCGGCACCCTCCTGAAGTATCTCGACGAAGTCGCCTATGCATGCGCCAGTCGCTATGCCGGTCGCTACGTGGTGACCCTGTCGGTGGATCAGGTGATCTTCCGCGAGCCGGTGCATGTCGGCGAACTGGTGACCTTCCTCGCTTCGGTCAACTACACCGGGCGGACTTCCATGGAAATCGGCGTCAAGGTCATCACCGAGAACATCCGCGAGCAGTCCGTGCGTCATACCAACAGCTGTTTCTTCACCATGGTCGCCCTGGATGACGAGCGCAAGCCGGTGGCCGTCCGCCCGCTGGAGCTGGAAACCGCCGAGCAGAAGCGCCGCTTCGCCCAGGCCCAACAACGCCGCCAGCTGCGCGCGGAGCTGGAGGCCCGCTACCAGGCGATTCGCGAAGACGGATGAGGAAGGCTGCCAGTGTCCGGTCGAGCCCGCTTCGGACCTGCTGCCGTTTCGCGAATTTTCGCAGCTTTTCATAAGAAAACGCAGAGGTTTGCCTCTGCTGGCGTCCATTCCTGACATTTCTTGATAAGAAACCGGCGTGCCTGTTAAAACTCCAGCAACGTCAACGGGTTAACCTGTCGGTATCGCGCCGGGTTTCGCCAGGAACCATAGCCGCCGTCGGGTCGCTCGAATGCCATGGGCCGGTCGCTCTGCCCGGCTCCGTTGGCGGAAAGCCTTTCCGCCTTGCCGTCACGGGCGCGGGTCCGTGATCCATTTCGAACGTCGTCGTCCGCCGGCCAGGCCGCGGAGGACGCGTTCCCCGTGTTGCCGGGAGTCCTGATGCACCATACGCCGTTACTCACTACACTCGCCGCGGGGTTCGTCCTCGCCTTCCTCTTCGGGGCCCTGGCCAATCGCCTGCGCATTTCGCCGCTGGTCGGCTACTTGCTCGCGGGCGTCCTGGCCGGGCCGTTCACTCCCGGCTATGTCGCCGACCAGGCGCTGTCGCAGGAAATCGCCGAACTCGGCGTGATCCTGCTGATGTTCGGCGTCGGCCTGCACTTCTCGCTCAAGGACCTGCTCTCGGTGAAGGCCATTGCCATTCCCGGGGCGCTGGTGCAGATCGGCGTCGCCACGCTGCTTGGCATCGGCCTGGCCAAGCTGCTCGGCTGGAGCTTCGGCGGCGGCCTGGTATTCGGCCTGAGCCTGTCGGTGGCCAGTACCGTGGTGCTGTTGCGCGCCCTGGAGCAGCGCCAGTTGCTGGACACCAAGCGTGGCAGGATCGCCATCGGCTGGCTGATCGTCGAGGACCTGGCGATGGTCCTGACCCTGGTGCTCCTGCCGGCGCTCGCCGGCACCCTCGGCGGCAAGACCGACGGCGGCGACGCCGGTCTGCTCTGGCCGCTGCTGATTACCCTGGGCAAGGTCGCCGCCTTCGTCGCCCTGATGATCTTCGGCGGTCGCCGGGTGGTGCCCTGGGTGCTGGAGAGGATCGCCGCCAGCGGTTCGCGGGAGCTCTTCACCCTGGCCGTGCTGGCCATTGCCCTGGGCATCGCCTATGGCTCGGCGGTGCTGTTCGGGGTGTCCTTCGCGCTAGGTGCCTTCTTCGCCGGGATGATTCTCAACGAGTCCGAGCTCAGCCACGAGGCGGCGGAGAACTCGTTGCCGCTGCGCGACGCTTTCGCGGTGCTGTTCTTCGTCTCGGTGGGGATGCTGTTCAATCCGATGATCCTGTTGCAGGAGCCACTGACGGTCCTGGCCACTTTCCTGGTCATCGTCTTCGGCAAGTCGGTGGCCGCCTACCTGATCGTCCGCGCTTTCGGCCATCCGAACAGCACCGCACTGGTGATCGCCGCCAGCCTGGCGCAGATCGGCGAGTTTTCCTTCATTCTCATCGGCCTGGGCATTGGCCTCGAACTGGTGCCGGAGCAGAGCCGCGACCTAGTGCTGGCCGGGGCGATCCTGTCGATCCTGGTCAATCCGCTGCTGTTCATCGCCATCGATCGCCTGCAGCAACGCAAGGAGCAGCGCCTGGCGGAGGCCGCTGGCGGGGTCCGCGAGATGCCGGCGCAGGACCTGCCGCCGCCGATCCTGGAGCGCGAGCATGCGGTGCTGATCGGTCATGGCCGGGTTGGCGGGTTGGTCAGCGCTCGCCTGCGCACCGCCGGGACGCCCTTCGTGGTAGTGGTGGACAAGCGCGACAAGGCCGACGAACTGCGCGAACAGGGCTACAGCGTGGTCCTCGGCAATGCCGCCAGTCCCGGCGTGCTGGAACTGGCCAACATCGCCGAGGCGCGCTGGTTGCTGATCGCCATTCCCAACGGCTTCGAGGCCGGGCAGATCGCCAGCCACGCCCGCGCGGTGAACCCGCCGCTGGACATCGTCGCCCGGGCGCATTTCGACGCCGAGGTGGACTACCTGGAGCAGAACGGCGCCAACCTGGTGATCATGGGCGAGCGCGAGATCGCCTGCGGCATGGTCCATCGCCTGGGACTCGACCGTGACGAGCGCGGCGCCGACGCACCGCTGCCGCAGTCGGCCTGACATGTTGCGCCGTCTCTACGACTGGACCCTGCGCCTGGCCGGCCATCCCCGCGCGGAGCTGGCCCTGGGCGGGGTGACCTTCGCCGAAAGCTCGTTCTTCCCGATTCCGCCGGACGCCTTGCTGGTGCCGATGGTCCTGGCCAACCGGGCCAAGGCCTGGCGCTACGCGGCGATCTGCGCGATCAGCTCGGTGCTGGGCGGCATCGCCGGCTATTTCATCGGCTTGCTGCTGTTCGAGAGCGTGGCCATGCCGATCCTGGCGTTCTACGGCTTGCTGGAGAACTTCGAACAGGTCGCCGAACGCTACAACGAACTGGGCTGGCTGATGGTGCTGCTGGGCGGCGGCTTCACGCCGCTGCCGTACAAGGTGATCACCATTACCAGCGGAGTGACCCAGCTCGACCTCTGGCTGTTCGTCGGCCTCAGCCTTGTCGCCCGCAGCCTGCGCTTCGCCGCTACCTGCGCTTTGCTGTTCTGGGCTGGCCCACGCCTGAAGACCCTGATCGAGCGGCGCCTGGGCATGGCTTTCGTGCTGATGGCGGTGATGGTGATCGGTGGGGTGATGTTGGGGAAATTCGTTCTTTAGCTGTTGGTACGCGGTCGGTAAGTATTCCGCAATAGACTTTTAATTCGGGCTCCGAGCCCCTTTGAAGCACTCATGGATGGGCGTTCTATATACCGAAAAGAAAGATAAGATAAAACAACAGTGATCGGAGTAGCTGCATAAATGATCATCCAGTGTTGCCGTGTGTCGAACTCTTTTGCCGCTTGATTTCCCAAGACTATTTCGAATATCACATAAAGAACGATACCATGCAGCAAATAAAGGCTATAAGTTATTTCCCCAAAGAAGCGAGATACGCTGAGGTTCAGTAACCCGAATATGCTACACCCTGCGGTTATCAAGATAAAAGCTAGGCTTAAAAGAATTGCTGGTCCCAAGGTATAGGCTGTCGGAAAGATAATGACAGCGGAACCGATCAGGCACACGCATAATAAGCTTCCCAGTCTGCCATTTGAAAGCGACTGTAACCATTCTGACCTAGCAGTCAGTGCGGCGATACCTCCTGCGAGGAACATACATAGGAGTATGGGAGACGGTCTCCAGAAGCTGAGGATAAGCGACGCAATGATAATGGTCGTGGCCAGAGCAGTCATTGGAGCTCTACGCCCGATCAGAAGGCTCAAGGCGGGAAGGCAGAGATAGAACAGCCATTCGTAAGGAAGTGTCCAGGTTACTCCGGCCATTATTCGTCTCGTTTCTACGAGGCCATTAATATCCGGAGTTCTGAAAGCGCCCCATTGGATAGTTTTCTTTAACAACGAAAGCACAGACTCATGAAGAGTATATCCAGTCATGAAGAATGCTATTGTAAACATAATCGCAATGGCAAAAATATATGCCGGGTATATTCGCATAAATCGAGAGATGTAAAGCTGCAGCCAGTCTATGGGTCGGTTTTTGCTTTGTAATAATTTATGGGTGAATAGAAAGCCTGTGATCATGAAGAACAGGCTTACGCTGGTTTGACCAAAATGAGTATAAAGATTTGATGGCGGCACTTGCCAAGCACCGCTTCGTAGAAAGTAATACCAGATCGCTGCGTGGTGGAGAAAAACGAAGAACGCGAGGTATCCTCTTAGTCCATCTATAGTACTGAAGCGAGAGAGGGGCAGAGGAATAGGTTTCAGGTAGCGGATGATCCCACAGGTCAGCAAGGCTAACGCAACGCATACCAGTGCAGGAATTATACTCAATGGACTCATCGTATACCGCGCTCAAGGGGCAAAATGCCATATGGTAAAGCAATTTTTTATGGTGAGATTTTTTTCGCTTCGAATTTGAGACGTGGATGTGCGATCCGATCCTGCGCCCGCACCAGCTCCAGCTCGTAGCTGCCGCAGGCCTGGGTTTCCAGCAGCACTTCATGGACCGCGGCGCCGGTGAATTCGAAGGCGTTACGCAAGTCGTCGCCGAGCAGCAGGCGAGAGAGGAACAGCCCCGAGGCCAGGTCGCCGACTCCGACCGGTTGCCGCGGGAAGGCCAGCAGCGGGCGTTGCAGGTGCCAGGCCTGATCGGCGGCCACCAGCAGCATCTCGAAGGTGTCGCCGGCCTTGCCCGGATAGTTCAGGTGCTTTACCAGGATTGCCCTGGGACCGCGTGCCAGCAGGCTCCGTGCCATTTCCACGCAGTCGGCGAGGGAGTCCGGCTGGCGGTCGCAGAAGCTGTCCAGCTCCAACTGGTTGGGACACAGGTAGTCGGCGACCGCGGCGGCTTCTTCCAGCAGGAAGTCGCTGACCTCCGGGGCCACGATGCAGCCTTTTTCCGGGTGGCCCATGACCGGGTCGCAGAGGTACAACGCCCGAGGGTTGGCCTGTTTGATCCGTGCCACCACATCGAGAATGGCGCGGCCCTGGGCGGCGCTGCCGAGATAGCCGGACAGCACCGCGTCGCAGTTGCCCAGTTCGCCGATGCCGGCAATACCGTCCACCAGCGCCGGGATCTGCTCCGGCGGCAGCACCTGCCCGGTCCATCGACCGTACTGGGTGTGGTTGGAGAATTGCACCGTGTTCAACGGCCAGACGTTGATTCCGATGCGCTGCATCGGGAACACCGCCGCGGCATTGCCGGCGTGGCCGAAGACCACATGGGACTGGATGGCGAGCAGGTGGGGCGTGCGTGGCATGAGACGACTTCCTACAGCTGAGTCGGCGCAGTATGGGGGCTAATTCACATGGCGAAAACACCCCCCACTCGCTGCCTGCCGGGAGAACGGGTAAGCTGGCCGTCCCCCTACACCGGATTCCGCTCGTGACCCTGGGTAACCTTTTCGTCATGCTCCTGTTGGGCGCCGCCGCAGCCTGGTGGTGGCGCGCCCATGGCGTGCGCGAGCGGGCGTTGCTGCTGGCCAAGCAGCATTGCGCCAAGCAGGGCGTGGAACTGCTCGACGAGAATGTCGCGCGCCGGCGCCTGCGCCTGGCCCGTGACCACCGTGGTCAGTGGCGGCTGAGCCGCGAGTTCGGTTTCGAATTCACCGTCAGCGGCGAGGAACGCTACGCCGGGCGCATCGTCATGTATGGCTATCACCTCGGCGCCATCGAATTGGCCCCGCATCGCTTCGAGGCGGCCGCCGAGGTCGACAACCCGCCGGTGCATAGCGCCGAGGTGATTCGCCTCGACGAGTGGCGGCAGTCCCGGCAGAAAAAGGTCGGCGACTGAGGCGGCAGAGCGTCAGGGCAGTATCCCGAGAGCCTTGAGACTGGCCTTGCCCAGTTCGACGCGCTTGCCGATGTCGGCCTCGCCGCCGGGCATGTCGATGTTCAGGGCGAAGCCGTAGAGCCGCTCGTTGCGCTTCACCCAGCCCACCCACCAGCCGAGTTCCGGCGTGCAGTCGAAGCACCAGCCTGTCTTGCCGTGCAGCTCCCAGCCCGGGCCGCTTTCCAGCAGGGTCATGGCGCGCACGGTGGACTGCACCGGGGCGGGGAATGGCAATTCTCCCTGCGCCAGTCGGAGCAGAAAGCGGGTCTGTTCCATCGCGCTGATCTTCAGCGGTCCCACCAACCAGAAGTTATCCACAACCTGGCCGATTTCCGCGTTGCCGTAACCCAGGCGCGAGACATTGGCGCGCATCCGCTCCAGGCCGATGCGCCGCGCCAGTTCCTGGTAGACCGGTACGTTCGATGCCTTGATCGCCTCGCGCAGGCTCATGTCGTGCTCCCAGGCCTTGAAGCGCTGGGGCTTGCCGCCATAGGGAAGAACCTCGTCGGCGGATCTAACCGCCCCTGTGGATAAGCCGATCAGGCTGTTCGCCACCTTGTAGGTGGAAGCGGGAACGAAGCGGGTTTCCGCGCGCTCCCGGTCATGGCCGACATAGCACTGCCGCTGCACATCGTAGAGGACGAAGGTGCCTTTCACCCCGGCCGCGCCGAATAGCTTGTCCACGGCCTGGCTGTCGTTCCATTCGCTGGCCTGGGTATGCCCGGAAAGCAGGAGAAGGGCACTGAAGAGGAGAGGGCGCATGGCTCGGTCCTGTGGAGTCATCCTCCCTGGGACCGATGGATGAGCGCCGGATTCCCCACGGAAGGAGCGTTCATGGATTGGGCAGGAGAAAGTCGCGTACGCGTTCGGCGGCATCGGCCGGGTCTTCCTGCATGAAGCAGTGGCCGCCGACCACCACGTGGGCGCTGACCTGGGGGTTGAGCGAGCACCAGCGCGCCACCGACTTGGCGACGAAAGGGTAGGTGCGGTCACCGTAGAGCACGCGGGTCGGCGTGGTGATCTTGCCCAGCGACGGCCACAGCCGCCTGGGGAAGGAGCTGAAGATCTCCGCTTCGCGGCTTGGCCGGCACTTCAGCTCGACTCCGCCGTCGCTCTCCTTCAGCGCATATTCCACGTAGGCCCACAGCGCCTCGTCGGTCCAGCCCTTGAAGATACCGCGGCCGCGCAAGCCGGCGTAGGCGGCTGCGCGATCGGGCCACTGGCTGCGGCGCAGGCGCGCCTTCTTCGCCAGGCTGCCGCGCAATTGCAGGCCGAGGGTCTCGGAAAGTGCCATCACGCCGATCATCGCCGGGGTGAACAGTACCGGGTCGAGCAGCACGGCGCGGGCGAACAGGGTGGGATGGCGGGCCAGGACGAGGCTGCTGAGGACGCCGCCGAAGCTGTGCCCGCAGGCCAGTCGCTGGACATCTCCATAGGGACCGCGCCCGGCCTCGAAGGCCTCCACCGCCATCTCGGCGTTGCGGTTCCAGCCGTGGAAGCGGCCGCCGTGGTCGCTTTCGCCGTGGCCCTGGATGTCGCACAGCCAGAGGTCGAAATCCTCCGCCAACAGACGCAGCATCGGTTCGTAGGTGCGGCCGCAGAAGCCGTTGCCATGGAGGAAATGCAGCAACGGCTTGCCGCTCGGTTCGCTGCGCCAGCCGCGCAGGGTGAAACCGGCCGAGCAGGAATGGGACCAGGGGGATAGCGACATGGGCGGACTCCTCGTACGGCGCGCAGTGTAACCGGGCGCCGTGCTATCGTCGCCGCTTCCCGCCGCCGTTTCGATCCGCCGATGTCCTTGTCCCGTCCGCTGCGCCTGTTCCTGCTGTTGCTGCCGCTGCTCGGCGGCCTGCTGCTGTCCATGGACTGGGCGGGTCGCCAGGCGCGGCAGCAGGCGCTACGCGCCGAGGGCGAACAGGTGCGCAAGCAGCTGGACCTCTACGCCGGCTCGCTGCAGACCCTGATCGAACGCTTCCGCAGCCTGCCGGCGGTACTGGCGCTGGATCCGGACCTGCGCGCGGCGCTGGCCGGGCCGATCGACGGCGAGTTGCAGCAGCGCCTCAACCTCAAGCTGGAAAGCATCAACCTGGCCGCCCGCTCCTCCACCCTGGAGCTGCTCGACCGTACCGGGCTGGCCGTGGCGGCGAGCAACTGGAACCTGCCGACCAGCTACGTGGGCCACAACTACGGTTTCCGTCCCTATTTCCGCCAGACCATCGCCCAAGGCTCCGGACGTTTCTATGCGGTCGGGGTGATCAGCGGGATTCCCGGTTATTTCCTGTCCCACGCGGTGCGCGCCGAGGACGGCAGCTTCCTGGGCGCAATCGTGGTCAAGCTGGAGTTTCCCGATCTGGAACGGCAGTGGAACCAGACCCCCGACCTGGTCCTGGCCAGCGACGCCAAGGGCATCGTGTTCCTCGCCAACCACGCCGGTTGGCGCTACCGCGAACTGGAACCGCTGGATACCGTGGACCGCTTCGAACTGGCGGAGACCCGGCAATACGATCGCCAGCCCCTGACACCCCTGCGCCACCAGACCTTGCGCAGCTACGGCGAAGACCGCCGTCTGGCGCGGGTGGAAAGCGCCGACGGCGAGAAGGACTACCTCTGGCAATCGCTGGACCTGCCCAACGACGGCTGGACCCTCCACTTGCTGCGCGACACCGCGAGCATCCAGGACGACGTCGCCACCGCGCGCCTGGCCGCCGCCGGCACCTGGCTGGCGCTGGTCTTCCTCGGCTTGTTCCTGCACCAGCGCTGGCGTATCGCCCGCCTGCGGCAACGTAGCCGGGAGGAGCTGGAGCGCCTGGTCGAGCAGCGCACCGCCGACCTGCGTACCGCGCAGGACGGCCTGGTGCAGGCGGCCAAGCTGGCCGCCCTGGGGCAGATGTCGGCAGCCCTGGCCCATGAGATCAACCAGCCGCTCACCGCCCAGCGCATGCAACTGGCCAGCCTGCGCCTCCTGCTCGACGCCGGACGCCACGACGAGGCGCGCCAGGCGTTGCCGCGCATCGACCAGATGCTCGAACGCATGGCCGCGCTCACCGGCCACCTGAAGACCTTCGCGCGCAAGAGCGCCGGCGGCCTGCGCGAGCGTATCGAGTTGGGTCACGTGGTCGAACAGGCGCAGCAGTTGTTGCTGCCGCGAATCCGCGCCGAACGGGTGGAGATCGAGCAGGCGCTGCTCTGGCCGGCCTGGGTGATGGGTGACGCGATCCGCCTGGAACAGGTGCTGGTCAACCTGCTGCGCAACGCCCTGGATGCCGTTGCCGGCCAGGAGCGGCCATGGATCCGCCTGGCCCTGCAACGGCTTGGTGGCGACTGGGTGCTGAGCGTCGCCGACAACGGCGGCGGGATTCCCGCCGAGCACCTGGGCAGCGTCTTCGATCCGTTCTTCACCACCAAGCCGGTGGGAGAGGGACTCGGCCTCGGCCTGGCGGTATCCTATGGGATCGTCCACGAACTCGGCGGCCGCCTGCAGGTCGCCAATGCCGAAGCGGGAGCGGTGTTCAGCCTGATCCTGCCGGCGGCCCCCGATGACACGAGCGTAACGACATGAGCGACCAGGTGATCTTCGTCGACGACGAAGCGACGATCCGCGAAGCGGTGCAGCAATGGCTGGAGCTGTCCGGCTTCGAGGTGCGCCTGTGCCTGCGCGCCGAGGAGTGCCTGGGAGCGTTGGACAAGTCCTTCGCCGGGGTGGTCATCAGCGATGTGCGCATGCCCGGCATGGACGGCCTGCAACTGCTCGCCAACCTGCAGGCGGTCGATCGCGACCTGCCGGTGATCATGGTCACCGGGCACGGCGACGTGCCGATGGCGGTGGAGGCCATGCGCCAGGGTGCCTACGACTTCATCGAGAAACCCTTCACGCCCGAGCGCCTGCTCGGCAGTTTGCGGCGCGCGCTGGAAAAGCGCCGCCTGGTGCTGGAGAACCGGCGCCTGAAGGAGCAGGCCAGTCTCAAGGACCAGGTCGATGCGCGTCTGCTCGGCGTGTCCAAGCCGATGGAAGCGTTGCGCCGGCAGGTTCTGGCCCTGGCGCCGACCCCGGTGAACGTCCTGATCCGTGGCGAGACCGGCAGCGGCAAGGAACTGGTTGCCCGCTGCCTGCACGACTTCGGGCCGCGCGCCGACAAGCCGTTCGTGGCGCTGAACTGCGCGGCGATTCCCGAGCAACTGTTCGAGAGCGAGCTGTTCGGTCATGAGAGCGGCGCCTTCACCGGCGCGCAGGGCAAGCGCATCGGCAAGCTCGAGCATGCCCATGGCGGCACCCTGTTCCTCGACGAGATCGAAAGCATGCCGTTGGCGCAGCAGGTCAAGCTGCTGCGCGTCCTGCAGGAGCAGCAACTGGAGCGGCTCGGCTCGAACCAGAGCATCCACGTCGACCTGCGGGTGATTGCCGCGACCAAGCCCGACCTGCTGGCCGAAGCACGTGCCGGACGCTTCCGCGAGGACCTGGTGTATCGCCTGAACGTCGCCGAGCTGCGCCTGCCGCCGATCCGCGAGCGTCGCGAGGACATCCCGCTGCTCTTCGAACATTTCGCCAGCGTTGCCAGCCAGCGCCTCGGCCGCGAGCCGCAGCCCGCCGCGCCGGCGGAACTGGCGCGGCTGATGGCCCACGACTGGCCTGGCAATGTACGCGAGCTGGCCAACGCCGCCGAGCGTCATGTCCTCGGCCTGGAGCGTGGGGACGCGGAGGAAGGCGGCGGCCTTACCTCGGGGCTGGCGGAACGCATGGAAGCCTTCGAGGCGGAGTGCCTGCGCCAGGCGCTCGGCCAGTGCCGCGGGGATATCAAGGCGGTGATGGAGTTGCTGCAACTGCCGCGCCGGACACTCAACGAAAAGATGCTGCGGCATGGCCTCAGCCGCAGCGATTTCGTCGGCGAAGAGCCGGCTTGAACCAGCCCTCGCGAGGCGTCAGAGATCCTTCGCCAACTCCGTTGGCGCCTGGCGCCCGCCGCGTTGCAGCAACGCCAGGTAGACCAGCCCCACCGCGATCCAGGCCAGTCCGAGCAACTGTGCGTCGAGGCTCATGCTGTACAGCACGTAGGCGATGATCGCCAGGCCCACCAGCGGGAACAGTAGATGCCGCAACCACTGGCCGGAGCGCTGGCGGCGGTAGTAGTGGTTGATCACGCTCAGGTGCAGCAGGCAGAAGCCGGTGAGGGCACCGAAGTTCACCAGTGAGGTGAGCACGTCCGGTGCGTCGAGGAAGGCCCAGCCGATTCCCAGCGACAGCACCGCCACCAGGTACAGGCTGACGTGCGGCGTCTGGTAGCGCGGATGGACCCTGGCCAGCGCGCGCGGCAGTCTGCCGTCGCGGGCCATCGAGTAGAGCAGGCGCGAGACCGCTGCCTGCGAGGTGATCGACACCGTGACACCCCAGGCCAGCGCGGTGGCTACCGCGGTCAGCATCGACAGCCACTGGCCACCGGCCGCTTCGGCGATCTCGTAGAAGGCGGTGTCCGCCGACTTGAAGTTCATCCCGGCGGCGAGGTCGGTGGCCAGCCAGGTCTGCGCGATGAAGATGCCGCCCATGATGAACAGCGCGATCAGCGCGGCGCGGCCGATCTGCCGGGCGGGATCGCCCTTGACCTCCTCGGCGAGGGTGGAGATGGCGTCGAAGCCGAGGAACGACAGTACGGCGATCGAGGCGGCCTTCATTACCAGGCCGAGATCGAAGGCTTCCGGGCGATACAGCGGTTCGAGGGTCAGCCGGCCGTTGCCCAGGCCGCCTTCCAGCGCCTGGTAGCCGACCACCAGGAAGATCGCCAGCACCACCAGCTCTCCGATCAGGAACAACAGGTTGGCGCGGGCGGCGAAGGTGATGCCGCGCAGGTTGACCAGGGTCGCCGAGACCAGGAACAGCAGCATCCAGGCCAGCTTGGGGATCGCCGGGAACAAGTGGTTCAGCGCCAGCGCGCTGAACACGTAGAGCAGCGGCGGGATCAGCAGGTAGTCGAGCAGCAGCACCCAGCCGGCGATGAAGCCGACATGGGGGTGGATGCCGCGCTGGGCGTAGGAATACACCGAGCCGGCAATCGGAAAGGCCTTGGCCATGGCTCCGTAGCTGAGGGCGGTGAAGAGCATCGCCAGCATGCCCACCAGGTAGGCCATCGGCACCATGCCGTGGGCGTCGGCATGGACCCAGCCGTAGACCCCGAACGGGGCGATGGGGATCATGAAGATCATCCCGTAGATGATCAGGTCGCTCAGGGACAGGCTGCGGCGCAGCTGTTGCCGGTATCCGAACTGTTCGATGGCCATGACGGGCTCCTCGGGAAAAGGCAGCGTATTGTCGTTATCGGCGCCGCACGCGAAGCGGGCCTCTTTCTCGTTGTTGGCGACCGGCGGCGCCGGTCATCGCATCAGAGCCAGGGATACAGACGCTCGGCCCAGGCGTACACCGCATCCGGCGTGCGCAATCCATCGTTGCGGATCTCCAGCAGCACCGCTTCCAGACCGCGTGCGTCGCCATGCACCGGAACGGTAGTGTCTTCCGCCGGGTCGATCGCATAGGGCTGGTTGCCGGCGACTTCCAGGCCGTGTCGGCGCAAACCGTCGAGGATGCGCCTGGCGTAGGCGCCGGCGTTGCGATAAAGCACCCCGGCAACCAGCGGGCGGGGTCTGCCGTGGTACACCGGGGTAAAACTGTGCACGCCGACCACGCGGGTCGGCACGCCGGCGGCCTGGCGCTCGTCGAGCAGTTGCGTCAGGCGCTGGTGGAACGGATGGAACAGGCAATCCTGGCGATAGCGGCGCACCGTCTCGGACAGCTCGCGGTTGCCGGGAACGGGGTAGACCTCGCTGTGCGGCGGAATGCTGTCGGGCGCCTCCAGCGGTCGGTTCAGGTCGATCAGCAGACGCGAGTAGCCGGCCGCCAGCAATGGCGCGTCGAGTCGCCGGGAAAGCTCTTCGGCCAGCGCCAGGGCGCCGATATCCCAGGCGATGTGTTCTTCCGCCGCGGCCTGGTCCAGGCCGAGGCGCTGCAACTCCAGCGGAATGTGCCGGCTGGCATGCTCGCAGACCAGGACCACCGGGCTGCGCCCTTGGGGATTGAGCAGGTGGTAGGGCGGCAGCTGGTAGATGCCGAGTTCGGGGTTGTCAGTAGAGCTCGGCATAGTGGCGGCACAGGTCGTCGTCGGAAAGGCCCGCCGTCAGCGCCAGTTCGTGGCGCTTCATGGCGAGGTAGGTGTCCAGCAGCGGCTTTGGCAGCTCGGCACAGAGCGCCTCGTCGCGTTGCAGGCAGTCGAGCGCATCGCCGAGGGTCGCCGGCAGGGCCTGGATGCCGCGGGCCTGGCGCTCTTCGTCGCTGAGGCCGTGCGGATCGACATCGGCCAGGGCGCGCAGCGGCAGGCGTCGTTCGATGCCCAGGCGGCCGGCGATCAGCACCGCGGCCATCGCCAGGTGCGGACAGGCGGTGGCGTCCATCGGCCGGAATTCCAGGTTGTACTGCTTGCCCAGCGGCTTGCCGCCGACGCTCACCACCGGGCAGATGCGCAGCGCCGCTTCGCGGTTGCGCAGTCCCAGGCAGGCGTAGGCGGCGCTCCAGTGGTGGGGTTTCAGGCGCAGGTAGGAGGCGGCGGTAGGAGCGGTCAGCGCGCACAGCGCTGGCAGGTGCGCGAGCACGCCGGCGGCCCAGTGCTCGCCGAGTTCGGAGAGATCGTTGGGTCGACCGGGCTCGTACAGCAGCGGGCTGCCGTCGGCATGTTGCAGGCTCAGGTGCAGGTGCACCCCGTTGGTCACCGCGCCGGGTGCCGGCAGCGGTGCGAAGCAGGTACGCAGGCCCATCTGCCGCGCCACTTCGCGAGTGACCTCGCGGACGTTCACCGCGCGGTCGGCGGCGGCCACGCCCTGCGCCGGGCGGCAGGTGACCTCGTACTGGCGCTGGCCGTATTCGGGGAGGAACATCTCCGGCTCGGTGCCAGCCTGGGCCAGGGCGCTGACCAGCCAGCCGGGGAACTGCCCGGCGGCACGCTGGGCCTGCAGCGAAAACGCCGCGGCCGGACGCTCACCGGGCAGGCCGAGCAGGCTGAATTCGTGTTCGAACGCCGCGATGACCTGCAGGCCGCTGTCGCGATAGCGTTCCACCTCGGCCCGCAGCAGGCTGCGCGGGCAGGCCGGCCACGGCGTGCCGTCGGTTTCCACCAGGTTGCCGTGCAGGTAGTCGAGCGCCGGCGCAGCGGCGTCGGGACCCTGCTCGACGCGCACCCGGCTGTTCGGGTCGGGCAGCAGGCGCAGGTCGCCGTGGCTGCCCCAGGGGCTGCTCTCGTCGATCAGGTCCTGCGGGGTCAGCGAGCTGTTCGCCGGTACCCAGCCGCAACCGCTGGCCAATTGCTCCTCCAGGGTCGCCAGGGGCAGCGAACGCCCGCGGGTGATGCCGGCCAGGTCGGTGGTGACGAAGCTGACCAGGCGTACCGGCTGCAGGCGGTTCACAGGTTGCTCCGGCCGAGGGCGGCGATGCGTTGCAGGACGGTCTCGGTGTCGCTGATCCAGCAGTAGCCCTTGATCGCTTCCAGGCAGGCCTGGTGGCGTTCCGGGGTATGGGTGGCGCAGGCATCCTCGACCAGGGTGACCAGGTAACCGCGGTCGGCGGCATCGCGCACGGCCATGTCCACGCACTGGTCGGTGACCACCCCGCAGACGATCAGGTGGCGGGTGCCGAGGTTGCGCAGTACGTAGTCGATGGCGGTGGAGTTGAAAACGCCGGAAGAAGTCTTCGGCAGCACGATCTCGTTGGCGGTCGGCTCCAGGGCGTCGATCACCCTGGCGTCCGGGCTGCCCTTGGGCAGGTGCATCTCCGACAGCTTGTGATCCAGCGAGCGGTCGCGACCATCGGCGGTGAGGCTCTCGATGACGGTGTGCAGGACGTTCTCGTCCACTGCGCGCATGGCCCTGAGCAGGCGCTGCTGGTTGGGGATCACCTGGTTCTGCACGCGCTCGTAGAAGTAACCGGCTGCCTGCGGATCGACGTGCGGGTCGCGCCCCGGCTCGACCCAGGCACGCTGCATGTCGACGAACAGGATGGCGGTCTGCCGGCGGCCGAATGGCAGGTCGCGCGGCGAGTGGTGGGGCAGACTGAACATCGGGTCATTCCTCCAGAATATGACTGCTGAACGCGTTGCGGAGCTGGTCGATGCCCTCCAGGCGTTCGTCGAGCGGCGCGCCCATGCGCGCCACCAGGGTCGCTACCAGTGCCTCGACCTGGGCCATGGCCGGCACCAGCGAGTCGAAGGGCGAGGCGGATTCCACTGGCGAACTGACGATCAGGTCGGCGTGTTCGCGCAGCGGCGAGGCGTAGATGTCGGTGAACAGCACCAGCCGTGTGCCGCGTGCCTTGGCGGCTTGGGCCACGTGCTGGGCCTGGCTCTGGTAGCGGCGATAGTCGAACAGGACCAGCAGGTCCTGGCGGCCGAGGTCGTAGAGCTGGTCGGGGAGCAGGGCGCCGTCGTCGAGCAATCGGCACTGCGGGCGCAGCAGGCGCAGATGGGTGACCAGGTAGCCGGCGAGGAAACGGCTGAAGCGTCCGCCGTGGCAGTGCACGCGCAGGCGGCTGTCGAGCAGCCAGTCGGCGAGGCGCTGGATGTCATCGGGGCGGGTCAGGCCGAGGGTCTGTTGCAGGCTCTGGCCAGCCTGGTCGAGGTAGCGCGCCCAGGTGTCGTCGCGGCCCATCCGCTCGCGGCGTTCGGCGAGCAGGGTGCGCGGCGAGCGCAGGCGGTCGTCGACGTCGGCCAGCAGCGCTTCCTGGAAGTCGCCGTAGCCGGCGAAGCCGAGCTTTTTCACCAGGCGCATGATCGTCGGGTCGCTGACTCCGGCGTGCCGGGCCAGGCGCGTCATCGGACCGAGGCCGAGGCGCGGGTAGTCATCGAGCAGGGCACGCACCACCTTGCGCTCCGCGGGCGTCAGTTCGGCGGGCGGGGAGGCCAGGCGTTGTTTTAGTTCTTGCATGGGGCATCCTCGAAGGTGGGTCGATTGTGTAGTGAATTTTTCAGATTGTTCAATATGTGACGGAATGTTTTTTTCACTACATTTCCCGCAAACGGCCGAATGACCTCTGTTGTGGTACGGCAGGCAGACGTACGGCGGGGACGGAAACGAAAAAGCCCGGTCGAAGACCGGGCTTTTTCCAGGGGCGGTTACGCGGCTTGGCTCAGAACGCCGGTACCACCGCGCCTTTGTATTTCTCCTGGATGAACTGCTTGACCTCGGCGCTGTGCAGGGCCTTGGCCAGCTTCTGCATGGCGTCGCTGTCCTTGTTGTCCGGCCGCGCGACGAGGATGTTCACGTAGGGCGAGTCGCTGCCTTCGATGGCCAGCGCATCCTTGGTCGGGTTCAGCTTGGCTTCCAGGGCGTAGTTGGTATTGATCAGCGCCATGTCGACCTGGGTCAGCACGCGCGGCAGGGTCGCGGCTTCCAGTTCGCGGATCTTGATGTTCTTCGGATTGTCGACGATGTCCTTCGGCGTGGCGGTGATGCTCTTGTTGTCCTTGAGCTTGATCACCCCGGCCTTGTCCAGCAGGAGCAGGGCGCGGCCGCCGTTGGTGGCGTCGTTGGGGATCACCACGGTAGCGCCGGAAGGCAGTTCGTCGAGCTTCTTGTACTTGCTCGAGTAGGCGCCCAGCGGCTCGATGTGTACGCCGGTCACGGCGACCAGGTCGGTGCCCTTGGCCTTGTTGAACTCATCGAGGTACGGCTGGTGCTGGAAGAAGTTGGCGTCCAGGCGCTTTTCCGAGACCTGCACGTTCGGCTGCACGTAGTCGGTGAACTCCTTGATCTTCAGGTCCACGCCTTCCTTGGCCAGCAGCGGCTTGACCACGTTGAGGATCTCCGCGTGCGGCACCGGGGTGGCCGCGACGGTGAGGGACTCGGCGGCCTGGGCGGCGGTGAGGCCGAGCGCCGCGACAGCGGAGAAAGCAGCAAGCAGTTTTTTCATCTTCAACTCCTTTCGAGGTGTTCCTGGCGGCTGTGGATAACCGCGGCGCTCAGGGTTTTGGGCTTGGCCGGCAAGCTTACTTGCGCGAGAAGTGCACCACCAGCTTGTCGCCCACGGTTTGCAGAATCTGGACGAGGATCAGCAGCATCACCACGGTGACCACCATCACGTCGGTCTGGAAGCGCTGATAGCCGAAGCGGATCGCCAGGTCGCCCAGCCCGCCGGCGCCGACCACTCCGGCCATCGCGGTGTACGAGACCAGGGTGATGGCGGTGACGGTGATGGCGGCGATGATGCCCGGCCGGGCTTCCGGCAGCAGGGCGTTCCAGATGATCTGCCGGGTGCTGGCGCCCATCGCCTGGGTTGCCTCGATGATGCCCTTGTCGACCTCGCGCAGCGCGGTTTCCACCAGGCGCGCGAAGAACGGCGTGGCGCCCACCACCAGCGGCGGGATGGCCCCGGCGACGCCCAGCGAGGTACCGGTGATCAGTACGGTCAGCGGGATCATCACGATCAGCAGGATGATGAACGGCAACGAACGGAGGATGTTCACCACTAGCGAGAGCAGGGTGTAGACCGCCTTCTGCTCGAACATCTGCCGTGGCCCGGTAAGGAACAGCAGGACGCCGAGGGGCAGGCCGAGGACCACTGTGAACAGCAGCGAACCGCCGAGCATCCAGAAGGTGTCGACGCTGGCCAGCCAGATTTCGTACCAGTCGATGTTGGCGAAGCTCATGGTTTCGAAGAAGTCCATCAGCGCAGTACCTCCACATGTACGTCAGCGGCGTTCAACTGGCTCATGGCGGCTTCCAGGTCACCGCCGACCAGGGCCAGGGTCAACTGGCCGTAGGGCGTGTCCTTGATGCGGTCGATGCGTCCGGAAAGGATGCTGTAGTCGACCCCGGTCTGCCGCGCCACGGTGCCCAGCAGCGGCGCATAGGTGGCTTCGCCGCGGAAGGTCAGGCGCAGGATGAGACCCGGCACGTGGGCGAAATCGTCGTGGCGCTCGTCCTCGTCGACTCGTTCGGCCTCGAACACGAAGCGGCGGGTGGTCGGGTGCTGCGGATGGAGGAAGACATCGGCGACATCGCCCTGCTCGACGATGGCGCCGCCGTCCATGACCGCGACCTGGTCGCAGACACGGCGGATCACGTCCATCTCGTGGGTGATGAGGACGATGGTCAGCTTCAGCTCGCGATTGATTTCCGCCAGCAGTTGCAGGACCGAGGCGGTGGTCTGCGGATCGAGGGCGCTGGTGGCCTCGTCGCAGAGCAGGATGCTCGGCCGGCAGGCCAGGGCGCGAGCGATGCCGACGCGCTGTTTCTGTCCGCCGGAGAGCTGGGCCGGATACTTGCGCGCGTGGTCGGACAGGCCGACCCGCGCGAGCAGCTCGGAGACCCGCGCATCGACTTCGGCACGGCTGAAGCCGCCGGCCAGGCGCAGGGGCATGGCGATGTTGTCGGCGACGGTCTTCGAGGACAGCAGGTTGAAGTGCTGGAAGATCATCCCGACGCGCTGGCGGAAACGGCGCAGGCCTTCGGCGTCGAGGGCGGTGACGTCTTCGCCCTCGACCAGGATGCGGCCGCCGCTGGGCTCCTCGAGGCGGTTGATCAGGCGCAGCAGGGTGCTCTTGCCGGCACCGGAATGGCCGATCAGGCCGAAAATCTGCCCGGCCTGGATGTTCAGGCGGGTCGGTTGCAAGGCGGGGATTTCCCGACCGGCAACTCGATAGGTCTTGTGGACGTCGTGGAATTCGATCACTGGGCGAACCTTGTGGGTGCGGCGATGCTGTTACGGCTGGAGCACGGGCTTGGCGGGAAGCATGGGCGGTCAGCTAAACCGAGCATTTTACCTTGCTTTCTTATGCATTATTAATATTTATTGGTGATGAAAAATCATTGAAATGGAATAAGCGTCTGGTGCGCTCCCGACAAGCGCTTTCTGCTGCGGCCGGGGCAGGACCGGTCTCAATTCCGGGGGGTAAGTATCAATCGGGTTGGCTTGTCGGCCTGTACGACATGGCTGAGATGCAGGTCGAAATCGGGTGAGAGCTTCTTCACCCGCGCCAGGAGCTGGTCGGAAACCAGCGGATAGTCGCTGTCCCGGCGCACTTCGATATGCACCCTGCAACGGTAGGCGACGACATCCGCGGCCACCGCGTCGAGCACCGCACCGAGGCCGCCCTGGCCGGTGCCGTCGAGCATCGGCAGGGGCACGGCGCTGCTGGCCGCTTGCGGATCGATCAGGTGGGGAGCGCCGGGCAGCGGCTTCAGCTCGCCGCCGGGCGGCGTCTGGATGATCTGCTGCATCTGCTGCTGGGCCGCCTGCTGCATGCGTCGGGCCTGCTCGGCGCGGGCGGGATCGACCTTGGCGCGGTTGATCGCACCGTCCAGCCCGGCGGTCAGCGCCGGCGCTTTGGGCATCAGTCCGCGGGCATGGCCGAGGGCGCTGGTGGCGGTGTTGAGGTCTCCTTGACGCAGCGCGGTTTCCCCGCGCTGCATGTAGGCCTCGGCCAACTGGCGGCGGAACGCTTCGACGCGCTCGTCGCCGGCGGCTGCGCTGCGCAGGGCCAGCCATTGTTGCTCGGCCTGTTCGAGCTTGCCGGCGGCCAGGGTTTGCTGCAGTTCGGCATAGGGATCGGCGGGCTGCGCCTGGGGCGCGACCACCGGCGTCGGTTGCGACGACGCATTGCCCTGGCAGGCGCTGACCAGCAGCGCCGCCGCCAGGACGGACAGCAGGCGAAAGAAGGACGACATCATTCCTGCGGGTTCTCGTTTGGTCAAAAAATCGCCAGATTCTACACCGTGCGGCGGGGCAGGACAAAACTCAGCAGGAACAGGCCGGCGGCGCTGACCACGATTGAGGGGCCGGCGGGGGTATCCTTGAACCAGGACAGGGCCAGGCCGGCGCACACCGCGACCAGTCCCAGCAGGCTGGCGCCGACCGCCATCTGCTCGGGACTGCGGGCATGGCGCTGGGCGGCGGCGGCGGGAATGATCAGCAGCGAGGTGATCAGCAGTACGCCGACGATCTTCATCGCCACGGCGATGACGATGGCGATCAGCAACATCAGCGCCAGGCGGATCGCTCCGACCGGCAGGCCTTCCACCTTCGCCAGTTCCTCGTGCACGGTGATCGCCAGCAGCGGCCGCCAGAGGAAGCAGATCAGTGCCAGGACCAGCGCGCTGCCGGCGATTATCCACAGCAGGTCGCTGGCGCTTACCGCCAGCAGATCGCCGAACAGGTAAGCCATCAGGTCGACCCGCACTTCCTTCATGAAGCTCAGGGTGACCAGGCCCAGCGACAGGGTGCTGTGGGCGAGGATGCCCAGCAGGGTGTCGGCGGCCAGCGGCTGGCGCTGCTGCAGGGTCACCAGCAGCACTGCGAGCAGCACGCAGCCGACGGTCACAGCCAGGGTCGGGCTGACATCGAGGAGGAAACCCAGGGCTACCCCGAGCAGTGCGGCGTGGGACAGGGTATCGCCGAAATAGGCCATCCGCCGCCAGACCACGAAGGAGCCCAGGGGGCCAGCCACCAGGGCCAGGGCGAGGCCGGCGAGGAGGGCGTTGAGCAGGAAGTCAGCCATGGTTGCAGTCGGGGCCGTGCTTGTGGACAGGAGTGAAGCGGGTGCCTGGAGGCAAGGCGCCGGGACCGGCCTTGACCACCTCGCCGTGGAGGTCGTGGGCGTGGTCGTGATGGTGGTGGTAGATCGCCAGGCTGCGAGCGTCCTGGCCGAACAGCTCGACGAAGGCCGGGTCGCCGCTGACCTGCTCGGGGTGCCCTGAGCAGCAGACATGGCGGTTCAGGCAGACCACCTGGTCGGTGGCGCTCATCACCAGGTGCAGGTCGTGGGAGACCATCAGCACACCGCAGCCGTAGCGGTCGCGCAGTTTGCCGATGAGGCGGTAGAGTTCGGCCTGGCCGGCGACGTCGACGCCCTGCACCGGCTCGTCGAGCACCAGTAGCTCGGGCTTGCGCAGCAGAGCGCGGGCCAGCAGCACGCGTTGCAGTTCGCCACCGGAAATGCTTTGCAGCGGGCGCTCCAGCACGTGCGCCGCGCCGACCTCGCGCAACGCCGCCAGCGCCTGCTCGCGCCTGACCCCGGGTACCAGGCGGAGGAAGCGCAGTACGCTGAGCGGCAGGGTGGCGTCGACGTGGAGTTTCTGCGGCATGTAGCCGATGGTCAGCCGCGGCCGTCGCCAGACCTCGCCGACGTGCGGCTTGAGCAGGCCGAGCACGCTGCGTACCAGGGTGGTCTTGCCGGCGCCGTTGGGGCCGATCAGGGTGACGATCTGGCCGGGCTCGATGGCCAGGTCGACATCGCTCAGCACCGCCTGGCCGTTGAAGGACACGCCGACCTGGGTCAGCCGCACCAGCGCGTTGTCCATCAGGCGTCCTTCTGGTCCCGGCAGGTGCCGCAGAGGCCGACCACCTCGACGGTCTGGCTTTCAACGGCGAAGCCGACGCTGTTCGCTCCGGCGACGATGGCCCGGCTGATATCCGGCTGTTCCAGCTCGATCGCGGTGTGGCAGGTGCGGCAGATGAGGAACTGGCCCTGGTGGCTGTGCTCCGGGTTGTTGCAGCCGACGAACGCGTTGAGCGAGGCGATGCGGTGCACCAGGCCGTTCTCCTGGAGGAAGTCCAGCGCGCGGTAGACGGTCGGCGGCGCGGCGCGGCGGCCGTCGGTTTCGCTGAGCACCGCGAGGATATCGTAGGCCCCCAGCGGCTTGTGGCTCTGCCAGACCAGCTCCAGCACGCGCCGCCGCAATTCGGTCAGGCGTACGCCCTGGCGCGCGCACAGCGCATCGGCCTCGGCCAGCGCGGTGCTGACGCACTGGCTGTGGTCATGGGGCTGGCAGGCCAGCGGGGTCTTGGGCGCAATCTTGTACATGGGCTGCGACGCTCGAGGGTAGAGACGTTATTATATTACCCGCTAACCACCTTTCATGTGAGTGCCGCCGTGACCCTGCGTCCCTTTGCCCTGCTGTCCGCCTGCTTCGCCCTGTTCCTGCTGGCTTCGCCGGCGCGCGCCGAGGTCAGCGTGCTGACCAGCATCAAACCGCTGCAACTGGTCGCCGCGGCCATCCAGGACGGCGTCGGCCAGCCGGACGTACTGCTGCCGTCGGGCGCCTCGCCGCACCAGTACGCCCTGCGTCCTTCCGACGTACGGCGGCTGCGCGAGGTGCAATTGTTCTACTGGATCGGCCCGGACCTGGAGAACTTCCTGCCCAAGGTGCTCGCCGGCCGCCAGGGCGCCAGCGTCGCGGTGCAGGACCTGCCGGGCATGCACCTGCGCAAGTTCGTCAATTTCGAGGAAGAGGAGCATGCCGGGCACGACGAGCACGACCATGACCATCGTCCCGGCATGCTCGACGCCCACCTCTGGCTGTTGCCGGCCAACGCCCGCACCATCGCCGCGCGGATGGCCGAGGACCTGGCCCAGGTCGACCCGGCCAACGCCGGGCGCTACCGGGCCAACCTGAAGGCCTTCGAGGAGCGCCTCGGCGGGCTCGACGGCAAACTCCGCGAACGCCTGGGCAAGCTTGCCGGCAAGCCTTTCTTCGTCTTCCATGAAGCCTTCGACTATTTCGAGGAAGCCTACGGATTGCGCCATACCGGCGTGTTCGCGGTATCCGCGGAGGTCCAGCCGGGAGCACGCCATGTCGCCGCCATGCGCGCCCAGCTGAAGGCCGCCGGTCCGGCCTGCATCTTCAGCGAGCCGCCGCTTCGACCGCGGCTGGCCGACACCCTCAGCGAAGGCCTGCCGGTGCGCCTGGCCGAACTGGACGACCTGGGCGTGAACGTGAGCGTGGACGCCAACGGCTATGAGAATCTTCTGAACAACCTGGCAGGCGAATTTGCCGGCTGTCTGGAAAAGCTCTGAAAACCCGTGACCGATGGCCGCGCCCTCTTGCGCGCGGCGTCCCGATGACTAAGGTTGTCTGTTGCTGCCTGACACAAGATATTGATTCCCGTCAGGTACGGATAACTAGATGTTGCGTACGGTGGCCGGCTTCGGACGCCCCAACAACCATCGGGAGGTTAATCAGCGGATGGCCAAGACAGACGCACGCAGTCCCCGCACCGAACGCGGGACCATCGCCCTGCAGGACGCGTCGCAGGATATCTGGGACAAGAAGTACCGGCTCAAGAGCAAGGACGGTACGCCGGTGGATGCCAGCGTCGACGGTACCTGGCAACGCGTCGCCCGCGCCCTTGCCGATGTCGAGGAAAAGGCCTCCCGCGAACACTGGTACGGGCGCTTCCTCTGGGCCCTGCGCAACGGTGCCATCCCGGCCGGCCGGATCATCTCCAACGCCGGCGCCCTGGGGCACAAGCCGGCCACCTCGACTATCAACTGCACCGTGTCCGGAACCATCCAGGACTCCATGGACAACATCCTCGAGAAAGTCCACGAGGCCGGCCTGACGCTCAAGGCCGGCTGCGGCATCGGCTATGAGTTCAGCACCCTGCGCCCGCGCGGCGCCTACGTTTCCGGTGCCGGTGCCTACACCAGCGGGCCGCTGTCGTTCATGGACATCTACGACAAGATGTGCTTCACCGTCAGCTCCGCCGGCGGCCGCCGCGGCGCGCAGATGGGCACCTTCGATGTCAGCCACCCGGACGTCCGCGAATTCATCCGCGCCAAGCGCGAGGACGGGCGCTTGCGCCAGTTCAACCTGAGCCTGCTGATCACCGACCAGTTCATGCAGGCGGTGGAACAGGACGCCGACTGGCCGCTGGTATTCCCGGTGCACGTGAAGGAGCGCGACGAGATCGACCTCGACGACCCCAACGCGGTGGTCTGGCGCGAATGGCCGATCCAGGACGACTACGTCCAGCGCGCCGACGGGCTGGTCGCCTGCAAGGTCTACGGCCAGGTCCGCGCCCGCCACCTGTGGGACATGATCATGGTCTCCACCTACGACTATGCGGAGCCGGGCTTCATCCTCATCGACCGGGTCAACGAACTGAACAACAACTGGTGGTGCGAGGCGATCCGCGCCACCAACCCCTGCGGCGAGCAGCCTCTGCCGCCGTACGGCTCGTGTCTGCTCGGCTCGGTCAACCTCACCTGCTTCGTCGAGCAGCCATTTGGCGACGAGGCGCGCTTC
The DNA here is from genome assembly GCF_020708595.1 of Pseudomonas sp. 203-8. NCBI lineage: Bacteria > Pseudomonadati > Pseudomonadota > Gammaproteobacteria > Pseudomonadales > Pseudomonadaceae > Pseudomonas > Pseudomonas sp. 203-8. The sequence continues at coordinate 95,518 of NZ_JAJFDF010000006.1, read as the reverse complement.
GACTGGGACCGTTTCCGCGAAGTGGTGCGGGTGTTTACCCGGATGCTCGACAACGTGGTGGAAATCAACGGCCTGCCGCTGGAACAGCAACGCCAGGAAATCCTTGGCAAGCGCCGGCATGGCATGGGCTTCCTCGGCCTGGGCTCGACCCTGACCCTGCTCAAGCTGCGCTACGGCAGTCCCGAGGCCTGCGTATTCACCGAGGAAGTGGCGCGGGAAATGGCCCTGGTGGGCTGGGAAGTGGCCCTGGAGCTGGCCAGGGAGAAGGGCCCGGCGCCGATCCTGGCGCAGGACTACGAAGTCACTGCGGAAATGCTTCGCAAGCGTCCGGAAATGGCCGCCGATGGCTATAAGGCCGGCGACCGCATCCGCGGCAGCGTGCTTCACGCCAAGTATTCCCGCTACATGCAGCGGGTCGCCGAACATGCTCCGGAACTGATCGAGGCGTTGGCTGAAACCGGCGCGCGCTTCACCCACCACAGCTCCATCGCGCCGACCGGGACCATCAGCCTGAGCCTGGCCAACAATGCCTCCAACGGTATCGAGCCGAGCTTCGCCCACCATTATTCGCGCAACCTTATCCGCGAAGGCCGCAAGACCAAGGAAAAGGTCGAGGTCTACAGCTACGAGCTGCTGGCATACCGGACCCTGGTCAACGCCCAGGCCCTGCCGGACAGCGACGACCCGGCGCGACGCCTGCCGGACTACTTCATCACCGCCGACAGCGTCACCCCGGCGCAGCACGTGGACATCCAGGCGGCGGCGCAGAAGTGGGTCGATTCGTCGATCTCCAAGACCGCCAACGTGCCCACCGACTACCCGTTCGAGGACTTCAAGGACATCTACCGCTACGCCTGGCACCAGGGACTCAAGGGCTGCACCACCTTCCGCTTCAATCCCGAGGCGTTCCAGGGCGTGCTGGTCAAGGAGTCCGACCTGGAGAAGACCCGCTACCGCTTCGAACTGGAGGACGGCAGCGTGGTGGAGTTCAAGGGCAACGAGCAGGTCGAGTACGACGGTGAGATCCATACCGCCGCCAACCTCTTCGACGCCTTGAAAGAAGGCTATTACGGCAAGTACTGAGGCCGGGGGAATCGATATGTCAGCAGTCAAGATCACGCAGAAGATCAAGGGCTTCAAGGTCGTCAACGAAGCCGAGGAGCAGGCCCTTGCCGCCGCCGCGGAAGCCGCGTCGGTGGTGCAGATGGACGAGACCCTGGAGCGCCCGGATACCCTGATCGGCGCCACCTACAAGATCAAGTCGCCGCTGTTCGAGCACGCGCTCTACGTGACCATCAACGACATGGTCCTCAATGCGGGCACGGCGCACGAGCAGCGGCGTCCCTTCGAGATCTTCATCAACTCGAAGAACATGGATCATTTCCAGTGGATCGTCGCACTTACCCGCATCATGTCCGCGGTTTTCCGCAAGGGCGGCGACTGTACCTTCCTTGTCGAGGAGCTCAAGGCGGTATTCGACCCGCGCGGGGGCTACCTGAAGAAAGGCGGCATCTACATGCCTTCCATCGTCGCCGAGATCGGCGGCGTGCTGGAGCGCCACCTGACGGCCATCGGCTTGTTGCGTGGCCCTGAACTGGACGAGGAACAGCGCCTTTTCCTCGCGGAAAAACGCGCCGCCTACGAGGCCGCCCAGGGCACCAGCAAGGTCGAGCCGGGCGAAGGCTTCCCCGCCGGCGCGCAACTGTGCGGCAAGTGCAACAGCATGGCGGTGGTACAGATGGACGGCTGCGCCACCTGCCTCAACTGCGGACACTCGAAATGTGGGTGAGCACTTGAAAAACGCATGCGTTTTTCAATGCGAACGACCGGCCAGGATGGCCGGGCTGGGGGTGGGCTGAACGACGAAGCCTCGACAGGATGTCAGCTCGGCCTTACCCAAGACGCCGAACCGCATGCGTTTTGAAGGGCGAACGACCGGCCAGGATGGCCGGGCCGGGGGTGGGCTGAACGACGAGGCCTCGACAGGATGTCGGCTCGGCCTCACCCAAGACGCCGAACCGCATGCGTTTTGAAGGGCGAACGACCGGCCAGGATGGCCGGGCCGGGGTGGGCTGAACGACGAAGCCTCGACAGGATGTCGGCTCGGCTTCACCCCAGACGCCAAACCGCATGCGTTTTGAAGGGCGAACGACCGGCCAGGATGGCCGGGCCGGGGGTGGGCTGAACGACGAAGCCTCGACAGGATGTCGGCTCGGCCTCACTCCAAGACGCCGAACCGCATGGTTTTTGAAGGGCGAACGGCCGCAGGACGGCCGTGCTCCTGTGGTTCCTGCCTACAACGCAAACGGCAAATGAATCTCCACGTTCTGCCGTTGCGCCAGGCGCATCTCGAACTCCGCCGGATCATGGATCAGCACGTCCTGTCCGGCGAACGCCTCGGCGGCGATCAGTCGCGACAGCCAGAAGCGCACGCAGGCGACCCGCAGCATGCTCGGCCAGTGCTCGGCTTCCAGCGCGGTGAACGGCCGGCGGTTGGCGTAGGCGGCGAGCAGGGCGCGGGCGCGGGCCGGGTCCAGGCTGCCGTCGGTATTGGAGCACCAGTCGTTCAGGGTGATCGCCAGGTCGTAGAGCATCCAGCCGGAGCAGGCGTTGTAGAAGTCGATCAGGCCGGCCAGGTGCGGGCCGTCGAACAGCACGTTGTCGCGGAACAGGTCGGCATGCAGGTTGGCGCGCGGCAGCGCTGGACGCTCGGCATCCAGCGCGGCGATCTCCGCCAGGGCCGGGGCGAGCAGGGCGCGGGCCTGTTCCGGTAGTCGCGGGGCGAGGTTGGCACCTTGTTCCAGCATCCAGGGCAGGCCACGGTCGCTCGGGCGTTCGAGGATGCGCCCGCGGGTGGCGGCGTGAAGGTGGCCGAGCAGATCGCCCACTTCCTGGCAGTGGTGGGCGTTCGGCTGCCGCTCGTGGCGGCCGGCCAGGCGCGGTTGCAGCAGCGCCGGCTTGCCTTCGAGACGGCGCAGGGCCTCGCCGTCGCGGGTGCGCAGGGCGTAGGGCACCGGCAGGCCGTCCTCGTGGAGCACGTCGAGCAGTTCGATGAAGAACGGCAGGTCCTGCACCGGGCCGCGCTCGACCAGGGTCAGGACGAACTCGCCGTGTTCCAGGCTGACGAAGAAGTTGCTGTTCTCGGAGCCTTCGGCGATGCCACGGAAATCCCGCAGGCGGCCCAGGTCGTAGGGGGCGAGGAAGGCTTCCAGGGTCGAGCGTTCGAGTGGGGTGAACACCGACATGTCAGCGCGGCCTCGCCAGGTTGGAAATGCACATCACCAGCTGAAGATCTCCCATTGTGGAATCAGCTTGTCCGGCTGGTCGGAGCGAATGAAGTTGCCATCGCTGCCGTCGGCGCGGACCAGGAAATAGGGTTTGCCATGCTTGGGAACCACCTTGATGGCGTAGAGGAAGCCATTCACGCGGTATTCCTGGATGGTCTTGTCGCCCTCCTGGCGGATGGTTACGTCGGGCTCGCCGGAGGGCGCGTCGTCGTCCGCCGCCATCGCGACGAGCGGGGCGAACGCCAGCAGTCCGGCGAGCATCAAGCGGTTCAGCGTACGCATGGTAACCTTGCTCCTTTATCGAATCGTCCAGGGTTCATTCTACACGCCCTGGTCTCCGGAAAAGGTTGATTCCCCTCATGAGCCAAGCGCCCCTCGTCCTGGTGGACGGTTCCTCGTACCTGTACCGCGCCTTCCATGCCCTGCCGCCGCTGACCACCTCGACCGGCAAGCCCACCGGTGCGGTGAAGGGCGTGCTGAACATGCTCCTGAGCCTGCGCAAGCAGTACCCGGACAGCCCGTTCGCGGTGGTCTTCGACGCCAAGGGCCCGACCTTCCGCGACGAGCTGTTCGCCGAGTACAAGGCCAACCGGCCGTCGATGCCCGACGACCTGCGGGTCCAGGTCGAGCCGCTGCATGCCAGCGTCCGCGCCCTCGGCCTGCCGCTGCTGTGCGTGGAGGGGGTCGAGGCCGACGACGTGATCGGCACCCTGGCGCGCAGCAGCGCCGCGGCTGACCGCCCGGTGGTGATTTCCACCGGCGACAAGGACATGGCGCAACTGGTCGACGGGCACATTACGCTGGTCAACACCATGACCGGTAGCCGCCTCGACGTGGATGGCGTGAAAGAGAAATTCGGCGTCGGTCCTGAGCTGATCATCGATTTCCTCGCCCTGATGGGCGACAAGGTCGACAACATCCCCGGCGTTCCGGGTGTCGGCGAGAAAACCGCGCTGGGCCTGCTGACCGGTGTCGGTGGCGGCCTGGAGGTGCTCTACGCCAGCCTGGACAAGGTGCCCGAGCTACCGATCCGCGGCGCCAAGGGCTTGCCGGCGAAGCTCGAGGAAAATCGCGAGCAGGCGTTCCTGTCCTATCAACTGGCGACCATCAAGACCGACGTCGAACTGGACGTGGAGATCGACAAGCTGTATCCCGGCGAGCCGCAGCGCGAAGCGCTGATCGCCCTGTACCGCGAGCTGGAGTTCAAGAACTGGCTGGACGACCTCCTGCGCGAGGCCAAGGAGGCCGGCGAGAACGGCGAGGCGGAAACGCCTATCCAGGCCGAGGTCGACTACGACGTGGTGCTCGACCAGGCCGGATTCGACGCCTGGCTGAAGAAGCTGGAGGAGGCCGAGCTGATCGCCTTCGATACCGAGACCACCAGCATCGACGCCCAGCAGGCGCAGGTGGTGGGGGTGTCCTTCGCCGTGAAGGAGGGCGAGGCCGCCTACGTGCCGCTGGCCCACAGCTACATGGGCGTTCCCGAGCAACTGGACCGTGACGCGGTGCTGCGTGCGTTGAAACCGCTGCTGGAGGATCCGAAGAAGCTCAAGGTCGGCCAGCATGCCAAGTACGACATCAATGTCCTGGCCAATGCCAGCACCCCCATCGCGCTGCGGGGCGTAGCCTACGACACCATGCTCGAGTCCTATGTGCTGGACTCCACCGCCACTCGCCACGACATGGACAGCCTGGCCCTGAAGTACCTCGGCCACAGCACCATCCGTTTCGAGGACATCGCCGGCAAGGGCGCCAAGCAACTGACCTTCGACCAGATCGCCATCGAACAGGCCGGGCCCTATGCGGCGGAGGACGCCGACGTGACCCTGCGCCTGCACCAGGCCCTGTGGCAGAAGCTGGAGGCGATCCCGTCCCTGGCCAGGGTCCTGACCGACATCGAGATGCCGTTGGTACCGGTGCTGGCGCGGATCGAGCGCAACGGCGCGCTGGTCGACGCCAACCTGCTGGGCATCCAGAGCCGCGAACTGGGCGAGAAGATGGTCGCCCTGGAGCGCCAGGCATACGACCTGGCAGGGCAGGAATTCAACCTCGGCTCGCCCAAGCAGCTCGGCGCGATCCTCTACGACAAGCTCGGCCTGCCGGTTCTGAGCAAGACCGCGACCGGCCAGCCGTCCACCGCCGAGGCAGTGCTCGCCGAACTGGCCGAGCAGGACTTCGAGCTGCCCAAGGTGATCATGCAGTACCGCTCCATGAGCAAGCTCAAGAGCACCTACACCGACCGCCTGCCCGAGCAGATCAACCCGCGTACCGGACGCATCCATACCTCATACCACCAGGCGGTGGCGGCTACCGGGCGGCTGTCGTCGAGCGACCCGAACCTGCAGAACATCCCGATCCGTACCGCGGAGGGCCGGCGCATCCGCCAGGCGTTCGTCGCGCCGCAGGGCTACAAGCTATTGGCCGCGGACTACTCGCAGATCGAGCTGCGGATCATGGCCCACCTGGCCAAGGACGATGGCCTGCTGGATGCCTTCCGCCACGACCTGGACGTACACCGCGCCACCGCGGCGGAAGTCTTCGGCGTGCCGCTGGAAGACGTCAGCGGCGACCAGCGACGCAGCGCCAAGGCGATCAACTTCGGATTGATCTACGGCATGAGCGCCTTCGGCCTGGCCAAGCAGATCGGTGTCGAGCGCAAGGAGGCCCAGGCCTACATCGACCGTTACTTCGCCCGCTACCCCGGCGTCCTGGCGTACATGGAACGGACCCGCGCCCAGGCCGCGGAGCAGGGCTTCGTCGAAACCCTGTTCGGCCGTCGCCTGTACCTGCCGGAGATCCATTCGAAGAACGGCGCCATGCGCAAGGCCGCCGAGCGCACCGCGATCAACGCGCCGATGCAGGGCACGGCGGCGGACATCATGAAGCGCGCCATGGTCGCTGTGGATAACTGGCTGCAGGAAAGCGGCCTCGATGCCCGGGTGATCCTCCAGGTGCACGACGAACTGGTGCTGGAAGTGCGCGAGGAGCTGGTCGAGCAGGTGTGCGAGGGAATCCGCCCGCTGATGAGCGGAGCGGCGACCCTGGACGTACCGCTGGTGGTCGAGGCGGGTGTCGGTTCGAACTGGGACGAAGCCCACTGATGAACGGTTGCGAGGCCCGTGTGGCGGGCCTTGCGAGCAGGTCCGGAGTGCCCGGTGAGGGTGCCGTGGAAAAGTTTTTCGCGGTGCGCTGAACTTTCCCGTTTTGCCGACAGTCAGAACACACGAATGGCTTCTTGAGCCCTTCGATGCTCCTTTGCAGTGTTTAGTGTTGGCAGATTCCTGGACCCCGCCCTAGCGGTCCGGACTTGAACCCCGAACTTCCCCCTCCCCATACGAAGCTCGGGGTTTTTTTTGCCTGGAATTCAGGCTTCCTCGAACGCCTCTTGTTCCTCGTCCAGCAGGCCCAGCCATTGCGCCAGGACCATTTGCGCCTCGTCGATGCCCTGGCGCTTGGGCGCGGAGAACAGTTGCAGGGTGGCGACGTCGCCCCAGCCTTGCTGGACTTCCCGGCGTACCTTGAGCAGGGCGTTCTTGGCCGCGCCGAAGGCCAGCTTGTCGGCCTTGGTCATCAGCACATGGATCGGCAGCTGGCTGGCCTGTGCCCAATCCAGCATCAGTCGGTCGAAGTCGGTGAGCGGGTGGCGGATGTCCATCATCAGGAACACCCCGGCCAGGCTTGCGCGGCTGCTCAGGTAGGCTTCCAGGTGGCGCTGCCAGTGCTGCTTCAGGGGGATCGGCACCTTCGCGTAGCCGTAGCCGGGCAGGTCCACCAGGCGCCGCGAGTCGTCCAGGGCGAAGAAATTGAGCAGTTGGGTACGTCCCGGGGTTTTCGAGGTGCGCGCCAGGTTGGCGTGGGTGAGGGTGTTCAGCGCGCTCGACTTGCCGGCATTGGAGCGCCCGGCGAAAGCGACTTCCAGGCCCTCGTCGGGGGGGCACTGGTCGACCTGGGCGGCACTGATGAGAAAGCTGGCCTTCTGGCACAGGCCGACGATGGGGTTCTTCTCTGACATGGGTTATCCACAGGGGTGCGACTCGGTGTCGCGGGGGGCTGTTTCGTTTCCGTTTCGGTATCGGAAGTATATAATGCCGCGGATTTTGTGTGCGCTTTATCCCCCAGGGTCGAGCGCGCGCGGGAACGGACAGAGCATTTTCCGCGCGGTAGAACGCGGGCGTTCCCCCTGATGAGGACGATCATGAAGAAACTGCTGCTCGCAGCGACAGTCGTTGCGGTGGCCGTTACGGCGCAGGCGGCGCAGGACCCGGAAGCAGTGTTCAACCGGACCTGTGGCGCGTGTCACGACGGCCAGCTGCCGATGGCGCCGAAAAAGGGCGACCATGCCGCCTGGGAGCCGCGGCTGGCCAAGGGCATGCCGACCCTGGTCCAGCATGTGACCAACGGATTCAACGCCATGCCGCCCCGCGGCCTGTGCACCGACTGCAGTGCCGAAGACTACCAGGCAACCATCCAGTGGATGGTGAAGAAGTAGCCGAAGCCCACTATCTTTCACCCTTAGCCGTAATTGGATTAGCTGATGAACAAACTTCTCGTGAGTCTGCTGTTGACCCTGGGTCTGACCGGCCTTGCCCATGCCGCTGGCGATGCCGCCGCGGGCCAGGCGAAAGCCGCGGTGTGCGGCGCCTGTCACGGTGCGGATGGCAACAGCCCGGCGCCGAACTTCCCGAAACTGGCCGGCCAGGGCGAGCGTTACCTGCTCAAGCAGATGCATGACATCAAGGACGGCAAGCGTACCGTGCTGGAAATGACCGGGCTGCTGACCAACCTCAGCGACCAGGACCTGGCCGACATCGCCGCCTACTTCGCCAGCCAGAAGATGAGCGTCGGCATGGCCGATCCGAACCTGGTGGCCCAGGGCGAAGCGCTGTTCCGCGGCGGCAAGATCGCCGAAGGCATGCCGGCCTGCACCGGTTGCCATTCCCCGAGCGGCGTCGGCATCGCAACCGCCGGTTTCCCGCACCTGGGCGGCCAGCACGCGACCTACGTGGCCAAGCAGCTGACCGACTTCCGCGAAGGTACCCGCACCAACGACGGCGACACCAAGATCATGCAGTCCATCGCCGCCAAGCTGTCGAACAAGGACATCGCCGCGATTTCCAGCTACATCCAGGGTCTGCACTGATCGCTGCGTAGCACGGCAAAAAAGATGTATGAAAAAGGGTGGCCTCGGCTGCCCTTTTTTGCGTCCGCCATCGCTACAATGCTGGAACCCGTGACCGCTCCCCCCGGTCGAACTGACCGGGCCGAACCCGGCCGGAGAGCGGCACTGACCTCGCCTAGGAGTGAACGATGCGTAACCTGATTCTCACCGCCATGCTGGCCATGGCCAGCCTGTTCGGCATGGCCGCCCAGGCCGACGACTATACCGCCGGCAAGGAATACGTCGAGCTGAGCAGCCCGGTGCCGGTGTCCCAGCCGGGCAAGATCGAAGTGGTGGAACTGTTCTGGTATGGCTGCCCGCATTGCTACGCGTTCGAGCCGACCATCGTGCCGTGGAGCGAGAAGCTGCCGGCAGATGTCCATTTCGTGCGCCTGCCTGCCCTGTTCGGCGGTATCTGGAACGTCCATGGGCAGATGTTCCTGACCCTGGAAAGCATGGGTGTCGAGCATGACGTACACAACGCCGTGTTCGAGGCGATCCACAAGGAGCACAAGAAGCTCGCCACTCCGGAAGAAATGGCCGATTTCCTCGCCGGCAAGGGCGTGGACAAGGAAAAATTCCTGAGCACCTATAATTCCTTTGCCATCAAGGGCCAGATGGAAAAGGCCAAGAAGCTGGCGATGGCCTACCAGGTCACCGGCGTACCGACCATGGTGGTCAATGGCAAATACCGCTTCGACATCGGCTCCGCCGGTGGTCCGGAGGAAACCCTCAAGCTGGCCGACTACCTGATCGAGAAAGAGCGCGCAGCGGCCAAGAAGTAGGCAAGGTGATTCGGCATGTTGCGCCGCTGGCAGCGTGAACCTCGGGTCGCAGGTAGCTGCGACCCGCGAGTGAACCCCTCCTGTGACGATTCGCGGGAGCTGCCCGACGACGGCCGCCTGCGCCTTCTCAGCTTCAACATCCAGGTCGGTATCAGCACCGAGCGCTACCGCCACTACCTGACCCGCGGTTGGCAGCACCTGCTGCCCCACGCGGGGCGGGCGACCAACCTGAAGCGGATCGGCGAACTGCTCGCCGACTACGACCTCGTCGCCCTCCAGGAAGCCGACGGCGGCAGCCTGCGTTCCGGCTACGTCAATCAGGTCGAGCACTTGGCCCAGTTGGGGGCGTTCCCCTACTGGTACCAGCAGCTCAACCGCAACCTCGGGCGTATCGCCCAGCACAGCAACGGCCTGCTCAGCCGCTGGCGGCCGACCCTGCTGGAAGATCATCCGTTGCCCGGTCCGCCGGGACGCGGCGCGATCTTCGTGCGCTTTGGCGAAGGCGCCGACGCGCTGGTGGTAGTGATGATGCATCTCGCTCTCGGCGCTCGCACCCGCACCCGCCAGCTCGCCTATATCCGCGAGCTGATCGGCGACTACCGCCACCAGGTGCTGATGGGCGACATGAACACCCACGCCGTCGATCTTCTGGAAAACTCGCCCCTGCGCGACCTCGGCCTGATGGCGCCGCAGGTCGAGGCGACGTTTCCCAGCTGGCGGCCGCAGCGCAATCTCGATCACATCCTGCTCAGTTCCGATCTCGCTCTCGAGCGGGTCGACGTACTCGACCAGCCGATCTCCGACCATCTGCCGGTATCGGTGGAGATTCGCCTGCCGGACAACCTGCGCGACAAGGCCTTGGTCGTGCGCGGGGATGCCGGGAGTCCGCCATGAGTCGCGACGACGTCCAGCGCTGGAAAGACAAGTACCTGGAGAACATCGAGCAGCAGGAGCGCCTGCAACGGCGCTGGGGTGCCCGGATCGACCTGCTGCGTCGCGGCCTGGTGCGTAGCAGTCTGGCGGCCGAAGGCAGCGACAAGGCGGTCGACCAGTGCATGAAGGAGCTGCGCGAGATCCTCCGTCGCGACGACATGGACGCCGGCCTGTCGGGCCTGATTCCGCGCCTGGAAAAGGCCGTGCTCGACTCCGAACAGCGCCGCCAGCAACGCACCCAGCAGAACATCGATGCTCTCGGCGAACTGGCCCAGCAGTTGCTGGCCCTGGACCTGCCGCGGGAACTGCGCAAGCCGCTGAAGCAGTTCGCCCGCGATATCGAGGAGCGCGCCCGGCAGTCGCGCGAGATTCCGATCCTGCTCAGCGAGCTGAGCAGGCTGCAACGCCAGGCGCTGGCCGAGCGCAAGGGCGGCGATGCCGAAGACGGTCGCCCGAGCCTGTTGCAACGCCTGTTCGGCGGCAAGGAGTCGGAAACCACCGCGGAGCCGAGCGCATCGGTGCCGTCCGTTGTGGCGGCAAGCAATACACCGATCCAACCGGCGGCGGCCGCGCCGTCCCTGCCGGTCGCCGAGCACGACGAGGCGCCAGGCGGTCCGCCGCAGCCGTTGCCCGCCCGCACGGTCGCCGCCATCGAAAGCGCGCCAGCGGGTTGGGTCGGGGTCGCCGAGCGTGGCGAGCCGAACCAGATCCTGCTGGATGAGCCCCGGGAAATCTGGCTCGACAGCCTGCCGCTACCGGCCGGCCTGAGCTTTAGCGAGACGCTGGAAGAAGCGGGTGCGGAGCCGTCGCCCGCAATGCCGGCGGACGTTGAAAGCGCGCCCGAAGCTCCGGCCACCCCTGTGGATAACCTCGACGGGCAGGCGGTAGACGAGGCCTATGAACTGCCGCCGCCGATACCGGAGCCCGGCTACAGCGCGGTGGCGCCGCACATCGAGGCCAGCCTGCTGCGGCTGCTCGACGGCCTGTCCCTGCCGAGCAGCCACCAGCCCCAGGCCGAGGCGCTGCGGGAGCGGATCGATGGCAGCCTGAACTGGTATGAGCTGGTGCCGGTACTCGACGACCTGGCGGTGCTGGTGCTGTCCCTGGCGGACAGTGGCCAGCGCGACTTCGAGGAATACCTGCGGCAACTCAACGAGCGCCTGGAAAGCTTCCTCGGCCACCTGGGCGACGCCCACGCCGGCTATACCGACGTGCTGGACAACGCGCGCGGCTTCGACCAATCGCTGCGTGAGCAGGTCAGTGGCCTGCAGGCCAGCGTGCAGCAGGCGACCGACCTGAACAGCCTCAAGCTGGCGGTGGACAGCCGGCTGAACGGCCTGCTTGCCTCCATGGACGAACACCAGCGCGAACAGGCCGAGCACGAACAGGAGGTGTCCGGCCGCCTGCAGGCGCTGATGGAGCGGGTCAACAGCATGGAGCAGGATGCCAAGGCGTTCCACAGCCACCTGGAGGACCAGCGACAGAAAGCCCTGACCGATCCGCTGACCGGCCTGCCCAACCGCGCGGCGCTCAGCGAGCGCCTGGAACAGGAAGTGGCGCGCCGGCACCGGGACGGCGGCGATCTGCTGCTGGCGGTGCTGGACATCGACCACTTCAAGCGGATCAACGACGACTTCGGCCACCTGGCCGGGGACAAGGTGCTGAAGATCATTGCCGGCGAATTGCGCAAACGGTTGCGCCAGGCCGATTTCATCGCCCGTTTCGGCGGCGAGGAGTTCGTCGTCCTGCTCCCGGCCACGTCCCTGGAAGCCGGCCGGCAACTGCTCGAACGGCTGCGCGCGGCGATCGCCGCCTGTCCGTTCCATTTCAAGGGCGAGCCCCTGAGCATCACCTGTTCCGCCGGCATCACCGCGTTCGAAGGCAACGAGGCCGGCGAAGCGGTTTTCGAGCGTGCCGACCAGGCGCTGTATCGAGCCAAGCGCGCCGGCCGGGACCGCCTGGAAGTGGCCTGAAGGGCGACCAGCGCACATTCCGACGACTCGGGACGGGCTCGCCTGCAGGTGTTGCCGCGGCTCGCTAGAATGGTCCCGCCCGGTAGAATGACCGGCTGTCCCGCTCTGGAAACTCCCATGGATATGTTCGGCGTCGCCGTCCTGATCTTTCTGGTCACCGACCCCTTCGGCAACATCGCCGTGTTCCTCGCCGCGCTGAAAGGCGTCGCACCTGGGCGCCGCCTGCGCGTGGCGTTTCGCGAGCTGGCCTTCGCCCTGGGTCTGCTGCTGCTCTTCCTCACCCTCGGCGAGCACATCCTCAGCGGCCTCGGCCTGTCCCGCGAGGCGACCGGGATCGCGGGTGGCATCATCCTGTTCGTGATCGCCATGCGCCTGATCTTCCCGTCGCCCCAAGGGCTGCTCGGCGAAGTGCCCGACGGCGAGCCGCTGCTGGTACCCCTGGCCACCCCGGCGGTGGCCGGGCCCTCGGCGCTGGCGATGCTGATCACCCTGCGCACCACCTTCGACGGTCCGCTGTGGGAGCTTTACCTGGCGGTGGTGCTGGCCTGGGCCGCTACTGCGCTGATCCTGCTGCAGGCGGCGTTCCTCCAGCGTTTCCTCGGCCCGCGCGGGCTGACCGCCATCGAGCGGCTGGCCGGCATGCTGCTGATCATGCTCAGCGTCGATATGCTGTTGGACAACCTGCGCAGCGTGTTGCACATCGCCGCCTGACCGCGCTGCCCATTTTTTTCGGAGTCATCATGCGTTCGTTCGTTCTACTGGCTTTCACCCTGTCGCTGCTGGCCGGCTGCTCCAGCGGCCCGCGCCTGAACACCGACTACACCTCGGCGAACCAGGACAGCCGCGTCCAGTTCATCGTCCTCCACTACACCTCCACCGATCTGCCGCATTCGCTGGGCATCCTCACCCACGGCGGCGTCAGCGCGCACTACCTGATCGGCGACGACGAGCCGGCCACCGTCTACCGCCTGGTGGATGAGAACCGCCGCGCCTGGCACGCCGGGGTCAGTGAATGGCAGGGCCGGACCTGGCTGAACGCCACCTCGATCGGCATCGAGATCGTCAACCAGGGCTATCGCGATACACCCCAGGGGCGGGTCTGGTATCCGTTCAGCGAAGCGCAGATCCAGGCGCTGATCCCCCTGCTGAAGGACATCGCCAAGCGCCACGGCATCACCCCGGACCGGATCATCGGACACAGCGATATCGCGCCGGGCCGCAAGGTCGATCCGGGTCCGCTGTTCCCCTGGAAGCGCCTCGCCGACGCCGGCCTGGTGCCCTGGCCGAAGCCCGGCGAATTGGCGCGCCGGCTCGCCGAACTGAACGGCCAGCTGCCGGATGTGCGCTGGTTCCAGCAGCAGTTGGCGCGGCACGGTTACCTGGTGCCGCAGACCGGCGAGCTGGAGAAGGACACCCGCGACGTCATCGGCGCTTTCCAGATGAAATACCGTCCGGCCCGCTTCGATGGCGAGCCGGACCTGGAAACCGCCGCCCTGCTGCTGGCGGTGCCGACTTCCTGAGGCCTGTGGAAAAGCCTGCCGGGAGCGGCCCCGGTCACACCGGCAGCAGCATGTAGAAGCGCGCGCCCTGGCCCGGTTGCGAGCGCACCGCGATGCGCCCGCCATGCAGCTGGATGATTTCCTTGCACAGCGCCAGGCCGAGGCCGGCGCCGCCCTTCTTGCGTCCGACCTGGACGAAAGGCTCGAAGATCCGTCCTTGCTGGCTGAAGGGAATGCCTTCGCCATTGTCTTCCACCGCGATCAGCACCCGGTCGCCCTGGCGCCGGGCCTGCAGGTGGATCTGCCCGCCTTCGCTGCTATGGCGCAGGGCGTTTTCCAGCAGGTTGTCGATCACCCGCTCGATCTGCAGGCGATCGAGCTGCAGGCGCGGCAGCTCATCGCCCAGCTCCAGTTGCAGCGAGACCCGGCGGGCCTCGCCCTTGGGAATGAAACGCTGCTGCGCCTGGGTGAGCAGGTCGACGAGGTCGCAGGAAGCCAGTTCGAGCTTCTGCATGCCGGTCTGGTAGCGCGAGAAGTTCAACAGGTCGTTGATCAGCAGGACCAGCCGCGACATCTCTTCGTCCACCGTCTGGATCAGGTCCGCTTCCCGTGACTCCGCGGGGAAGTCCAGGCGTTCGCGGAGCAGGCTGAAGGCCATCTGCATGCCGGTCACCGGCGTACGCAGTTCGTGGGAGGCACGCAGGACGAATTCGCTGCGGACCCGTTCGAAGGCGCGCTGCTCGGTCACGTCGCGGACCACCAGCACCGCGCCGACGCTATGCCCGCCGGGATGGGTGACCGGATACAGCGACCAGGCCAGCAGGCGCGACTCGCCGGCGACGTCCACCACCAGGTCGGGCATCGCCTCGTCCTGGACTTCGCCGAGCAGGGCCTTTTCCACCGCCTCCTGGACATCGACATCGCTGAGTATTTCGTCGATCCGCTTGCCATGGGGGTCGTTGGAGACGAACAGCTGGCGGATCGCGACCGGGTTGGCGTGTTCGATGCGTCCCTGGTTGTCGAAGATCACCAGGCCGTCGTCGATGCTGTCGAGTACCGCCTGCAGGCGCCGCTCGCCGGAAAGCACCTCTTCGACGCTGGTCTTGCGATACTGCCGCAGGGCCTCGGCCATCAGGCCGAAACGCCGGGTCAACTGGCCGACCTCGGCGACGTTGGTCATCGGCAGGGTCACGTCGAAATCGCCTTCGCCGATCCTGTCCGCCGCCCGCGCCAGGGTTTCGATCGGCGCGCCGAAGCGCCGGGCGATGCTGTGGGCGGTGACGAAACCGATCAGCAGGATGGCGACGCCCACCAGGCCAAGCAGGCCGGCGACCAGGTAGGCACGATGGCGGGCGCTGGTCTCGGCTTCGCTGATGCCGGCCAGCGCCAGTTGCTGCAGGTCCTGCAGGCGCAGGCGCAGGCCATTGAAGGCTTCGCTGAAGCCGTCGTTGTCGGCCATGGGCGCTTCGAGCAGGGCCGGGGTGTGCGCCTGCAGTTGCAGGTAGGCGTTGCGGACGCCATCCAGGGCGGCCTGCTCGGCGCTGTCGACGGTATTCGCCCGGCCCTGTTCCAGGACTCGTCGGAAGTCGTTTTGCGAGCGCTCCAGGGCCTGCCCGTCGGGGGTTTCGCGGAGCAGTATGACCAACTGGTCGCCGAGCAACTGGCGCAGTTGCTGGCTCACCTCGATGGTCGCGTAGTGGTGCGACATCCGTTGTTCCTGGGCGCGGCCGAGCTGCATCACGCTGAACAGCCCGAGCAGCAGGCCGAACAGCGAGACGGTGATCAGCGCGGAAATGCTGAGGAACAACCGGGTCCGGAGCTTCATCGGCAGCGGCATGCTCATAGGCCGTACTGCTTGCGCTTCCGGTACAGGGTCGAGGCATCGATACCGAGGGTCTTGGCGGCCTGGTCGAGGGTCGCGCTGGAGGCCATCACCGCCGTGATATGGGCTTTCTCCAGGTCTTCCAGGCTCAGCGATTCGCCGATCCGCGGCGCGCTGCTGGCAGATTGCGCAGCGCTGAAACCGAGGTGGTCGACATCCACCAGTTCCTGGTTGCAGATGATGCTGGCGCGTTCGATCACGTTGCGTAGCTCGCGTACGTTGCCCGGCCAGGGGTATTGCCGCATGGCCTCGCGGGCGGCTTCGCTGAAGCCGCGGGCGGGGCGGCCGTAGTCCTTGACGAAGCGGGCGAGGAAACGTTCGGCCAGGCCGAGGATATCCTCGGCGCGTTCGCGCAGGGGAGGCAGGTTGAGCACGATCACGTTGAGGCGGTAGAGCAGGTCCTCGCGGAACTGGCCCTGGGCGACCATCGCGCCCAGGTCGCGGTTGGTCGCGGCAAGGATGCGTACGTCGGCGCGGCGGGTCACCGGATCGCCGACGCGTTCGTATTCCTTGTCCTGGATGAAGCGCAGCAGCTTGGGTTGCAAGGTCAGCGGGAAGTCGCCGATCTCGTCGAGGAACAGGGTGCCGCCGTCAGCCTGGCTGACCCTGCCCAGGGTGCTTTCGGTGGCACCGGTGAAGGCGCCGCGACTGTGCCCGAACAGTTCGCTTTCCATCAGTTCGGCGGTCAGCGACGGGCAGTTGATGGTGACCTGGGGCTTCTTCGCGCGTTTGCTCCAGGTGTGGATGGCGCGTGCCAGTTCGCCCTTGCCGGAGCCGGATTCGCCGAGGATGAGGATGTTGGCGTCGGTCGCCGCTACCTGGCGCGCGGTCTCCAGTACCGCGGCCATGGCCGGGCTGTGCGATTCCAGGCCGTCGCCCTGGCGGCGCACTTCGTCCTCCAGGGCCTCCAGGCGCGCGGTCAGTTGGCGCACCTCCAGTTGCTTGGCGGCGGCCAGGCGCAGTTGGTCCGGGCTGCAGGGCTTGACCAGGTAATCCACCGCGCCGGCCTGCATGGCGTCGACCGCGGTATCCACCGCCGAATGCGCGGTGACGATCACCACGCGCATCCATGGCGCCTGGACGCGCATCTGGGCGAGAACGTCGAGCCCGTTGTCTTCGCCCAGGCGCAGGTCGAGGAAGCACAGGTCGAATACCTGGCGCTGCAACAGGGCCTCCGCCTGCGGCGCGCTGCTGGCGGTGGCCACGCTGTAGCCTTCGTCTTCGAGGCAATAACGGAAAGTGCGCAGGATCGCCGACTCGTCATCGACCAGCAGGATGCGCCCCTGTTTTTCGGAAGTGGTTTCCATCGTTGCTTTTTATCCTCTAGGGAATTCACTGCCATTCGGCTTCTGGGTTAGTCCCCGGAAAGCCCATGCAAGTTGCAGAGCGCCCCGCCGCCCATCCGGGCGGCCAGGGCGGCGTGCAACCTGCCGATGTCTGTTCTTGGGTTTTCGGGAAGCCGTGGCGGCTCCACGGATGGCTCCGGGTAGCAGGTGCCGGGTCGCTTCCCTGTTGCATGTGACAGCGTACCGCGCCGATCGTGCAAAACGCCCGGAATAATTTGTCGCGTCGTGCAGGATGAACTGCGCAGACTACCTGGGTTGTTTTATAACTTATTGAATTAAAAGTGTTTTTATTTTTCAGAAAGGCTGGCATGCGGCGTGCAATGAGGTAGTCACGGTCTCCCTGAAGAAAAAATGGACACAGGCCGGTTCGCTACCCCGATGGGCCTGGCCCCGAGGCGGTACCGACAGTTCCGAAGGCACACAGGAGAAAACATCATGCTTAGTTGGGCTATCACCTTTCTGATCATCGCCATCATCGCTGCCGTCCTCGGGTTTGGTGGCATCGCAGGTGCCGCCACCGGAATCGCGAAGATCCTCTTCGTGCTGTTCCTGGTGCTCTTCGTGGTCTCGTTCTTCTTCGGACGCCGTCGCGGCTAGCCGGATGCCAAGGAGAAAGCGATGCGACTCATGCGTAACCTGATGAACGCACTGCTGCTCGGTGCCGCCGCCAGTTCGCTGGCGGTGGCGGCCGACAGGGACGGCGAATACCGCTTGAACGAACTGCAGAGCACCGATGCCGGATACCGCAAGGCCTGGCAGAACCTGGTGGAAGACGAGAGCCGCTTGCCCGACTGGGTGATGAATCTCTCGGGAACCGCTACGCCGATGCATGCCGTCGACGACCAGGGCGACAAGTATCTGGTTGGCGGTCTCTGCGAGAAGTCCGATTGCAAGGGCCATCGCCTGCTGGTCGCCTTCGATTGGGACAAGAGTCATGCCTACGGGCTCTACGTGCAGGTGCCCGAAGGGCTGCCGCAGGACAAGTCGCCGAGCAAGCACGCCAGCTTCCGCTGGCTGGGCAAGCCGGAACCGGCGGTACAGAAGATCCTCGACGAACAACTCAAGGCCGATCCGAACTGGTACTGAGGCGGAACGGGCTTGCGTGACACCGCCCCGCCCGCAGCGGGGCATGGCCAGGGGACCGGGATGCGCTGGGTGAGGTCGATCCGGCGGGTTCCAGGGGTACAGGGAGTACCTCCTTCGGGGTCGGGCCAGGCGAAAACGCGCCGGAGGGGAGCCACCGTTGTCTCGCTGCCTTCCGGCGCGCTTCTATATATAGAAGGGGTACGACGCTCCGCCGTCCGGCGGAGCGTCGGCTTCCGCACCGATACTCCGCGAACTTCCCTGATATCGATCAATGCCTGTGGATGGCGGAGTCGTTTTACAATCGACCGCCCGCGCGTTCCGAGGCGCCCTCCCAGAAGGGCTTTACCGCGCGGTTATCCACAGAATGCCGCTTATCCACAGCCGGCGATGGCGTGCCGGACGGCGTTGCGTGTCCTGCGACCATCCATCGCAGCGATGATGAGCGACTTTCAACTTCCCAGGATGGGCACGTGGCTCCCGGGCCTTGCACGGAGTGCCTTCCGCTCCCTGTTCTTGTACGAAAATCAAGGGCAATTTCCTGTGGGACGGACGTTTCATTAGTGATTTCTCATGCCGATTCGGCATGGGGCAGTCACTTACGGCATTAGACGGGGTAGGGGAGCGCATGAATCATTGCGCCCTTTCGCCTGTCGGGAGCGACTCTCCCGTTGGAGCGACTCCCGACTTCCACAAGAATTAAGGGTGACGAAACATGGGTAAAGCCAAGCTAAGCCTCGCCTGGCAGATCGTGATCGGTCTGGCACTCGGTATCGCCGTCGGCGCAGTGCTCAACCATTTCAGCGCCGAAAAGGCCTGGTGGATCGCCAACGTGCTGCAACCGGCCGGCGACATCTTCATCCGTCTGATCAAGATGATCGTGGTGCCGATCGTGATTTCCTCGCTGGTGGTCGGCATCGCCGGCGTCGGCGACGCGAAGAAGCTTGGCCGCATCGGCCTGAAGACCATCATCTACTTCGAGATCGTCACCACCGTCGCCATCGTCGTCGGCCTGCTGCTGGCCAACCTGTTCCAGCCCGGCACCGGCATCGACATGAGCACCCTGGGTACCGTGGACATTTCCCAGTACCAGAAGACCACCCAGGAAGTGCAGCATGACCATGCGTTCATCGCGACCATCCTCAACCTGATTCCCTCCAACGTCTTCGCCGCCATCGCCCGTGGCGAGATGCTGCCGATCATCTTCTTCTCGGTGATGTTCGGCCTCGGCCTGTCGAGCCTGCCCAACGACCTGCGCGAGCCGCTGGTGAAGGTGTTCCAGGGCGTTTCCGAGACCATGTTCAAGGTCACCCACATGATCATGAAGTACGCCCCTATCGGTGTCTTCGCCCTGATCGCGGTGACCGTCGCCAACTTCGGCTTCGCCTCGCTGCTGCCGCTGGCCAAGCTGGTGATCCTGGTCTACGTGGCCATCGTCTTCTTCGCCCTGGTGGTGCTGGGCCTGATCGCGCGGATGTTCGGCTTCTCGATCATGCGCCTGATCCGCATCTTCAAGGACGACCTGGTCCTCGCCTATTCCACCGCCAGCTCGGAAACCGTGCTGCCGCGCATCATCGAGAAAATGGAAGCCTACGGCGCGCCGAAGGCGATCAGCAGCTTCGTGGTGCCCACCGGCTACTCCTTCAACCTCGATGGCTCGACCCTGTACCAGAGCATCGCGGCGATCTTCATCGCGCAGCTTTACGGCATCGACCTGTCCATCGGCCAGCAGATCATGCTGGTGCTGACCCTGATGGTGACCTCCAAGGGTATCGCCGGCGTGCCGGGCGTATCCTTCGTGGTGCTGCTCGCCACCCTGGGCAGCGTCGGCATCCCGCTCGAGGGCCTGGCCTTCATCGCCGGCGTGGACCGCATCATGGACATGGCGCGCACCGCCCTCAACGTGATCGGCAATGCCCTCGCGGTGCTGGTCATCTCCAAGTGGGAAGGCATGTACGACGCGGCCAAGGGCCAGCGCTACTGGGATTCGCTGCCGCACCTGCGGCAGGCGGTCGGCGAAGCCAAGGGCAAGCAGGCCACCCTCGAATAAGGCGGCTTCCCGCCCAGGAGGCCCCGGCATCGTCCGGGGCCTCGGCGTTTCTGGCGCCGGCACCGCCTGCGCCGCTATCATCCGCGCAACGCGGGGGATTCTGAATGCTGAACGGCTTGTGGTTGGGTTTTTTCCTGGTGGCGGCGGCGAGTGCGCTG
This sequence comes from Pseudomonas sp. 203-8, assembly GCF_020708595.1. NCBI lineage: Bacteria > Pseudomonadati > Pseudomonadota > Gammaproteobacteria > Pseudomonadales > Pseudomonadaceae > Pseudomonas > Pseudomonas sp. 203-8. The sequence continues at coordinate 75,364 of NZ_JAJFDF010000006.1, read as the reverse complement.
GCGCGCTGGTTGATCGGCGGCGATGCGACGGTGTTCGCGGCGATGGTGGAGAGCCTGTTCGCCATGGCCAAGCTGGCGGTCGAGGTGATGGTCCTGCTGTTCGGCACCCTGACGCTCTGGCTCGGCTTCCTGCGCATCGCCGAGAAGGCCGGGCTGGTGGAGCGCCTGGCGGTGCTGCTCGGTCCGTTGTTCCGCCGGCTGATGCCGGAAGTGCCGCCGGGGCATCCGGCGATCGGCCTGATCACCCTGAACTTCGCCGCCAATGGCCTGGGTCTGGACAACGCCGCCACGCCGATCGGCCTGAAGGCGATGAAGGCGTTGCAGGAGCTCAATCCCAGCAGCACCACCGCGAGCAATGCGCAGATCCTCTTCCTGGTGCTCAACGCCTCGTCCCTGACCCTGCTGCCGGTGACTATCTTCATGTACCGCGCGCAGCAGGGCGCGGCCGATCCGACCCTGGTATTCCTGCCGATCCTCCTGGCCACCAGCGCCTCGACCCTGGCCGGCCTGCTGTCGGTGGCGCTGATGCAGCGCCTGCGCCTGTGGGACCCGGTGGTGCTGGCCTACCTGATCCCCGGCGCGTTGCTGCTGGCCGGCTTCATGGCGGTGCTCGGCACGCTCTCGGCCACCGCGCTGGCGCAGCTGTCCTCGCTGCTGGGCAACCTGACGCTGTTCAGCCTGATCGTGCTGTTCCTGATCGTCGGCGCGCTGAAGAAGGTGCCGGTCTACGAGAGCTTCGTGGAGGGGGCGAAGGAAGGTTTCGACGTCGCCAGGAACCTGTTGCCCTACCTGGTCGCGATGCTTTGCGCGGTTGGCGTGCTGCGCGCCTCCGGGGCGCTGGAAGTGGTACTCGGCGGGATACGCTGGGCGGTCGAGGGGCTGGGCTGGGACAGCCGCTTCGTCGAGGCGCTGCCCACCGCGCTGGTCAAGCCGTTCTCCGGCAGCGCGGCGCGGGCGATGCTGCTGGAGACCATGCAGACCCACGGCGTCGACAGTTTCCCGGCGCTGGTCGCCGCCACCGTGCAGGGCAGTACCGAGACCACCTTCTACGTGCTCGCCGTCTATTTCGGCTCGGTCGGCCTGCAGCGCGCGCGCCACGCGGTGGGCTGCGCGCTGACCGCGGACCTGGCCGGGGTCATCGCCTCCATCGGCGTGTGCTACTGGTTCTTCGCCTGAGGTCGCCAGGCTTCGACGTCACTGGGTGACGTCGAAGCGCAGGGTGCCGATCATCTGTCCGGCCTCGGTGAGTACCTTCACCTGCCAGTGGCCGACCGGGTCGCCGGGGAAGTTCTGCTTGTGGGTCCAGGCCCGGTAGCCCTCCTTGCGGCCGCCGTGGATATCCAGGGCGATGCGGTCGAACTCCTTCCCGTTGAACATCCACACGTGATAGATGCGCTCGTCGAGGCCGCGCGGCGCGTTGATCGCGGTATAGGCGAACAGGCCCTGGCTGCGCAACTGGCTGGCGCCGATCTGCTCCAGGCTGTCGCCGGGCGTGCGGCTCTGGTCGTCGAACTGGCTGCTCACCGCCACTTCGGTCAGCCACAGGGTGGCCGGCGGTACCCAGGTGCGGCCGAACCATCCGGCCAGGCCCACCGCCAGGGTCAGGCCGAGAAGCAGGAAGCCGCGCCACCAGTGCTGTAGCGGGAAGGTCACGAGCAGGCTGGGGAAGGACAGCACGACGGCGATGCCCAGCGACAACCGGTAGCTTTCCGGGGTGGTCAGGTGCAGCAGGATCGGCAGCGAGGTCAGCAACACCGCGAACAGGGTCAGGGTGTGGTAGGCGAGGAACACCCAGCGACGCCTGGACAGCCAGCGATAGTAGAGCGGATCGGTGATGGAGATCAGCGCCGCGGCGGCCAGCGTCCCTGTGAACAGCGCCTGACCGCTGTTCCAGGTGGTGGTGATGAGAAAGAACGGGAGGACGAAGAACAGGCTTTCCTGGTGGATCAGTTGGGTCGCGTAGCGCAGCAGCGGCGCCGGGATCTCCCAGCCGAAGCGGCGGGCGAAGGTCTCCCGCAGGAGGTTCTCGAGGATCAACCAGACCCAGCTGACCAGCATGATGATCGCCAGCACCTGGGCGAAGCCCTTCTGCCGGTCGACCATGATGAAACTGAACACGCCCGAACAGAAGCCGAACAGGGCGATGGTGCGCGGATAGCGGGCCATCAGGCCGCCGACCAGGGCGATCAGTTGCTCCAGGCGGGCCTTGAGGACGGGGCGTTGTTGGTTGGGCATGGGGACCAGCGGGTTCTCGATCGGAGCTGCTCGGCCAGCCGGCCGGGGCGCGCAGCATAACCCCGGCCGGGTTTCCTGGGTATGAACGAAGGACAGCTGCCGCGTGGCGAATGTTTCCTTCGCCCGACAGAGGCTCCGCTCTCCTTTCTGGAGGTCGACCAGGGAAAAAGGCGTCGCTTTCCCGACCGATGGTCGCGAAGCTTTCGACAGTCTTTCAAACCCCTTCAATTCGCACCTTTCGGGCAATTTTAGATTGTTCGACAGGAGTTTTTACACATATGGTTACAACTCGGTCGATGGATGACGTACCCGCCTGCGTGGCCATCGACGCCGCCATGGACCGCTTCCCCGTGTCTGCCTGAGTGTGTGTCCCATGGCCTCTAATAAATCCAAAGGTGTCGCCATTTTCCGTGTGGTCAGTGGCAACTTCCTCGAGATGTACGACTTCATGGTGTATGGCTTCTACGCCACCGCCATCGCCAAGACCTTCTTCCTCGGCGACAACCCGTTCGCCTCCCTGATGCTGTCCCTCGCCACCTTTGGCGCCGGCTTCCTGATGCGGCCGCTGGGTGCGGTGTTCCTGGGCGCCTACATCGATCGCCACGGCCGCCGCCAGGGCCTGATCATCACCCTCGGCCTGATGGCCATGGGCACCCTGCTGATCGCCTTCGTTCCCGGCTATGCCACGCTGGGCGTGGCGGCGCCGTTGCTGGTGCTGTTCGGCCGGCTCCTGCAGGGTTTTTCCGCCGGCGTCGAGCTGGGAGGGGTTTCGGTCTACCTGTCGGAGATCGCCACGCCAGGACGCAAAGGCTTCTTCGTCAGTTGGCAGTCGGCCAGCCAGCAGGTCGCGGTGGTTTTCGCCGGCCTGCTCGGCGTGCTCCTCAACCAGTGGCTGAGCCCGCAGGACATGGGCGAATGGGGCTGGCGCGTGCCGTTCTTCATCGGCTGCCTGATCGTTCCGGCGCTGTTCGTCATCCGTCGCTCGCTGGAGGAAACGCCGGAGTTCGAGGCGCGCACCCACCGACCGTCGCTGTCGCAGGTGCTGCGCTCCATCGGGCAGAACTTCGGCGTAGTGCTGGCCGGTACCGCGATGGTGGTGATGACCACCGTATCGTTCTACCTGATCACCGCCTACACGCCGACCTTCGGCAAGAACGAACTGCAACTGTCGGACCTCGACAGCCTGCTGGTGACCATGTGCATCGGCCTGTCCAACTTCATCTGGCTGCCGGTGATGGGCGCGTTCTCCGACCGCATCGGGCGCAAGCCATTGTTGCTGGGTGCCTCCTCGCTGGCACTGCTGACCGCCTACCCGGCGCTGTCCTGGCTGGTCCGCGAGCCGAGTTTCGCCGGCCTGCTCGGCGTCGAGTTGTGGCTGTCGTTCCTCTACAGCAGCTACAACGGCGCGATGGTGGTGGCGTTGACCGAGGTGATGCCGGCGGACGTGCGCACTACCGGTTTCTCCCTCGCCTACAGCCTGGCTACGGCGACCTTCGGTGGTTTCACCCCGGCGGTCTGCACCTGGCTGATCCACACCCTGGACAACCGCGCGGCCCCGGGCATCTGGCTCAGTGGCGCGGCGCTGCTGGGGCTGCTCGCCACCCTGGTACTGTTCCGCCGGCGCGGCAAGGAGATCGCCGAGGCCGAGCTGGCCAACGCCTGAGGCGTTTCGCCGCATGCCGTGCGTCGGCTCCCGCCGGGGCTGCGGCGGCGGCGTTGATGTCGATCAACCGGAGCTGCGCCAAACCGCGTAGACAGGAAGGAAGTGGTTGTACCGACTTCCTTCCCTTCCTGGAGATCGCATCATGTCCAATGTACAAAATGCCAGCCGGTCTTCCGCGTTCGCGGCGGTAGAGGGCGACCATTGGGTCGAGTCCCTCGACGATGGCCGCCACGTGCTGATCCGTCCCCTGCGCGAGGAGGACCGGGAGCGCGAACGCCAGTTCATCAACCGGCTGTCCCCGGCGACCCGCCACTTCCGCTTCCTCGGCGAGATCAAGGAAGCCAGCCCGGCGCTGCTCGATCAACTGATGGACATCGACTACCAGCAGAGTATGGCCTTCGTTGCCCTGGTGCACGAGGACGGTGAGCTGCGCGAGGTCGGGATCAGCCGCTACGCCGCCTGCTGCGAGGAAGGGCAGTGCGAATGCGCGGTAACCATCGCCGACGACTACCAGGGTCTGGGCCTCGACGCCGTGCTGATGCGCCATCTGATCGACGTGGCGCGGCGCAACGGCTTCCGCCAGATGTATTCGGTGGACTCGGCGGCCAACCGGGCGATGCGCGACCTTTGTTGCGCACTGGGCTTCGTCGGCCAGCGCGACCCGGACGACTCGACCCAGGTCATCCACCGCCTGGCCCTGTAGCCCGGTCAGGCGCGCCGGCGGCGCAGGCCGAACCAGAGCAGGCCGCTGGCCAGGAGACCGGCGGCGAGCAGCAATGGGTAGAGCATGTCGTCGTCGAATAGCGGCTTTTCGATGCGCAGGTAGCCTTCGCCGTCGAACAGCCGCTTCGCCAGCGCGTTCGCCTGTTGCAGGCTGACCTTCGCCAGGCGGCGCTCCTCATTGGGGAAATGGCCGTCCTCGTAGTCGGCCAGCGAGCCCCAGTAATAGTCCGCCAGCGCCGCGTTGCCCTGGGTGCTCCAGGCCAGCCTGGCGCGCTCGGCGAATTGCACCCGCTTGAAACGCCCCGGGTCCAGGCCATGCTGGCGGATGCCGCCGAGCAACTCGCGCAGGGCGGCCTCGGTGGCGGGTAGGTCGCTGCGCTCGACATCCGCGTCGAGGCTGAAGAAGCCCTGGTTGGCGAACACCTGGCGATCGGTCGATGGCCCGTAGGTGAGTCCGCGACGCACACGCAGGTCGGCGTACAGCGCGTCGTTCATATAGGCCTGGAGCAGGACCATGGCGTCCGGGTCGGCGTCGTCCGGCTCCGGATAGACCCAGTGCAGCATCGCACCCTCGCCGAATGGCCGGGTGATCAGGGTGCGCCTGGCCTCGGCATGCCCGTTGGCCGCCGGCAGCTCGCGGCGCTCGGGGAGCTCGTGGTCTTCCAGGGTGCCGAAGGTCCGGGTCAGATAGGCCGGCAGGCGCGGATCGAGGTCACCGACCAGAATCAGGGTCATGTTGCCCGGTACGTACCAGTCGCTGCGCAGCCGCTCCAGCTGCTCCGCGCCAAGCGGCGCCAGCGGCGCGCGCTGGGAGCAGGCCAGGCCCAGTTCCACCGCCAGTTGGTCCATGGCGCCACGGCCCAGGTTCTCGCGGTCGAGCCAGCGCTGCAGGTGCGAGTAATGGCCGCCGCCTTCGCGCTCGATCACTCGCTTGGCGGCGGCGATGCGCGGCTCGTCCAGTTCGGTGCGGGTGATGGTGTCCAGCAGCAGGTCGAGGACCTGCCGCTGGGTGGCGGCAGGTGCCTCGATGACGAAGGTGGTGTCGCCTTCGCTGGTGTAGGCGTTCCATTGTCCGCCGAGGGCCTGCATGCGGGCTTCCAGGTCGGCCTCGTCGCCGCCGTCCAGGCCGCTGAAGAACAGGTGCTCGAGCAGGTGCGGCAGCTGCTTTTCACGGCACGAGAAGTCGGCGAAACCGACCCCCACCACCAGCCGGATCGAGACGTGTCGGTGCTGCTCGGTGGGCTTGAGCAGCACGCCCATGCCGTTTTCCAGCTGGAAGGCTTCGACCTCGCTGCGCTGGTCGGCGTACGACCAGGGGCAGAGCAGGCAGAACAGCAGCAGGGTGGACAACGAACGCATGGGCCGAGCCTGGAACTAAAAATACCGAGAATAGCGGATGCTTCATGACGAACCTACCCGCAGAACGGCTAATGTCGCGAACGGCGCGTTTCCGCTCGCTCCTCGGCGAGCGCTGGCTCGGCCAGCGGCGCCGAGGTCATGTCGTCGACTTCGTCGGCCCAGTCGTCCTCGTCCCGCCGAGTGCCCTCGTCGGCCGCGCTGCTCGGCGCGTCTGGATTGTCCAGCACGGCGTAGGCGATGGCGCAGAACAGCGAGTTGAGACGCTTCATGTCGCTGATCAGGTCCAGGTGCAGCGAGCTGGTCTCGATGCTCTGTACCACCTGCTGGTGCAGGCGGTCGACATGGGCATGGGCGTAGCGCCGTTCCTGCAGACGGAAGCGCTGCTTGGCCCGGCGCAGGCGCTTGGCGCTGTCGAGGTCGCCGTTGAGGAACACCGAGAGACCCAGGCGCAGGTTGGAGACCAACTGCTGGTACAAGGTGCCGATCTCTTCCAGGCCGGTGTCGGAGAACGAGCGGCTGCGCGAGGTCTTCTTGTCCTGCACGGCGGCGAGCATGTGCTCGATGATGTCGCCGGCCTGCTCCAGGTTGATCGCCAGCTCGATGATCTCCGCCCAGCGCCGGCTGTCGCGTTCGGACAGGTCCTCGCGCGGCATCCTTGCCAGATACAGCTTGATCGCGGTGTAGAGGGCGTCGACGTCGTCGTCGAGCTTGCGGATGTCCTTGCCGAGCAGCGGATCGCCGCCGCGGATGATCTGCATCAGATTGTTCAGCATCTGCTCGACGGTGTCGCCCATGCGCAGGGTCTCGCGCACCGCGTTGGCCAGCGCCAGGCTCGGCGTGTCGAGGGCGGCGGGGTCGAGATGGCGCGGCCGGGCGACGTCGTCGGGAAGGGCACGGTCGGGCATCACACGGGTGCAGAAGCTGGCCATGGCGTTGGTCAGCGGCAGGCAGGCGAGGCAGCGCGCGGCGTTGTAGAGCACGTGGAAGGCGATCACCAGTTCGGCTGTGCTGAACTGCCAATGATCCATCCAGTCCGCCAGCGGCCCCACCAGGGGCAGCACCAGCAGGCAGCCGGCGACCTTGAACAACAGGCTGCCGAGGGCCACCCGGCGACCGGCGGCGTTTTGCGCGGTGGCGCTGAGCATGGCCAGGATGCCGCTGCCGAGGTTGGCGCCGACCACCAGGCACAGCGCGACTTTCAGCGAGATCACCTTGGACGCGGCGAGGGTCGCGGTAAGCAGCACGGCGGCCAGGCTGGAATAGGAAATCATGGCGAACAACGCGCCGGTCAGCGCGTCGAGCATGATGTCGCCGGTCAGGCTGGAAAACAGTACCTTGACGCCCTTGGCTTGGGTCATCGGCTCGGCGGCGGCGACGATCAGCTGGAGCGCCAGGATGATCAGGCCGAGGCCGATGAATACCCGGCCGAGCTGGCCGAGGCGGGTCTGTTTGCGGCTGAGGAAGAAAATCACGCCGAAGAAGATCAGCAATGGCGAAAGCCACGACAGGTCGAGGGTCAGCACCCGCGCCATCAGCGCGGTGCCGACATCGGCGCCGAGCATGATCGCCAGGGCCGGCGCCAGTGCCATCAGGCCCTGGGCGACGAAGGAGGTGGCCAGCAGGGCGGTGGCGTTGCTGCTTTGCACCAGGGCGGTGACGCCGATGCCGGCGGCGAACGCCAGCGGGCGTTTTTCCACGCTGCGACTGAGGATGCGCCGCAGGTCGGCGCCGTAGACCCGGAGGATTCCGGTGCGGACGATATGCGTGCCCCACACCAGCAGGGCGACGGCAGAGAGCAGGTCGAGCAGTTTCAGCATGGCGTGGCCCCCCTGGCACTACGACGAATGGCCAACCTCGCGCCAGGTTCCGCGTGCGTTGCGCCGCGGAGCCCGGACAACGGCGCCAACGGCCACGATGGAAAGGCAGCGTTCAGGCGAGTTGTAACACGAACGTCATATTTGGACAGGCGCCCCCCGCGGGAGTTCGTCTCGGCAGCCCGAGCGGCAGGGCGCCTACCCTTCATTCAAGCGTGCGCGCCGCGAAACGGCGAGGATTTTTTCGCCTTCCGTTCGATGCATGCGTTTGCGCCACAGGCCATGGAATTAGCCGACAGGAAGGGTATCCTTTGCACCTTTTAAAAAGCCCCGGTCTAGAGGGATACAGAGGAGTGGTGCGGATGCGATTTTCGGGGATCAGTGGCTGCCTCTCGGCAGCGGTGTTGGCGCTCGGGGTAGGGGGAGCGCCGGTGGTTCAGGCCGATGCGCTGGGCGATAGCCTGGAGCAGGCGCACATCCGCAAGGCGACCTTCGCCGCGCCGGCCTGGGAAGGCTATACCAACGCCGACGGCAGCGGTCTGTACTGGGACCTGCTGAAGCAGGTCTATGCGCCCTACGGGCTCGACGTGAAATTCATCAACATGCCCTGGAACCGCGCCAACAAGCTGATGACCGCGGGCTCCATGGTCGATGGCGTGCCGGGCGAGATCCCCGGCGTTGAGGGCAAGCTGTACGCCCAGTTGCCGATCGACATCGAGTACCACGGCGTGATGCATGCGGCGAAGACGCCCTTTTCCGGCCGCGCCAGCCTCACCGGCAAGCGCGTCGGCTGGCGCCACAGCTACAACCTGATCCCCGCGGAGCAGCGCGACTTCACCCTGGTCGAGTGCGTCCGCCCCGAGCGTTGCACCGAGCAGGTCCAGAACGGCGAGCTGGATTTCTTCCTCGACGAGCCGGACGAACTGGAAAAGCAGCGCAGCGAAGCGCATCTGCCGGCCGACGCCTACCCGATCGCGCAACTGCCGCCCGGCAAGGAGTCCTTCATGACCTTCGCCGACAGCGCCAGCGGCCGGCTCCTGCGCGAGGTCTACGACGCGCGGGTACGGCAGATGGCGGCGTCCGGCGAGCTGCGGGCGCTCTACCAGCGCTGGAACAGCGAGGTGCCCGGCGCCGTGCAGGCTCTTTCGGCGCAGTGATGCGCCGCTCATTTCCATCGCGAAGCCTTTCCGGGGCTTGCGCGGTGGGAATGAAACGCCTAGGATTCGCCCTTCATTTCCCCCACTTACGCACCGCAAAGGAGGTTACATCGATGATTCAGTTCTCTACCCTTTGCAGGCTGCGCCTGGCCTAACGGCCACCGAAACCTACCGCTCGACCCCCTGCACCGCTGAACGATTCCCGCCCTTGCGTCCGCGCAAGCTTCCGGCGAGAGGTCATCGGCTGCCGCGGTCACCGCTCCCCAGGTTTTCACTTCTCCGTTAGACGCCCTTCGCCCTTCCGCGAGTGCCCGCTCGGCTTCGGTCTGCCCCCCGGATCTACCGTTTCAATCACATGGATTGGATTATGGGCAACTACATCAAGCCTTTGTCCGCGGGCGTCGCACTGATCGCCTCGGACAGCACCTGGATCGAAGGCAAGGCGATCCAGCAACTGCAAACCACCGCCGAACTGGACGGCATGTGCCGCGTCGTCGGTCTCCCGGACCTGCATCCCGGCCGCGGCTATCCGGTCGGCGCGGCGTTCTTCTCCGTCGGTCGCTTCTATCCGGCGCTGGTCGGCAACGACATCGGCTGTGGCATGGCCCTGTGGGAAACCGGCCTGGCCCCCGGCAAGCTGTCGGCGGACAAACTGGAAAAGCGCCTGGGCAATCTCGACCTGCCGCTGGACGAGACCTGGAGCGACTGCATCGAAGCCCTGGAGCTGCCGGCCCGCGAGCACTGGCGCGCGCTCGGCACGATCGGTGGCGGCAATCACTTCGCCGAACTACAGCAGGTCGAGACGGTGTTCGACCAGGCTGCCCTGCACGCCCTCGGCCTCGATGCCGATCGCCTGCAACTGCTGGTGCACAGCGGCTCGCGCGGGCTCGGCCAGGCGATCCTGCAAGAGCATGTCAGCCTGCACGGCCACGCCGGCCTGCTCGACGGCAGCCTGGAAGCTTCCGCCTACCTGGCGCGCCACGCCGATGCGCTGCGCTTCGCCGAGGGTAACCGCCAGCTCATCGCCCGGCGCATTCTCGAACGCTTGCGCTGCGACGGCCTGGAACTGCTCGACATCAACCACAACCTGGTGGTGCCGGCACAGGTCGATGGCGTCGACGGCTGGCTGCACCGCAAGGGCGCCACCCCGGCCGACCAGGGCGTGCTGGTGATCCCCGGTTCGCGCGGCGACTACAGCTACCTGGTGGAGCCTGTGCCGAGCGCGCAGAGCCTGTTCTCCCTGGCCCACGGCGCCGGTCGCAAATGGCAGCGCGGCGAGTGTCGGGAGCGTCTGGCGGCGCGCTTCAGCGTCGACCAGTTGGGCCGTACGCGCCTTGGCAGCAGGGTGATCTGTGGCGACCGCCAACTGATCTACGAGGAAGCGCCGGAAGCCTACAAGGGTATCGACTCGGTGGTCGGCGCGCTGCTCGAAGCCGGCCTGCTGCGCCTGGTCGCCCGCCTGAAGCCGGTGCTGACCTACAAGACCCGTGGGGAGTGCTGCCGATGATCCTGCTGCAACTCTCCGCGGCCCAGGGGCCGGCGGAATGCTGCCTGGCGGTGGCGAAGGCGTTCGAGCGGCTGTGCCTCGAGGCGGCGCAAGCCGGCGTCGAGGTCGAGGTAATCGAGGAGGTGGCCGGCGAGCGTCCGCGCACCTGGCGTTCGCTGCTCCTGGGGCTGCGCGGCACTGCCGCCGAAGCGCTCGCCGAGCGCTGGTGCGGCGGTATCCAATGGATCTGCCCCAGCCCCTACCGGGCAAGGAATGCGCGCAAGAACTGGTTCATCGGCGCGGAGCGCTTCGCCGCGCCGCCGGCCAGTCTGGAGGGCGAGATCCGTTTCGAGACCCTGCGCTCTTCCGGCCCCGGCGGCCAGCATGTCAACACCACCGACTCGGCGGTGCGCGCCACCCACCTGGCCAGCGGCATCAGCGTCAGGGTGCAGAGCCAGCGTAGCCAGCACGCCAACAAACGCCTGGCGATCCTGCTGATCGCCCGGCGCCTCGCGGACCAGGCGAGCAGCGCGGCCGACGCGCTGCGCGCGGAGCGCCGCCAGGCCCACGGTCGGATCAGTCGCGGCGCGGCTCGCCGGGTATTCCGCGGCGAGCGTTTCGAGCCGGCCTGAGCGGCTCAGTCGCCGAGCACTTCCTTGCGCAGCTTCACTGGCTCTTCGCCCCGCTTGCGCGCGGCGGCGCCGCGCATGCGGATGTTCAGCGCCTCCACGGCCAGGGAGAAGGCCATGGCGAAGTAGACGTAGCCCTTCGGCACATGGACTTCGAAGGCTTCGGCGATCAGCACCGTGCCGACCACGATGAGGAACGACAGGGCGAGCATCTTCAGCGACGGGTGCTTGTCGATGAAGTCGCTGATGGCGCCGGCGCAGAGCATCATCACCAGTACCGCGACGATGATCGCCGCGACCATCACCGGCACGTGGGAGACCATGCCGACGGCGGTGATCACCGAGTCCAGGGAAAAGACGATGTCGATGATCGCGATCTGGATGATGGTGCCGATGAAGCCGCCCGCCGACCCCTTCGGTTCATCGCCGCTTTCTTCCTCGCCTTCCAGGCCCTGGTAGATCTCCGAGCTGCTTTTCCAGAGCAGGAACAGGCCGCCGAAGAACAGGATCAGGTCGCGTCCGGAGATGCCCTGGCCGAACAGGTGGAAGAGGTCGGCGGTCAGGCGCATGACCCAGGTGATCGACAGCAACAGCAGGATCCGCGTCACCATCGCCAGGGCCAGGCCGAAGAAGCGGGTGCGTGGCTGCAGGTGCTTCGGCATGCGCCCGACCAGGATCGAGATCATGATGATGTTGTCGATGCCGAGGACGATCTCCAGGGCGGTCAGGGTGAAGAACGCAATCCAGATTTCCGGGCTGGTCAGCCATTCCATGAAGCGGTCACTCGTCTCGGTCAGTTACTGAACAGGGGGAACAGGCCCAGCAGCAGGGCCATGGCGAGGATTGCCAGGCACACCAGCACGGCCCATTTCAGGGTGAAGCGCTGGTGGTCGCCGAAGTCGATCTTGGCCAGCCCCACCAGCAGGTAGGTGGAGGGCACCAGCGGGCTGAGCAGGTGCACCGGCTGGCCGACGATCGAGGCGCGGGCCATTTCCACCGGGGTGATGCCGTATTCGGCGGCGGCCTGGGTGAGGATCGGCAGGACGCCGTAGTAGAAGGCGTCGTTGGACATGAAGAAGGTGAACGGCATGCTCACCAGCGCGGTGATGGTCGCCAGGTATGGGCCCAGCGCCGGCGGGATCACCGCCAGCAGGCTCTTGGACATGGCGTCGACCATCCCGGTGCCGGAGAGGATGCCGGTGAACACCCCGGCGGCGAAGATCAGCGAGACCACTGCGAGAATGTTCTCGGCGTGTGCGCCGATGCGCTTCTTCTGCTCCTGGATGCACGGGTAGTTGACGATCATGGCGATGCCGAAGGCGATCATGAACAGCACCGGCATCGGCAGCAGGCCGGCGATCAGGGTCGCCATCAGGACCACGGTGAGAATAGCGTTGAACCACAGCAGCTTGGGCCGGCGCGCCTCCGGATACTGCGACACGCTGATCTCCGCCAGGTCCTCATGGTCGGTGGGCAGGTGCAGCTCGCCGAGACGGGCGCGCTCGCGCTTGCCGTAGATCCAGGCGATGGCGAAGATCGCCAGCAGCCCGGCGATCATCGCCGGGATCATCGGCACGAAGATATCCGCCGGGTCGACGTGCAGGGCACTCGCCGCGCGGGCGGTGGGGCCACCCCAGGGGGTCATGTTGAGCACGCCGCTGGAGAGCATGATCAGGCAGGCCATCACCAGCGGGCTCATGCCCAGGCGGCTGTACAACGGCAGTACGGCGGCCACGCAGATCATGTAGGTGGTCGAGCCGTCGCCGTCGAGGGAGACGATCATCGCCAGCGCCGCGGTGCCCAGCGAGACCTTCAGCGGGTCGCCCTTGACCAGCCGGAGGATCTTGCGCACCGCCGGGTCGAACAGCCCGGAGTCGATCATGATGGCGAAGTAGAGGATCGCGAACATCAGCATCACGCCGGTCGGCGCCAGGGTGCGGATGCCGTCGAGCATCATCGGGCCGAGGCCGGCGGCGAAACCGCCGATCAGGGCGAAGGCGATCGGGACCAGGATCAGCGCGATCAGCGCGGACAGGCGCTTGGTCATGATCAGGAACATGAAGGTCGCCACCATGGCGAAGGCGAGCAGGGTCAGCATGGGTTCACTCCGGGGAAGACGGCGGACGGGCGTGCGGCGTGCGGTCAGCAGGCGGCGGGCGGGTGGCGTCGCGCGGACGGAGTGCGGCTGTAGGCGTGTGCGGAACGGGGCATGGCAATCACCATTGTTGTTTTTGTACGGGTAAGCGGGCGTCTCGTGGGCGCGCCGTCGTGTCCGGTCTTCTGCCGGTGGTGGGCGGATGCTACGGCGGGAAGCTTTCAGGCAGCTTTCGCTGGATAACGGCGGGAAACGTGCGGGTAATTTCGGATATGTGGTCGATCAGGGCTGCCGCGCGAGGAGCGCCGCGGCCAGTTGCAGGTCGCTGTACCCGGCGTATTCCGGGGCCTGGCGCAGGACCTGCAAGGCTGCCTGGAGGTACGCGCCACGGATCGCACCGTCGCTGGCGACGAAGCTGGCGGCGTCGTCCCGCGCCTGGACGAGCTTGTCGCCCTCGTCAGCGCTGGACTCCTGTGCGCTGACGGTGCTGCCGATGAACGGGCCGACGGTGGTGACGGCCGCCCAGAAGAAGGTGGCGGCGCCGGGTTCGTCGTCGAATTCGGGAAACACCTTGATGAAACCGAAGGCCGGTTGGCAGAGCAGGCAGAGCGCCGTGAGGGCGGCGGCGACGCGTCCTGTCGTCATGGGCTTCCTTGCAGCACGAGGAGTACGCCGACCAGAGTGGCGCCGGAAAGCAGCGTTTGCAAGGTAATGATGCCCGCCATCAGGTGGCCGTCGCCGCCCAGTTGGCGGGTCAGCACATAGGCGGTGGGCGCCGTCGGCAGGGCGAAGAACAGTACCAGCACGGCGCTTTCCATGCTCGGCAGGCCCAGCCCGCGAGCGATGGCGAAGGCCAGCAGGGGCATCGCCAGCAGCCGCGCCGCGCAGTTCCAGCCAAGGGCCGCGACTTCGCCGCCGAGTTCCTGGGGTTTCAGCGCCGCGCCGACGCACAGCAGGCCCAGCGGCAGGCTGGCCACCGCCAGCAGGTTGAGCAGGCGATCGCTGCCGCCGGGCAGGCCGACGCCGGCCAGGTTGACCAGTGCGCCGGCGAGGCAGGCGAGGATCAGCGGGTTCTTCAGGATCGGCAGCAGCAGCGCGCGCAGGCTGATGCCGCGCTCGGCGGTCAGCGCCCAGACCGACATCACGTTCACCGTCGGCACCATCAGCGCCAGCATCAGCGCGGCCAGGGTCAGGCCCGGCTTGCCGTACAGGCTGCCGACCGCGGCCAGGCCGAGATAGGTGTTGAAGCGCAATACGCCCTGGGCGATGGCGCCGAAGCGCCCGGCGTCCCAGCCGCGCCAGCGCTTGCAGAGCAGCAGGGCGAGCCAGGCGACGCCGAGCCCGAGCAGTACGGCCAGGGCCTGGCGGGCCAGGCCGGGGTCGTCCAGCGGCGCGGTCGCCAGGTTGCTGAACAGCAGCGCGGGAAACAGGATGAAGTAGTTCAGGCGTTCTGCGGCAGGCCAGAAGGCTTCGCCGGGAAAGTCCCAGCGGCGCAGGGCGTAACCGCCGACGATGAGGGCGAACAGCGGCCAGAGGGAGTAGAGCAGAGCGGTCACGGGCACCCCCGGATAGTGGAATCCGCTCATCTTGCGAGGTGGCTGCGGCACAGGGCAAGTCCGGCTTATGCTGGCACTCCCGCGAGGAGGATTCGCCATGCCCGAGACCCATACCGGCGGTTGCCATTGCGGCTATCTGCGCTACGCCGTCGCCGCGCCGCTGGACGATGTCGCTCACTGCCACTGCTCGATCTGCCGGCGCACCACAGGCGGCATCGTCACCACCTGGGCCACGGTGCCGCGCGCGGCGTTCCGCTGGCTGGCGGGCGAACCGGCGGAATATGCCTCGTCGGCCAGCTGCACGCGCTACTTCTGCCCGCGTTGCGGGGCCAACCTGGCGTTGTTCACCCGGCTCAGCGCCGATACCCTGGACTTCACCGTGGCCAGCCTCGACCATCCCGAGCGCGCCCCCGCCAACCGGCACATCTGGGTCGGCAGCCGCCTGCCATGGCTACACCTCGACCCGCAGTTGCCCGAAGAGGACGAGGAGTTCATCGCCGGAGCGGACGACCCGTGAGCGAAGACCGGAGGTGGCACCTGTAGGGCGAATAACGCAGAGCGTTATCCGCCGTCTGCGAGGCGCTGAAAGAGCGCTCGGGACCATGCGTCCTGCAGGCGCCTCCCTCAGGGCAGCATCAGCCCGCCGGCCGCCTTGTGCAGCTCGCGCAGGTGCGCGCCGACCTCCTTGATGTTGGCCTCGTTGGCTTCCAGCTCGGCGCGGCGCTCGGGATCGAGCAGGGCGCGGACCTCGCGGTCGAGGTCGTCGCTGAGCCGGCGCAGGCGCGCCTGGCGTTCGCGGGTCTGCTCTTCCAGGTGCTTCCACTCGGCGGCCTGCGGCAGGCCGTAGCCGCCCTCCAGGAGTTCCGCCGGACGACTGAGGAAGCCGCTGTCGTCGAGGATCTGCTGGAAGGTCTTGCCGGCCACTTCCAGGCGCTGGTCGCCGGCCGGCTTGTCCAGGTGGCCGAGGTACAGGCGCTTCAACTCGTCCTGGGCGAGCAGCAGCTGGCGCCGCAGCGAGGCCTGCTCGAGCAGCAGCAGCGCCGCGCTGGCGCGCAGGTCGGCCTTGGCGAACCAGGGCTGGCGCTCCCTGGCCGGCAGCGCCAGCCAGTCCTCGACCTTGTCCTGGGGAATGTGCAGGCGCTGCTTGAGCACGTCGAACATCGCCTGGTAGCGGTCGCGGAAGGAGTCGAAGCGGTAGCCCAGGCGCAGGGCTTCCTTGGGGTCGTCGAGCACACTGGGATCGGCCAGCTTGCGGTTCTCCAGCATCTCGAGCACGCCGTAGGGGGTGATGCTGTCCAGGCTTTGCAGCGGTCGCCGGGGGATGCCGCTGCGCAGAAGCTTGAGGGTTTCCACCGCGCAATTGTTGGAGATGAAGTAGTACTGGCCGTCGTAGCTCCAGTGACTCTGCGCGGCGCGCTCGACCAGGCTGGCGACCTCCTCGCGGTCCAGCTTCAGCGGCACCGAGGCGAGGCTGCGCAGCTCGACCTTGGTGTATTCCTCGATCACCTGCGACAGCGGCAGGACGAACAGGCGCGACGGATAGGCGCCGGTCAGGCCGTCCCAGCTGGACAATTGCAGGTCGCCGACGAAGGCGCGGTAGGACAGCACCAGATGCTGGTCGAGGTCCAGCCGGCAGTCCGGACCACGCGGCCGGCCGGGGGCGCAGATCACCAGGCGGAGCATGGTGTGGCCCCAGCGGCTGACCAGGTTGTCGTTGGCCTCGGCCAGCAGGTAGTCGACCTCGTAGACCCGCTCGGGGTCGAGCTGGCCCAGCGGCTGCTGGCCGAAGTCGCGGCCGGCGTTGAGGTAGGCGAAGCTCTGCGCACAGGCACTGTGTTCCGGCGCCCAGCCGAAGCGTTGCTGGTAGTAGCGGTAGAGCGCCGGGCGGCGGCAGGCGTAGCTGGGATCGAGGAGGAAGTACTCCATGTTCACCGCGACGAACTCGCGCGGATTGCTCAGCTCGTAGACGTCCGGGCTGCGCAGTACGAAGCCATTGTGCGCCTCGCGCCGCCCGCGCTGGCCGGCGCGCTGCGGCCAGCCGGCGAGATCGAGCAGGCGCGGGTCGTCGGAGAGCGTGAAGCGGCGACCGCTCTGCCCGCGGCAATCGGTGGGCTGGGCGATCCGGCCGAGGGTTTCTTCCTGGCGCGTGCAGCGGCGGATCTCGCGTTTTTCCTCCGCCGACCACAGGCGCGCGCGATCGTAGACGTGGGTCAGCTCGTGCAGCAGGGTCGCCAGCAGCTCGCGCCGCTCGGTGCCGTGCACGCGCCCGGTCTGGCGGCTGGCGGCGCTGCCGTCGGTGAGATCGGCCAGGTACTTGCGGTTCAGCGCGATGCGCTGCGGGCCACGGGCCTGGCCCATGCCGTTGGCGGGCAGGTCGTCGCGCCACTCGACCTCGATCTCGCGGTCCAGGCGTTCGCGGAAGGCCGGCGGCAACTTGTCCGCGGCTTCGTCCAAGAGTTGCTGGCTGGCCTCGCGCTGCGCAGGGTCCAGTTCAGGCGCGTCGAGTTTCAGGCGCAGGGCCGCCGTCGCGTTGCCGGCTCCGCAGAGGGCCAGCGCCAGCAGCCAGGCGCAGGCCTTCCTCACAGGGCGAGAATGGCTTCGGCAAGTACCTGGTCGGAGGCTTCCCGGGCTTCCGGCAGACGGCTGCGCAGGGTCCGCATCGCGGCTTCCAGCTGGGCGCCGCGAATGGCGCCGTCGCTGGCGACGAAACTGGCGGCGTCGTCGCGCGCCTCGGTGACCACTTTCATGTCGCGCACGGAAGTGGTGGTGTCGGAAGTGAAGTCGATGCTGCGGTCGAGGGCGCGGACGATGATATTGCTGGTCGCGACCACCGAGCGTGCTTCCGCGGCCGTGGCGCAGAGCGCCAGCAGCAGGGCGGCGAACAGGGGGCTATGACGCATGGAGCTACGGCGCATGGAGGTTCTCCGGAACGGTGGTGATCGCCTATTGGGCAAGAATTGCTTCGGCCAGTTCCTGATCGCTGGCCGCCAGCTCGGGGTGCGCGACACGCAACCAGCGCAGCGCCGCTTCCAGGCGCGCACCACGGATGCTGCCATCGCTGGCGACGAAGCTGGCCGCATCGCCCCGGGCATCGCGTAACAATTTGTTCTCGAACGGCGTGCTGGTCAGCTTGCTGGTGACGTAAAGGGACTTCGCGGTGAACGCCGTCGTGGTATCGAAGGCGTGCGCAGCGGGCGCCAGCAGGCAACAGAAGAGCAACGAGAACCGGTAACGCATGGGGTTGGGCGGAATAGGACTGGAACAGCCGCCAAGGCTAACGGAATGTGCGGCGCGGAGCCAGTGTGGCCGGTCGGCCAGGTCATCGCCGCAGCCGGGCGGCTGCGGCGGCGGGGCGGGCGACTCAGATGGTCAGGATCGCCTGGGCCAGTTGCATGTCGTTGGCGGCCAGGCTCGGCAGCTTGCCACGGATGTGGCGCAGTGCGGCTTCCAGGTGCGAACCGCGGATGTCGCCCTGGCTGGCGACGAAGCTGGCGGCGTCGTCGCGCGCTTCGAGGACGATCTTGTCGTCGCGGAAGGAATTGGTGATGTCCGAAGTGGCATTGGAGGTCATGCCGGTGGCGCGGACCAGAGTATCCGTGGTGACCACGAAGCTGCTGGCGAACGCGCTGGAGGCGCAGGCGAGCAGGGCAGCGGCACCGATCAGGCGCAGACGTTTCATGTGAGTTGCTCCGAACGAAGTCAGCGTAGACGGCCGCATCCGCGCGGCCGTGTCAACGCTGAGACTAACCAACTGTGCGCCACGTCACCAGCGGCTCAGCGCCAGAAAGGTTTCGAAATCTCTACGTAGCGTTCGCTCGGGCTGATCGCCAGGTCGGCGAGGTCGTGTTCGGACATTTGCGCAAGATGCTTGCGCGATTGAGCGTTTTGTCGCCAGGAATTCAATTTTTCCAACAGGGCGGCGAGATGTGGATGGGCGGCCGGGAGACCGCTGGAACTCCCGGCGTGCGGGTGCGGGGATGTCCTCATCGTGCGTTCCTTCCCATCCCGGGGATGGGGGCGGGGTGTGGAACCTCATGATGCGCCGGGACCGCTGGCTTGCTCAGGGGCAACCACGCGGGAGTTGGACGGAACAGTTCGGTGGCCCCGGCAACTGTTCCGCCCGGCTGTAGCGGAACTGTTCCGGTGTTTCTACGCCTGGGCGGGCTTGCGCGCGATGATCACCTGGCTCTTGGCGACCACGGCGTCCAGGGCCTGCTTGATGGCCGGGCCGCGCGGCGAGTCGAGCAGCGCCTGCCAGGTCCTGGCCCAGTGTTCGAGGAGGGGATGGTCGGGATTGCCGAAATCGACCTTGGCCTCCCAGAACAGCAGCATCCACAGCGACCAGTAGAAGCCGTAGCGGCTGTGGCTGAGGATTTCCAGGCCGGCTTCGCGCACCAGTGCGGCGAACTGCTCCTCGCCGAGCACGCGGATGTGGTTGGGCTTGCGGAAGTATTCGTCGGCGGCGAAGTCTTTCTGCAGGTCTTCCGACGTGGGATGCGGCACGCTGAGCAGATAGAGTGCGCCGGGCTGGCCGACCCGTACCAGCTCGGCGAGGAACTGCCGCGGATCGTCGACGTGCTCGATGACCTCGGTGGAGACCACCCGGGTGGCCGTGGCGTCAGCCAGGGGCAGCGGGTCGCAGTCGCTGACCAGGCATTCCAGTTCGCGGGCCGGGGTATCGGCCAGGCGCTCGCGGGTCCTGGCGATCTTTTCCGCGTCGATGTCGGCGATGATGATGCGAGCGCCGCGCATGGCGCAGAAATGAACGTTGCCGCCGTCGCCGCACCCCACGTCGAGCACGGTGTCCTCGGCGGAAATCGGAAAGCCGCTGAACAGCTCGTCGGTCTCCTGGTTGAACCAGCCGCTGAGCACCGCGTCGCGCAACCCGAGCATGTACGGGTCGACCGGCGCGGGGGCGGGTGGCGCGGCGACGGGCTCGGTGGCGGGGCTGGGCGGCGAGACGATCTTCTTGAGGAAGTTCAGCATGAGGTGGCTCCGGAAGTGGTGGCGACGCGGCGGGCGGCGCTCAGGCGCTTGACCAGGCGGGAGCCCAGGTCGCGGCAGGGGCTCTCGACGAAGCGGTAGTTGAGCTCGCTGAGTACGACGATCAGGACCAGGCTGGTGCCGAGCAGCGACAGGGGCCGCTCGCCGGCGTCCCAGCCCAGGCGGAAGCAGAGTTCGCGACTGAGATAGAACGCCGGGATGTGGATCAGGTAGATCGCATAGGAGCGCGCGCCGACCCAGACCAGCAAGCGCTTCAGCGGCCCGTTGGAGAGCAGGTAGTCGCGGTCGTAGGAGGCTATCCACACCAGCAGTCCGCACAATAGCGCGATGGCGCCGATCCGCACGGCGACCAGGCTGTACGCTTCGCTGGCCAGCACGCCCAGGGCCGCGGCCACGGCGGCCAGCAGCAACGGCCCGCTCCAGGCGCGGCCCAGCAGGGTGGGGTTCCAGCGGGCATAGCCAGGCTGCAGGGAGGCGAGGGCGAGTAGTACGCCGATGGCCAGGGCGTCGGTGCGCAATACCATCAGCAGCGGCGTGCGCAGGCTGAAGAACTGGACCAGCACCAGCGCCAGGAGGGCCCAGCCTAGGTAGCGACGCAGGCAGAGGATCAGCAGCGGCAGCAGGAGGTAGAACTGTTCCTCCAGGGAAAGGCTCCAGTAGACGAAGCTGGCACCGTATTCGTAGCGGTAGAAACTGTCGGCGAAGCGGAAGTTGGCGACCTGGAGGAAACCGGCGAGGCTCGCCGCGAGGTTGGCCGACAGGCTGCCGAAGGCTCCGGAGCGGTTCAGCAGCAGGCAACAGGCCAGGATCAGCGCCAGCCACAGCCAGGCCGAGGGCAGCAGGCGGAAGGCGCGGCGGATCCAGAAGTACCGCGCCTGTTCCCAGAATGCCTGGCGTGTGGGCGCCTCGCGCAGTTGCGGGATGAGGGTGCGGGCGATGACGAAGCCGGAGATGGCGAAGAACAGGTCCACGCCCCACCAGAACTGGACGCGCTGGTTGATGCCGTCCAGCAGTGCCGGGGAGCCGCTGAACAGGTTGCCGTGCAGATGGTGGAATACCACGCCGAGCACGGCCAGCCCGCGCAACAGTTCGATGTCGAGGATGCGTTTGCCGCTCATGTCCGCGACGATCCGGGGTCGAGCGGCTTGCGCGCGATGATCACCTGGCTCTTGGGCATGAAATGGTCGAGCAGGTGCTTGATCTCCAGACCGTCGGGGCGGGCCAGGAGGTTTTCCCAGAGCCGTGCCCAGTCTTCCATCAGCGCCGGGTAGGGCGGCTGGATACGGTCGCGGACGGCGCCGCCGAGCTCACGGCCGGCGGCCCGTTCGCTGGCCCAGAAGAAGATCATGCCCATCACCCAGAAGAAGCCGCTGGCCTGGCGGTGCTCGATGACCAGCCCGGCGTCCTGCACCAGGCGCGCGAAGTCGTCACGGGAAAAGATGTGGATGTGGTTGGGCGCCCGGAAGTAGTCGGCCGGGGCGATGCCCTGCTGCAGGTGTTCGCCGACCGGGTCCGGCACGCTCAGCAGGTACTGCGCGCCAGGGCGGCCGAGACGCACGAGTTCGGCCATCACCCGCGCTGGGTTGGCCACGTGTTCGAGCACTTCCATGCACACCAGCTTGTCGGCGCAGGCGTCGCGCAGCGGCAGCGGGTCGCTGTCGCTGACCAGGCCGGTGAAGGGCCGCCGGGCCACCGCCTCGACCTGCTGCGCCAGGCTCCGCACCTTGTCCTCCTCGCTGTCGGTGAAGATCACCGAAGCGCCCTGGCGGGCGGCGAAGAGGGTGGCGACGCCTTCGCCACAGCCGAGATCGAGCAGGGTGTCCTGGGCGCCGATGGCGAAGCCGGCGAGCAGTTCGCCGGTTTCGCTGCGGAACCAGCCATCCAGCACCGCATCGCGCAGACCGCACATGCGTGGAGACACCGGTTCGCTCGCCGCAGCGGGACGGGTACGCCAGCGTTGGAGCAGGGCGCGGATCATGCCGGGATGCTTTGCAAGGCGGCGGGGTCGCCTTGTGCCGCTTCGTCGAGGAAGCGACGCAGGCGCTCCACGGCCAGCTTGCGGCTGCAGAAGCGTTCGAGGCTGGCGCTGGCATGCGCGGACATGCGTGCGTAGCGCTCCGGCTCCTGGCGAGCGACCTCGAAACTGGCCCGGTAGGCCCGGCACAGCGACTCCCAGTCGGTGATGTAGCGCAGCGTGCGGTAGGCCGCACGCGGGTCGTGGGGCCAGGCGGTGGCTTCTTCCGAGGAGTCGACGATGAAGGCGTTGTCGGCGTCGATGTAGTCGATCATCGCGGTATTGCGCGGAGCCACGGCCGGCTTGCCGCTGGACATGAATTCCATCAGCGGCAGGCATTGGCCTTCGCCGTAGGAGGTGTTCACCACGTAGCTGGTGGCCTCGACCAGCCGCTCGTAGTCCGGGTCGGCGAGGTAGCCGTGGATCAGCACGATGCGGCAGCGGTAGGACTGGTTCTTGTACAGGTGGTGAAGCATGTCGGCCAGCGCTTCGCCGACGTTGTGGTGGGTCAGTTTCAGCACCAGGGTGGCGTCGGGCTCGTCGCGGAAGGTGGCGCAGAACGCGCTGATCATGTCCTGCCAGTTCTTGCGCCCGTCGTAGGGGTTGAACACCGAGGTGTAGATGACCCCGTCGAGGCTCAGCTCGACCTGTTTCGCCGCGCGGTCCGGCAGGGCCAGGACCTCCGCCGACGGCTCGGGGTCGGCATGGACGGCCAGGTCCAGCTGGCGGCTGTCCACCAGCAGGCCGTCCAGGCGCAGGCGCACATCCCGGGCTTCGGGACGGCCCGCCTGCTGCGAGGCGCGGTTGGCAAAGCGATCCCAGACCGGCGCCGGCACGCTCAGTACCGGGTAGTCGCGACCCATGGCGGCGCGCACCACGTCGACCGTGAAGCTGGAGTGGGTGATGGCCCGTCCGCTGTGGCGCAGCACATGTCGCCAGTCGTGGCGCGGTTCGCCGTGCCAGGTTTCGCTGGGGAGGGTGCTGAACTCCCAGGCGAACACCGGGATGGTCGGGCAGGCATGGTGGATCGGCGTGCGATGGGGCGGCGAGAAGGAGAGGAAGACGCAGGGTTCGCCGCGCTTGCGGCAGTCGTGGTAGAGGCGGTCCACCAGTTCGTCGGGATCGCTGACTTCGACCACCTGGCCGATCTCTTCCAGCAGCGGACGGAATTCCTTGAGGACGAAGTAATAGCTGTACTCCGGGCGCCCGAGGTTCTGCCGGATGGTGGTCTTGTTGGTCTCGGAGTGGATGATGATCAGCATGGAACGTTGCCTGTGGCGGTGGCCGCCAGTTCGACGCCGGGCGCAGGGGTTGCCTTGCGGGCGGAAAGGAAGGGTTCCAGGCGCTGGCGGACCACGTCGCCGGCGCAGTAGCCGCGCATGCGTTGGTTGGCCGCGGCGGACAGTTGCCGATAGCGCTCCGGCTGTTCCCGGGCTACCCGGTAGCTCTCCAGGTAGGCCTCCTTCAGGGACTCCCAGCTCGGCCGGTAGCGCCGGGTGCTGTACAACCGGCGCGAATCCTGCGGCCAGGCCGCGGGCTCCTGGCTGGAGCGGACCACGAAGCCCACCTGGGCGTCCATGTAGTCGGCCATCGCCGAATGGTCCGGAGCGATCGCCGGGGTGCCGCAGGACATGAATTCCATCAGCGGCAGGCACAGGCCCTCGCAGCGCGAGGCGTTCACGTAGTAGCTGGCGGCTCCGTACAGGCGGGCGTACTCCGCGGCATCGAGATAGCCGTGCAGGGCGATGACCCGGCAGGCGAATGGCGACAGTTGGGAAAGCAGGGTGAGCAGTTCGACGTGGTAGGTCGTCAGGTCGCTCTGGGTCATCTTCAGCACCAGCGTGGCATCGCTGGTGTCGCGGAATGCCCAGCAGAAGGCGGTGATCAGCTGATGCCAGTTCTTGCGCCCGTCCAGCGGATTGAACACCGAGACGTAGACCACCCCGTCCACGACGACCTGCTGGTGCTGGTCGACGTCCGGCAACAGCGCCGGCGGATGCTCGGGCTCGGCGGGCGGCATCGGCTCGATGGCCTGGGGCAATGGCTCCGGCAGCGTTTCCAGCGCCGTTGGCGGGGGCGGCAGCGGCCGGCGCAGGTGACGGAACAGCCAGCGGCGTACCGGTATGGGTACCAGGTCGCTGACGGCTTCCCGGTACCACAGCAGCAGGTAGTGCTTGCTGATGACCAGTCGGCGCCTCCAGTCGAGAGGAACCGGCTCTGGCTCTGGCTCTGGCTCAGGGACCGGTTCGGGCTCGGGCTCGGCGGGCGTCTCGGGGAGGACCTCGAGGATCTCGTCCTCGGTCTCTTCCCTGATCGGTGCGATGAGGCCGTCGGCGGAAAGGCCCAGCAGGCGGCTGTCGATGACGCAGCCCTTGAGTTGCAGGGTCTCGCCGGACTTGACCGGATTCCGTTCGCCTTGCTGGCGGATCGCGGCGAAGTCCTCCCAGATCGGCGTCGGCAGCGCCAGCACTGGAAAATCTTCGCCCAGCACCCGGCGAACCGCGCGGGCAGTCTGCTCGGAGAGGGTGATGGCTGCGCCATGGCCGGCCAGGACCTGGCTCCAGTCCTGCGCCGGATCGCCGTCCCACGCCACGTCGGGAATCGACTCGAACTCCCAGGCGACCACGCACAGCATCGGGCATTGCAGGCCCCGCGCCGCCTTGTGCGGCGGGGTGAAGGAGAGGAACAGGCAGTCTTCGCCCTGTTCATGCAGTTGCCGGTAGAGCGGGTCGACTTCGTCCGTGCTCTGTACCAGGTGGACCTGTCCCAGCGATTCGAGGATTGGCCGGTAGGCCTTGAGGACGAAGTAGTAGCTGTATTCGGGGCGACCGAGGTTGTGGCCGATCGAGCGCTCGTTGATATCCGAGTAAAGGATGAAATTCATGGCATCTCGTGATGAAACTGCCCGTTCGACAGCTTGGTGGTGATGAGCGAGGCCAGGCGCTGCTTCGTTGTCCGGAAGCCTTCCCGGCGGACTGGTCGACCCATCGTGTTCTTGTTCTGTTATCGCGACCGCGACCTGTTCGATCAACAGAACAGGAGGCAGTCAAGCACGAAATCGAGAGGCATTCTAAACATACCTTTCGCAAAAACGTGAAGGCTGACGGAGAAAACGTCATGCCGTTCGAATGAGAACCTACCGGTCACGAATAAGCGGTTGAAATCGGCGCATTCTTGGCACAGATTGGAGCGCGATAATCAGAACAACACGCTATCCGGCATGACCTCTGGAACGTCGTATTCCTAGGAAGAGCGTCGCCGAGCGTAGCATCAGATAAAAGGCCCGCTTCCTTGACTCAGCGTCTGTTCGTCACCGGGCTCTCCGGTTTCGTAGGCAAGCATCTTCAAGCTTATCTGGCAGCGGCCCACACGCCGTGGGCGCTCCTTCCCGTACCGCATCGTTACGACCTGCTGGAGCCGGATTCGCTGGGCGACCTCTGGCCGGAGCTGCCGGATGCGGTCATCCACCTGGCCGGGCAGACCTACGTGCCGGAGGCCTTCCGCGATCCTGCGCGGACCCTGCAGATCAACCTCCTTGGCACCCTGAACCTGCTCCAGGCGCTTAAGGCGCGGGGTTTCTCCGGTACCTTCCTGTACATCAGCTCCGGCGACGTCTACGGCCAGGTGGCCGAGGCGGCGTTGCCGATCCACGAGGAACTCATCCCCCACCCGCGCAATCCCTATGCGGTCAGCAAGCTGGCGGCCGAGTCGCTGTGCCTGCAGTGGGGTATCACCGAAGGCTGGCGGGTGCTGGTGGCGCGACCGTTCAACCATATAGGGCCGGGGCAGAAGGACAGCTTCGTGATCGCCAGCGCCGCGCGGCAGATCGCCCGGATGAAGCAGGGCTTGCAGGCCAATCGGCTGGAAGTGGGGGACATCGACGTCAGCCGTGATTTCCTCGATGTCCAGGACGTGCTGTCAGCCTATCTGCGCCTGCTCTCCCACGGCGAGGCGGGCGCCGTCTATAACGTCTGTTCCGGGCAGGAGCAGAAGATTCGCGAGCTGATCGAACTGCTGGCGGACATCGCCCAGGTCGAGCTGGAAATCGTTCAGGACCCTGCCAGGATGCGCCGGGCGGAACAGCGGCGGGTTCGCGGCAGCCATGCGCGACTGCATGACACCACGGGCTGGAAGCCTGAAATAACCATAAAACAGTCCCTGCGGGCGATCCTGTCCGACTGGGAGTCACGGGTACGAGAAGAATGACAAGAAGTGCACTGGTAACTGGGATCACCGGTCAGGACGGAGCGTACCTGGCCAAGCTGCTGCTGGAGAAGGGCTACCGGGTCCACGGCCTGGTGGCGCGGCGCAGCAGCGACACGCGCTGGCGCCTGCGCGAACTGGGGATCGAAGGCGATATCCAGTACGAGGACGGCGACATGGCCGATGCCTGTTCGGTGCAGCGCGCGGTGATCAAGGCGCAGCCGCAGGAGGTCTACAACCTGGCGGCACAGAGCTTCGTCGGGGCTTCCTGGAACCAGCCGGTGACCACCGGCGTCGTCGACGGCCTGGGCGTGACCCACCTGCTCGAGGCGATCCGCCAGTTCAGCCCGGAAACGCGCTTCTACCAGGCTTCCACCAGCGAGATGTTCGGCCTGATCCAGGCCGAGCGCCAGGACGAGAACACGCCGTTCTACCCGCGCAGCCCCTACGGCGTGGCCAAGCTCTATGGCCACTGGATCACCGTCAACTATCGCGAGAGCTTCGGCCTGCACGCCTCCAGCGGCATCCTGTTCAACCACGAATCGCCGCTGCGCGGCATCGAGTTCGTCACGCGCAAGGTTACCGACGCGGTGGCCCGCATCAAGCTCGGCAAGCAGCAGGAATTGCGCCTGGGCAACGTCGACGCCAAGCGCGACTGGGGCTTTGCCGGGGACTACGTCGAAGCCATGTGGCTGATGTTGCAGCAGGACAAGGCCGACGACTACGTGGTGGCCACCGGTGTCACTACCACCGTGCGCGACATGTGCCAGATCGCTTTCGAGCATGTGGGCCTGGACTACCGCGACTTCCTCAAGATCGACCCGGCGTTCTTCCGGCCCGCCGAGGTCGACGTGCTGCTGGGTAATCCGGCCAAGGCCCAGCGTGTGCTCGGCTGGAAGCCCAGGACCAGCCTGGACGAGCTGATCCGGATGATGGTCGAGGCGGACCTGCGACGCGTTTCCCGGGAGTAAGCCATGCTGATTCCCGTGGTGCTTTCCGGCGGCGCCGGTACCCGCCTTTGGCCGGTGTCGCGTGAAGGACAGCCGAAGCCGTTCATGCGCCTGCCCGATGGCCAGACCCTGCTGGGCAAGACCTACCGACGTGCCGCCGGGCTCCTGGCCGGGCATGGCGAAATCGTCACGGTGACCAACCGCGAGCATTACTTCCAGAGTAAGGACCAGTTCCAGGCGGCCCGCCTGGGGCGGCATCGGGGATATTTCATCCTCGAGCCGACCGGGCGCAACACCGCTCCGGCGATTGCCGTCGCCGCCCTGGCGCTGCAAGCCGAACATGGCGACGCGGCGGTACTGGTGGTGATGCCGGCGGATCACCTGATCCGCAACGAGGAGGCCTTCCGCGAGGCGGTAGGGCATGCCGCGCGTCTCGCCGTCGCCGGGCACCTGGTTACCTTCGGCGTGGTGCCGGACGCAGCGGAAACCGGTTTCGGCTATATCGAGCTGGGCGACCGGCTGGACGAGCAGGGGGCGGCCAAGGTGCGCCGCTTCGTCGAGAAACCCGATGAGGAAACCGCCCGTCGCTACGTGGAAAGTGGCGGTTTCCTGTGGAACTCCGGGATGTTCTGTTTCACGGCCTCGACCCTGGTCGACGAGCTGGCGCAGCATGCCCCGGCCCTGCTGGAGCAGGCCAGGGCCTGCCTGGCCGCCAGTGCGGCGGTGAAGATGGCCGATGGCATCCAGCATGAGCTGGCGGGCGAAGCCTTCGCCGCGCTGCCGGACATTTCCATCGACTATGCGCTGATGGAGCGCTCCGCGCGGGTCGCCGTGGTGCCGGCGGCCTTCGACTGGAGCGATATCGGTTCCTGGGGCGCGATGAGCGCGCTGCTCGACGCGGACGCAGAGGGCAATCGCGGCAGCGGCGACACCCTGTTCGTCGACACCCGTAACACCTTCGTGCAGAGCGACGGGCGCCTGGTCGCCACGGTCGGGGTCGACGACCTGGTCGTGGTGGATACTTCCGATGCGCTGCTGATCGCCCGCGCCGACCGGGTCCAGGAGGTGCGCAGGGTGGTGCAGCGGCTGAAGGACGAGCGGCACGAGGCCTATCGGCTGCATCGGACCGTCAACCGTCCCTGGGGCAGCTATACCGTCCTCGAGGAGGGGCCGCGCTTCAAGATCAAGCGAATCGTGGTCAGGCCGGGAGAGCGCTTGTCGCTGCAGATGCACCATCACCGCAGCGAGCACTGGATCGTGGTGCAAGGCATGGCCAGGGTCACCAATGGCGATGGCGCGCGGCTGGTCAACAGCAACGAGTCGACCTACATTCCCGCGGGCCACCGGCATCGCCTGGAAAACCCGGGGGTCATCGACCTGGTGATGATCGAGGTGCAGAGCGGCGAATACCTGGGAGAGGACGACATCGTCCGCTTCGAGGACCAGTACGGCAGGGTGGTCTGATGCTTCTTGGCTTGTCTCGTTCCTTGTGGGGCTATCGTGGCTTCGTTCTCGGCAGCGTCAAGCGCGAGTTCCAGTCGCGCTACCGCGGGTCGCTGTTCGGCGCGTTGTGGACGGTGCTCAATCCGCTGTCGATGATCGTCGTCTACACGGTGATCTTCTCCCAGGTGATGCGCGCGCGCCTGCCGGGGGTCGACGACGGCCTGGCCTACAGCGTCTATCTCTGCGCCGGCCTGCTGACCTGGGGCCTGTTCGCGGAAATCACCTCGCGCAGCCAGAGCATGTTCATCGAGAACGCCAACCTGCTGAAGAAGATCAGCTTCCCGCGCATCTGCCTGCCGGTCATCGTACTGCTCAACGCCGGGGTCAATTTCGCCATCATCCTCGCCTTGTTCCTCGGCTTTCTCGCCCTCAGCGGGCGCCTGCCGGGCGCGGCATTGCTCGCGCTGGTGCCGCTGCTGGCGATCCAGGTGCTGTTCGCGGCGGGACTGGGGATGATCCTCGGGGTGCTCAACGTGTTCTTCCGCGACGTCGGCCAGTTGTTCGGCATCTGCCTGCAGTTCTGGTTCTGGCTG
Source organism: Pseudomonas sp. 203-8 (assembly GCF_020708595.1). Taxonomy (NCBI): domain Bacteria; kingdom Pseudomonadati; phylum Pseudomonadota; class Gammaproteobacteria; order Pseudomonadales; family Pseudomonadaceae; genus Pseudomonas; species Pseudomonas sp. 203-8. The sequence goes on along the minus strand of NZ_JAJFDF010000006.1, from coordinate 46,440 downwards.
ACGCCGATCGTCTATCCGATCGGCATCCTGCCCGAGGGTATCCGCTCGCTGATCGAACTCAACCCGATGACCGCGCTGATGCGCAGCTACCAGCAGCTGTTCCTCCACGGGCAATGGCCGGACTGGCCTTCATTGCTGCCGATCACCCTGCTGGCGCTGCTGCTGTGCGCGCTCGGCCTGCGTCTGTTCCGCCAGCGGGTCGGCGAAATGGTGGATGAACTCTGATGGGACAGATACGCGTATCCGGCCTCGGCAAGGCCTACAAGCAGTATCCCAATCGCTGGAGCCGGTTGTTCGAATGGCTGGTGCCTTTCAGTCCTTCGCGCCACCACCTGCACTGGATCCTGCGCGAGGTCGAGTTCACCATCGAGCCGGGCGAAGCGGTCGGCATCGTCGGGGTCAACGGCGCCGGCAAGAGCACCTTGCTGAAGATGATCGCCGGCACCACCCAGCCGACCTGCGGTGAGATCCGCGTGGCCGGCCGGGTCGCCGCGCTGCTCGAGCTGGGCATGGGCTTCCACCCGGACTTCACCGGCCGGCAGAACGTCTTCATGGCCGGGCAACTGCTGGGCATGCAGGTCGAGGAAATCCAGGCGCTGATGCCGGATATCGAGGCCTTCGCCGAAATCGGCGAGGCCATCGAGCAACCGGTGCGCACCTACTCCAGCGGCATGCAGATGCGCCTGGCGTTCAGCGTGGCGACTGCCCGGCGGCCGGACATCCTGATCGTCGACGAGGCCCTGTCGGTCGGCGATGCCTATTTCCAGCACAAGAGCTTCGAGCGCATCCGCAGTTTCCGCAAGGCCGGCACCACCCTGCTGATCGTCTCCCACGACCGCTCGGCGATCCAGTCCATCTGCGACTCCGCGATCCTCCTGGAGCAGGGACGGATGGCCATGCGCGGGCGGCCGGAAGAGGTGATGGACTACTACAACGCCCTGCTCGCCGAGCGCGAGGGGCAGACCGTGCGCCAGGAAATGCTCGCCGACGGCCAGGTGCGGACGATTTCCGGCACCGGCGAGGCAGCGATCCTCGACGTACGGATGGTCGACCAGCGGCAGCGCGCGCTGGAGGTGGTCGAGGTAGGCCAGGCGGTGACGCTGGAAGTCGAGGTCGAGGTTCGCCAGGACATCGAGCGGCTGATCCTCGGCTTCATGATCAAGGACCGCCTCGGCCAGCCGATGTACGGGATCAATACCCACCGCCTGGACAAGGCGCTCACCGACCTGAAGGCCGGCGAGCGCATCACCTACCGCTTCGCCTTCGACATGCGCCTGGGCAAGGGGCACTACTCGGTGGCGCTGAGCCTGTCGCGGCTGGACTCGCACCTGGACCGCAACTTCGAATGGCGCGACTACGGCCTGGTCTTCCATGTCATCAACAACCGCCAGGAAGACTTCGTCGGTTGCTCCTGGCTGGGCGCCGAAACCCATATCAGCCGCTTCGGCGAGGCGGCTCTGGACCCCACTTCCGCGGAGAGCACTCCATGACGCGTCTGTTGGTCGAATGCACCTATGTGTTCGAGCATCCCAAGGTCAATTCCGGTATTCAGCGGGTGGTGCGCAACGTCATCCGCGAGTTGCCGGAAGCCGACGAGACGGTGGAGTGCATCCCGGTGGCAATGCTCGACGGCACCCTGTATCAGGTCCACAGCCTGGCGCCGCTGGACCCGCGGCCGCATTCGCCGCTGGTACGCCTGCGCATCCTGGTGGAGCGAGCCGCCAACTACTTCTGGCTGGGCCAGCGCACCCTGGAAAAGCGCCGCCCGTTCCGTTCCTCGCCGTGGGCCCGGCGCCTTCTCTATGTAGCCTGCCGCCTGTTCGCCTTCGCCTTCCTCAGCATTCCGCTGCGCCTGCTCGACCGCATCCTCGGCAAGCAGCAGCCTGCACCCGTGCGCGCGACCCCGCTCGAACATCGGGCCGGCGACCAACTGGTCTTGCTGGACTCCTCCTGGCACGCCGATTTCTTCCCGCTGGCGGAACGCCTCAAGAGCGAGGGCGTGGGCATCGTCTCGGTGATCTACGACCTGATTCCCCTGACCCATCCGCAATTCTGCGATGCCGGACTGGTCAAGGTGTTCAACCACTGGTTCGACTGGATCGCGGCCACCGCCGACGGCTACGTCGCGATTTCCGAGACCATCCGCGACGAAGTGCGCGCGGAGATGCTGCGGCGCATCGGCCCGGAGAAGGTCGCGCAACGCTGGTTCGATTATTTCCACCTGGGTTCGGAGCTGGACCTGGTGGAGGACGGCGCCTCCGTCGAGCCCGATCTGCTGCGCATGTTCAAGGCCAAGGCGCCGGTATTCCTGATGGTCAGCACCATCGAGCCGCGGAAGAACCACGGTTACCTGCTGGATGCCTTCGAGCGTGCCTGGGCCCAGGGTTCGCAGGCGCGGTTGTGCATCGCCGGACGCATCGGCTGGAAGTGCGAGGCGCTGGTGGAACGGGTGCGGCAGCATCCGGAGCTGAACAAGCGCCTGTTCATGTTCAACGACCTCTCCGACAAGAGCCTGGAGTACGCATACTCCCATGCCGCATCGCTGGTCTTCCCGTCCTATGTGGAAGGTTTCGGCCTGCCGCTGGTGGAGGCCATGCAGCGCGGCCTGCCGGCGATGGGCAGCGACATCCCGGTGTTCCGCGAGATCGGCGGCGAATTCATGGCCTACTTCGACCTCGCCGATCCGCAGACCCTGGCGAACCTGGTCACCCGCTTCGAAGCCACGGGCGAGTTCCCGGCCGAGCGACCGGTCGGCGAATGGCGCTGGATCGGCTGGCACGAGGCGAGTCGGCAACTGATCGCGCGGATCCTGCTCGCCCTCGGCAAGGCCCCGGCGCATGGCGAGGCAGTACATGCGGATTGCGGTTAACGCGCGGATTCTCCAGGCGCCGCGGACCGGCATCGGGCATTACCTGGTCGAGTTGCTGGGCGCGTTGCAGGCGCACGCGGACTTCGAGTTTTCCCTGTTCCATGGCTGGGGCTGGAGCGGCGACCTGCCGGCGGCGGCGCTGCCCGGCTATTCGCGTCTGTCGCCCTGGCTGCGCAACCTGCCCGGAGCCTACCGGGCACGACGCTGGCTGGAGCAGCGGCGTTTCGATAGCGGTCGGCCGCCGGTCGATCTCTACCATGAGCCCAGTCTCTGGCCGCTGGACTTCGACGGGCCGATGCTGATGACCCTGCACGACCTGACCCACCTGCATTATCCGGCGACGCAACCCGCCGCCCGCTTGCGCGAAATAGAACGCCGGCTGGCGCGCGGGATGGAAAAGGCGCGGTTGATCCTGACCGACTCGCAGGCGATCGCCGACGAGGCGCAGGCGTATTTCGGCCTGCCGCGCGAGCGCTTCGTGGTGGCGCCCCTTGGCCATGCCGCGCGGTTCCGTCCGCGGGACCGGGAGTCCCTGCGCGAGCCCTTGCGCGCGCATGGCCTGGTGCCGCGCGGGTATTTCCTCTGCGTAGGAACCCTCGAACCGCGCAAGAACCTGTCGCTGGCCCTGCGCGCCCATGGGCAACTGCCGGCGGCGGTCCGCCAGCGTTTTCCGCTGATGATCGTCGGCATGCCGGGATGGGAAAGTCGCTCGCTCGACGACGAACTGCGCCAGGCGCTGGCTTCGGGAACGGTGCGGCTGCTCGGCTACCTGCCGGACGAGCGGGTCGCCGAGTTGATGTCGGGCGCTCGGGCGCTGGTCTTCCCCTCGATCTACGAAGGCTTCGGCCTGCCTGTGCTGGAAGCCATGGCCAGCGGCACGCCGGTATTGCTCACGCGACTCTCCGCAATGCCGGAGGTGGCCGGCGAGGCGGGCAGCTATATTGACCCGGATGATGCCAATGGGCTATCTGACATGCTGGTCCGCATGACCGAGGATACCGTCTACTGGGAGTGCTGCCGGGAAGCCGGCCTGCGACGGGCGGAGCAGTTTTCCTGGAAGCGTTGCGCGAATCTCACCGCTGCAGCCTATCGTCGTGCCGTGGAGGGCTGAATGCGGGTACTGCACTTCTACAAGACCTACCTGAGCGAAACGGTAGGCGGGATCGAACAGGTGATCTTCCAGCTTTGCGAGAGCAGCGGGTCGTGGGGGATCGACAACCACGTCCTGACCCTGAGCAGCGACCCGCATCCGCCTGTCGTGCCCTTCGGCGGACATGTGGTGCATCGCGCCAGGCTCGACCTGCAGCTCGCTTCCACCGGGTTTTCCCTGAGCGTGTTCAAGCAGTTCCGCGAGCTGGCGGCGGAGGCGGACGTGGTCAACTACCACTTCCCCTGGCCGTTCATGGACCTGGTGCATTTCCTCACCGGTATGAACAAGCCGAGCGTGGTCACCTACCATTCGGACATCATCCGCCAGCGCGTCCTGTTGAAACTGTACCGGCCGCTGATGAGTCGTTTCCTCCACAGCGTGGATCGCATCGTCGCAGCCTCGCCCAACTACTTCAGTACCAGCGACGTGCTCCGCCAGTACCGAGAAAAGACCCGGGTGATCACCTACGGCCTGGACAAGGACGGCTACCCGAAGCCTGCGACACAGCGTCTGGAGCACTGGCGAGAGAAACTCGGGCCGCGGTTCTTCCTGTTCGTCGGGGTGATGCGCTACTACAAGGGCCTGCATATCCTGCTGGATGCGTTGCAGGGCACCGATTACCCGGTGGTGATCGTCGGTGCCGGGCCGTTGCAGGCCGAGCTGTATGCCCAGGCCGCGGCGCTGGGGTTGCGCAACGTGCACTTCCTCGGGCGGGTGGACGACGAGGACAAGGTCGCCCTGCTGCAACTCAGCTACGCCATGGTCTTTCCGTCGCACCTGCGTTCCGAGGCGTTCGGCATCTCCCTGCTGGAGGGCGCGATGTACGGCAAGCCGATGATCTCCAGCGAGATCGGCACCGGCACCAGCTACATCAATATCCATGGCGAGACCGGCCTGGTCGTGCCGCCCAGCCAGCCGGCCGCGTTTCGCCAAGCGATGCGCTGGCTCTGGGAGCATCCGCAGCAGGCGGAGGAAATGGGCAGGAACGCGGAGGCCCGCTATCGGCAACTGTTCACCGCCGAAGAGATGGGGCGTCGCTGGAGCGAGCTGTACCGTGAACTGCTGGAGGAAAAGGCTTCTTCCAGATACGTGAAGGCCGCTCGGTAAGGAGCGGCCTACGGTACAGTTCAGGCTGGGCCGAACCGGGGCGTTACAGTATCGCTTAGCGCCAGAACGGCTTGTTCAGCTCGGCGTAGCGCTGGGCTTCGCTGATGCCGGCGTCGGCGAGCAGGCGGGAGTCCAGGCGGGCCAGCTGGCGACGGCTCTGGATGCGGCGCTGCCACAGTTTCATGGTGCCCAGCAGGCTGCTGCTGCGGCGGTTGGAGCGAGCGATGTCGAAAGTGTTGGAACCGAGGGTACGTTCCATGATGTGTCGATCCTTCCCACTTGTGGTGGGTAGTCAGGTTGCTAGTGATTAACTGAGCAATATGATCTGACTAACAGGTCAACAAGAACAGGAACAGTTGCGGAGAATTGCGTTGGATCACCGGGGTGTGTTTCCGAACTGTATGGGTTGTTTCGGTGCGTAACTGTACCGCTCTGCACCGTCATGGTGCGTTACCGAAAGAAACAACGAAGTGTTACAGCAGGAAAAGCGGAAGGGCCGAGTCGGCGTGTTGCGATGGCGGCAAGAGAAAAGGCCGCCGAAATATGTTTTTACGTGGTTTTTTCTGCCCTGTCCAGACGCCCGGAAGAATTAATCGTCCGGGCGCTGGAAATAGTTGCGGATGAAACGGTTCAGCCTCAGCCGGCCAGCATGTGTCCGCGTTCTTCCAGGTTCAGGTGCCAGGCCAGCGCCTCGCGCAACAGATGCGGCGTGTGGCCGCCTTTCGCGCAAGCCGCCTCGAAGTAGTCCAGCAGCGGTGCCTGGTAGGACGGGTGGACACAGTTCTCGATGATCACCCGGGCCCGTTCGCGAGGCGCCAGGCCGCGCAGGTCGGCGAGGCCCTGCTCGGTGACGAGGATGTCGACGTCGTGCTCGGTGTGGTCGACGTGGCTGACCATCGGCACCACGCTGGAAATGTTGCCGCCCTTGGCGATCGACTTGGTGACGAAGATCGCCAGGTGCGCGTTGCGGGCGAAGTCGCCGGAGCCGCCGATGCCGTTCATCATCTTGGTGCCGCCGACGTGGGTCGAGTTGACGTTGCCGTAGATGTCGAACTCCAGCGCCGTATTGATGCCGATGATGCCCAGGCGACGGACCACCTCGGGGTGGTTGGAGATTTCCTGCGGGCGCAGCACCAGCTTGTCCTTGTAGCGCTCCAGGTTACCGAACACGTCGGCGTTGCGCCGCGGCGACAGGGTGATCGAGCTGCCCGAGGCGAAGCGCAGCTTGCCGGCGTCGATCAGGTCGAAGGTCGAGTCCTGCAGCACTTCGGAGTACATGGTCAGGTTCTCGAACGGCGACTCGATCAGGCCGCACATCACCGCGTTGGCGATGCTGCCGATACCGGCCTGCAGCGGGCCGAGGCTGTTGCTCATGCGCCCGGCGTCGACCTCGCGCTTGAAGAAATCGATCAGGTGGTTGGCGATGGCCTGGGTCTCGCCGTCCGGCGGCAGCACGGTGGATGGCGAGTCCGGCTGGTCGTTGATGACGATGGCGACGATCTTCTCCGGCGGGATCGGGATCGCCGTGCTGCCGATGCGGTCGTCGACGCGGGTCAGCGGGATCGGCGTGCGGGTCGGCCGGTAGGTCGGGATATAGATGTCGTGCAGGCCTTCCAGGTTGGTGCTGTGGGCCAGGTTGATCTCGACGATGACCTGCTTGGCGAAGATCGCGAAGCTCGCCGAGTTGCCCACCGAGGTGGTCGGCACGATGTGGCCCTGCTCGGTGATCGCGGCGGCTTCGATGACGGCGATGTCCGGCAGCTTCAGCTGGTGGTTGCGCAACTGCTCGACGGTTTCCGAGAGGTGCTGGTCGATGAACATCACTTCGCCGGCGTTGATCGCCTTGCGCAGGGTGCTGTCGACCTGGAACGGCATGCGCCGGGCGAGCACGCCGGCCTCGGTGAGCTGCTTGTCGAGGTCGTTGCCGAGGCTGGCGCCGGTCATCAGGCTGATACGCAGCGGACGTTCCTTGGCGCGCATGGCCAGCGCCTGGGGTACGGCCTTGGCCTCGCCGGCGCGGGTGAAACCGCTCATGCCGACGGTCATGCCGTCCTGGATCAGGTCGGCGGCTTCGGCCGCACTCATCACCTTGTCGAGCAGGGAGGGCAGGCGCACGCGATCACGGTACATGGAACGAACCTCAGACGACGAATTATTAGAGGCCGCCAGTCTAGGGTTTCCGCGATTTTTCGCCTTTATACCAAGGTCGAAGCGCCATTCAGCTGGCTTATGGGCGGATTGCCAGGACCACCACGCCCGCTGTCACCAGGGCTACGCCGAGCCATTGGCGCAGGTCCAGGCGTTCGCCGAGGAAGGCCACGCCGAGCAGTGCCACCAGCACCACGCTGAACTTGTCCAGCGGCGCCACCAGCGACGCCGGGCCGAGCTTGAGGGCGCGGAAATAGCAGATCCAGGAGGCACCGGTGGCCAGCCCGGAGAGCACCAGGAACAGCCAGCTGCGCGGCAGGATGCTGCCCGGGGCCTGGAACTTGCCCAGGACCGCGAGGATGCCGCCGAGGGTGACGAGGATCACCAGGGTGCGGATGAAGGTGGCGAAGTCCGAATCGACCCGGTCGAGGCCGATCTTGGCGAAGATCGCGGTCAGCGCGGCGAACAGCGCCGAAAGCAGTGCCCAGAAGGCCCAGGATGCCAGCATGTCGTCCTCCTCCGGGCCTTCTCCACCGGCTGCGCCGCTACAGGGCTTCCAGCTTGGCGTAGCCGAGCATCAGCCACTTGCTGCCTTCGCTCTCGAAATTCACCTGCACCCGGGCCTGGGCGCCGGCGCCTTCGAAGTTGAGGATAGTCCCTTCGCCGAACAGCGCGTGGCGCACCCGCTGGCCGAGGGAGAAGGGCGTCTCCGGCACCCCGGCGCCGCTGAAGAGGTTGCCGCCGGCACTGCGCGAGGTGCCGCCGTAGGGGCGGCTGACGGTATTGGACAGGCGCACTTCCTGGATCAGCGCCGGCGGGATCTCGCGGATGAAGCGCGAAACCTTGTTGTAGGTCTCGCTACCGTAGAGCCGGCGGGTCTCCGCGTAGGTCAGGACCAGTCGCTGCATGGCGCGGGTGACGCCGACGTAGGCCAGGCGGCGTTCCTCTTCCAGGCGGCCGGATTCCTCCAGGCTCATCTTGTGCGGGAACAGCCCTTCCTCCATGCCGACCAGGAACACCAGCGGGAACTCCAGGCCCTTGGCGCTGTGCAGGGTCATCAGCTGGACACTGTCCTCGTGGGCGTCGGCCTGGGTTTCCCCGGCCTCCAGGGAGGCGTGGCTGAGGAAGGCCTGCAGCGGGGTGAGGTCTTCCTCTTCCTCGCTGTTCTCGAAGGCGCGGGCGGCGCTGACCAGTTCCTCGAGGTTCTCCACCCGGGCCTGGCCTTTCTCGCCTTTTTCTTCCTTGTGGTAGCTGATCAGTCCGGACTGCTCGATCACCGTCTGGGTCATCAGGTGCAGCGGCATGTCCATGACCTTCGCCGAAAGATTCTCGATCAGCTCGACGAAGCCGGTCAGGGCGCTGGCGGCGCGGCCGGGCAGGACCTTGTTGGCGATCATCAGGCGGATCGCCTCCCACATCGACACATCGTTGCCGCGGGCGAATTCGCGGATGCTCTCCACGGTCTTCTCGCCGATGCCGCGTGCCGGCACGTTGACCACCCGTTCCAGCGCCGCGTCGTTGCCGCGGCCGTCGAGCAGGCGCAGGTAGGCCATGGCGTTCTTGATCTCGGCACGCTCGAAGAAGCGCTGGCCGCCGTAGATGCGGTAGGGAATCTTCTCCCGCAGCAGGGCTTCCTCCAGCACCCGCGACTGGGCGTTGGAGCGGTAGAGGATGGCGATCTCGCTGCGCGCCAGGCCGCCCTTGAGCGCGCTCTCGATCGACTCGACCACGTAGCGCGCCTCGTCGTGCTCGTTGAACGCGGCGTACAGGCTCAGCGACTCGCCGTCCTCGCCGTCGGTCCACAACTCCTTGCCCAGGCGTCCCTGGTTGTTGGCGATCAGGGCGTTGGCGGCCTTGAGGATCGACGCGGTGGAACGGTAGTTCTGCTCCAGGCGGATCACCTCGGCGTCGGCGAAGTCGTCGCTGAACTGCTGGATGTTCTCGATCCGTGCGCCACGCCAGCCGTAGATCGACTGGTCGTCGTCGCCGACCACCATCAGGCTGTCGCCGCCCTTGGCGAGAATCCGCAGCCAGGCGTACTGCACGGCGTTGGTGTCCTGGAACTCGTCCACCAGGATATGGCGGAAGCGCCGCTGGTAGTGCTCGAGCACGCCGGGATGGTCGCGCCAGAGGTCCAGGGCGCGCAGCAGCAGCTCGGAGAAGTCGATCACCCCGGCGCGGGCGCAGGCCGCCTCGTAGGCTTCGTAGATCTTCAGCATGGTGGCGAGGAACAGGTCGCCGCCGGGCTGGATGTGTTGCGGCCGCAGGCCCTCGTCCTTCTGCCCGTTGATGAACCACTGGGCCTGGCGCGCCGGCCAGCGCTGCTCGTCGAGGCCGAGTTCGCGGATCACCCGCTTGACCAGGCGTTGCTGGTCGTCGCTGTCGAGGATCTGGAAGTTCTCGCTCAGCCCGGCCTCGCGCCAGTGCGCGCGCAGCAGGCGATGGGCGAGGCCGTGGAAGGTGCCGACCCACATGCCCGCCGGATTGATCCCGAGCAACTGCTCGATGCGGTGGCGCATCTCCGCCGCCGCCTTGTTGGTGAAGGTCACCGACAGGATGCTGTAGGGCGAGGCGTGCTCGACCTGGATCAGCCAGGCGATCCGGTGCACCAGCACGCGGGTCTTGCCCGAGCCGGCGCCGGCGAGGACCAGTTGGCGGCCCAGCGGCGCGGCCACGGCCTGGCGCTGCGGGTCGTTGAGGGAGTTCAGCAGGAGGGAGAGGTCGTCGTTCATCGCGGCATTCTACCGGGGCGGGGAAAAGCCGGGCAAACCGGGCCGCCATTCGGCGCAGGCCGGCGCAGCGTCGGGCCTGGCCGCGGAAAAATGCTCTATCCCGGCCTTGGGCAGCCTGCCCCTGCTCGGTTATGCTCCGGCCACTTCAAGGCAAACCACTACAAGAACAAGCGCCTATGACCGTCCATGTCGAGCCCTTGGCGCTGCCGGGCGGCAGCACCGATGTACTGCGGCTCTACGCCCGCGAAATCGCCATCGAGCGTACCCGGCTCCTTTATCTCGGCTCGCGCACGCCGACCCTGCTCATGCTGCTCGGCGGCGTGACCAGCGCCTGCCTGGTGTGGGGCAAGGTCAGCAGTTGGCTGCTCGGCGGCTGGCTGGTCTGGCTGGTGTTGCTCGCCGTCCTGCGCCTGCTGCAGGTCGCCGCCTTCCAGCAGGCCGACAGCCGTCGCCAGGCCAGCCGCCACTGGCGGCGGACCTTCCTGTGCGGCGCCGGCGCCTCGGGCCTGACCCTGGCGTTCGCGGTGATCATGCTGGTCCCGGCCGATGCCTTCCTCCAGCAGGTGCTGGTGTTCGGCCTGGTGGCGGCGGCGATCCTCTCCGCCAGCGTCGCCTATGCGGTGAGCCTGCCGGCCTTCCTCACCTTCGCCTTGCCGGGCCTGCTGCCATCCATCGTTTTCCTGCTGTTGCAGCCGCATAGCCTGTTGCAGGGCTGGGGCGTGCTCGGCCTGATCCTGCTGGTGGCGCTGCTGGTGGTCGCCGGGCAGATCCACCGGCTGGTGCAGGGCGCGCTGCTGCGACGCTTCCAGACCCAGGCGCTGAACCTGCACCTGGAACGCGTCAATGCGGAGGCCGAAGCGCTCAATCGCAAGCTCGCCCAGGAGGTCGGCCAGCGGCGCCTGGTCGAACGCGAGCTGCGCGCCGCCCGCGACGCCTTGCAGCGCCGGGTGGAGGCGCGCACCGAGGAGCTTGGCGCGACCAGCCAGGCGCTCAGCCAGAGCGAGGCGCGCCTGGCCATGGCCCTGGAGGCCAGCGAACTGGGGTTGTGGGACTGGGACCTGGAGAGCGGCCGGGTCCAGCATTCCTATCTCGAGGCGGTCTTCAGCGACGCCGGGGACGGTCCCGAGGACTATCGCAGGCTGATCGAAAGCATCCACCCCGGCGACCTGCCGCGCATCCGTCGCGCCCTCGCCGAACATCTCAAGGGGCGCAGCGAGCTGTACCGGGTGGAGTACCGCGTGCGCGACCGGGAGGGCGGCTGGCGCTGGCTGGAGGATCGTGGCCGGGCCATGGCTCGCGACCCGCGGGGACGGGTGACGCGGATGCTCGGCACGCGCAGCGACATCAGCGCGCGCAAGCGCCTGGAAGAGCAGCAGCAACTGGCCGCGACAGTGTTCGAGGCGGCCAGCGAGAGCATCGTGATCCTCGATCCGGCCTACAACCTGCTGGCGGTCAACCAGGCCTTCAGTCGCATCACCGGCTATCGCCGCGAGGACGTGGTCGGGCGCAACGCCAGCCTGCTGGTGAATACCCCCGAGGCCCAGCGCCACTACCGGCAGATCCGCGCCGAGCTGCGCCAGCACGGGCAGTGGCAGGGCGAACTGGTGGATACGCGGAAGAATGGCGATCCCTATCCCCAATGGCTGCAGCTCAACCTGCTGCGCGACGGCAATGGCGAGGCGACCCACATCGTCGGTTTCTTCACCGATCTCAGTGCCCGCCGCGACGTCGAGGAGCGCCTGCGTCACCTGCTGCACTACGACGAACTGACCGGCCTGGCCAACCGCCGGTTGTTCCGCGAGCGGCTGCACGAGGCGGCCCAGCGGGCGCGCCAGGAGGAGGGCGGGCTGGCCCTGCTGCTGATCGACCTGGACCGCTTCAAGCTGCTCAACGACAGCCTCGGCCACGAGGTCGCCGACCAGTTGCTCAGGGAGATGGCCCAGCGCCTGCGGCGCACCGCGCCGGAAGCCAACACCCTGGCGCGTCTGGCCGGCGACGAGTTCGCCATTCTCCTCGATGGCGGCACCGGCACCGCGGCCCTGTCGCGCCTGGCCGAACGCCTGCTGGTCCAGTTGCGCCAGCCGGTGAGCGTGCTCGGCCACGAGCTGATCCTCGGCGCCTCGCTGGGGATCAGCCTGTTTTCCGAGCAGGCACGGGAAATCTCCGTGCTGATGAGCCAGGCGAACCTGGCGATGCAACATGCCAAGCAACTCGGCGGCAATACCTTCCAGTTCTTCCGCGACAACCTGCAGGACAGCACCCTCGAACGCCTGCGCCTGGAAACCCGGTTGCGCAAGGCGGTCGAGGAGGGCCAGCTGGACGTGCATTACCAGCCCAAGCTGTGCCTGGCCAGCGCCCGCCCGGACTCGGTCGAGGCGCTGGTGCGCTGGCACCATCCGGAGGAGGGCATGATCCCGCCGTCGACCTTCATCGGCCTCGCCGAGGAGTGCGGGTTGATCGGCGAGATCGGTGAATTCGTCCTGCGCCGGGCCTGCCTGCAGGCCGCCGAGTGGAGCCAGCGGGGCCTGAACCTGCGGGTCTCGGTGAACCTCTCGGTCCACCAGTTGCGCCAGGGCGACCTGCTCGACGTAGTGCGCTCGGCGCTTGCCGACAGCGGCCTGCCGGCGGCGCAACTGGAGCTGGAGTTGACCGAAAGCCAGTGGCTGGACGCCCTCGATAGTGTCCTGGCGACCTTCCGCCAGTTGCGCGAGATGGGGGTGAAGCTATCGGTCGACGACTTCGGCACCGGCTATTCCTCGCTCAGCTACCTGAAGCGCCTGCCGCTGGACTACCTGAAGATCGACCAGTCGTTCGTCCGCGACCTGACCCAGAACAGCGAGGATGCGGCGATCATCCGGGCGATCATCGCCATGGCCCACAGCCTCGACCTGAAGGTGGTCGCCGAAGGCGTGGAAACCATCGAACAGCGGGACTTCCTGGTGGCCCAGCGTTGCGACGAGCTGCAGGGCTACCTGATCGGCCGGCCGTTGCCGGCCCATGCCCTGGAGGAAGGTTTGCGCCAGGCTCGTTGAACGCGATCCGGCGGAGTATGCTGTAGCACTTTCGACTCCCACGAATTAAGGACGATTCATGCGCTCGAAGCCGCTTCTTCCCGCCCTCCTGCTGGTGGGCGCCGGTCTCTCCCCGCTGGCCCAGGCCAGCAGCGACGACTCCTGCTATCCCGATTGGTCGCTGGTCGGCGGCGGTGTCTGCGATACCCTGCCGTTCCTCGCCCCGGGCAACGACACCCGCGCCAACCTGCGCCTGCTGCTGGCCGACGCCGGCCACTGGCGGCTGGTGGAGGCGCCGCCGTCGGAGGAAGAGAAGCTCGAAGGCTACGGCCTGGTACCGTTCGGCCTGTTCCGCCTGCTGCCCGGCGACGGCAGCCAGCCGCCCGCGCCGCCGGCGGCGAGCGAGGCCGAGACACCGCCGCCTGCGCCAGCGCCCTCGCCGCTCGCCGAACTGGCCCGGCAGATGGGCGCCGAAGCGCTACCGGAAAAGATCGCCGGCGCCGAATTCTTCGAGGGCGAGGGCAGCCGCTGCCGCAGCAACGACCAGGACAGCGCGCTGGCGTTTCTTCGCCAGGTGCGTGACGCCGGGCTGGGCGAGGCGGAGACCAAGGCCCTGGCCAACAGCCGCCTGGACCTGCTCGGTGCCTGCGGCTGGGAACAAGAGGAACTGGGCGGTGTGCTCGCGCAAGGCGTCGAGTCGGCCGCAGGCAAGGCCTTCGCCACGTACCTGGAGGCTGCGGCCAACTTCTACAGCGGTCGCTTCGACGAAGCCGAACAGGGCTTCAAGGCGTTGCAGGACGTGTCGCAGCCCTGGCTGAAGGAAACCGCCCTGTACCTGCAGGCGCGCACCCTGCTCAACGCCGCCCAGCAGAACGCCTTCGACGACATGGGCTTCCCCGAGCTGCAGAATGTCGACAAGGCTCGCCTGGAACAGACCCGCAGCGCCCTCGAGGCCTACCTGCAGGCGTATCCGAAGGGGCTCTACGCCGCCTCGGCCAAGGGCTTGCAACGGCGCGTGCATTGGCTGGCCGGCGACCAGAAGCTGCTGGCCCAGGACTATGCCGCGCAATTCGCCGAAGCTGAGCAAGGGCAGCGCAACATGGCCCTGGAAGACCTGGTCCAGGAGGTCGACAACAAGCTCCTGACCGGTATCCAGCTCGGCGACATCCAGACTCCGCTGCTGCTGGCGGTGGCCGACCTGGTGCAGATGCGCGCCCACGATCCGTCGACCCCGCGCAGCTTCACCTGGGAAACGCTGCAGGCCCAACAGGCAAGCTTCGCCGCGCATCCCGAACTGTTCGCCTACCTGCAGGCGGCCTATCGCTTCTATGTCGACCAGGATCCGGCGAAGACCCTCGAAGCGCTGCCGCAAAAGGTCGGCAGCCTCGACTACGTCGGCTTCAGCCAGCAGACCCTGCGCGGGCTGGCGCTGGAGCAGCAGAAGGACTGGAAAGCCGCCGAGGCGCTCTGGCTGGAACTGTTGCCGCAGGCCGCGCAGCCGTACCAGAAGGGCCAGTTGCAGCTGGCCCTGGCGCTCAACTACGAGCGCAGCGGCCAGTTGGAAAAGGTCTTCGCCGAAGGTTCGCCGGTCCAGGAGCCGCTGCTGCGCAGCATCCTCCTGCGCAACGTCGCCGACGCCGCGCTGTTGCGCCGCCAGGCCAAGCAGGGCGCGACGGCGGAAGAGCGCGATACCGCGCTGTTCACTCTCCTTTACAAGGACCTGCGCCGCAGCCGCTTCGCCGACTTCGGCAAGGACTTCGCGCTGCTCGGCGAAACCCCCTCGCAGACCAAGCTGGGCACCAGCCTCGGCTATGTCTACGGCGCCGGTAACAGCCTGGAGCTGTTCCGCTGGAAGGGCGACAAGGCCGAGTCCGGCTACGTTTGCCCGGCCATCGCCGAGTCGGCCGCGGCGCTGGCCGCCGATGACAAGGACCCGAAGGGCCTGAACTGCCTGGGCGAATTCATCCTGCGCAACGGTCTCGACGGCATGCCGCTGGACAGCCAGCCCGAGGCCAACGAGCTGGGCGGCACCCCGAGCGGCTTCAAGGGCGAGGTGTACTCCCGGCTGGATGGCTATCGCCTGGTCATGGACAACCCCAAGGCTCCGCGCGAAGACAAGGCCTACGCGCTGTTCCGCGCGATCAACTGCTTCGCCCCGGCCGGCTACAACACCTGCGGCCAGCAGGACATCCCGCAGGCCGAGCGCAAGCAATGGTTCCGTACGCTCAAGTCGACCTACGCCGACAGCTCCTGGGCCAAGGAACTGAAGTACTACTGGTGAGGCGCTGGCGAGCCTGGCTGGCGGGCCTGTTGCTGGGCCTGCCGCTGTTGCCGTCCGTCGAGGCCGCGGTGCGCGCCGAGGACTACGGCGCCTTCTGGCTGTGGAGCGGCGTCGCGCCGCAGCCGGTGCTGGCGCGGGCCGAGACGCTGTACATCCTGCAGGGACAGATCAGCCAGTCGCGCCGTCGCCCCGGCGAGGGCGTGCGGCTGATCGCCCAGGGCATCTCGGTGCCGCGCCTGGCGCGGGGTGAGGTCTGGGTGGTGTACCGCGCCCATACCCTGCGCTGGACGCCGCAGATCTACCAGGCCGTGCTGAACCAGGTGCAGCGCTGGAAGCGTGCCGGCAACCCGGTGGTCGGCATCCAGATCGACTTCGATGCGCGTACCCGCTACCTCGACGAGTACGTCGATTTCCTCCGCGACCTGCGCCGGCGCCTGCCCCGCGAATACCGCTTGAGCATCACCGGGTTGCTCGACTGGGGCAGCAACGCCGAGCCGGCGGCGATCAACCGGCTCAAGGGCGTGGTCGATGAAGTGGTGGTGCAGACCTACCAGGGGCGCCACAGCATTCCCAACCACGCCGCCTACCTCCCGCGGGTCAGCCGCCTGCAGCTGCCGTACCGGATCGGCCTGGTCCAGGGAGGCGACTGGCAAGCCCCCGACTACCTGGAAAAGAGCCCCTGGTTCAGGGGCTACGTGGTGTTCCTGCTCAACCCTCAGTGAGCGCAGCCGCAAGCGCCCTTGCCGGCACACCCTCCGCTGCGTTCGGCCTGCGGCTGGCGGGTATCCTGGCCGGGCTGGAGATCGCGCATCAGTAGCGCGTAGCACAGGTCCAGGCCTTCCGGCAGCGCCAGGTAGACCACGTGGCCATTGCCCGGCGCCACCTCGATGGCCTCGCCGGCGGCGTTGCGCAGGTCCTCCACGCGCAGGCTCAGGTTGCCTCGCGGAGTCATCAGTTCGACGCTGTCGCCGCGCTGGAAGCGGTTCTTCACCTCCACCTCGGCCAGTCCGTCGCGGCGTTCGCCGGTGAGTTCGCCGACGAACTGCTGGCGCTCGGACAACGAATGGCCGTGCTGGTAGTTCTGGTACTCGTCGTGCACGTGGCGGCGCAGGAAGCCCTCGGTGTAGCCGCGGTGGGCGAGGGACTCCAGGGTGTCCATCAGGCCGCGGTCGAACGGCTTGCCGGCCGCCGCGTCGTCGATCGCCTGGCGGTAGACCTGGGCGGTGCGCGCCACGTAGTAGTGGGATTTGGTGCGGCCCTCGATCTTCAGCGAGTGCACGCCGATCCGCGCCAGCCGCTCGACGTGCTGCACGGCGCGGAGGTCCTTGGAATTCATGATGTAGGTGCCGTGTTCGTCCTCGAAGGCGGCCATCGGTTCGCCGGGACGGTTGCCTTCCTCGAGGAGGAACACCTGCTCGGTCGGCGCGCCGCGTCCCAGGGTCGGCTCCCGCGCCACCACGTTGCCCAGCTCGTCCTCGCGGCCCTCCACCGCCTTGTATTCCCAGCGGCAGGCATTGGTGCAGGTGCCCTGGTTGGGGTCGCGGCGGTTGATGTAGCCGGACAGCAGGCAGCGCCCGGAATAGGCCATGCACAAGGCGCCGTGGACGAACACTTCCAGCTCCATGTCCGGCACCTGCTGGCGGATTTCCTCGATCTCCTCCAGCGACAGCTCGCGGGAAAGGATCACCCGGGTCAGGCCCTGCTGCCGCCAGAATTGCACCGCGGCCCAGTTCACCGCGTTGGCCTGCACCGACAGGTGGATGGGCATCTGCGGGAAATGCTGGCGAACCAGCATGATCAGGCCGGGATCGGACATGATCAGCGCATCCGGACCCATGGCGACCACCGGCTCCAGGTCGCGCAGGAAGGTTTTCAGCTTGGCGTTGTGCGGGGCGATGTTGACCACCACGTAGAAGCGCTTGCCAAGTGCGTGGGCCTCGGCGATGCCTTCGGCCAGTTGGGCGTGGTCGAAATCGTTGTTGCGCACCCGCAGGCTGTAGCGCGGCTGCCCGGCGTAGACGGCATCGGCGCCGTAGGCGAAGGCATAGCGCATGCTTTTCAGGGTGCCGGCGGGGCACAGCAGTTCGGGGCGGAGGGTGGTGGCGGTCATGGTTCGGGCTCGCAACGACGTGGGCGCGCGACTCTAGCCGAGCGCGCGCCGGGCGATCCTGAGCCGGATCAATGTCCGCGTCATTCCAGCCAGCGTCGACCCTGCAGTTCCAGCAGCAGTTGCGCCTGTTCCGGGCCGTTGCTGCCGGCCGGGTAGGGCCGCGGGCTCTGGTAGTGCTCGCGCCAGCCGGCGAGGATCGGGTCGACCCAGCCCCAGGCGGCCTCTACCTCGTCGCGGCGCATGAACAGCGTCGAGTCGCCCTCGATCACGTCCAGCAGCAGGCGCTCGTAGGCGTCCCAGCGCCGCTTGTTGCGGCTGAGGGCCTCGGCCAGGTTGAGGTCCAGCTCCACCGGTTCCAGTTGCATGCCCTTGCCCGGGGTCTTGGCCATCAGTTGCACGCTGATCCGCTCCTCCGGCTGCAACCTTATCCACAGGCGGTTGGCCGGCCCGCCGCCGCCGTCGATCAGGCTGTGCGGCACCGGCTTGAACTGGATGACGATTTCCGAGCACTTGCGCGCCATGCGCTTGCCGGTGCGCAGGTAGAACGGCACCCCGGCCCAGCGCCAGTTCTCGACCTCGGCCTGGAGCGCGACGAAGGTCTCGGTATCGCTGTCGTTGTCGACGTTCTTCTCGAAGTAGTACGCCGGCACCTCCTGGCCGCCGATCCTGCCGGCGGCGTACTGGCCGCGTACCGTCTTGTCCTGCACGTCGAGCCCGGAGATCGGCTTCAGCGCCTGCAGCACCTTGAGCTTCTCGTTGCGCACAGCCTCGGCGTCGAAACGCACCGGCGCCTCCATCGCCACCAGGCAGAGCAACTGGAGCAGATGGTTCTGCACCATGTCGCGCATCGCCCCGGCGTGGTCGTAGTAGCCGCCACGGTTCTCCACGCCAAGGGTCTCGTTGACGCTGATCTGCACATGGTCGATGTGCGCCGCGCGCCAGACCGGCTCGAACAACGCATTGGCGAAGCGCAGGGCCATCAGGTTCTGCACGGTTTCCTTGCCCAGGTAGTGGTCGATGCGGAACACCCGCGACTCGTCGAACACCCGGCCGATGGACTGGTTGATCGCCCTCGCCGAGTCCAGCGAATGGCCCAGCGGTTTTTCCAGCACGATGCGCGCTTGCGGCCCGGCGAGGCCGGCGATGGAGAGGTTCTGCGCGATCGGCGCGAACAGGCTCGGCGAGGTCGCCAGGTAGTGCACCAGCACCCGGCCCTCGCTGCTCTTCAGGTGCCGCGCGAGACGGCCGAAGTCGGCGCTCTGCGAGGCGTCCATGGCCAGGTAGTCGAGGCGCGCGGCGAAGCCTTTCCATTGTTCGGCGGCGAACTCGCTGCGCGCCACCACCGCGCGGACGTTGCGCTCGGCGAGGGCGAGGAAGGCGGCGTTGTCCAGCGCGCTGCGGGCGAGGGCGAAGATCCGCGTATCGGCCGGCAGGCGGTCCTCCCGGTGCAGGCGATAGAGCGCCGGCAGCAGCTTGTGCAGGGCCAGGTCGCCGGTACCGCCGAAGACCAGGATGTCGCAGGACGTTGGAGTGGCTGGTGTACTCAAGGCAAGCTCCCGACGGCGTTGGCTGGGCGTGGCTGACTGTTTGTAGTATAACTACAAGGTTACTACAGAGAATCGAGCCCAGCCTGTGAACCTGCTGCAGCACATAGCCCAGTCCCGCCAACAGCTCCGCAAGTCGGAACTCAAGGTCGCCGATCACGTTCTCAACGATCCGGCGTCGGTCATGCACAGCTCCATGGCCGAACTGGCCCATGGGGTCGGGGTCAGCGAGCCGACCATCGTGCGCTTCTGCCGCGCCATCGGCTGCAGCGGCTTCCAGGACCTCAAGCTGAAGCTGGCGCAGAGCCTGGCGGCCGGCGCCAGCTTCGGCCAGTTCTCGATCCATGAGAGCGACTCGGTGGCCGACTTCAGCCTGAAGATCTTCGACACCACGCTGCACAGCCTGATGGAAGTCCGCGAGCACCTGGACACCCACGCCCTGGAGCGCGCCATCGCCGCCATCGCCCACGCCCAGCGCGTGGAGTTCTACGGCTTCGGCGCTTCCGGCGCGGTGGCCTCGGATGCCCAGCACAAGTTCTTCCGCCTGCTGCTGTCGGCGGCGGCCTACTCCGACCCGCACATGCAGGCGATGTCGGCGGTGACCCTCAAGCCCAGCGACGTGGCCATCTGCATTTCCCAGTCGGGTCGCTCGAAGGACCTGCTGATCACCGCCAACCTGGTGCGCGAGGCCGGCGCCACGCTGATCACCCTGTGCCCGAGCCAGACCCCGCTGGCCGACCTGGCCACGGTCAACCTGGCGATCGACGTGCACGAGGACACCGACATCTACACCCCGCTGACCTCGCGCATCGCCCACCTGGTGGTGATCGACGTGCTGGCGATGGGCGTGGCCATGGCCCGCGGCCCGGACCTGGTCAACCACCTCAAGAGCGTCAAGCGCAGCCTGCGCAGCCTGCGCCTGTCGCCGAAGGTGATGAAGAACCAGGAAGAGCGCGGCGAGCCGTCCTGAGGCGCCGCCGGGAAGGCATAACGCAGTCTTCACCGGCTTGCCGCCAAACCGTCACATTGCTGCGCGATGCTCGCGACTCCAGCCAGTCGGCCATGGGAGACGCGAGATGCCCCGTCATAGCGATGCCAATGCCCAGCACGTGGATTCGAAAACCCGCCGCAAGCTCGAAGACCAGCGGCGCATGCAATTCCGCCGGGCGATCGAGGACCACTGCGAAGAACTGCGCCTGCGCCAGGAACTGGCCGACTACCCCGATCTGGTAGCCGCCGCCTACCTCAGCTCGAACCGCCAGGGCCGGCGAAGCGCCCAGCGAGCTGGCTGATCAGCGCCCGCTCCTCGCGGACGAAGGCGACGAACGCCTGGGCCACCGGGCTCAGGCGCTTGCCCTTGGCGTGCACCAGGCACCAGCTGCGATAGAGCGGCAATTCCTCCACCGGTAGTTCGCGCAGCAGGCCGTTGGCCAGTTCCTGGTGCGCCGCATGGCGCGGCAGCAGGGCCAGGCCGAGGCCGGCGATCACCCCTTCGCGCAGGGACTCCAGCGAGGCGATCTCCTGGATCTGCGAGAAGTGCGCGCGGCGTTGCTGGAAGAACTCCTCGCAAGCCTTGCGGGTGCCGGAGCCCGGTTCGCGGACCAGTAGCGGGAAGGGCTCCAGGTCCTTCAGGGCCAGCTTCGCGGCGTTGCACAGCGGATGGTCCGGCGGCGCCACGGCGATGATCGGGTTGTTCAGGAAGGGCAGGAACTCCAGGGCCATGTCCTGCGGTACCAGGGACATGATCACCAGGTCGTCGCGGTTGTCGGCCAGGCGCTTGATCACCTGGGTGCGGTTGACCACCGTCAGGCTCAGGCTGACTTCCGGATGCAGGTTCTGGAACGCCTTGAACAGGTGCGGGGTGATGTACTTGGCGCTGGACTCCACCGCCAGGCGCAACTGGCCCTGCAGCGAGCCCTTCAGGTCCGAGAGCTGCATGTCCAGGCTTTCCAGGCGCTGGAACAGGTCGGTGCTGGTCTTCAGCAGGGCTTCGGCGGCATCGGTCAGGTAGAGCTTCTTGCCGACGTACTCGAACAGCGGCTGGCCGACCAGCTCTTCCAGTTGGCGGATCTGCAGGCTGACCGCCGGCTGGGTCAGGGCCATTTCCTCCGCCGCCCGGCTGTAGGAGCGGCTCTCGCATACGGCACGAAAAACCTGAAGCTGCCGTAATGTCATACGCATCAACGACTTACGCATTCCAGTCACACTCTGACCGAGATCGGTCGGGCGACTATAAAGCTTTTCTAATGGCTATCCCAATAATTATTGATTTTTGTTAATCACCCTCACGGGGGTAGGGTAAAAGCGCGACCGGGAGCTGCCTGCCGGTCATGCAGCGACCGGAATATCCGGATCGACCGTACCAGGTTCCCAACCCCGAAGAGGGAGACCTCCGTGATCAAGAAGATCCTGATCGCCAACCGCGGCGAGATTGCCGTCCGCATCGTGCGCGCCTGCGCCGAGATGGGCATCCGCTCGGTGGCCGTCTACTCCGAGGCCGATCGCCACGCGCTGCACGTCAAGCGCGCCGACGAAGCCCACAGCATCGGCGCGGACCCGCTGGCCGGCTACCTCAACCCGCGCGCCCTGGTGAACCTGGCGGTGGAAAGTGGCTGCGACGCCCTGCACCCCGGCTATGGCTTCCTCTCGGAAAATGCCGAGCTGGCGGAAATCTGCGCCGAGCGCGGTATCAAGTTCATCGGCCCGTCGGCGCAAGTGATCCGCCGCATGGGCGACAAGACCGAAGCCCGCCGCAGCATGATCGCCGCCGGCGTGCCCTGCACCCCCGGCACCGAAGGCAACGTCGCCGATCTCGCCGAGGCCCTGCGCGAAGCCGAGCGGATCGGCTACCCGGTGATGCTCAAGGCCACCTCCGGCGGCGGCGGTCGCGGCATCCGTCGCTGCAACAGCCGCGAGGAGCTGGAACAGGCGTTCCCGCGGGTGATCTCCGAGGCGACCAAGGCCTTCGGCAGCGCCGAGGTATTCCTCGAGAAGTGCATCGTCAATCCCAAGCACATCGAGGCGCAGATCCTCGCCGATTCCTTCGGCAACACCGTGCACCTGTTCGAGCGCGACTGCTCGATCCAGCGCCGCAACCAGAAGCTCATCGAGATCGCCCCGAGCCCGCAGCTCACCCCCGAGCAGCGCGCCTATATCGGCGACCTGGCGGTGCGCGCGGCCAAGGCGGTGGGCTACGAGAACGCCGGCACCGTGGAGTTCCTGCTCGCCGACGGCGAGGTGTACTTCATGGAGATGAACACCCGGGTCCAGGTGGAGCACACCATCACCGAGGAAATCACCGGCATCGACGTGGTCCGCGAGCAGATCCGCATCGCTTCCGGGCTGGAGCTGTCGGTCAAGCAGGACGACATCGTCCATCGCGGCTACGCCCTGCAGTTCCGCATCAACGCCGAGGACCCGAAGAACAACTTCCTGCCCTCGTTCGGCAAGATCACCCGCTACTACGCCCCCGGCGGCCCCGGCGTGCGTACCGACACGGCGATCTACACCGGCTACACCATCCCGCCGTACTACGACTCGATGTGCCTGAAGCTGATCGTCTGGGCGCTGACCTGGGAAGAGGCCCTCGATCGCGGCCTGCGCGCCCTCGATGACATGCGCGTGCAAGGGGTCAAGACCACCGCGCCGTACTACCAGGAAATCCTCCGCAACCCGGAATTCCGCAGCGGCCAGTTCAACACCAGCTTCGTCGAAAGCCACCCGGAACTGACCCAGTACTCGATCAAGCGCAACCCGTCGCACCTGGCCATCGCCATCGCCACCGCCATCGCGGCCCACGCCGGCCTGTAAGGGAAGGAGCAGAACATGAGCAACACCATCCAAGCGAAGAAGACCGGCGTCACCGATACCATCCTGCGCGATGCCCACCAGTCGCTGCTGGCGACCCGCATGCGCACCGAGGACATGCTGCCGATCTGCGACAAGCTCGACCGCGTCGGCTACTGGTCGCTGGAAGTCTGGGGCGGCGCCACCTTCGACGCCTGCGTGCGCTTCCTCAAGGAAGACCCGTGGGAGCGTCTGCGCAAGCTCAAGGCGGCGCTGCCCAACACCCGCCTGCAGATGCTCCTGCGCGGGCAGAACCTGCTCGGCTACCGCCACTACAGCGACGATGTGGTGCGCGCCTTCGTGGCCAAGGCGGCGGTCAACGGCATCGACGTGTTCCGCATCTTCGACGCGATGAACGACGTGCGTAACCTGCGCGTCTCCATCGAGGCGGTGAAGGCCGCCGGCAAGCACGCCCAGGGCACCATCTGCTACACCACCAGCCCGGTGCACACCATCGAGGCCTTCGTCGCCCAGGGCAAGGCGATGGCCGACATGGGCGTCGACTCCATCGCCATCAAGGACATGGCCGGCCTGCTCACCCCCTATGCCACCGGCGAGCTGGTCAAGGCCCTGAAGGACGCCCTGCCGCTGGACGTGGTGGTGCATTCCCACGACACCGCCGGCGTCGCCAGCATGTGCCAGCTGAAGGCCGTGGAAAACGGCGCCGACCGTATCGACACGGCGATCTCCAGCATGGCCTGGGGCACCAGCCACCCGGGCACCGAGTCGATGGTCGCGGCGCTGCGCGGCACCCCCTACGACACTGGCCTGGACCTGGAGCTGATCCAGGAGATCGGCATGTACTTCCACGCGGTGCGCAAGAAGTACCACCAGTTCGAGAGCGAATTCACCGGCGTGGATACCCGCGTGCAGGTCAACCAGGTGCCGGGCGGGATGATTTCCAACCTGGCCAACCAGCTCAAGGAGCAGGGAGCGCTGAACCGTATGGGCGAGGTGCTCGAGGAAATCCCGCGGGTCCGCGCCGACCTCGGTTTCCCGCCGCTGGTGACGCCGACTTCGCAGATCGTCGGCACCCAGGCGTTCTTCAACGTGCTCGCCGGCGAGCGCTACAAGACCATCACCAACGAGGTGAAGCTGTATCTGCAAGGCCGCTATGGCAAGGCTCCCGGCGAGGTCAACGAGCAACTGCGGCGCCAGGCCATCGGCAGCGAGGAAGTCATCGACGTGCGCCCGGCCGACCTGATCAAGCCGGAGCTGAACAAGCTGCGCAGCGAGATCGGCAACCTGGCCAAGTCCGAGGAAGACGTACTCACCTACGCGATGTTCCCGGACATCGGGCGCAAGTTCCTCGAAGAGCGTGAGGCCGGCACCCTGAAGCCCGAGGAACTGCTGCCGATTCCCACCGGCAAGGGCGTCGCCGCCGCTGGCGCGGAAGGCACCCCGACCGAGTTCGTCATCGACGTGCACGGCGAGACCTACCGCGTCGACATCACCGGGGTCGGCGTGAAGAGCGACAACAAGCGGCACTTCTACCTGTCCATCGACGGCATGCCGGAAGAAGTGGTGTTCGAGCCGCTCAACGAATATGTCGCCGGCTCCGCCAGCGGCCGCAAGCATGCCAGCGAGCCGGGCCACGTCAGCACCACCATGCCGGGCAACATCGTCGACGTGCTGGTGAAGGAAGGCGATAGCGTCAAGGCCGGCCAGGCGGTGTTGATCACCGAGGCGATGAAGATGGAAACCGAGGTCCAGGCCGGCATCGCCGGTACGGTCAAGGCGATCCACGTGGCCAAGGGCGACCGGGTCAACCCGGGCGAGATCCTGATCGAGATTGCGGGCTGACCGCGACAGACGGTTAAAGTCCCTGGGGGAGCATGATGCTCCCCTTTTTTTATCGGCATCGGTTGCCGCGTCGGCCGGCTGTTCGCCCTGCCAGGGTGCGCCCGGCGCGCGCGCCGCCTAGAATGCCGCCTCTGCCCAACGGCGCGTCGCGCCGCAGGCGCTGACTATCGGGAAGTCCAGGTGTCGTCCTCTCCAGCTCAAACGCCCAGCCGCCGGCCCTCGCTGCTCGGCGGTTCGATGATCATCGCCGGCACCGCCGTCGGCGCCGGAATGTTCTCCCTGCCCATCGCCATGTCCGGCATCTGGTTCGGCTGGTCGGTGGCGGTGTTCCTGCTCACCTGGTTCTGCATGCTGCTGTCGGGGATGATGATCCTCGAGGCCAACCTCAACTACCCGGTGGGCTCGAGCTTCTCGACCATCACCCGCGACCTGCTCGGCCAGGGCTGGAATGTGGTCAACGGGCTGAGCATCGCCTTCGTCCTCTATATCCTCACCTATGCCTATATCTCCGGCGGCGGCTCGATCATCGGCTACACCCTGTCCAGCGGCCTCGGCGTGACCCTGCCGGAAAAGCTCGCCGGGCTGCTGTTCGCCCTGGCGGTGGCGCTGGTGGTGTGGTGGAGCACCAGCGCGGTGGACCGCATCACCACGCTGATGCTCGGCGGCATGATCATTACCTTCGGCCTCTCCATCAGCGGCCTGCTCGGGCGCATCCAGCCGGCGATCCTGTTCAACAGCGGCGAGCCGGACGCGGTCTACTGGCCCTACCTGCTGGCGACCCTGCCGTTCTGCCTGACTTCCTTCGGTTACCACGGCAACGTGCCGAGCCTGATGAAGTACTACGGCAAGGACCCGCAGCGGATCAGCCGTTCGTTGTGGATCGGCACCCTGATCGCCCTGGCCATCTACCTGCTGTGGCAGGCCAGCACCCTGGGCACCATCCCGCGCGAGCAGTTCAAGGGCATCATCGCCGGCGGCAGCAACGTCGGCACCCTGGTGGAATACCTGCACCGGATCACCGCGTCGGATTCGCTGAACGCGTTGCTCACCACCTTCTCCAACCTGGCGGTGGCCAGCTCCTTCCTCGGCGTGACCCTCGGCCTGTTCGACTACCTGGCCGACCTGTGCAGGTTCGACGACAGCCACTTCGGGCGCTTCAAGACCGCGTTGCTGACCTTCGTCCCACCGACCATCGGCGGGCTGCTGTTCCCCAACGGCTTCATCTACGCCATCGGTTTCGCCGGGCTGGCCGCGGCGTTCTGGGCGGTGATCGTTCCGGCGCTGATGGCGCGGGCCTCGCGCAAGCGCTTCGGCAGCCCGCTGTTCCGCGCCTGGGGCGGCACGCCGGCGATCGTGCTGGTGCTGCTGTTCGGCGTGGCCAACGCGGTCGCGCACATCCTGGCCAGCCTGCACTGGCTGCCGGAGTACCGTTGAGCGACCGGCAGTCCCTGCCAGGGGCTAGTCGCGCAGCGCCTCCAGCGTCTGCCGCTGGCGGCCTTCGGCGTCGAAGTTGGAAGGATCGAGCCAGCGCTCGAACGCCGCCTGTCGCGCCGGCCATTCGCTGTCGAGCAGGGAGAACCAGGCGGTGTCGCGGTTGCGCTGCTTGACCACCATGTGCTGGCGGAAGGTGCCTTCGTAGGTGAAGCCCAGGCGCTCGGCGGCGCGCATCGAACGGGCGTTGCCGGCATTGCACTTCCACTCCAGGCGGCGGTAGCCGAGGCGGCCGAGGGCGAGTTCGGCGAGCAGGTAGACCGCCTCGGTAGACCCCGGTGTGCGCTGCATCGGCGCGCCGAAGGCGATATGGCCGATTTCGATGACGCCATCCTTCGGCGTGATCCGCAGGTAGCTGAGCAGGCCGACGGCGCGCTGCGTGCGCCGCTCGCGCACGGCGAAGAACAGCGGGTCGCGGCTGGCCGCCTGGCCGGCCAGCCAGGCGTCGAACGCCGGGCGCTCGGCGAACGGGCCGTAGGCCAGGTATTCCCACAGCAACGGGTCGGCGCCAGGCCCTTGCAGGGCGTCCCACAGGTCGTCGCCGTGGCGTTGCGGATCGAGCGGTTCGAGCTTGACGAAGCGGCCGTCGAGCGGGGCGTGGGGTGGAGTGGCGACGGGGCGCCAGTTCAAGGGTTCGCGCATGGTGGGCCTCAGAGAATCCTGCGGTACTGAAGGAAACCGGACTTGTCGGCGATGCGCTCGTACAGCTTCATCGCGTCGCTGTTGCTCTCGTGGGTCAGCCAGTGCACCCGCGAACAGCCAGCGGCGCCGGCCTCGGCGTAGACATGCTCGATCAGCCGGCGCCCTATGCCTTCGCCGCGCAGGCCCTCGGCGACGAACAGGTCCTGCAGGTAGCAGTAGTCGCCGACGGTCCAGCAGGAGCGGTGGTAGATCCAGTGCACCAGGCCCACGGCGCGCTCGTCGAGCCAGGCGAGGGCGGCGTTCATCGGTTCGTCGGCGTCGAGGAAGCGCTGCCAGGTGGCGTCGCTGGTAGCGGCGGCGATCTCGGTCTTGTAGAAGCGCTGGTAGCCCTCCCACAGCGGCAGCCAGGCGGCGTGGTCGCCGGCGCCGACGGGGCGAATCTGCAGGGACGTGCTCATGGCTCGGTTCCATGTCCGGGTAAAGGTGCCTCCAGACTAGGCCGGGAAATGGTCCGCTAGAAGATCCATTGCTGGTCAATTCCACAGGTCCAATCCACACTGGCGCTTTCTTCCCTCCGAGACCGCCATGGCCACCGTACTGCCCTTCGACGCCGCCGGCATCCACCTCGACCCCGCCCAGGGCCTGGCCCGCCAGCTCTACGCCGCGCTGCGCGAACGGATCCTCGACGGCCGCCTCGGCAGCCGCACGCGGATGCCCGCCAGCCGCGAGCTGGCCCAGGCCCTGAAGGTCTCGCGCAACACCGTGGTGCGGGCCTATGAACAGTTGCACGCCGAGGGCTATATCGACGGGCGCACAGGCGACGGCACCTACGTTGCCGAGTTGCAGGAAATCCCAGGCAGGGCCCCCGCCGTCGCCCCGAGCGCTCCCGCGCCGCGCGGCCCGGCGGCCCTGGCGCCGCCACCGGAAGGCGCGCCGCGAGCGTTCCGCGTCGGCGTGCCGGCCTTCGACCTGTTCCCCTTCGACACCTGGGCGCGGCTACAGGCGCGCTTCTGGCGCAACCCGCCGGCGGACTGCCTGGGCTACGGCGACCCGGCCGGCGAGGCGCGCCTGCGCGAGCTGATCGCCGCCTACCTGCGCAGCGCGCGCGGCCTGCGCTGCGAGGCGGAACAGGTGATCGTCACCCATGGCGCGCAGCAGGCCATCCGCCTGTGCGCCCAGGTGTTGCTCGAGAACGGCGATCCGGTGGCTGTGGAAAACCCTGGCTACCGCGCGGCGCGCCTGGCCTTCGCCGCGACCGGCGCGGTACCGCACGGGATCGACCTCGACGCCGAGGGCCTGCGCAGCGACCGGCTCGCGGGCATTGCCGGCTGCCGCCTGGCCTATGTCACGCCGTCGCACCAGTACCCCACCGGCGTCACCCTGTCGCTGGCGCGGCGCCTGGAGCTGCTGGAGTGGGCCGAGCGCGCCGACGGTTGGATCGTCGAGGACGACTACGACGGCGAGTATCGCTACAGCGGTACGCCGCTGGCGCCGCTGGCCGCGCTGGACCGACAGGGCCGGGTGCTCTACGTCGGGACCTTCTGCAAGATCGCCTTCCCGGCGTTGCGCCTGGGCTACCTGGTGGTCCCGCCGGCGCTGGTCGAGCGCTTCCGCCAGCGGCGGGCCATCGAGGTACGCCATTCGGAGGTGGGCACCCAGCGGGTCATGGCCGACTTCATCGCCGAGGGGCATTTCCAGCGCCACGTCCGCCGCATGCGCCGCGCCGCCCGCGCCCGCCGCGACGCCTTGCTGCGGGGCTGGCCAGAGGCGCCGGGTTGCCAGCCGTTGCCGGCGGTGGAGGCGGGGCTGCACCTGTGCGTGCGGGTCGACAGCCTGGCGCGCGAGCGGGCCCTGATCGCCGCGGCGGCAGCCGCCGGGGTGGAAGTCAGCGCCTTGAGCGACTACTGGATGGACGACTCCAGCGTTGCGCCAGACGACCGCGCGGGCCTGGTGCTGGGCTTCGCGGCAGTACCCGAGGCGCGTATCGATGAGGCGCTGCGGGCGTTGCGCAAGGCCTGGCGGCGGGAGGCCCTGGTTGGACCCGTCGTCGCGACTGACTAGAATGCCCCCGGATCACCCTCGCGCCCAGGAGTAGCCATGAGTGTCGCCCTTTCCGCCGCGCCCGAGCGCAAGCTCGCCGCCCCCCTGATCGCCTTCGCCCTGCTGGTGCTCGGCGGGCTGTTCCTGTTCAACGCGGTCAGCGCGCGCCAGGCCATCCTCTTCATCGTCGGCGGCGCCCTGGGCCTGACCCTCTACCATGCCGCCTTCGGCTTCACCTCCGCCTGGCGGGTATTCATCCGCGAACGGCGCGGCGCCGGGCTGCGTGCGCAGATGGTGATGCTGGCGCTGGCGGTGCTGCTGTTCTTCCCGGCGCTGGCGGCGGGCAGCCTGTTCGGCCAGCCGGTGAGCGGTTTCGTCTCGCCGGTTGGCACTTCGGTGATCGTCGGCGCCTTCATTTTCGGCATCGGCATGCAACTGGGCGGCGGCTGCGCCTCCGGCACCCTGTTCACCGTCGGCGGCGGCAACGCGCGGATGCTGGTGACCCTGCTGTTCTTCATCCTCGGCTCGCTGATCGCCACCCAGCATGTCGGCTGGTGGTTCGCCCTGCCGTCGCTGCCGCCGATCTCGCTGGTCGCCGAACTGGGCCTGGCACCGGCGCTGGTGTTGAGCCTGGCGGTGTTCATCGGCATCGCCGGGGTCACGGTACGCATGGAGAAGGCCCGCCACGGCACCCTGGAAACCCCGCCGAGCGCCGAATGGCGGGGTTGGCGGCGCTTCCTCCGCGGCCCCTGGCCGCTGGTCTGGGGCGCGTTGGCGCTGGCGCTGCTCAACTTCCTCACCCTGTACCTCGCCGGACGCCCCTGGGGCATCACGTCGGCCTTCGCCCTGTGGGGCGCGAAGATCGCCCAGGGCGTGGGCCTGGACGTCGGCGCCTGGGCCTTCTGGCAGACGCCGGCGAACGCCAAGGCGCTGGCCGCGCCGCTGTGGGAAGACATCACCAGCGTGATGGACATCGGCATCGTCCTCGGCGCGCTGCTCGCCGCCGGCCTGGCCGGACGCTTCGCGCCGAACCTGGACATCCCGCGCCGTTCGCTGGCGGCGGCGGTGATCGGCGGGCTGCTGCTCGGCTACGGCGCGCGCCTGGCCTATGGCTGCAACATCGGCGCGTATTTCAGCGGGATCGCGTCCGGCAGCCTGCATGGCTGGTTGTGGTTGGTGGCGGCGTTTGCCGGCAACAGCGTCGGGGTACGGGTATTGAGGCCCTATTTCTTCCCGGAGGAGCGGCGGGAGCAAGGGTTGACGGGGTGTTGAGAGGGGATATGCCTTCGTAGGACGTATGACGCGGACGTTATCCACAGGTGAGCGCAGCCACACAACACCTCGGCAACGGGGAAGATCTGCGGGCCGTCTTGAGCGGTGAAAAAAAGAAGGGACACCGCAGGTCGCCGTGTCCCTCAGAGTGTAGAGAGGGAAAGTTGGTATCCCTCTCGACCGGTGAGCGTGGCGCCGCGGCTGGGCCGGGGCGCCGGGTATAAAAGAAGGGATGAAGGGTATCCATCCCTAAAGGTCGAGGGGGTAGTACTCCCCCTCTACCGGTGAGCCTTCTTCGATCGGCTGCGCTGCGGCCCGGCTGCGTCGATAGCCGGACCTGGGCGCGCTCGATCTCGTATCGGATCAGGCGCGCAGTGGAATCAGGCGCGGCGCGATCATGTTTTCCGGCAGCAGGATGTCGGCCAGGGTGGCTTCGTCCAGCAGCTTTTCCTCGCGTACCAGTTCCAGTACGCCGCGGCCGCTCTCAAGGGCGGTCTTGGCGATCCGCGTGGAGTTCTCGTAGCCGATGTACGGGTTCAGCGCGGTGACCAGGCCGATGCTGTGCTCGACCAGTTCGTGGCAGCGCTCGACGTTGGCGGTGATGCCGGTGATGCAGTGCTCGCGGAGCATGTCCATGGCGCGTTGCAGCAGGCGGATCGAGTCGAAGATCTTGTAGGCGATCAGCGGCTCCATCACGTTCAGTTGCAACTGGCCGCCTTCGGCCGCCAGGGTCAGGGCGAGGTCGTTGCCGATCACTTCGAAGGCGACCTGGTTGACCGCTTCCGGGATCACCGGGTTGACCTTGCCCGGCATGATCGAACTGCCCGGCTGGCGCGGCGGCAGGTTGATCTCGTTGATGCCGGTGCGCGGGCCGCTGGAGAGCAGGCGCAGGTCGTTGCAGATCTTCGACAGCTTGACCGCGGTGCGCTTGAGCATGCCGGAGAACAGCACGAAGGCGCCCATGTCGGAGGTGGCTTCGATCAGGTCGGCGGCCGGCTTCAGCGGCTGCCCGCTGATGGCGGCCAGGCGCTCGACGGCGAGCTTCTGGTAGCCGGGGTCGGCGTTGATGCCGGTGCCGATGGCGGTGCCACCGAGGTTCACTTCGGTGAGCAGCTCCGGCGCCAGGCGACGCAGGCGGTCGAGGTCTTCGCCGAGGGTGGTGGCGAAAGCGTGGAATTCCTGGCCGAGGGTCATCGGCACGGCGTCCTGCAACTGGGTGCGGCCCATCTTCAGTACGCCGGCGAATTCGACGCCCTTGGCGGCGAAGGCCTGGATCAGGCTGTCGAGGCTGGCCAGCAGGGTGTCGTGGCCGAGCAGCAGGCCCAGGCGGATGGCGGTCGGGTAGGCGTCGTTGGTCGACTGCGCCATGTTCACATCGTTGTTCGGGTGCAGGTACTTGTACTCACCCTTGGTGTGGCCCATGGCTTCCAGCGCGATGTTCGCGATCACTTCGTTCGCGTTCATGTTGGTGGAGGTGCCGGCGCCGCCCTGGATCATGTCCACCACGAACTGCTCGTGGAAATCGCCGCGGATCAGGCGGGCGCAGGCCTCGCTGATGGCGGCGTGCTTGTCTTCCGGGAGATGGCCGAGCTGACGGTTGGCGTCGGCGGCGGCCTGCTTGACCATGGCCAGGGCAACGACCAGCTTCGGGTAGTGCGACAGCGGCACCCCGGAGAGGCGGAAGTTGTTCACGGCGCGCAGGGTCTGGATGCCGTAGTAGGCGTCAGCGGGCACTTCGAGGGTGCCGAGCAGGTCTTTCTCGATACGGGAAGATGCAACGGGGGACATGACGGGATTTGTCTCAGAGGGACACGGCCAGTGCCGCGATGCCCACTAGACTAAGGATGTGACGATTTCGTGGCCAATGCTGTTAAACGCTGCCTCATGCACAAACGGCATAATGTTGGATGTGACGCTGGTATGATGGCGGACGTGTCATCGCATTACCGGAGCCTTTCCCGTCGTGAACCTCGAACTGAAGTGGCTGGAGGATTTCATCGCCCTGGCCGGCACCCGCAGCTTTTCCCAGGCGGCGGAGAAACGCTTCGTCACCCAGCCGGCCTTCAGCCGGCGCATTCGCAGCCTGGAGGACGCCCTCGGCCTGACCCTGGTGAATCGCCAGCGCACGCCGGTGGAACTGACCGAGGCCGGGCAGCTGTTCCTGGTCACCGCGCGCAGCGTGGTCGAGCAGCTCGGCCAGGTGGTGCGCCACCTGCACCACCTGGAAGGCGGGCAGGGCGAGGTGCTGCAGTTCGCCGCCGCCCACTCGCTGGCGCTGGGCTTCTTCCCGCAGTGGATCGCGCGGCTGCGCAACGAGGGGCTGAACATCGCCAGCCGGCTGATCGCCACCAACGTCGGCGAGGCGGTGCATTCCCTGCGCGAGGGTAGCTGCGACCTGATGCTGGCGTTCTACGACCCTGACGCCGCGTTGCAGATGGACCCGGAGATCTTCCCCTCGCTGCACCTGGGGCGCACCGAGATGCTGCCGGTTTGCGCGGTGAACGCCGAGGGCCAGCCGCTGTTCGACCTGGAGAACGGCCAGAGCGTGCCGCTGCTCGCCTACAGCGCCAGCGCCTTCCTCGGCCGCGGGGTCAACCTGCTGCTGCGCCAGCGCAACCTGCGCTACACCACGGTCTACGAGACGGCGATGGCCGACAGCCTGAAGAGCATGGCGCTGCAAGGCATGGGCGTGGCCTGGGTGCCACGGCTGAGCGTGGTCAACGAACTGGAGCGCGGTGAGCTGGCGATCTGTGGCGGGCCGCAATGGTTCGTGCCGCAGGAAATCCGCCTGTACCGCTGCGCGCTGGTACGCAAGGCGGCGATCCGCCTGCTCTGGCGCAAGCTGGAAGGCGGGCTGGGCAGCGTCGAGTAGACAGGCAAGGGCGGCGCCGGGACGCCGCCCCGCAGGTCACATCTCGAGGACGATGCGCCCCTCGATCTGCCCGGCGCGCATCTGGTCGAGGATCTGGTTGATGTCGTCCAGCTTGCCCGGATGGATGGTCGCCTTGACCAGGCCTTCGCCGGCAAAGTCGAGGGCTTCCTGAAGGTCCGCGCGGGTGCCGACGATGGAGCCGGCGATGTGCAGGCCCTTGAGCACCACGTCGAAGATCGGCGTCGGGAAGTCACCCGGCGGCAGGCCGACCAGGGCGATGGTGCCGCCGCGGCGCGCCATGCCGATGGCCTGGCCGAAGGCGCTGTTGGATACCGCGGTGACCAGCACCCCGTGGGCGCCGCCGATGTCGCGCTGGAGCACCTCCACCGGGTCTTCCTGCCGGGCGTTGACCGTCAGGCTGGCACCGAGCTTGCGCGCCAGTTCCAGCTTGGCGTCGTCGATGTCGATGGCGGCGACGTGCAGGCCCATGGCCCTGGCGTACTGCACGGCGACGTGGCCGAGGCCACCGATGCCGGAGATCGCCACCCACTGGCCGGGGCGCGCGTTGGTCTGCTTGAGCCCCTTGTAGACGGTGACGCCGGCGCAGAGGATCGGCGCGATTTCAGCGAATTCGACGTTTTTCGGCAGAATTCCGACGTAGTTCGGGTCGGCCAATACGTATTCGGCATAGCCGCCGTTCACCGAGTAGCCGGTGTTCTGCTGGCTCTCGCAGAGGGTCTCCCAGCCGGTCAGGCAGTGCTCGCAGCAGCCGCAGGCGGTGTACAGCCAGGGGATGCCGACCCGGTCGCCTTCCTTCACCCGGGTCACTCCGCTGCCCACCGCGGCGACGTAGCCGACGCCTTCGTGACCGGGAATGAACGGCAACGGCGGCTTCACCGGCCAGTCGCCCTCGGCGGCGTGCAGGTCGGTGTGGCAGACGCCGGAGGCTTCGATCTTCACCAGTACCTGCCCGGGGCCGGGCAGCGGAACCTTGACTTCCTCGATCCGCAGCGGCGCGCCGTAGGCGTGCACGACCGCGGCTTTCATGGTCTGTGGCAGGGTCATGGTCATCTCCTTGGACGGGGCTGAGCGCCTGTCGCGGCGCCTTTGACGGGCACCGCGACAGGCTGCGGAACCGGCGCGGCCGCCGCTCCCTCGGAGCGCGCCGCGACAACCAGTCTGGCCGCTCGTGGCAGGCGCGCATTGAGTTGCGGCAAGTTTCCCGCCATGGCGCGAAAAAACGGGACGGACGGTAGCCCCCGGCGCGCGCCCGGCCTGCCTTTGCGGTATACTGCGCCGCCTTCGAACCGGCACTGCCCGCCGGCTCGGCCCAGTACAAGCCACGCCCCTCGACGAAGCGTGGCTTGTTGGTTTCTGACGCGCCGGACGGCGCATTTGAGAGAGGCACGACGATGAGCGCACTGGTTGGCGTGATCATGGGTTCCAAATCGGACTGGAGCACCCTCAGTCACACCGCGGACATGCTGGACAAGCTGGGCATCCCCTACGAAGTGAAGGTGGTTTCCGCCCACCGCACCCCGGACCTGCTCTTCCAGTACGCCGAGGAAGCCGAAGGCCGCGGCCTCGAAGTGATCATCGCCGGCGCTGGCGGCGCCGCCCACCTGCCGGGCATGTGCGCGGCCAAGACCCACCTGCCGGTACTCGGCGTGCCGGTACAGTCGTCGATGCTGTCGGGTGTCGACTCGCTGCTCTCCATCGTGCAGATGCCCGCCGGCGTACCGGTCGCCACCCTGGCCATCGGCAAGGCCGGCGCGGTCAACGCGGCGCTGCTCTCGGCGAGCATCCTCGGCGCCAAGCACCCGCAGTACCACGAGGCGCTGAAGCAGTTCCGCGCCAACCAGACCGAAACCGTGCTGGACAATCCCGACCCGCGCGATGCGTGAGACAGGCTCTGAGAAGGTAAGGCTCGAACCATGAAAATCGGTGTCATCGGTGGCGGCCAGCTGGGCCGCATGCTGGCCCTGGCGGGAACCCCGCTGGGCATGAACTTCGCTTTCCTCGACCCGGCGCCGGACGCCTGCGCGGCCTCTCTGGGCGAGCACATCCGCGCCGACTACGGCGACCAGGAGCACCTGCGGCAACTGGCCGACGAGGTCGACCTGGTGACCTTCGAGTTCGAGAGCGTGCCGGCGGAAACCGTGGCCTTCCTCTCCCAGTTCGTGCCGGTCTACCCGAACGCCGAGTCGCTGCGCATCGCCCGCGACCGCTGGTTCGAGAAGTCGATGTTCAAGGACCTCGGCATTCCCACTCCGGACTTCGCCGACGTCCAGTCCCAGGCCGACCTCGATGCCGCCGCAGCCGCCATCGGCCTGCCGGCGGTGCTCAAGACCCGCACCCTGGGCTACGACGGCAAGGGCCAGAAGGTCCTGCGCCAGCCGGCCGACGTGCAGGGCGCGTTCGCCGAACTGGGCAGCGTGCCGTGCATCCTCGAGGGCTTCGTGCCGTTCACCGGGGAAGTCTCGCTGGTGGCGGTGCGCGCTCGCGATGGGGAGACGCGTTTCTACCCGCTGGTGCACAACACCCACGACAGCGGCATCCTCAAGCTCTCCGTGGCCAGCAGCGCGCATCCGTTGCAGGCGCTGGCCGAGGACTACGTCGGCCGTGTGCTGGCCCGGCTCGACTACGTCGGCGTGCTGGCCTTCGAGTTCTTCGAGGTGGACGGCGGCCTGAAGGCCAACGAGATCGCCCCGCGCGTGCACAACTCCGGGCACTGGACCATCGAAGGCGCCGAGTGCAGCCAGTTCGAGAACCACCTGCGCGCCGTCGCCGGCCTGCCGCTGGGCTCGACCGCCAAGGTCGGCGAGAGCGCGATGCTCAATTTCATCGGCGCGGTGCCCCCGGTGGCTCAGGTGGTCGCCGTCGCCGACTGCCACCTGCATCACTACGGCAAGGCCTTCAAGAACGGCCGCAAGGTTGGCCATGCCACCCTGCGCTGTGCCGACCGGGCGACGCTGCAGGCGCGCATCGCCGAGGTCGAGGCGCTGATCGAGGCGTGAGCGATTGCCGTCCGCCCATCCTTGGGTTGGCGGGCGGCACTGAACCCAAGGCTTTTCTACACTGTCCCATGGCAGGCGCAATACATGCGCATACACCCGTAAGGAGGGACTGTCATGGGATTAATCGGAACCATCATCGTCGGACTGATCGTTGGTCTCGTTGCACGCTTTCTGAAGCCAGGTGACGACAGCATGGGCTGGATCATGACCATCCTGCTCGGCATCGGCGGTTCGCTGCTGGCCACCTACGGCGGCCAGGCGATCGGCTTCTACCAGGCCGGTCAGGCGGCCGGTTTCATCGGCGCGGTGGTCGGCGCCGTCGTACTGCTGGTCATTTACGGCCTGATCAAGAAGAATTGATGGCTCTGGCCGGCCCCCGCGGGGGCCGGCGTTTCCTCACTTCGCCGGTATTCCCGCCATCATGCGCCGCTTCCCGTTCGCCCGCCTGTTGCTGCTCGCCCTGTTGTCCTCACCCCTGGCCCACGCCGAACTGCCCGAGACCGACTGGCTGGAACTGATGCCGCCGGCCGACCGCAAGGCGCTGGAAGAAATGCCCGACATCATCCACGACACCCCGGAGGCCGCCGGCACCTTCACCAGCAAGGGGGGCCTGAAGCAGTCGGACCGAAAGATGCCGGCGGTGATGTATTCGGCCAAGACCGTCGCCAGCCTGGATGGCAAGGCGATCCGCCTCGGCGGCTACCCGGTGCCGCTGGAGAACGACGCCAAGGGCCGCGTCACCGAATTCTTCCTGGTGCCCTATCCGGGCGCCTGCATCCACGTGCCGCCGCCGCCGCCGAACCAGATCGTCCTGGTGCGTTATCCACAGGGGCTGAAGCTGACCGATATCTACACCCCGCTGTGGGTCAGCGGCACGCTGAAGATCGAGCAGGTGAGCAATGACCTGGCCGATGCCGCCTACGCCATCGACAAGGCGCGGGTGAAGGTGGTGGAGGAAGCGGACCTGTAGGGCCGGCACCTGCGCAACGGTCCATGGCGGACGATGCGAGCCGCGCCGTCCGCTCGCCGACCCGCTCAGGGTCGTTTCAGCGGCTCGCTCCAGATCTGCACGCCAAAGCTTTCGTTGCGCCCGGGGGCGACCACCATGAGGTCGTTCCAGACCCGCCCGGTCTCGATGCAGAGCATCTGCTGCCAGGCGTCGTCGGCGAACTGCGAGAGACGCCGGGACTTGTCCACCCAGGGGTTCCAGACCACCGCCGAGCGCGAGTCGAGGGCGTGCAGGTGGATGCTGCGTTCCCAGCGCGGGTCCTTGATCAGCAGGTCGCGTTCGAGACCGAGGTAGATGCGATCCAGTTCGCCCTTGACCCGTACCGCGCCGTGCTGAGTGCGTTCTTCCCAGTTCTCCAGGGTCTCGATGTAGCGCGCGCCTTCCAGGCCCTCGATGGCGATCTCGCGGCTGTCGCTGACCGCGAAGTAGGTGTGCAGTGCCTGGCTGAGCACCAGCGGCTTGCTGCCGAGGTTCTCGCTGGTGAGTCGCAGGGTCAGGCGCTCGCCGAAGCGGAACAGCATGCGCAGCGCCGCCGGGTGCGGCCAGCCGGGGAGGCCATCGGGGGCGTCGAGACGGAAGCTGACGCAGAGGTCGCCGTCCTCCTCGGCGATGTCGTCGATTTCCCAGTCGACCGCCCGGACCAGCCCGTGGGCGGGCGCCTTCAGGCCATCTTCCACCTGGCCGCGGACTTCCTGCGGGTTGCGCTCCAGCGGACCGAACCACGGCCAGCACACCGGCACCCCGCCGCGTACCGACTGCCCGCGCCGGTAGCCGGCCTCGTCGCTGAGCCAGACCAGCGGCGGCTGTTCGTGGGGCTGGTAGCTGAGCAGTTGCGCGCCCTGCTGGGCGATCAGCGCCTCGCCATGGGCGGTGTGGATGCGCCAGCAGGCCAGGTCGTCGACCTGTACCTGTTCGACGCGGTTGATCGGGCTATCGGTGTTCATGGCGGTCTCCGGGAGGCGAATGGATGGCAGCAGTATCACCGATCCATTTTATCGCCGGCAGTTCCCCCGGATAGCGCCAACGAAGACGCGGCCCGTAGGCCGCGTCGGTTGTTGCCGGTGGTTCAGGCCGCGCGGAACAGGTTGTGCGGGTCGATGACGAATTTCTTCGGCACCCCGGCGTCAAACTCGCCGTAGCCTTTCGGCGCATCGTCGAGGGTGATGACTTCCACCCCGACGATGTCGGCGATCTTGATCCGGTCCCACATGATCGCCTGCATCAGCTGGCGGTTGTACTTCATCACCGGGGTCTGGCCGGTATGGAAGCTGTGCGACTTGGCCCAGCCCAGGCCGAAGCGGATGCTCAGGGCGCCGTGCTTGGCGGCCGCGTCCACCGCGCCCGGGTCTTCGGTGACGTACAGGCCGGGGATGCCGATCTTGCCGGCGACCCGGGTGATGCCCATCAGCGAGTTGAGCACGGTGGCCGGGGCTTCCTGCTGCGAGCCCGAATGGCCGTGGCCGCGCGCCTCGAAACCGACCGCATCGACCGCGCAGTCGACCTCCGGCTCGCCCAGTAGAGCGGCGATCTGTTCGTGCAGCGGGGTGTCCTTGGACAGGTCGGCGATCTCGAAGCCCTGTTTCTTGGCGTGGGCCAGGCGGGTCGGGTTGACGTCGCCGACGATCACCACCGCCGCGCCGAGCAGGCGTGCCGAGGCCGCCGCGGCCAGGCCGACCGGACCGGCGCCGGCGATGTAGACCGTGCTGCCCGGGCCGACGCCGGCGGTGACCGCGCCGTGGTATCCGGTGGGGAGGATGTCCGAAAGGCAGGTCAGGTCGCGGATCTTCTCCATCGCCGCTTCGCGGTTGGGCAGTTTCAGCAGGTTGAAGTCGGCGTAGGGCACCAGCACGTATTCGGCCTGGCCGCCGACCCAGCCACCCATGTCGACGTAGCCGTAGGCGCCGCCGGCACGCGCCGGATTGACCGTCAGGCAGACGCCGGTGTGCTGTTCCTTGCAGGTACGGCAGTGGCCGCAGGCGACGTTGAACGGTACCGAGACCAGGTCGCCGATCTTCATGGTTTCCACGCCACGCCCGATCTCCACCACCTCGCCGGTGATCTCGTGGCCCAGCACCAGGCCTTCCGGCGCGGTGGTACGGCCGCGCACCATGTGCTGGTCGGAGCCGCAGATGTTGGTGGAGACCACCCGCAGGATCACCCCGTGGTCGATCTGCCGGCCCTGCGGGTCCTGCATCTTCGGATAGGGAATGTTCTGCACCTCGACCTTGCCCGGGCCGAGATAGACCACACCACGATTGCCAGACATACGCGTTTCCTCTTTGTCGTTGTGGGTACAAATGCGCGGCGTCCACGGCCGCGCGGCTTTGCACTGGAAAGTCGTCTGTTGCGCGACAGGGCCGGAGAATGCTGGCAGCCGGCGGGCTGTCGGTGTTGCTCGGGACGCGAGGCCGTGGGAAGCGCCCCTCTCCCTGGCCCTCTTCCTTCAGCGAGGGTTGGGAAGAGAGGGCGCGCTTACAGCACCACGGTCCGATTGGCGTTGAGGAATACCCTCCGCTCGATGTGGTAGCCCACCGCCCGCGCCAGGGTCAGGCACTCGATGTCGCGGCCCTTGGCGATTAGGTCCTCGGGGTAGTGGGCGTGGTCGACCGTCTCGACGCCCTGGGCGATGATCGGCCCTTCGTCGAGGTCGTTGTTGATGTAGTGGGCGGTGGCGCCGACCAGCTTCACGCCCTTCTGGTAGGCCTGGTGGTACGGCTTGGCGCCCTTGAAGCCGGGCAGCAGGGAGTGATGGATGTTGATCGCCCAGCCGTCCAGGCGCCGGCACAGTTCCGGCGACAGCACCTGCATGTAGCGAGCGAGGATCACCAGCTCGGCGCCACTCTCTTCGAGCACCTGCCAGACCCTGGCTTCCTGGGCCGGCTTGTCGTTCGGGTCGAGCGGGAAGTGGTGGTAGGGAATGCCGTGCCAGCGCGCCAGCGGCTCCAGGTCCGGGTGATTGGAAATCACCGCCACCACGTCCATCGGCAACTGGCCGATGCGCTGGCGGTAGAGCAGGTCGTTCAGGCAGTGGTCGGCCTTGGAAACCATGATCGCCACCTGGCTGCGGTAGCCCGGCGCGGTCAGCTCGGTACGCATGCCGAACGGTGCCACCCGTTCGGCCAGTCCGGCGCGGAAGGAGGCTTCGTCGAAGCCGTCGCCGGCGCGGAACTCCACGCGGATGAAGAAGCGTTGCGCCAGGCGGTCGTCGAACGAGTGGTGCTCGGTGACGTAGCAGCGCTGCTCGAAGAGGTAGCGCGTCACCACGTCGACGGTGCCCAGCAGGCTGGGACTGTCGGCGGTGAGGATCCAGGTGTCGGGGGTACGGCTCATCGCGAGGCTCCGGGTCCGGTATCCCCTCTCGGGGAGAGGGGAAGGCTGCTCATGCCGCTACCTGCAGGCCGTATTCGGCGCTGGCGTCCTGCAACCAGAGCCAGAAGTAGTCGGCGAAGCTGCGGCGCACGACCAGCTCCCAGGTGTCCTCGCCGGTATGGCGGATCACGCATTGCGACTTGGCGAAGATGCTGCCGACCGCCTTGCCCACCGGGAAGTTGCTCGGATGCACGTCGTAGCTGGTGGATTTCATCAGCAGTTCGCGGACGTTCGCTCCGCTCAGTTCGAGCAGCGTCTGCCCGCCGCTGACGTTGACCACCGCGTAGTGCAGCTCCTCGCCCAGGGCCTGGCGCAGGCGCTGTTCGACGGCGTATTCCTCGCCGCCGGGGACGATCAGCAACCATTCGTCCGGGGCCAGCCATTGCAGCGAGGTCTCGCCGCTGGCGACCAGGGTCAGGGCCACCGGCAGTTCCAGGCCGAGGGCCTGGTGCACGGCGGCGGCGAAGGCCGGGTCGGCGGCATCGCCGCGCAGCACCAGGTGGCCGAGCAGCTTCTTCTCGCGCAGGACGATACCGGCCTTCGCGGCGGTCTTGCCGGCGAGCTTGTGCAGCTCGGCATGGTGCAGCGGCGATTCGGCGTGGACGCCGGGTTCGGGGCGTTGCTGGTAGACGTTTGCCTTGCTCATTCGTTTTCACCTTGGGGCGCCGCGCGCCCTGGTAGCCTGTCTGCCTTCTCCCTTCGGGAAGAGGGCCGGGGAGAGGAGCGCATCCCTCTCCGGTCAATCCACGTTCTGCCGCTCCCCTTTGGGGTCGTAGAACACCGAGGAGCAGATCTCCGCCTCGATGAAGCGGCCGTCCGCCAGCGGCGCGTAGACCTTCTGGCCCATGCGCTTGAGGCCGCCTTTCACCACCGCCAGGGCGAAGCCGTGGCCGAGGCTGGCGCTCATGTAGCTGGAGGTGACGTGGCCGACCATCTTCATCGGGATCGCCTGCTGGGTGTCGAACACCAGTTGCGCGCCTTCGGGCAGTACCTCCTGCGGGTTGCTCGGCCTGAGTCCGACCAGTTGCTTGCGATCCTCGCGCAGGCAGTCGGCGCGGTTCATGCCGCGCCAGCCGATCCAGGAGAACGGCTTGCTGCGGCCCACCGCCCAGCCCATGTTGAGATCGTCCGGGGTGACCGAGGCATCGGTGTCCTGGCCGACGATGATGAAGCCCTTCTCGGCGCGCAGGACGTGCATGGTCTCGGTGCCGTAGGGCGTCAGGCCGTACTTCGCGCCGTGCTCGGCGAGCGCTTCGAGCACGCCCATGGCGTAGTCGGCCTGGACGTTCACCTCGTAGCTCAGCTCGCCGGTGAAGGAGATGCGGAACACCCGCGCCGGCACCCCGGCGACCTTGCCTTCCTTCCAGGTCATGAAGGGGAAGGCATCCTTGTCCAGGTCGATGTCGGTGACTTCGGCGAGCAGCTTGCGGCTGTTCGGGCCGGACAGGGTGAGGGTCGCGTAGTGGTCGGTGACCGAGGTGAAGTACACCTTCAGCTCCGGCCATTCGGTCTGGTGGTACAGCTCCAGCCACTCCAGTACGCGGGCGGCGCCGCCGGTGGTGGTGGTCATGACGAAGTGGTTGTCGGCCAGGCAGGCGGTCACGCCGTCGTCGAAGACCATCCCGTCTTCCTTGCACATCAGGCCGTAGCGCGCCTTGCCGACGTCGAGCTTGGTCCAGGCGTTGGTGTAGACCCGGTTGAGGAACTCCCGCGCGTCCGGGCCCTGGATGTCGATCTTGCCCAGGGTCGAGGCGTCGAGCAGGCCGACCGCCTCGCGCACCGCGCGGCATTCGCGGGCCACGGCGGCGTGCATGTCCTCGCCGCGGCGCGGGAAGTACCACGGCCGCTTCCACTGGCCGACGTCTTCGAACTCGGCGCCGTTCTTCACGTGCCAGGCGTGCAGGGCGGTGAAGCGCACCGGTTCGAACAGGTGCCCGCAGTGGCGGCCGGCGACGGCGCCGAAGGTCACCGGGGTGTAGTTCGGACGGAACATGGTGGTGCCGGTGTCGGCGATGCTCTTGCCCTGGGCCCGCGCGGCGATCGCCAGGCCGTTGATGTTGCCCAGCTTGCCCTGGTCGGTGCCGAAGCCCAGCGCGGTGTAGCGCTTGACGTGCTCGATGGACTCGAAGCCCTCGCGGCAGGCCAGTTCGATGGCGGCGGCGGTGACGTCGTTCTGCGGATCGACGAACTGCTTCGGTGCGCGTGCCGTGGGCTTCTCGTGGGGCACCTGGAACAGCGCGACGGACGCTTCCTCGCGGCGCGGCTGGACCTTCGGCAGGCTGCCGGCGGTGGTCTTGTAGCCGGCGTCGAGGGCGGCGCGACTCCCGGCCTGGTAGCCGTCGGCGAGCACCTCGGCGAGCCCGAACACGCCGTTCACGGCGCCGGCGCAGATGCGCTTCTGCAGGCCTTCGCCGGGGACGAAGGCGAGGATTTCCTCGCGCCATTCCGGCTTGCCGCCCAGGTGCGAGGCCAGGTGCACGACCGGGCTGTAGCCGCCGGAGCTGGCGATCAGGTCGCAGTCCAGCCATTCGCCGCCGCTGGCGCGCATGGCCTGCAGGTCGATCCGGGCGACCTTGGCGCCGCTGACCCGCTTGCCGCCGCGAGCCTCGATCACCGAACTGCCAGTGATCACCCGCATACCGCGTTGGCGTGCTTCCTCGATCCACTCGCCGCGCGGATTGGCCCGGGCGTCGGCGATGGCCACCACTTGCAGGCCGGCTTCCTGCCAGTCGAGGGCGACGCGGTAGGCGTAGTCGTTGTTGGTGGCCAGCACCAGTTTCTTGCCCGGTGCCACGCCGTAGCGCCGTACATAGGTGGAAACCGCGCCGGCGAGCATGTTGCCGGGCAGGTCGTTGTTGCCGTAGACCAGCGGCCGCTCATGGGCGCCGGCGGCCAGTACCACGCGCTTGGCGCGTACGCGGTGCACGCGCTGGCGGACCTGGCCGAGCGGGGCGACCTCGCCGAGGTGGTCGGTGCGCCGCTCGTGGATGGTGAGGAAGTTGTGGTCGTGGTAGCCGTTGACCGTGGAGCGCGGTAGCAGGATGACTTCCGGCAGGCCTTGCAGCTCGGCCACGGCGTCCGCGACCCACTCGGCGGCGGGCTTGCCGTCGAGGGTCTCGCGGGTGTCCAGCAGGCTGCCGCCGAACTCTTCCTGCTCGTCGGCGAGAATCACCCGCGCGCCGCTGCGAGCGGCGGCGAGGGCGGCGGCCAGGCCGGCCGGGCCGCCGCCGACCACCAGCACGTCGCAGTGGTGGTTCATCCAGTCGTAGCTGTCCGGATCGACCTCGGTCGGCGCGCGGCCCAGGCCGGCGGCCTTGCGGATGTACTTCTCGTAGGTCATCCACATCGACTGCGGGTACATGAAGGTCTTGTAGTAGAAACCAGGCGGCATCAGCTTGCCGCCGACCTTGCCGAAGATTCCCATCAGGTCGTTCTGCACGTTCGGCCAGCCGTTGGTACTGGTGGCCACCAGGCCGCCGTAGAGGGCCTGCTGGGTGGCGCGTACGTTGGGGATGTGGGTGGCTTCGCGGGAGCCGATCTGCAGGATCGCGTTGGGCTCCTCGGCGCCGGCGGCGACGATGCCGCGCGCCCGCGAGTACTTGAAGCTGCGGCCGACGATGTCGACGCCGTTGGCCAGCAGCGCGGCGGCCAGGGTGTCGCCGGCATAGCCCTGGTAGTGCTGGCCGTTGAAGCTGAAGGTCAGCGGGCGGTTGCGGTCGATGCGGCCGCCGCTGGACAGGCGATTGATCTGGCTCATGCCGGTTCCCCTTGTACGGCGGGTTTCTTCTCACCGTCGGCGACGACGCTGGGCTGCTCGCCGATCAGGTAGGTCTCGAGGATCTCGTAGGTCACCGTATGGCGGGTGACGTTGAAGTACTTGCGGCAGCCGGCGGCGTGCACCCACAGCTCGTGATGGAGGCCGCGCGGGTTGTCGCGGAAGAACATGTAGTCGCCCCATTCCTCGTCGCTGCAGGCGTTCGGGTCGAGCGGGCGCGGGATGTGGGCCTGACCCTTGGCGTGGAATTCCTCTTCGGAACGCAGTTCGCCGCAGTGGGGGCAGAAGATATTCAGCATTTTGTAGCCTCCGGAAACTGTTCTTGCCGGTTGACCGGCACCCTCTCCCTGAAGGGCGAGGGGCAGCGGATTTCGCCCTTCGGGCGGCTTTTGTCAGTGCGCCACTGCCGCCGCGCCGTGCTCGTCGATCAGCGCACCGCTGTGGAAGCGTTCGATGGAGAAGGGCGCGGCCAGCGGATGCGGTTCGCCCTTGGCCAGGGTGGCGGCGAAGACGTTTCCGGAGCCGGGAGTGGCCTTGAAGCCGCCGGTGCCCCAGCCGCAGTTGAAGAACAGGTTCTGCACCGGAGTCTTGCCGATGATCGGGCAGGCGTCCGGGGTGGTGTCGACGATGCCGCCCCACTGGCGGTTCATGCGTACCCGCGAGAGCACCGGGAACATCTCGACGATGGCTTGCAGGGTGTGCTCGATCACCGGGTAAGAGCCGCGCTGGCCGTAGCCGTTGTAGCCGTCGATGCCGGCGCCGATGACC
Source organism: Pseudomonas sp. 203-8 (assembly GCF_020708595.1). Classification (NCBI taxonomy): domain Bacteria; kingdom Pseudomonadati; phylum Pseudomonadota; class Gammaproteobacteria; order Pseudomonadales; family Pseudomonadaceae; genus Pseudomonas; species Pseudomonas sp. 203-8. Next base: position 1,584 of record NZ_JAJFDF010000006.1, on the reverse strand, counting down.
AGGTCGCCTTTGTCCGACTGGCTGATGTAGCCATGCACGGCGTTGGACATGATCACGCTGTCGATGATCGGCTTCAGCGGCTCGGAGACCAGCGCCTGCAACGGGTGCGACTCCAGCGGCAGGCGGAAGCCGGCGAGCCTGGCCATGTGCCCGGAGTTGCCGGCGGTGACCACGCCGACACGGCGCGCGCCGATGAAGCCGCGGTTGGTCTCGACGCCGATCACCGCGCCGTCCTGCTTGCGGAAGCCAGTGACTTCGGTCTGCTGGATCAGGTCCACGCCGAGGGCATCGGCGGCGCGGGCGAAGCCCCAGGCCACCGCGTCATGGCGGGCGACGCCGCCGCGACGCTGGATGGTCGCGCCCATGATCGGGTAGCGGGTGTTCTTGCTGCAGTCCAGGTAGGGAATCTCCTCCGCCACCTGCTGCGCGTTCAACAATTCGCCGTCGACGCCGTTGAGGCGGTTGGCGCTGACCCGGCGCTCGCCGTCGCGCATGTCCTGGAGGGTGTGGCAGAGGTTGTAGACCCCGCGCTGGGAGAACATCACGTTGTAGTTGAGGTCCTGGGACAGGCCCTCCCACAGCTTCATCGCGTGTTCGTAGAGCAGCGCGGACTCGTCCCACAGGTAGTTGGAGCGCACGATGGTGGTGTTGCGCGCGGTGTTGCCGCCGCCCAGCCAACCTTTCTCGACTACCGCCACGTTGCTGATGCCGTGTTCCTTGGCCAGGTAGTAGGCGGTGGCCAGGCCGTGCCCGCCGCCGCCGACGATGACCACGTCGTAGACCGGCTTCGGCGTGGGCGTGCGCCACATGCGTTGCCAGTTCTCGTGATGGCTCAGTGAATGCTTTAACAGGCCGAAGCCGGAGTAGCGTTGCATGTGGATGCTCCTGAACTGTTGCTCCCTCTCCCGCGGAGAGGGTTGGGCCGGGGCGCGTCGGGCTCCCCGACCGTCTTCGGGGGGGCTCAGCGATAGACCGGGAAGTCCGCGCAGAGACCGGCGACCTGGGTGGCGACCTTGGCCTCCACGTCGGCATCGCCGAGGTGGTCGAGGATGTCGCAGATCCAGCCAGCCAGTTCGCGGCTCTGCGCTTCCTGCAGCCCGCGGGTGGTGATGGCCGGGGTGCCGATGCGGATGCCGGAGGTGACGAACGGGCTCTGCGGATCGTTCGGCACGGCGTTCTTGTTCACCGTGATGCCGACCCGGCCGAGGGCGGCGTCGGCTTCCTTGCCGGTCAGGCCCTGGCGCACCAGGCTGATCAGCATCAGGTGGTTGTCGGTGCCACCGGAAACCACGTCGTAGCCGCGCCCGATGAACACCTCGGCCATCGCCTTGGCGTTGCGGATCACCTGCGCCTGGTAGTCCTTGAAGCCCGGCTCCAGCGCTTCCTTGAAGCACACCGCCTTGGCCGCGATCACGTGCATCAGCGGGCCGCCCTGGGCGCCGGGGAATACCGCGGAATTGAGCTTCTTCTCGATCTCCTCGTTGGCGCGCGCCAGGATCAGGCCGCCGCGCGGGCCGCGCAGGGTCTTGTGGGTGGTGGTGGTGACCACGTCGGCGAAGGGGATCGGGTTCGGGTAGAGGCCGG
>NZ_JAJFDF010000005.1:397835-472199 GCF_020708595.1 Pseudomonas sp. 203-8 | reverse complement strand
GAACCACCTGATCCCTTCCCGAACTCAGAAGTGAAACGACGCATCGCCGATGGTAGTGTGGGGTCTCCCCATGTGAGAGTAGGTCATCGTCAAGCTCCTATCCCAAAACCCCTGGTCAGCGATGACCAGGGGTTTTGCTTTTGCGCGCGGAAAAGTGGCAAGCCAGCAGCGCTGCGGACGGTAATCGAAAAACTTCGAGAGCTGCCGGGCGGCGTACTTCCGAGGGCATGGGAGACGCGATTTGCACTGTGCGCTCGTCTACAATAGCCGACAAATCCAGCCGAGCTCATTCATGTCCGATACCGATGTCCGTGGCCTGCAGGATCTTCCCCTGGAAGAACTGGTTGCTTGCCATGAGTGTGATCTGTTGATGCGCCGGGAACCCCTGGGACCGGGCGAGAAAGCCAATTGTCCGCGCTGCGGTTTCGAGTTGGCCGCGCATCGCCATCAATGGAAACGCCGTTGCTTCGCGCTGGTTCTGACGGCGCTATTCCTCTATATCCCAGCCAATTTCCTGCCGATCATGAATCTCAGCCTGCTCGGCCAGACCCGCAGCGATACGGTCTGGACGGGAGTGCTCGGTCTTTACGACAGTGGCATGCAAGGCGTCGCCATCCTGGTATTCCTGTGCAGCATGGTGATCCCGTTGGTCAAGTTGCTCTGCCAGTTGCTGGTGATGATCAGCGTGCGTTTCGGTATCGCCCGTCACATCGGCATGCTGCTCTACCGCGGCTATCACCATCTGCGCGAGTGGGGGATGCTCGAGGTCTACCTCATGGGTATCCTGGTTTCCATCGTCAAGCTGATCGACATGGCCGACCTCAGCCTGGGCATCGGCCTGGCCTGTTTCGTGGCGCTGCTGTTCACCCAGGTCTGGCTGGAGGTCACCATGTCGCCGCACCAGGTATGGGAAGCGCTGGGCGGCGAGGACGACGATGCGCGCGCTTGATGCCGGAATCCTGGTGTGCGGCGAGTGCCACCAGTTGAATCGCGCCGACGGGGACGAGCATCCGCGTTGCAGCCGCTGCGGTGCGGTGCTGCACGCCCGGCGCCCAAACAGCCTCACGCGCACCTGGGCGTTGCTGATCACCGCGGCGATTCTCTACATACCCGCCAACCTGTTGCCGATCATGACGGTCAACCTCTTCGGCAGCGGAATGCCCGCCACCATCATGGAGGGCGTGGTCGAACTGGTGCATGCCGACATGTTCCCCATCGCCATGGTGGTGTTCGTCGCCAGTATCCTGGTTCCTACTTTCAAGCTGGTGGGCATCGCCCTGCTGCTCTATTCGGTACAGCGGCACCAGCCGATGTCGGCCCGCCAGCGTATCCTGATGTATCGCTTCATCGAATGGATCGGGCGCTGGTCGATGCTCGATATCTTCGTCATCGCCATCCTCGTGGCGCTGGTGAATTTCGGCAACCTGGCGAGCATCGAGGCCAACCTCGGCGCCGCCGCCTTCGCCAGCGTGGTGGTGCTCACCATGCTCGCCGCCGTGACGTTCGACCCCCGGCTGATCTGGGACAACACCAATCTGGATGACGAGAATGAGTGATCTGCCAAGTCCGAAGAAACACAAGACCTCGAACTGGTCGGCGATCTGGGTGCTGCCGCTGGTGGCCCTGGCCATCGGTGCCTGGCTGGCGTGGCGTGCCTTCGACCAGGCTGGCGTGGACATCCAGGTTCGCTTCGAGAGCGGCGACGGGATCCAGGCCAACAAGACCGAGGTGCTGTACAAGGGCATCTCGGTGGGCAAGGTGACCGACCTGCATGTCAGCAAGGACATCAAGGGCGTGGTCGCGACCATCGAGATCAAGAAGGAAGCCCAGGAGTACCTGAGCAAGGACACCCGCTTCTGGCTGGTCAAGCCGCGTGTTTCCCTGGCTGGCGTCACCGGCCTGGAGACCCTGGTCTCCGGCGTCTACATCGCGGTCGATCCGGTGAAGGGCGAGAAGGAAGAACGCTACTTCACCGCGTTGAAGGAGCCGCCACCCCTTTCCGACAAGCTGCCCGGCCTGCACCTGACCCTCAAGGCCGATCGCCTGGGCTCCCTGGAGCAGGGCAGCCCGGTGTTCTACCGGCAGATCCAGGTCGGCCAGGTGAAGAGCTTCCAGCTGGGCGATGACCAGAGGACCATCGAGATCAAGGTGCACATCGAGCCGGCCTACGCCGACCTGGTGCGCAAGCACACGCGATTCTGGAACGCCAGCGGCATCTCCATTTCCGGCGGCCTGTCCGGCTTCAAGGTGCACAGCGAGTCGCTGCTGACCCTGGTCGCCGGCGGTATCGCCTTCTCCACCCCGGAGAACCGCACCGACAGCCCGCCGACCGATCCGAGCAAGCCGTTCCGCCTGTACGACGACTACGACGCGGCCCAGGCCGGTCTGCGCGTGAAGCTGAAGATGAACGACGTCAGTGGTATCGATCCGGGCCGCACCCCGGTGATGTTCAACGGCGTGCAGGTCGGCCTGGTCAAGTCGATCGACATGGGCAAGGACTACAGCAGCGCCACTGCCGACCTGGCGATGGATCCGCGGGTCGAGGACATGCTGCTGGAAGGCACCGAATTCTGGACCGTCAAGCCAAGCATCTCCCTGGCCGGCATCACCGGCCTCGAGGCCCTGGTGAAAGGTAACTACATCGACGTGCGCTTCGCCAAGAGCGGCGCGCCGAGTCGCGAGTTCACCATCCGCCCGAAAGCGCCGCCGCTGAACACCGACGCGCCCGGCCTGCACCTGGTGCTGACCAGCGACAAGCTCGGCTCGATCGATATCGGCGCGCCGATCCTCTACCGCCAGGTCCGCGTCGGCAGCGTGCAGAGCTACCAGCTGTCGCGCGACCGCCAGCGAGTGGTGGTGGGTGTGCACATCGAGCCGGAGTACGCGCACCTGGTGAATACCTCGACGCGCTTCTGGAACTCCAGCGGGATCACCCTGACCGGCAACCTCAGCGGCGTGCAGGTGAAGAGCGAGTCGCTACAGACCCTGATCACCGGCGGGATTTCCTTCGACACCCTCGATCCGAAGGCGCCGACCGTGACCAAGGTGCGTCGCTTCACCCTCTTCGACAGCGAGGAGGCGGCGATGGCCCGTGGCGTGGAGATCCAGCTGAGCATCGACAATGCCGACGGCCTGCGCGAAGGCACGCCGATCCGCTTCAAGGGCCTGGACATCGGCAAGATCGAAAGCGTCGAGCTGAACCCGGACTTCTCCGGGGTACTGATGAAGGCCCGCCTGACTTCCGCCGGCGAGCGCGTCGCCCGCAGCGGAACCCGCTTCTGGGTGGTGCGTCCGGCGCTCGGCCTGCTGCGTACCGAGAACCTCGGAACCCTGGTCAGCGGCCCCTATATCGAGGCGCTGCCGTCGAGCACGCCGGGCGAGCGCCAGGCACGCTTCCAGACTCTCGCCGAAGCGCCCAACCTGCTGGGTCGGGAAAACGGCCTGCGGCTGACCCTCAGCGCGCCGCGCAAGGGCTCGATCAAGCCGGGCAACCTGGTGACCTACCGGCAGATCCCGGTGGGCAAGGTCGTCGACCTGGCCTTGGGCGAACAGGCCGACCGGGTGCTGATCAGCATCCTCATCGAACCGCGCTACGTACCGCTGGTGCGTACCGGCAGCCGTTTCTGGAATGCCAGCGGCTTCGGCGTCGACGCCAGCCTGTTCAAGGGTCTGTCGCTACGCACCGAGTCGATGGAGGCGCTGATGGAGGGCGGCATTGCCTTCGCCACCCCGAACAATGCGCAGATGGGCGAGCCCGCCAAGCCGGGGCAGACCTTCGCCCTGTTCGATTCGGCCAATGACGAATGGTTGGAGTGGGCGCCGAAGATTCCTCTGAAGGAAACCGCCCGCCGCTGATTGTCGGACCGGCAAAAAGAAACGCCGCTTACCTGGGTAAGCGGCGTTTTCGTTCATGCATGCCTGCTGGGGAGTGGGTGTCAGTGAGTGCTGAGATGCGCCCGGGTGGTCAGCAGGTACACCGGCAAGCCGGAGATCAGGATCAGCAGCGCGGCGTAGGGTGCGGCGGCAGCGTACTCCAGGTTGGCGGTGTGCACCCAGACCGAGGTGGCCAGGGTCGACAGCCCGGTGGGACCTAGCACCAGGGTGGCGGTCAGTTCCTTCATGGTATCGAGGAACACCAGCACGAAGCCGGCGCCGATGGCCGGCGAGATGATCGGCAGGGTGATCCGCAGGAAGGCCATCAATGGCGTCTGGCCGAGAGTGCGGGCGGCTTCCTCCAACTGCGGCGAGGCCTTTTCCAGGGCCACGCGGATCGGTGCCTGGGTCAGCGGCATGAACAGCAGGGCATAGGCGACCAGCAGCAAGCCGGTGGTCTGGTAGGTGGCTGGCAGGTAGTGCAGCGAGAAGTACACCAGCGAGAGGGCGATCACCAGTCCCGGCAACGCTTGCAGCAGGTACGGCAGGCGCTGGGTCCAGCGCGCCAGGGCGCCGGGGTAGCGCACCACCAGGATGCTTACGGGCAGCGCCAGCAGGCAACTGAGCAGGGCCCCGCCGAAGGCCAGCGACAGGGAGGAAAGCAGGGTCGAGGCGATTTCCATCAGCGGGAAGCTGGCCGAGGAGCCTTCGTACAGCCAATAACCGAGCATCACCAGGGGGATACCGGTACCGACCAGCACCAGCGTCGCCAGCAGCGCCTGGAGCGGCCACTTGCCGAACCCCAGGCGGACTCGTTCGGCCCGCCGCGCGCTGCCCTGGCCGGTGCGTACCAGGCGGCCGCGGCCGCGCATGCGCAACTCCAGCCAGAGCAGCAGGAAGCACAGTGCCAGGAGTACCGAGGAGAGCATCGCCGCGGTGGCGTTGCTGAACTCCAGTTCGAACTCCTGGTAGATGGCTGTGGTGAAGGTCTGGTAGCGCAGGATCGACAGCGCGCCGAACTCCACCAGCATGTGCAGCGCCACCAGTAGTCCGGTGGCGGCCAGGGTCGGGCGTAGCAGCGGCAGGGTGACCCGCAGGAACACCTGGCGCCGCGACAGACCGAGCATCCGCGCCGACTCCTCCAGGGAAGGATCGATGCCGCGCAGGGTCGCTGCTACCGGCAGGTAGACCAGCGGATACTTGGACATGGTCATGACCAGGATGGCGCCGCCGAGGCCTTCGTACATCGGGCTCAGCGAAACCCAGGTGAAACTGCTGACGAAGGCGGGGATGGCGAACGGCAGGCACAGCACCACGTTCCAGAAGCGCCGCGCCGGCAGGTCGCTGCGCTCCACGCACCAGGCCAGGGCCAGGCCGAGCAGGGCGCTGAGCAGGGTCACGCCGAACATCAGCCACAGGGTGTTGCCCAGCAAGCGGAATACGTAGGGGCGCCAGAGCAGTTGCCAGGCGCTGTGCCAGCCGGCGTCCCAGGCCTTGGCCGCGACGTAGAGCAGCGGCAGGCTGGCCAGCAGGGCTAGGAGCAGGACCGGCAGGAGCAGCCAGAATGGCGTTCGCCGGCGCGAGCCCGTGCGCAGGCGCACGGGCGTGGAGGCGGCGCCGATCAATTCAGGCCAACGTCGCGTTCGAGGCTGAGGGCCTCGCTGGCCTCACCCAGATCGGCCGGGGTCAGTTTCGGTGGGTCCAGTTCGGCGAACGGCTTCAGCGCCGGATCGGCCTGCATCCTCTTGCGCATCGGGTACTCGGCGGACTGGCTGAGGATCGCCTTCTGGCCTTCCTCGCTGAGCATGAAGGCGACGAACTGCTGGGCTTCCCTGGGGTGCTTGCTGGACTTGAGCACCGCGGCGCCGGAGACGGTGACCAGCGCGCCCGGGTCCTGGTTGCCGAAGTAGTGCAGGCGCGAGTTCAACTCGCCCTTTTCCTTCTTCAGGGTGTACCAGTAGTAGTTGTTGATCAGCGCCATGTCGACCTCGCCGTTTTCCACGGCTTTCATGGCGGTGACGTTGTTGGTGTAGATCGAGCCGAAGGCCTTCAGGCCGGTCAGCCAATCCTCGGCTTCCTCCTGGCCCTTGAGCTTGATCACGGCGGCGACCTGTTCGAGGAAGGCGCCACTGGTGGGCACGAAGCCGAAACGGCCGGACCAGGACGGATCGGAAAGATCCATCAGGCTCTTCGGCAGATCCTTCTCGTCGATCTTCTTCGGGTTGTAGGCCAGTACCCGGGTGCGGGCGGTGATGCCGATCCAGTCGCCGTTGCCGCCGGCGTGCTCCGGCTCGACCAGGGCCAGGGTCTCTGGCTCCAGCTTGGCCAGCAGGCCGGCGCTGGCCAGGCGGATCAACGGTGGCGATTCCTCGGTGTAGAGCACGTCGGCCGGCGAGCGTGCGCCTTCCTCGGTGATCTGGCTGGCGAGCTGGCCATCGCCGCCCTTGCGGATCTTCACCTGGATGCCGGTCTTGTCCTGGAAGGCCTTGGCGATGGCGATACCGGTGGCGGCGTGCTGGCCATTGTAGAGGGTAAGGGTGACGGGATCGGCCGCCGCATTGAGGGAAAGCGAACCGAGCAGGCACGCCAGGGCGGCGTGGCGGAAACGGTTGAGAAGTCGAACAGGCATGGATTCTCCCCGTGGGTTACAAATGCGAATGTAACCAATTATATCTTCGTGGGAGCTTCGGGCCTATCGGAAAAGTCCACGGCCCTGTCAGGCAGGGCCGTGGCAGACGCTTCACGCCGGTTCGCCGGCTTCCTCCGGTTCGCTGGCTACGCGGGTTTCGCCGCTGGCGGCGGCATCCCGGCGACGGATGTATTTCCAGTCGGCTTCGTCGATATAGATGCCGTTCGGGCCGCTACCGCCTTCCAGGTCGATCGCCACGTGTGCGGAAACCTGCGGCTTCACGCTCGCCAGGATCGGCACGAAGCCCAGTTGCAGGCTGGTCTCCAGCAGCGCGGCCTGGTTGCGCTCGTCGATGTCCGCCGCCTCGTCCAGGTAGTAGGGCAGGCGCACGCGCCCGGCCTGCTCGCGGTCCATCAGGTGCAGCAACAGGTACATGTTGGTCAGCGCCTTGATGGTCATGGTGGTGCCGTTGGAGGCGGCGCCGTCGATGTCGGTGTGCATGATCGGCTGGCCGTTGACCTTGGTGATCTCGAAGGCCAGTTCGAACAGGTCCTTCAGGCCCAACTGGTTGTGGTTGGCGGCGACCAGGCGGGCCAGGTATTCCTTGGCCTCCTCGTTCTTCGCGTCCTGCTCGGCGCTCTGGGTCAGGTCGAACACCGAGAGGTTCTCGCCTTCCTCGTACTGGCCGGCGCTGTGGATGATCTGGTCGATGTGCTTGAGCGCATCCTTGTTCGGCGCGAGGACGATGCGGAAGCTCTGCAGGTTGGAAACCTGGCGCTTGTTGATCTCGCGGTTGAACAGGGCCAACTGGTGTTCCAGGTTGTCGTAGTCGCTGCGGATGTTGCGCAGGGTCCGGGCGATGTCGGTGACCGCCGCGCGGCGCGCCTTGGCCAGCGTCAGGGCCTCGTCCTGGCGATGCGCGTAGGCGTTGATCAACAGCTTCAGGCGGCGCTCGGTGTCGTCTTCGCTATCGAACTTGGCGACGCCCTTCAGGCGCACCTGGGCGTACAGCGCCTCGATCTGCCCGTCGATGCGCTGCAGCGCCTGCCAGGTGTCCTGGTAGTCGTTGAGCAGCGGCAGCAGGTTGTCCAGCGAGTCGTCCACCGGCTCCATGAACGGCGTGCCGAAGGGCAGGTCGGCCGGCAGTAGCTGGCGGCGGCGCAGGGCATCTTCCAGGGTGCGCTCCTTGGCCTCCAGGTCGCCCAGTTGCCGGGCCACCAGTTGCAGGCGCGCGGAGAGTTGCTGGACGCGCTCAGCGAAGGCGTCGCTGGAGCGCTTGAGTTCGTCCTGGGACGCCTCCAGCTGGGCCAGTTCGGCGAGCTTCTCGGGCTCCTCGGCGGTCAGCGTCTGGGTGCGGCGGAAGTCTTCCAGGGCCTTCTGCGCATCCAGCACGTCCTGGTACAGCTTCTCTGCCTGGGCCTTGCTCGCGGCGCGGTCGGCGGCGACGCTCTGCTGGGTCTTGAGCTGCTTCAGCTCCTTCTCCAGGCGCTCCTTCTGGTCGCGCAGGGCGGCGCGGTCGGCCAGGGCCTGCAACGCCGGCGGTTCGATGTGCGACAGGTCGATGCTCAGGCCAGGGGCTTCGAAATGCTCGCCCTTGAAGTGGTCGAGGATGGCTTCGACGCTCTTCACCCAGACGTCGCCGTCATCCAGGTTCACCCCGTTCTCGCCGAGCGGCAGGCTGAACAGCGCGCCGTTGAACAGACGCATCAGGCGTTCCACGTCCTGCTGGCTGAACTCCTCGCGCAGGCGTGCGTAGCTGTTGTTGTCGGCGTGTTCGAGCTGCTGGCGGACGTTCTTCAGGCGTTTTTCCAGGTCGCGCAGGCGCTCTTCCAGGTCTTCGCTGGAGAACTGCCGCGAATGGGCCAGGGCGCCGGCCAGTTCGTCGTGGGCATCCTTGGCGGCGAGCAGCTGTTGTTCGAGGACCTTGGCGTCGTCGACCAGGGCGAAGCGGGTCTTGAGCACCGACAGCTCGCCGAGCCAGCGCTGGATGCCGGCGATCTCGCGCTCCAGGCGCATCAGCTCCTGGGTGCCGCCACGCTGTTCGTTCTGCAGGCCGTCCTGCTCGGCGCGGTATTGCTCGTGCTGGATCAGCAGTTCCTCGCGGCGCGCCCCGGCGTAGTCGTGCCAGGTGCCGAGCAGGCTGTCGAGCAGCGGCGAAAGGCGGTGCATCTTGCCGCGCAGTACGTCGCGCTGGGTCACGCCGTTGGCCAGGGCTTCCACCAGCGGGCCGGCGGCGACCAGCGCCTGGTAGTCCTGCTCCATCCGCCGCACGTCGCGGAACGCCTCCTCGCAGGCGGCGATGTAGTCGACGTTACCCGAGCGCAGGCTGTGCTCGAAGGCGTCGAGGAACAGCTGCTTGAGCTTGGCCGCGGTGATCTCGCGCATGTGCAGCAGGTTGATGAACAGCGAGCGGAAGGTCTTCAGGCTCTGCTCGCTGGTGGAGCGCAGCGGGATCATGGTCAGGTCGAGCGGGATCGACGTGTGCCCGCCGACCAGCAGGCGGCGCAGCTCTTCCGGCTTCACCTCGTAGGCCTTGATGCCTTCGCGCTCGAGGTTGGCGAACAGCTCGCGCTGGCGCAGGCAGGTACCGTTCTTCTGGTAGTGGTCCAGGCTCAGCTCGCCGGCGTAGGCGAAGAACTGGTGGCCGAAGCCGCCGCCCGGGCCGCGCCCGGCCACGCCGATCACGTGCGGACCGTGGGGCAGCATCAGTTCGAGGAGGATGTAGCTGGTGTCCGAGGCGAAGTAGAAGCGCCGCGACTGCTCCATGCTGTACTTGCCGAAGCTCATGTCCGACAGGCGGGCAAGGATCGGGAACTGCAGGGCGTTGATCGAGGCGCTCTTGCCCAGGTTGTTGGCGCCGTAGATCGACAGCGGGTTTTCCAGCGGGAAGATACCCAGGCTGTAGCCGGCGGTATTGAGCAGGGCGAAGCGGCGGATGCCGTAGCGGGTCTGGCTCATGCGTCAGCCTCCTGTTGCGCGTGTTCTTCGGCGATGGCGCGGGCGAGGGCGTCTTCCTCGCTCTCTTCGGACAATTCTCCGTCGCTGGCCATCAGCGGTTCGATCTCGCCGTCATCGACCAGCACCGGCGTCTGCAACGGCAGGTCGGCGTGCAGGCTGGCGGACAGGTTGCGGTCCTGCTGCACCGACAGGCAGACGTCTAGGAAACGGTGCATCGGCGGCATGAAGCGGTACACGCCGCTGTCCTCGGAGGCGAAGCCGAGCTGGGTCAGGCGGCGCATGACCTTCTCTTCCAGTTCTTCCTGGGTCTGCACCTCGGCCTGGAGGAACAGGTCGCGGTATTTCTCCAGCAGCGGCGGCAGCTCTTCGCGGCCGATGCTGCCGCCGTCCAGCACGGACAGCGGGTCGCGGCCCTGGTCGGCGAGGTGTTCGACGAGGATGAAGGTGAACAGCGCCAGGCGTTGGGCGGTCTTGTTCACCTGGGCGCCGACCTGCTCCGGGACGAAGTAGTAGAAGCCGCGGGTGTCGCAGACCAGCTCGAAGCCCATGGCGCGGAACAGGCCGCGGTACTGGTCCTGGTGCGAGGACAGCTGGGTGTACAGCTCGGGGTCGCGGTGGCTGATGTGGTAGCCCTTGAACAGCTCGCGGAAGATCGGCGCGAGCTGGGTCAGTTCGGAGAGATCAAGATGCATGGGTTTCGCTCGCGGAAAGGGTGTCTGCGTCCCTGGCCTGGCCCTTGTCCTTGGCGGCGGGGTTCAGGGCGAAGGAGCAGAGGCTGACGCAATGTTCGGTGGTTTCGTACTCGCGGCGTTGCAGGCGTTCGCGCTGGAAGCGCGCGTCGCGCGACAGCCGGGAGAACCAGTAGAGCAACTCGTCGGTGGCGCCGTCCGGTTCCTGGGCCAGCAGCCATTGCATGAGGTCCGGCAGCGGCAGCGCCGCCTGGCAGCGTTCGATCATTTCCCGCGCGGTCCGCGGTGGTCGCGCCGGCCCGTTGCTCTTGCGCGTGCCGCTGGACTTGGGGAACTGCGCCGGCTTCGGCTCGAAGCGGGCGAGGGCGAAGACGTAGCTCTCGACCTGCGAGGCGGTGCCGAGGAAGGTGCTCTGCGGCCGGGTGAACAGCGGCATCGCCGCCTGCGGCACGGCATCCAGGCCCTTGCGCCGGATCGCCGCCAGCGCCAGGGCGGCGCCACGGGTCACCGCGTTGTGCCGGCGCGCTTCCTCGCGCAGCGGCAGCAATAATTCGCGGGCGCGGCGCAAGGTCAGCTGGGCGTTGGTCTGCATCTCGAGGATGCGCGCGTGGGTGCGCAGCACCAGGTCGTCGTCGACCAGGTGGCCGAGGCGCTGCTGTTCGCCGAGCAGGCGCAGCAGGACCTGTTCGACCCGCCGCACGCCCTGCTCGAAGGCGCCGTCGGCGCTGACCAGTTGGATCATCGGCTCGACGTACTCGTCCCAGGTCGCCAGGACCTCCGCGTAGCGCTGCGCCAGGGGAATCTGCCGGTCGCTGGTCTTGGCCCGCTCGGCCACGCCGATCAGTGCCTGCTCGTCATTGCCGAGCTTCTTCAGTACATCGCGCACGCGCATGTCGAGCAGTCGCAGCTGGCGCGCCAGGTCCTGGCTGTCGCGGGTCTCGAAGGCGTCCTGGATGTACCCGGCGAGGCGCTCCAGATGGCGCAGGTAGGCCTCGATCTCCAGGCACAGACCAAGGCGATGCTCGTGGCGCAGGTAGGCGAGGAAGTCGTGGATCTGCGCGTTCAGCTCGAAACGGTTGGGGCTCTTGGCCACCGGGACCAGGATATCCAGGCGGATCCACTGGTCGAGCAGGGCGGTGATTTCCGCCGGGTTGCTTTCCGGTAACTGGGTGTTCAACTGGCTGCGCAGTTCCGCCAGGCTCAGGGTGCCGGCATCGAAGCGCTCGCAGAGAGGCTCGAGCAGGGCCCAGTGTTCGGCAAGCGCACGCAGTACGCGTCGGGGGTCGATCATCGGGAGGGCCGGTCCGTGGAAAAAGCGCCGATTGTACTGCAAAGGCACGGGCGACGCAGACGCCGCCGATGAGTGCGATGCAGGCCGTCGACACGTCTGCGGCGCAGGTACGGGCCCGGTATCGGTGGATGGCATCTGGCTATCACCGAAGTGTCGAAAAGCGGCAGTTTATGACTGCGTAAGGACTTTCCTGCCCCGCCTGGTCCGGGGAATGGGGCTTCCAGGGGCTGGCACGCTTTCTGCTGAAGTCCCCTGGCCTGTCTATTCCAAATGAATGCCGACTCTTGAACGACGCCGCCTACGCCGAGGCCCGCTGGGCCGAACTGCAGAACCAGGGTGACCTTGCCTGGGACCTGGATGCCATCACCAACCGCAGCGAGGCGATCGCCTTCCTCAAACGTTTCGAGAACCGCCTGTGCATCTACTCGGCCTATGTCGAGAAGCTCTACAGCAACTACAGCTTCGTGATTCCCGAGAGCGACCATGGCGGCATCACCATCCTGCCCAGCGAGCAGGCCTGGCACGACACCTTCCACGATATCCCGCTGGCCGCGGTGGAGCCCACCGGGATCCATATCCTGCCGGGCGAGACCATGGGCTATCGCGGGCTCTACCTGAAGATTCCCGGCGAGCACCGCCTGGTGGCGTCGAAGGAATTGCCGTTCCAGGAAGGGTTGAAACTGCTGATCCAGCGTTACCAGGCTCACGACGACGTGTTCCTGCCGATCCTGGTCAAGGGCGACCTGCGCGAGTACGAAGCGCGCATGCCCTCGCTACACCTGCACCGGATCAACCCCGCCCGCCTCAGCGCACACTCCCTGCTCAGCCTCAACGCCATCAAGGGCGCCATCGCCGACCATCTGATCGGCCTGTTCCGCCAGCAGTGAAAGGCTGACGTTACCCCCGTGTGACGATGGGTAACATCCATCCTGGCCGAGCGACCGCTCATCCGCTGCAGCGAGCGCGGCGACCGCGTCGTTCGCCGGTTTTTCTCGACTATGGGTCGGCCCCGATTCGCCCGGGGCTTTCTATAGTGACTACAGGTCGCAGTGTCTCTGCCGTCGGCCACGAGAAGAACAAGAGGTGAGCCCATGTCCCGTCGTCTGCCCTTCCTGCTGCGTTGCGCGCTGTTCTGCGGCGCCGGTCTGCTGGCTGCCACCGCCCAGGCGAGGATGGAGTCGCTGGACGACGACCAGCTTTCCGACGTGGTCGGCCAGGCCTTCATCAACCTCACCACCGACGCTGCCAACGGACTGAACTTCACCCGCATCAACTTCGGCGCCGACATCGAGACCCAACTGAACATGAAGAAGCTGCAGTTGGGCCAGTACAACCGCAGCGGCGAGCTTGCCGGCAGTGCCGACATCGCCATCGACAACTTCGCCCTGGGCACGGTCAACGACACCACCGGCGCGATCAACCCGTTCCTCATCAGCAATCCCTACATCGAGTTCGCCTACGACGGCAGCAAGATGGTCGGCATCCGTATCGGTTTCGGCGAAGCCAAGGGCTACCTCTCGGGCGATATCAAAACCCTCACCGGCAACGTGCCGGTGGACCTGTACGGCACCGGCAGCCAACTGGGAGGCAGCATTTCCTGCGGCCTGCTGGCCCTCGACTGCCTGGCGGCGAAGACCGCCATCACTCTCACCGGCAGCTCTCAGTACACCGCCCAGGCAGAGCTGGTGAACAGCTCCGGCAACCCCGACCCGATCCGCGCTGCCATGATCGGCCTGAAGAACGGCACGGCCCTGGACATGCACGACAGCACCATCATCGGCAGCCTGGTGAACGTCCTGCTGCCCTTCCTGACCTCCAACGACTGCAAGCTGATGGGCGCCCAGACATGCTTCAACCTGGCCCAGTACCAGTCGTTCCCGATCGGCACCGTGGATCCGAACAACGCGCAGAACTTCATCGACTCGTCGAAAGGCTTCTTCATCTCGATGCAGAGCCAGAACGTCCAGTGGCGCGACCAGCAGGATCCCTCCAAGCTGGTCGCCGCGCTGGCCGGTGCCTTCCTCAACATGTCGCGCAACGCCGATGGAACGGCGCCGATCAAGGTCGACTTCGGTCAGGCCTTCAATGGCATTCCACGGCAGGACACCTGCCTGGGCGGCCTGAACAAGGGCTGCTGAGATGAGTCGCGCCTGCCTGCTCGCGGCCCTGCTGGCCGCCCCCTTCGCCCATGCCGAGATGACAGCGCTCGACGACGAGCAACTGTCGGACGTGCAGGGTGCCGGCATCGGCTTCGTCCTCGACAGCGCCATGGTCGACGGCAACAAGGCCACCATCGCGATCAATGGCGTGACCAACACCGCCACCGGGCAGAACGTGCCGATTACGGTAAAGGAGCTGTACGTCGCCGCCACTGGCAGCAACAAGGGCAGCACCCTGGCGCCGGTGACTCTCGGCCGTCTCAATTTCCCGTTCAAGCTGAATCTGGCCAAGGGTTCGGTGCTGACCACCCAGCTCGACGACGGGCGGGTGGTCAGCACCTTGCCGGACACCGCGGACGTGATCGAGCTGGCTTTCCCCAGCCTGGTGAGCGGCGCCGGCGGCCAGCCGTGCATCGCTGGTTACGCCGGTGCCGGCAGCAACTGCTCGAGCCGGGCCAGCGAAAAGGTCGACGCCGGCATCCGCTTCGACTTCGGCGTCACTTCCACGCGCACCGATGTGCTCAACCTGGACTTCTCCGAACTGGCGATGGACGGTTCCTACCTGCGCTTCTGGGGCGCCAACGCACGCAGCCAACTGGTTGGCGAGATGCGCCTGAACCTCTACGCCAAGACTTTCGAGATCATGTCCTGCGGTGCTGGCTCGCCCAGTTGCGTCAGCGCCGCCGAGCAGGCCGCGCGCACCGTCTACCTGACCAACGCCTATGCCAGCGTCGCGCTTGGCTACGGGAAGTCGCAGCCGTTGCTGTTCTCGGTCACCGCCGACGGCAACTTCACTTTCGAACTGCCCAAGCTGACCCTGGCCAACGCCGCTGACTTCTACGCCAATGCGCCGCGCACCAGCCTGGTGATCGAGAACCTCAACATCGGCGGTACCCGGCCAGGCTACGGGCAGGTACCGACCGGCGGCTACAACATGGGCCGCAACGAGATATCCGGGCTCAGCTTCAACTACCTGAAGGTGACGTCGCACAACCTCTGAGGTGGCGGCGGGAAACGAGGTACGCAGCACATGGCCAAGCAGACTCATCCACTGGCAGGCGGCATCGGCATCCTCGCGGCGCTGGCGCTGCTGTTCAGCGCATCGGCCGGGGCCGAGTTGCGCTCGCTGGGCGATAGCGATCTGGACGACGTGGTCGGCCAGGCCGGGATCAGCATCAGCGCCTCGCTCAATCTCCAGGAAAATCCTTCGCAGACGCGCTGCGCCGGCGGCTGCGGCGCGCGCCTGGCGATCCAGCCGGCCGGCAGCGGCAACAACTACCTGGTGATCGACGATATCAGCGGCAAGTTCAGCTTCGACGAAGTCACCCTGGACGTGGTGACCATCAAGGACGGCTTCGGCGGCGACGGCGCCGCCTTCAACCGCCCGGTGCTGCGCGTCGGCCTGAAGGACACCAGCTTCCAGGACCTGCGCTTCACCATCGCTGGCGCCAACAAGGCGCGCGGTACCGATCCCGGGCTGGTGCAGACCAACCTGGTCAGCGCACGCATCGACGGCACCCTCAAGCTGCAGGGCAACGTCAATATCTTCACCGTCGCCCCGCGTTGAGGGCGAACCGTCGCATGGCGGGACAAAGCCGCTCCGCCGAGGTCGAAGAACCGCTATCATTGCCTGCCTGAACGCCGGGGGCGAAACCGTCCCCGCGCATCGCCTATTTGCCGGTGCCCGAGATTTGATCGAAGAACAGCGTCGCCGCGCCTTCCTGGGCGCGATGCAGATAACCAGTTGGCTGCCCCGCCAGCCGTTGCCGTTCGCCGCACCCTCGCGGCCGGAGTTGCTGGAGACCCCGCCCCGGGAAGAGCCGGCGGTGCCTGTGCGTGCGCGCGCCGCGATCGATGCGCCGCAGGCCCGCGTCCCGCAAGCCGAGGTGCCGGCCAGCGCGCCAAGCGTGGCTCCTGCCGCGCCCGCGGAAGGCCGGGGGATTCCGATCAGCCTGCCGAAGCCGGGCGCCCCGGTGGCGAAGAAAGCCGAGCCGGTCGCGCCGGTCGAAGAGGCCCCGGCCGAGCCGCCGGCGGTCCAGGCCCCGCCGCCGCGCTTCGCCTTGCAACTGCTGCAGGCGGGCTCCTGCACCCTGCTGGTCGAACTGCCCACCGGCGAACCCTTCGCCAGCCGCGATCCGGGTTACCTGCTGCTGCGCGACCTGCTGCGCGCCGCCGGCCTGCCGGACAGCCCGCGGCTGATCGGCGAACCGGTACGCTGGCCGCTGCTGGCGCGCGGCAACCTCGACCAGGGGCCGCAGGCGGCCCTGGAGTTCGTCCAGAGCTTCGTCGCCGCGCGCATGGAGGAGAGCGAGCGTAGCCGCTGCCTGTGGTTGGTCGGCCTGCCGGCGATCCGCTTCGCCGGCGAGGGCGACGAGGGCAGCCTGTTCCGCGAACTGCAGGTGGACGGTCTGGGCGCAACCTGGGCCGTGCCGGGCCTGGAAGCCCTCATGGAAGAACCCGCCCTCAAGGGCGAGCTGTGGCGCGCCATGCGCCGTGTCCGTCAGCGCTGGTCGAGCGAGATTCAATGAGCGATGCGATTTCCTTCCGCCCGATGACCGAGGCGGACCTCGATGCCGTGCTGAAAATCGAATATGCCGCCTTCAGCCACCCCTGGACCCGTGGCATCTTCAGCGAAGGCCTGAAGAACTACCATTGCTGGCTGATGTTCGAGGGTAGCCAGCAGGTCGGCCATGGCGTCATCCAGATCATCCTCGACGAGGCGCACCTGCTGAATATCACGGTGAAGCCCGAAAGCCAGGGGCGTGGCCTCGGTCTGCGCCTGCTCGAACACCTGATGCGCGAGGCGGCCGGCCACCAGGCTCGCGAATGCTTCCTCGAAGTGCGCGCTTCCAACCAGGCCGCCTACCGCCTCTACGAACGCTACGGTTTCAACGAGATCGGCCGCCGTCGCGACTACTACCCCGCCGTCGGCGGGCGCGAAGACGCCCTGGTCATGGCCTGTACCCTGTTCGACTGAGGCTTGTTCCGCTTCCCTGCCGGCAACTAGCTATCACTTGGAGTAGCTGGCTGGCCTTCTGGCACCGCCGTACCCTTACCAGCATTCCGATTCTCGCCTGCATACCGCAGGCAGGTCCCTTCATGCGGTAACCCTTCGCGGGAGTGCGAAGTCAGGTCGACAGCGGCCGGTGGCAGGATGCGCAGACTGGAGCCCCCCATGTGCGACACCCTGATCCTTCGCCACCAGGGCCAGACCTGGTTCGCCAAGAACAGCGACCGCGAGCCCGCCGAACCGCAGCGTCTGCTGCGCCTGCCGGCGGTGCGCAACGATCCGGAAGCGCGCTTGCGCACCACCTACCTCGACATTCCCCAGGCCGCCCAGCGACATGCGCTGGTGATCAGCCAGCCGAGCTGGATCTGGGGCGCGGAAATGGGCGTCAATGAGCACGGCGTGGCCATCGGCAACGAAGCGGTGTTCACCAAGCTGACCCGTCAGCGCGGCACCGCGCTGCTCGGCATGGACCTGCTGCGCCTGGGACTGGAGCGCGGCGCCAGCGCCCGCGAGGCGCTAGAGGTGATCACCGGGTTGTTGCAGCGTTACGGCCAGGGCGGCCCGGCCGGCTACCGCGACAAGCGCATCCGCTACGACAACAGCTTCCTCATCGCCGACCCCGGCGAAGCCTGGGTGCTGGAAACCGCCGGCAACCTGTGGGCGGCGAAGAAGGTCGAGCGCTGGGCCATCTCCAACGCCCTGACCCTTGGCCACGAATTCGACCTGTGCAGCCGCGACCTCGAGGACCAGGCTCGCCGCCAGGGCTGCTGGGATGGTCGCGGCGACTTCCACTTCGCGCGGGTCTTCGACACCCGCCTGCTACCCTGGGTCGGCGGCGCGCACCGGCGCTGTCGGATCAACCAGCGCTTCCTCGACAGCCTGCCTGGTGAGCCGGACTGGCACGCGCTGTTCGCCGCGCTGCGCCACCATGGCCCGCGCGGGGACCACTTCCGCCGCCACAACAACCGCCAGGTATGCATGCACGCCGGCAGCTTCTGGCGGCCTTCGCAGACCACCGCCAGTCTGGTCGCCCGCTTGCGCGACGACGGCCCGTTGCTGGCCGCCACCGGTACTTCGGCGCCGTGCCTGGGACTGTTCCAGCCGCTGTCCTTCGATCCGGCCTCCGGCGCCGCCGTGCTCAGCCAGCCGCGCGAGGCGGTACAGGAGTCCCCCTGGTGGCGCTTCGAGGCGGTGCACCGCCGCGCGCTCACCGACCGCGCCTTCCGCCGGCTCCTGCGCAGCGGCCGTGATTGGCTGGAACGGGAACTCTTCGCCGACCTCGAACAGCCCGACTGGCCGCGCCTGGCAGAGGACGCCGCCGCCTGGCACGCCTGTTGGCATGATCAGGTCGCCATGCAGCCGCTGGCGCAGCAGCGCTGGTGGCGTAGCCACGCCGCGCTGTGACGCTTGTCAAACGGGCATCGCCTTCCTTAAGGTGCTGCACCGGTCAAACGAGGGGCATGCCATGAGCGACTTGCAGCAACTGTTCGAGAACAACGTCCGCTGGGCCGAAGCGATCAAGCAGGAAGACCCGGACTTCTTCGCCAAGCTGGCCCGCCAGCAGACCCCCGAGTACCTCTGGATCGGCTGCTCCGACGCGCGGGTGCCGGCCAACGAAATCGTCGGCATGCTGCCCGGCGACCTGTTCGTCCATCGCAACGTCGCCAACGTCGTGCTGCACACCGACCTCAACTGCCTGTCGGTGATCCAGTTCGCCGTCGACGTGCTCAAGGTCAAGCACATCCTGGTCACCGGCCACTACGGCTGCGGCGGCGTGCGCGCCTCCCTGCACAACGACCAGCTCGGCCTGATCGACGGCTGGCTGCGCAGCATTCGCGACCTCGCCTACGAATACCGCGAGCACCTGGAGCAGTTGCCGACCGAGGAAGAGCGCGTCGATCGCCTCTGTGAGCTCAACGTGATCCAGCAGGTGGCCAACGTCAGCCACACCAGCATCGTCCAGAACGCCTGGCACCGCGGCCAGTCGCTGTCCGTGCATGGCTGCATCTACGGGATCAAGGATGGCCTGTGGAAGAACCTCAACGTCACCGTCAGCGGCCTCGACCAGTTGCCGCCGCAGTATCGCTTGAGTCCGCTGGGCGGTTGCTGCTGAGAGAGGCGGAAGCTCTTTCCCACGAGTTCCCCTCTCCCTGGAGGGACAGGGGAACTGTCGAGGACGGCTTCAGAACTCCACGCTATACGTCAGGCTGTAGGTCCGCCCCCGTCCCTTGTAGTCGAACAGTCCCGCTGGTGCGAGCCCGCCGTAGTAGACCTGCGCGCGTTGTCCCCAGACCGTGGTGTAGTCCTTGTCCAGCAGGTTCTGGATGCCCGCGGTGAGGGTGCCCACCGGCAGCGCCTGGGTGCCGAGCAGGTCGAACAGCGCGTAGCCGTCGATCTTGTTGCCCGGCTCGTCGTTCAGGTTGAAGGTGCGCACGCCCTGCAGGCGCAGGCTGCGCTGGTCGTCCTTCCAGCCGACGAAGGCGCCGGCCTTGGACGGGCTGGCCGAGGTCACGTCCTGCTTCAGCCAGCGGCCGTCGACCTTCTCCTGGGAGCGGATGGCCAGGCCGTTGACGCCGACCTGCCAGTGATCGTCCAGCCAGTAGGTAGCCTGGCCCTCCAGGCCGTAGTTGCGCTTCTTGGTGTCCTGCTGCAGCACCGCCAGGGTCTTCGAGTCGTACTTGATGCTCTTGTCCGACCAGGAATAGAACGCCGCCACCTGGGTATCCAGGGCACCGTCGGTGTGCCGCCAGCCCAGCTCGACCTGCTTGGTCTTGATCCCGTCCAGCGGCGAGTCGTTCACGCTGACCCCCTGCAACAGCGGGTAGTGGCCATTGCCGTCGGCTGCGCCGTAGCGTCCGAAACCGTAGTACTTGGCCGGATCCGGCAGCTCGAAGCCTTCGCTGTAGTTGGCCCAGACCTGTTGTTGCAGGTTCAGCTTGTAGATGGCGCCGACGTTGACCAGGTTGACGTCGTAGTCCTTGCTCCCGCCCGGAACCGCGTCGGCGGTCTTGCCGAGGCCGTTGGCGATGAGGATCTGCTGGTTCGCCGCAACGAAGTCGCTGACGTCGGTGCTCATCGACTGGCGCCGCACGCCGGCGCTCAGGGTCAGGTCGTCGGTGGCCTTCCAACTGCCCTGGAGGAAGAAGGCGCGGCTGTCGGTATCGATGTCCGGGTAGCGGCCCAGTTTGGCCTGTTCACTGGCTACCAGCCCGCCGCTGGCGGCGGCGAGCGGCAGGTTGAAGAGCATCTGGTCGGACGTGAATTTTTCCCGGTCCAGGTCCACCCCGTAGGTCAGGCTGGCGCGCTCCCAGGTCTTCACCAGGGCCAGTTTCATCCCGTAGTAGTCGGTGTCCTGCTGCGAGGCCGAGTAGTAGGAGGTGCCGTAGTTGATCGCGCCGCTATTGCTGTAGCGGATGGTAGGGAAGGGATTGAAGGCCATCTTCTCGTTGCGGTAGTAGGCCTGCAGGTAGAGGTCGTGACCCAGCACTTCCGGCGCGTGGTAGGTGGCGTTGAACTGATGGCGCTTGCTCTCCGGCTCGCGGTCGAGGTCGACGCCGCCCTTGATCGAATAGGGTGCCCGTCCGCGCAGGGCGTCGAAGTTGCGCCCAAGATCGAGGCCGCGGTCGCCGTCGTAGCCGGAGTCGTAGTACTGCAGGCCGAGATCGAGGCTGTGGCCATTGGCGAAAGTGAAGCCAAGGCTGCCCATCAGGTCCACCGACCTGTTGTACTGCAGGTCGGTCTGGGTGATGTCCGTCAGTACCTGGTCGCCACTGCCGTCGTAGGCCGCGCCGTTCTTCTGGTAGGCGATGGCCAGGCGGCCGTTGAACAGGTCGTTGCCGCCGCTGATCGACTGCGCCGCGCGCAGGTCGTGGTCCTCATGGCTCTGGAAGCCGCTGCGGGCGCCCAGCTCGGTGTTGAAGCGAGTGTCGCCGCCGACGCCCTTCTTGGTCACGATGTTGATGATCCCGCCGGTGGCGCCGCCGCCGTACACCGCGCTGGCGCCGGACATCACCTCGATGCGCTCGATGTTGAATGGGTCGATGGAGTCGAACTGCCGGCTGATGCCCCGTGAACTGTTCAGCGACACCCCGTCGATCATCACCAGTACGCTGCGTCCGCGCAGGTTCTGGCCGTTGTTGGTACGACCCTGGGAGCCGATATCCAGGCCCGGGATCAATTGTCCCAACGCCTCCTTCAGCGGCACGCCGGCCTGGGTCTGCTGGTCCAGTTGCTCGCGCTCGATCACCCAGACCGTGCCGGGCAACTCGCTGATGCTGGTCGGCGCGCGCGAGCCGATCACTACCATCTGCTGCTCCACCGGATCGGCAGCCAGCGCAGGAGCGGAAAACGAAGCGAAGAGGGACAGGGAAAGCGCCAGGGGAGCCGGGCGCAAAGGGATGGAGCGGGGCATGAGGAGATTTCCGAGTTGCTGTTGTTTTGATGGGCGGCAAAGCTAAACAAATCGATAATGATTATCAAATGATTCGAACTGTTTCAATGAGGCATGCCTGGCATCCAAAGCAAGATGAAATGCCTGACACGGGGCGCTGCGCATGGCGTGGCCCTACAGCGGATCCTCGGGCATTCCTCGATGATGATGCGGTATGCACATCTGTCGCCGGAGCACTTGGAATCGGCGATGCGCTTTTCTCCGATTACTCAGTCTGGCTACAAATTGACCACATGAGGATCTGTGGTAGTCTGTAGTGAAATTAACGCTTAACGTTAAGGGTTAATGAATGATTCTGACCTTTCGCTGCGACGAGACTCGTCAGCTTTTTGAGACGGGTCTTTCGAGGCGGTGGGGAGCGATCCTCACAGTCGCTACGCGTAAGCTCGCAATGCTTCATGCGGCTAGGGAGCTTCGAGACCTGCGCTCTCCACCTGGAAACCGGTTGGAGCCGTTGCAGGGAAAGCGGGCGGGCCAACATAGCATCAGGATCAATGACCAGTGGCGTGTCTGTTTCGTCTGGACGGATGCGGGTCCCGAAGAAGTCGAAATAGTTGATTACCACTGAGGAGGTGGACCATGGCTACCAATGGTATGCGCCCCATCCATCCCGGGGAAATATTGCGCGATGAGTTTCTGATGGAGTTGGATATCTCTCCAGCTGCTCTAGCACGCGCTTTGAAAGTCTCCGCTCCGACAGTGAACGATATCGTTCGTGAGCAGCGTGGTATCTCCGCAGATATGGCGATTCGTCTGGGGCGTTACTTTGATACGTCCGCTCAGTTCTGGATGAATCTCCAGAGTGAGTATTCGTTAGCAACTGCTTATGCGGCGAATGGCAAGCAGATCGAACATGAGATTGAGCCGCTGCTTGCTCACGGATAGCAGTGACGTTGATCGTAGAGCCCCGCAGATGCGGGGCTTTTTTATGCGAACCGTAAATCGGTAAAGGGGGGCGTAGACGGTTTGTAGTCGGTTTGTAGTCTGCCGACCAAAACAAAAAGGGGTTAGCTTGCGCTAACCCCTTGAAAAATATGGTGGCTACACCGGGACTTGAACCTGGGACATCAGCATTATGAATGCTGCGCTCTAACCGACTGAGCTATGTAGCCGAGTGGCGCGCATTTTCCGTATCTCGGGCGGGGCTGTCAACCCCTGGGGCTAGATAATTTTCTGATCTTTCAATCGTTTAGACGGAAGGGGTCGGATCGCCGGAGAGAGGGCGATGGGGAGGGGTAGGAGCGAAAAGCCCCGGCGCTTGGCCGGGGCTTTCCTGGGACGGGAAGGGGATTACACGTTGAAGCGGAAATGCATCACGTCGCCGTCCTTGACGATGTAGTCCTTGCCTTCCAGGCGCCATTTGCCGGCTTCCTTGGCGCCCTGTTCGCCCTTGAACTGGATGAAGTCGTCGTAGGCGACCACTTCGGCGCGGATGAAGCCTTTCTCGAAGTCGGTGTGGATCACGCCGGCGGCCTGCGGGGCGGTGGCGCCGACGCGGACGGTCCAGGCGCGGACTTCCTTCACCCCGGCGGTGAAGTAGGTCTGCAGGTTGAGCAGGCCGTAGCCGGCACGGATCACACGGTTCAGGCCGGGTTCCTCGAGACCGAGGGACTCGAGGAACATGTCCTTCTCTTCGCCGTCTTCCAGCTCGGCGATCTCGGCTTCGATCTTGTTGCACACCGGCACCACCACCGCGCCTTCTTCCTCGGCGATGGCCTTCACCACATCCAGGTGCGGGTTGTTCTCGAAGCCGTCCTCGGCGACGTTGGCGATGTACATCACCGGCTTGCTGGTCAGCAGGTGGAAGCTGCGCACCAGGCGCTTCTCCTCGTCACCGAGGTTCTTCAGCAGCGAACGCGCCGGCTTGCCCTCGGTGAAGTGGGGGATGAGCTTTTCCAGCAGGGCCTTCTGGGCCAGGGCTTCCTTGTCGCCGCCCTTGGCGTTGCGGGCGACTTTCTGCAGTTGCTTCTCGCAGCTGTCGAGGTCGGCGAAGATCAGTTCGAGGTCGATGATCTCGATGTCGCGCTTGGGGTCGACGCTGTTGGACACGTGGATCACGTTGTCGTCTTCGAAGCAGCGCACCACGTGGGCGATGGCGTCGGTCTCGCGGATGTTGGCGAGGAACTTGTTGCCCAGGCCCTCACCCTTGGAGGCGCCCGCCACCAGGCCGGCGATGTCGACGAATTCCATGGTGGTCGGCAGTACGCGCTCGGGCTTGACGATCTCGGCCAGGGCGTTCAGGCGCGCGTCGGGCATCGGCACGATGCCGCTGTTCGGCTCGATGGTGCAGAACGGGAAGTTTTCCGCCGCGATACCGGATTTGGTCAGGGCGTTGAACAGGGTGGACTTGCCGACGTTGGGCAGGCCGACGATGCCGCAGTTGAATCCCATGCTATGTCCCTCGCGCTCAGACAGGCGCTAGAAAAGTGGTTCAGGCCTTCTGGCTGTGCAGCTTCTGCATCGCCCGGGTCCAGTCCCCGGCGAGCATTTCCGGCAGCACGCCGAGGGCGAAGTCGATGCTGGTGTCGAGCAGTTCCTGCTCGCTGCGCGGGGCGCGGCCGAGCACGTAACCGGAAACCAGGCTGCTGTGCCCCGGATGGCCGATGCCAAGCCGCAGGCGATGGAAAGAATTCTGATTGCCGAGCTGGGCGATGATGTCGCGCAACCCGTTGTGCCCGCCGTGTCCGCCGCCGGTCTTGAGCTTGGCGACGCCAGGGGGCATGTCGAGTTCGTCGTGGGCCACCAGGATGGCGTCCGGGGCGATCCGGAAGAATCCCGCCAGCGCCGCTACGGACTGGCCGCTGCGGTTCATGTAGGTGGTCGGGATCAACAGACGAACGTCCTTGCCCTGGTGGCTGAACTTGCCGACCAGGCCGAAATACTTGCGGTCAGCCACGAGGCTGACGCCCTGGGCATGCGCCAGGCGCTCAACGAAAAGGGCCCCCGCGTTATGCCGGGTCTGGTCGTATTCAGGACCCGGGTTTCCCAGGCCAACGATCAGTTGTACGGCAGTCACGACGGGAGCCCCTCTCTATAAAAAGGCGATCGAGTAATGAATTACTCGGCGGCGCCTTCTTCGCTACCTTCTTCCTTCACCACGCGGGAAGCGTGGATGTTGGCAACGGCCAGGTCGTTGCCGTGGGCCAGTTGTACCAGCTCGACGCCTTTCGGAGCCTTGAGGTCCGACAGGTGAACGATCTGGCCCAGCTCGACCTTGGCCATGTCGACTTCGATGAATTCCGGCAGGTCTTTCGGCAGGCAGGAAACTTCGACTTCGGAGATGGTGTGGGAGATCTCGCCACCGGCTTGCTTGACGCCAACGGCTACTTCTTCGTTGATGAAGTGCAGCGGTACGTGGGCGGTCAGCTTGTGGTCGGCGACCACGCGCAGGAAGTCGGCGTGCATCACGAAGCCTTTCGCCGGATGGCGCTGCAGGGCCTTGATCAGTACGGTTTCCTTGGCGCCGCCAACGTTCAGGGCGATCACGTGGCTGAAGGCAGCCTCGTTTTCCAGGAGCTTGGCGATTTCGCGCAGTTCCAGGGTTACGGACTGGGGCTCTTTGTCGCCGCCGTAAACGACAGCAGGAACCAGACCGGCGTTACGACGCAGGCGGCGGCTCGCACCTTTCCCCAGATCGGAACGCACTTGGGCATTCAGAATAAAGTCGACCATTGTGTATCTCCAAAAATAACAATGCGCCCGAACGCTTGCGACCAGCGTTCGGGCGATTTCAAAGGCCCCGCCGGAGCGGGGCGTTTTCGTTCAGGCGCGTTCGTCGAGGCTGGGCCTCAGCGGAACATCGCGCTGATCGATTCTTCGTTGCTGATCCGGCGCATGGCTTCCGCAACGACCGGAGCGATGTCCAGCTGGCGGATGCGGCCACAGGCCTGGGCAGCGGCGGACAGCGGGATGGTGTTGGTCACCACCAGCTCGTCCAGTACGGATTTCTCGATGTTCTCGATGGCACGGCCGGACAGCACCGGGTGGGTGCAGTAGGCGATGACCTTGGCGGCGCCGTGCTCTTTCAGGGCCTTGGCGGCGTGACCGAGGGTGCCGGCGGTATCGACCATGTCGTCTACCAGTACGCAGGTACGGCCTTCGACGTCACCGATGATGTGCATCACTTCGGACTGGTTGGCCTTGGGACGACGCTTGTCGATGATCGCAAGGTCAACGCCCAGGGACTTGGCCACGGCGCGCGCGCGCACCACGCCGCCGATGTCCGGGGAGACGATCATCAGGTTCTCGAAGCGCTGGTCTTCGATATCGTCCACCAGCACGGGGGAACCGTAGATGTTGTCTACCGGGATATCGAAGAAGCCCTGGATCTGATCCGCGTGCAGGTCGACCGTGAGGACACGGTTGACCCCGACGACGGTCAGCATGTCGGCCACTACCTTGGCGCTGATGGCCACGCGGGCGGAACGCGGACGGCGATCCTGGCGGGCATAGCCGAAGTAGGGGATGACAGCGGTGATACGAGTGGCCGAGGAGCGGCGGAAGGCATCGGCCATCACCACCAGTTCCATCAGGTTGTCGTTGGTCGGCGCGCAGGTCGGCTGAATCAGGAATACGTCCTTGCCGCGGACGTTTTCGTTGATTTCGACGCTGATTTCGCCATCGGAGAATTTGCCAACTGAAACATCGCCAAGAGGAATGTGCAGCTGACGCACGACGCGTCGTGCAAGATCGGGGTTAGCGTTCCCCGTGAAGACCATCATCTTGGACACGCTACAGGTACCTGTGTCGACCGAAGGGATCCGGATGAAATACAGAAGAGGAAAATGGCAGGGGCGGCTGGATTCGAACCAACGCATGGCAGGATCAAAACCTGCTGCCTTACCGCTTGGCGACGCCCCTGTGGTATTGCTCGAATGCCGTTTCGGCATTCCTTTCTCAGACCAGAGTTTCCAGCTTCCGGTGCAACATCGAGATGTTGCTTCCTTTGGCGACGAACCTCTGAAGGTGGCCTGGAAGAAGGGCCGAGACTTTATCAGCTTCAGCTTTGTTTGGGAAGCTCCCAAACACACAACCTCCAGTGCCGGTTAATCTAGCTGAAACAAATTTGTTTAGCAAGATCAAAGCGTTACGAACTTCTGGGTAACGCCTCTCGACTACCGGCTGACAGTCGTTTCGGCTGTCCCCCTCGAGAACGGTGCGCACTTTAATGGCGGGAGAATCGCGTGTCAACAGTGGATCTGAAAAAATTTCTGCTGTGCTGACAAGTACTTGCGGAACCACGACGAGATACCAGGGCTCCGGGATGTCCACCGGGGTAAGCTTTTCGCCCACGCCCTCGGCGAAAGCCGCGCGTCCGCGGGTGAAGACCGGCACGTCGGCGCCCAGGCGCAGGCCCAGGGCGGCGATGCGGTCCTCGTCCCAGCCGAGTTGCCAGAGATGGTTCAAGGCCAGGAGCGTCGTGGCGGCGTCGGAGCTGCCGCCGCCGATGCCGCCCCCCATGGGCAAGCGCTTGTCCAGCCAGATGTCGACGCCTTGCGGGCTGCCGGAGGCTTCCTGCAGCCCGCGCGCGGCGCGCACGATCAGGTTGCTGTCGTGCGGCACCCCGGCGATTTCCGTGTGCAGGCGTACCTGGCCGTCCTGGCGGGCTTCGAAATGCAGCTCGTCGCCGTGGTCGAGGAATTGGAACAGGGTCTGCAACTCGTGATAGCCATCGTCGCGGCGGCCGAGGATATGCAGGAACAGATTGAGCTTGGCCGGGGCTGGCAGGCTGAGGCGCACGCTCATGTCAGCGGCCGAGCTGGCGCGGCTGCCAGTCCTTGATCACCAGGGTGACGTCGAGGTCCTGGCCGTGCAGTTTCAGGCGCTCGGGTAGCCAGTAGCCGTTCTGTTCGGCGTAGCGGGAGTATTCGATCTGCCAGCCGTCCTGTTCCAGGCGCGCCAGGCGGCTGTCGGCGTCGAGGGTCAGGCGGCTCTTGCTGTCCGGCGCCGGGAGGCCGCGTACCCACCAGAGCAGGTGCGAGACCGGCAGGCGCCAGCCTAGTTGTTCTTCCAGCAGTGCTTCCGGGGACTCCGCCTGGTAGCGGCCCTGACCGGCGACTTCCAGGCTCACCGCGCCTTCACGCCCGGTCAGGCGTGCTGCGCCGCGGCCGAGCGGGCCGGACAGGCGGATGTCGTAGTAGCCCTGGCGCTGCAGCCAGAACAGGGTGCCGCTGCCGGAGTCGCGCGGGGCGCGGATGCCGACCTTGCCGTCGATCTGCCAGGCATCCAGCTCGCTGAGCTGCTGCTTGTGGGTTTTCCAGGTCTGCGCATCGCCCTGGCCTTCCAGGGCTTCGTGGGAGGTCAGGCCGGCGCAGCCGCTGAGCAGGGCCAGCGCGGAGGCGGCGAGGAAAAGACGTAGACGCATGGTTTCAAGGAGTCTCGGCGCCGGTCAGGCGCTTGATGGTGCGGCGCAGCACGTCGCTGTCGGGCTGCTTGTCGAGGTATTCGCGCCAGATGGCCCGGGCGTCGCCCTGGCGCCCCTGGGCCCAGAGGACTTCGCCCAGGTGCGCGGCTACCTCGTGGTCGGGGTAGCGCTGCAGCGCCTGGCGCAGGTAGCGCTCGGCGTCGGCCAGCTTGCCCTGGCGATAGTTGATCCAGCCCATGCTGTCGAGGATCGCCGGGTCGTCCGGGTTCAGCTTGTGCGCCTTGAGGATCAGCTCGCGGGCCTCGCCGTAGCGGGTGGTGCGGTCGGCCAGGGTGTAGCCGAGGGCGTTGAGGGCCATGGCGTTGTCCGGCTCGCGGGCGATGACGAAGCGCAGGTCCTTTTCCATCTGCGCCAGGTCGTTGCGCTTCTCCGCCAGCATCGAGCGGGTGTAGAGCAGGTTGAGGTCCTCCGGGTACTGCTTCAGACCCTCCTGGATGGCCTGCCAGGCCTTTTCCTGCTGGTCGTTGTTGGACAGCGCCTCGGCTTCGATCAGGTACAGCTGGATGGCGTAGTCGGGTTGCTCGCTGCGCGCCTTGTCCAGGCGCTGGGCAGCTTCGTCGACGCGACCGGCCTTGAGCAGGACGTCGGTCTGGCGCAGTTGCGCCGGGAGGAAGTCATTGCCCGGACCGACCTGGCCGTACTCGTCGAGGGCACGCGCGGTGTCCTTCTGTTCCTCGGCGAGGCGTCCGAGGTTGAAGTGGGCGGCGTCGACGTGGCTGTCGCGCTCGACCAGTTCTTCCAGGTAGATCCTGGCTTCGTCCCAGGCCTGGGCTTCCAGGCAGACCAGCGCCAGGGAGAAACGCAGGTCGTCGTCGTCGGGGAATTGCTGGACCAGTCCGGCGAACTCGGCCTTGGCGTCGTCCAGGCGATTCTGCTCCACCAGCAGGCGCGCGTAGGCGAGGCGCACGCGTTTGTCGTCCGGGTGTTCCTTGATCCCGGCCTTGAGCAGCGGCAGGGCCTCGTCGCTGCGCTTCATGCTCTGCAACAGGCGCGAGCGGAGCAGCAGCGGGGCGACTTCGTGGCGGCTTGCGGAGTTGTCCTCGAGCAGGGTCAGGGCTTCATCCGGGCGGCCGTCCTGTTGCAGCAGCAGGGCCTTGCCGAACAGCAACTGGCCGTTGTTCGGGTATTTCTTCAACAGGTGGTCGAAGCTCTGCAGCAGGCCGGCGCGGGTATCCGGGTCGGTCTCCGCGGCAGACAGGGCGAGGAAGTCGAAGTGCGTGTCGCCCTGGCCGTTGAGGACCTTCTCCATGTACACCATGGACTCCTCGTAGCGCCCGGCGCGGGCCAACTGGATCGCGGCGGCGCGTTGGGCATCGAGGTTGTCCGGCGCGCTGTGTGCCCAGAGCAGGGAAGTGTCGAGGGCTTCCTGGTCGGCGCCGAGGTATTCGGCGATGCGGAAGGCGCGCTCGGAAACCCCGGGGTCGCGGGTTTTCTGCGCCTGCACCACATAGTTGCTCAGGGCGATGTCGAAGCGGTTGCGCTGCCCGGCCAGTTCGGCCACCAGCAGCGAATACAGGCTGTCCTCGCTGAAGGAGGCGTACTTTTCCGGCTTGGCCTTGGTCTCGACCGCGGTGTCTTCCACCGGCGGGGTGCCATCGGGAGTCTTGTGGATAAGTGACTGGCAGCCGCCGAGCAGCAGCGTGACGGTCAGCAGCGCAAGGGATTTGTTCATAGAGGAAGAAAGCCGGCCTTGAACCTGCGAGGGTGGCGCCATCATGACATAAGCCGTCCGGCAAGCCCAAGGGGGCCGGGACGGGCGTCGACGAAGCTGTCTATGGGGTCAATACATCGGCAATGGTTGTCCTGCCCTTGGCGAAGTAGGAGAATTGCGCGTTTCCCCGATTAGCTCAGCGATCCTGCATGGCCTTCATTGCCCTCGGCATCAATCACAAGACCGCCTCGGTGGCTGTCCGCGAGCGCGTGGCTTTCACTCCGGAACAGATGGTCGAGGCGCTGCAGCAGCTCTGCCGCCTGACCACCAGCCGCGAGGCGGCCATCCTGTCGACCTGCAACCGGAGCGAACTCTACCTGGAGATCGACCATCCGACCGCGGACGACGTGCTCGCCTGGCTGGCGGACTACCATCGCCTGACCCTCGACGAGTTGCGCGCCTGCGCCTATGTGCACCAGGACGAAGACGCGGTGCGCCACATGATGCGCGTGGCCTCCGGCCTCGACTCGATGGTCCTCGGCGAGCCGCAGATCCTCGGCCAGATGAAGTCGGCCTACGCCGTCGCGCGCGAGGCCGGCACCGTCGGTCCGCTGCTCGGCCGCCTGTTCCAGGCCACCTTCAGTACGGCGAAGACCGTCCGCACCGATACCGCCATCGGCGAGAACCCGGTGTCCGTGGCGTTCGCCGCGGTGAGCCTGGCCAAGCAGATCTTCAGCGACCTGCACCGCAGCCAGGCGCTGCTGATCGGCGCCGGCGAGACCATCACCCTGGTCGCGCGCCACCTGTTCGAGCAAGGCGTGAAGCGCATCGTGGTGGCCAACCGCACCCTGGAGCGCGCCAGCCTGCTCGCCGAGCAGTTCGGCGCCCATGCGGTGCTGCTTTCGGAGATCCCCGAGGAGTTGGCCAACAGCGATATCGTCATCAGCTCCACTGCCAGCCAGTTGCCGATCCTCGGCAAGGGCGCCGTGGAGCGCGCGCTGAAGCAGCGCAAGCACAAGCCGATGTTCATGGTCGACATCGCCGTGCCGCGCGACATCGAGCCGGAAGTCGGCGAACTGGACGACGTCTACCTCTATAGCGTCGACGACCTCCACGAAGTAGTGGCGGAGAATCTCAAGAGCCGCCAGGGCGCTGCCCAGGCCGCCGAGGAACTGGTCGGCAGCGGCGTCGCCGAGTTCATGCAGCGCCTGCGCGAACTGGCCGCGGTGGACGTGCTGCGCGCCTATCGGCAGCAGGCCGAGCGCCTGCGCGATGAGGAGCTGGGCAAGGCCCAGCGGCAACTGGCCAACGGTGCCGACCCCGCCGAGGTGATGGCCCAGCTGGCCCGCGGCCTGACCAACAAACTGCTGCACGCGCCCAGCGTGCAGATGAAGAAAATGTCCGCCGAGGGCCGCATCGACGCGCTGGCCCTGGCCCAGGAGCTGTTCGCCCTCGACGAGGGCGCGCCGCGCCACTGACCGGTACCTATGCCTGCATGAAAGCTTCTCTGCTGAAAAAGCTGGATGTCCTCAGCGATCGCTACGAAGAACTGACGGCGCTGCTCGGCGACGCCGAGGTGATCAGTGACCAGACCCGCTTCCGCGCCTATTCCCGCGAGTACGCCGAGGTCGAACCGGTGATCCTGGCGTTCCGCGACTACCGCAAGGTGCAGGCCGACCTCGAGGGCGCCCAGGCGTTGCTCAAGGACAGCGACCCGGAGTTGCGCGACCTCGCCGAGGAGGAGGTCGCCGAAGCGCGCGGCCGCCTCGCCGCCCTCGGCGACAGCCTGCAGCGCATGCTGCTGCCGAAGGATCCCAACGACAGCCGCAACGTGTTCCTGGAGATCCGTGCCGGCACCGGTGGCGACGAGGCGGCGATCTTCTCCGGCGACCTGTTCCGCATGTATTCGCGCTACGCCGAGCGCCAGGGCTGGCGGGTCGAGACGCTGTCGGAGAACGAGGGCGAGCACGGTGGCTACAAGGAAGTGATTGCCCGGGTCGAGGGCGACAACGTCTACGCCAAGCTCAAGTTCGAGTCCGGCGCGCACCGCGTGCAGCGGGTGCCGGAAACCGAATCCCAGGGCCGGATCCACACTTCCGCCTGCACCGTCGCGGTGCTGCCGGAGCCGGACGAGCAGGCAGCGATCGAGATCAACCCGGCCGACCTGCGGGTGGACACCTACCGTTCCTCCGGTGCCGGCGGCCAGCACGTCAACAAGACCGACTCGGCGGTGCGCATCACCCACATTCCCAGCGGCATCGTGGTCGAGTGCCAGGAAGAGCGCTCGCAGCACAAGAACCGCGCCAAGGCCATGGCCTGGCTGGCGGCCAAGCTCAACGACCAGCAGCAGGCCGCGGCGCAGCAGGCGATCGCCAGCACGCGCAAGCTGCTGGTGGGCTCGGGCGACCGCTCGGAGCGCATCCGTACCTACAACTTCCCGCAAGGGCGGGTCACCGACCATCGCATCAACCTCACCCTGTACTCCCTGGGCGAGGTGATGGAGGGCGCGGTGGAACAGGTGATCGAGCCGCTGCTGCAGGAATACCAGGCCGATCAACTGGCGGCCCTGGGCGACTGACATGACCACTATCTGTACCCTTCTCAAGGATTCCCAACTGCCCGATTCGCCCAGCGCCCGGCTCGACACCGAGTTGCTGCTGGCGGCGGCGATGGGCAAGCCGCGCAGCTTCCTGCGTACCTGGCCGGAGCGCATCGTGCCGCGCGAGGCCAACGAGCGGTTCGACGACTGGATCGCCCGTCGGCGCAACGGCGAGCCGGTGGCCTACATACTTGGCCACCAGGGCTTCTGGAGCCTGGACCTGGAGGTCGCGCCACACACACTGATCCCGCGCCCGGACACCGAACTGCTGGTGGAAACCGCGCTGGCGACCCTCGCGGCGGATACCGCTACGGTGCTCGACCTGGGCACCGGCACCGGCGCCATCGCCCTGGCCCTGGCCAGCGAACGGCCGCTGTGGACGGTGACTGCGGTGGACCGCGTGGAAGAGGCCGTGGCGCTGGCCGAGCGCAATCGCCAGCGGTTGCTCCTGGAGAACGTCGAGGTGCGCCGCAGCCACTGGTTCTCCGCTCTCGATGGCCGACGCTTCCGGATGATCGTCGGCAATCCGCCGTATATCCCTGCCAGCGATCCGCACCTGAGCGAGGGCGAC
The DNA here is from genome assembly GCF_020708595.1 of Pseudomonas sp. 203-8. NCBI lineage: Bacteria > Pseudomonadati > Pseudomonadota > Gammaproteobacteria > Pseudomonadales > Pseudomonadaceae > Pseudomonas > Pseudomonas sp. 203-8. Next base: position 439,895 of record NZ_JAJFDF010000005.1, on the reverse strand, counting down.
GTGCGTTTCGAGCCGAAGAGCGCGCTGGTCGCGGGTAGCGATGGCCTCGACGATATCCGCCAGATCGTCGCCCAGGCGCCGCAGCATTTGCTGGACGAAGGCTGGTTGCTGCTCGAGCACGGCTATGATCAAGGGGCGGCTGTGCGCGAACTGCTCGGCGCCCGCGGCTTCGCCGGGGTACATACGTTGCGCGACCTCGGCGGCAACGAGCGGATCACTCTCGGACAATGGGTATGCTGAGCGACGAGGAACTGCTGCGCTACAGTCGCCAGATCCTGCTGGCGCAGGTCGACGTCGAGGGTCAGCTGCGCCTGAAGCGCAGCCGCGCACTGATCGTCGGTCTTGGCGGCCTGGGTTCGCCGGTGGCGCTGTACCTGGCCGCGGCCGGGGTCGGCGAGCTGCACCTGGCGGATTTCGATATGGTCGACCTGACCAACCTGCAACGGCAGGTCATCCACGATGGCACCAGCGTCGGTGTCGGCAAGGTGGAGTCGGCGATGCGCCGGCTGGGCGCGCTGAATCCGCAGATCCGCCTGGTCAGCCATAGCGCCGCGCTGGACAAGGACTCCCTCGATGCCGCCGTGGCGGCGGTCGACCTGGTGCTCGACTGCACCGACAACTTCGCCACCCGCGAGGCGGTCAACGTCGCCTGCGTGCGCGCCGGCAAGCCCCTGGTCAGCGGCGCGGCGATCCGTCTCGAGGGCCAGCTTTCGGTATTCGATACCCGCCGCGACGAAAGCCCCTGCTACCACTGCCTCTACGGGCACGGCAGCGAGGCCGAGCTGACCTGCAGCGAGGCCGGCGTGATCGGTCCGCTGGTGGGGCTGGTCGGTAGCCTGCAGGCTCTGGAGGCGCTCAAGCTGCTGGCCGGTTTCGGCGAACCGCTGGTGGGCCGCCTGCTGCTGGTGGACGCCCTCGGCACGCGCTTCCGCGAATTGCGGGTGCGTCGCGATCCTTCCTGTGCCGTCTGTGGGCAACGCCATGGCGGTTGAGTCGGCCGCGGTCGGCGTTTTCGATTCCGGGGTCGGCGGGCTCAGCGTATTGCGTGAGATTCGCGCGCGCCTGCCATCCGAATCGTTGCTCTACGTCGCCGACAACGCCCATGTGCCCTACGGCGAGAAGAGCGCGGAGTACATCCGCGAACGCTGCGAGCGGATCGGTGATTTCCTTCTGGAGCAGGGCGCCAAGGCTCTGGTACTGGCCTGCAATACCGCGACGGCTGCGGCTGCGGCGGAATTGCGCGAACGTTATCCGCAGGTGCCGCTGGTGGCCATGGAGCCTGCGGTGAAGCCGGCCGCGGCGGCCACCCGCAACGGTCGGGTCGGCGTCCTGGCCACCACCGGAACTCTGAAGAGCGCGCGTTTCGCCGCCTTGCTCGACCGCTTCGCCAGCGACGTACAGGTCTTCACCCAGCCCTGCCCGGGGCTGGTCGAGCGCATCGAAGCCGGCGATCTCTATGGGCCGCAAACCCGGGCACTGCTGGAACGCCTGCTGGCGCCCATCCTCGAACAGGGCTGCGATACGCTGATCCTCGGCTGTACTCATTATCCCTTCGTCAAACCCCTGCTGGCCGAGCTGATCCCGGCGGAGATGGCGGTGATCGATACGGGAGCGGCTGTCGCCCGGCAGCTGGAGCGCGTATTGTCGGCGCGGGCGCTACTGGCCTCTGGCCAGGCCGCGACGCCGCGTTTCTGGACCAGCGCGCTGCAGGAGGAGATGGAAAGGATCCTGCCGATCCTCTGGGGAAGCCCGGAAAGCGTAGGAAAATTAGTCGTTTAGTCGTTCCTGGCAGACGTGTCAGCGATTTTTTGAACTAAAGCGTTTGGTCTAGTATCTGCTTTAGTAAGTGCGCTCTTATAATGCGCAGCTTGAATGCGGGGGCTTTCATGCAACTTTCGAAAAGGACGTTTCAATGAAGAAACTACTTCCGCTGGCCGTTCTGGCCGCACTTTCCTCCGTCCACGTGGCCTCCGCCCAGGCGGCGGACGTCTCGGCCGCCGTCGGTGCGACCGGCCAGTCGGGCATGACCTATCGCCTGGGCCTGAGCTGGGATTGGGACAAGAGCTGGTGGCAGACCTCCACCGGGCGCCTGACCGGCTACTGGGATGCGGGCTACACCTATTGGGAAGGTGGCGATGAAGGCGCCGGCAAGCATTCGCTGTCGTTCGCTCCGGTATTCGTCTACGAGTTCGCCGGCGACTCGATCAAGCCATTCATCGAGGCCGGTATCGGCGTGGCGGCGTTCTCCGGCACCCGTGTCGGCGACCAGAACCTGGGTTCCTCCCTGAACTTCGAAGACCGCATCGGCGCCGGCCTGAAGTTCGCCAACGGCCAGTCGGTCGGCGTTCGGGCGATCCACTATTCCAACGCCGGCCTGAAACAGCCGAACGACGGTATCGAGTCCTACAGCCTGTTCTACAAGATCCCGATCTAGTCGGCACGGGCGAAAAAAGCCGGGTTCATCCCGGCTTTTTCATGCCTGCGATTCTTCCGCCACGCCGCACCGCCCTATGGAAAGAGCGAGCCATTTGGCGGGAGGCGATAGCTCGCTGACGCGCCCTACGCGCGACCATCGCGCGGCGGCAGGTTGCGGAAAGCCGCCAGCGCCCGTTCGCGGCTGGCCTTCAGGTCGACCATCGGCCGTGGATAGTCGACCCCGGCGAACAGCCCCAGGCTGGACGGATCGTGGATCGCCTTGCGCTCCAGGCCGGCCAGTTCCGGCAGCCAGTGGCGGATGAACTCGCCGCGTGGGTCGAAGCGTTCGGACTGCGAGAGCGGATTGAACAGGCGGAAGTAGGGGACCGCGTCGGTGCCGGTGGATGCGCTCCACTGCCAGCCGCCGTTGTTCGCCGCCAGGTCACCGTCGATGAGGTGGCGCATGAACCAGCGTTCGCCTTCGCGCCAGTCGATCAGCAGGTTCTTGCTGAGGAACATCGCTACCACCATCCGCAGGCGATTGTGCATCCAGCCGGTGGCGAGCAACTGGCGCATTGCCGCGTCGATGATCGGTATGCCGGTGCGCCCCTGTTGCCAGGCTTCGAGTTCCGCCGGGGCCTGGCGCCAGCGCAGGGCTTCGGTCTCCTCGCGGAAGGGGCGGTGCCGGGAGACCCGGGGGTAGCCGACCAGGATGTGCTTGTAGAACTCGCGCCAGAGCAGCTCGTTGATCCAGGTCGCGGCGCCTTGCTGGCCGCCGCTGAACTCGCCGCGGTTGGCAACCAGCGCGGCGTCCAGGCATTGTCTGGGTGAGAGTACGCCGGCGGCCAGGTAGGGCGACAGTTGGCTGGTGCCGGGAAGCGCCGGGAAGTCGCGCCGTTCATGGTAGTCGGCCAGGTGCTGGTCGGCGAAGTCGCGCAGGCGTTCCTGCGCTACCTCTTCGCCTGCCGGCCAGAGGCGGCGCAAGCTATCGGCCGGCCGCGGGAAGGCGGGCACGGCATCCGGCAGCGGGTCGCTGGCCAGCGCGTGCGGTGGCTGGGGCTGCGGACGCGGGCGGACACCCGGCAGGGCCTGGTACAGCCGTTCGTGGCAGACCTTGCGGAACTGGCTGAACACCTGGAAATAGCCGCCAGTTCGGGTCAGCACCGAGCCGGGGGCGAAGAACAGCTGGTCGAGGTGGCTGTGGAAGGCCACGCCCTGTTCACGCAGGCGTTGGCCGACGGCCTGGTCGCGGCGTTCCTCGTTCACCCCGTATTCCTGGTTGACGTGTACCGCGCCGACTCCCAGCTCCCGACAGAGCCGGCCGATGACTTCCGGGGCTTGCCGCCAGTGGCCGCAGTCGCGCACCAGCAGCGGGATGTTCAGCGCGGCGAGCTGGCGTTGCAGCTCGCCCAGGTTGCGCAGCCAGAAGTCGACCTTGCAGGGCGCATCGTCGTGTTCCCGCCACTGCGCCGGGCTGAGCAGGTAGAGAGCCACGCAAGGGCGCCCATCGGCGGCGGCGAGGAGCGCGCTGTTATCGGTGGTTCGCAGGTCGCAGCGAAACCAGATCAGGTTCATCGGAAGTCCGTTCATGGGTTCAACAGACCTTGTTCGCCGAGCAGGCGGCGGGCTTCCAGGGGCGTGCTCGCCAGCAGCAGGCCAGTTAGCGCCAAGGTTTCGAAGGCTTCGCGCTGGATCTCCACGGCCGGTCCGACCAGCACCACCGGGCAGCTCACCCCTGCCAGCAGGCGCGGCAGGTGCTCCGGATTGAGGCGATGACTGGCGTACAGCAACACGCCGCGAGCTTCCAGGCGTTCGCAGGCCAGGGCCAGTTCGGCCGGTGGCAGCGGCCAGTCGAAGACCTGCAGCGGCACCTCGCCGCTGCCGAGCAACCAACTGCACAGCCAGAGGTTCGGTTCCAGCGACAGCTCGGACTGGTTGACCAGCAGCAGCGGCGCGCCCTGTTGCAGCCGTTGCTGGTGATAAAGGCGGGCGCCCAGCTTGCTGCGCAACCAGGAGAAGAAGAAGGCCCGCTCCATGCGCGCGCCGAACTGTCCCTGCCAGCGTCGTTCGAGGTGCTGCAGCAAGGGTTGCAGAAGCTTTTCGCAGAGGGTCGCTACCGGATAGAGCGACGCGGCCTGGTTGAACAGATCGTCGAGGCGTCGCTCGGCCAGCGCGGCGATGGCGTCCAGCAGCTGTTCGTGCAGGCGTTCCCAGGGGGATTCGACATCCGCCGCCGGGGTTTCCTCCGGACGCTCCAGCAGCGCGCGCACCTGGCTGATGGCGACGCCACGCTCGAGCCAGACGAGTATCCGGCGGATGCGCTCGACCTGCTCTTCGCTGTAGAGCCGGTGCCCCTTGCCGGTGCGTTGCGGCACCACCAGGCCATAGCGGCGCTCCCAGGCGCGCAGGGTGACCGGATGGACGCCGGTCAGACGAGTGACTTCGCGGATCGGCAGGCCGCCGCGTTCGAGGTGGGGCGAGTTCATCGGGAAATCCTAGAGCGCGTTGCGCAGGCCGAGTTCGGTCGGGTGCGGTTGCAGGTAGGCCTGCTGGGCGATGTATGCATGCGGGTGGCGACGGAAGTGGTGCTTTAGCAGGGTCAGCGGTACCACCAGCGGCACGCTGCCATGCCGGTATTGCTCGATCAGCTCGCGCAATTCACGCCTGTCTTCGGTTGCGAGGTCGCGTTTCAGGTAGCCGCTCAGGTGCAGCAACACGTTGCCATGGCTGCCGCGGGTCGCGCAGCGGCGCAAGCCCTGCATCAGCTCGCCGAAGTAGCGAGTGCCGAGGGCTTCCGGCTGGTAGTGGCCGGCTTCGCCGAGCAGGCGGCCGAGGCTGCGGTAGTGCTCCGGCGAATGGGCCAGCAACTGGTACTTGTAGCGGCTATGGAAGGCGACGATGGCCGAATGGCTGAGGCCGCGCTGGCGCAGGGCCTGCCAGTGGGCATGGGCATACACGCGGGTGAGGAAGTTCTCCCGCAGGACCGGATCGTGCAGCCGGCCTTCTTCTTCCACCGGTAGCTCCGGCAAGGCTTCGCAAAGGGCTGCGGCGAAGCGTCCACGGCCTTCGGCGCGCGGCGCGCCGCCGCCTTCTGGATAGACCTTGACCCGTTGCAGCCCGCAGGACGGCGAGCGTTGCATGAAGATGAAACCGTCCAGCGTATCCGCCCGTTGCGCCACCCTCCGCGCATATTCGGCGAGCGCTCCGCCGACCGCCAGGCCGTCGCGGCTCCGCGCCTCGGCGGCTTCCGGAGTGCCTTCCAGGCGAATCGCCGGGCGCGGCGTGCCCAGGCCGATGGCCTGTTCCGGGCAGAAGGAGACGAACTCGACGTGTCGCGCCAGTTCCTCGCAAAGCGCGGATCGCTTGTGGCCGCCGTTGAAGCGCACCGGTTCGCCGAGCAGGCAGGCGCTGATGCCGAGTCGGGGCGTCAGGGAAGGGTGAGATTCGTGCATCGGTGTCGTCTCCCGAGGGGAAAGGAGGTTCGCGCGCAGCTCGACAGTCAGGCGGTCATACGACACATCCTAGAACTTATCTTGTACAGGTCAATGTATTTGTATAGGTATTTTCTTGTCACATCGGGCCGCCAGGCGACGGCCCGATCCCCTCAGAGATGTTCCAGCAGGCGCCGCGCGGCTTCCTGGCCGCTGAGCCAGGCGCCTTCGACGCGGCCGCTGGAGCACCAGTCGCCGCAGGCGTAGATGCCCAGGTCGGGATCGCCGAGGGCGCCCCACTGGTGGGCCTCCGCCGGGCGTGCATAGAGCCAGCGGTGGGCGATGCTGAAGGCGGCTTCCGGTACGGCGCAGCCGATCACTTCGGCGAAGGCGCAGCGCAGGTGCTCGACCACGTCCTCCTTGGCCATGTCGATGTGCTGCCGGCTCCACTGGCTGGTGGCGTGCAGCACCCAGGTGTCGAGGGTGGTGTCGCGCCCCGGCTTGCTGCGATTGCAGGCCAGCCAGGCGATCGGACTGTCGTGCACGAAGCAGCCCTGCACCGGGGTGTCGAGTACCTCGCGGAAGCCCAGCGCCACCGCCCAGGTCGGCTCCATGACCACGCTCGCGGCGGTGGCCGCCAGTTTCGGCACGCTGGCCAGCAGCGGCGTGGCCTGGGGAGCGGGGATGGCGATCAGGACCTGGTTGAACGGACCGTGGTTCTGTCCCTCGGCGTCCTGCAGGTGCCAGTGCTGCTTGCCGCGGAAGACCTCGGTGATGCGGCAGGAGAAGACCACTTGCAGATCGGTGAGCAGGGCGCGGGTGATCGCACTCATCCGTGGGATGCCGACCCAGCGTGGCTGCTCGTCCGGGGAGGGGCTCAGCTGGCCGTCGCGGTATTGGTAGAGAGCGGGTTTCCACTCGTCCACCCAGCCTTCCTCGCGCCAGTGTTGCAAGGCGTCGAGGAAGCGCCGGTCGCGGGCGGTGAAGTATTGCGCGCCGAGGTCCAGCGTGCCGGCCTCGCTGCGCTTGCTGGCCATGCGGCCGCCGCTGCCGTGGCCCTTGTCGAACAGTTGTACGGTCTGGCCGGCGGATCTCAATGCGTGGGCGGCGGAAAGCCCGGCGATGCCAGTACCGATGATGGCGATGGGGACGCTCATGACATGCCTCTCTGGTTGTGTAGCGTCTGGACAGGCGAATCAGGTTTCTTGTACAAGCTTGATTTAATGTACAGTATTGCGCGTGCTTCGAGGCGCACCTTGCATCGCGCCGATGGCGCGCCTGCGGCGCACGGCTCGCTTCCTGGCCTGTCGAACCTTCAGACGTTCCGTTCGGAAGTATCAACCGAGTTATCTGAAGAATAGACGGCTGGCGCCGTTCACTAAGGCACCAGTGCGATGCAAGCCCTGTTCCTTGGCTGAGTCGAAAACGACGCCAGGGTTCCCCGGCCGGAGCCGACGGATCTTCCATCCACAGGATAACGCCGGAATGGGGGAAGGATGCACGGTCATCGGGCAGATCGATGTCCAGGGTCCAGACTGAAAGGGCACGCAGGCAAAACGAGGAGACAGCCATGCACATTCTCTTGACCGGCGGTACCGGCCTGATGGGGCGCCGCCTGTGCGCCCGCTGGCGACAGGCCGGACACCGGCTGACCGTGTTCAGCCGGCGGCCGCAGCAGGTGGAATCGCTGTGCGGCGTCGGCGTGCGCGGCATCGATCGTTTCGACGAGTACGGCGACCAGCCGCTCGACGCGGTGGTCAACCTGGCCGGCGAGCCGATCGCGGACAAACCCTGGAGTCACAAGCGCAAGGCGCTGCTGTGGGAAAGCCGGGTACGCCTTACCGAGCGCCTGGTGGAATGGCTGGACGCTCGCGAGCAGCGCCCGGACCTTCTGTTATCGGGTTCTGCGGTGGGTTGGTATGGCGACAGCGGCGAGCGCCCGGTGACCGAGGAGGGGGCGGCGGCCGGCGAGGATTTCGCCAGCGAGCTATGCCTAGCCTGGGAGCAGATCGCCCTCGAGGCGGAGAAGCTCGGCACCCGTGTCGTGCTGTTGCGCACCGGCCTGGTGCTGGCCCCCGAGGGCGGCTTCCTCGGGCGCCTGTTGCCGCTCTACCGGCTCGGCCTGGGCGGACCGCTGGGTGACGGCCGGCAATGGATGCCGTGGATTCATATCGAGGATCAAATCGAGCTGATCGATTTTCTTTTGCGGCGGCCCGATGCCAGCGGTCCCTATAATGCGTGCGCTCCCAACCCGGTGCGCAACCGCGATTTCGCCAAGGCCCTGGGCCGGGCGCTGCACAAGCCGGCGCGGATACCGACCCCCGGGTTCGTCCTGCGCCTCGGGCTGGGAGAAATGTCCGGATTGCTGCTCGGCGGCCAGCGAGCCTTGCCGCAACGCTTGCAGGACGCCGGCTACCGTTTTCAATTCACCGACCTGGACGTGGCGCTGGCCGATGTCCTGGACGCCCGACGAAAGGATCAGGCATGACCGAGAATGCCCTGCTGTTGCTCAACCTGGGCTCCCCGGATTCGACCCGGGTGGAGGATGTCCGCCGCTATCTCGACCAGTTCCTCATGGATCCCTACGTGGTCGACCTGCCCTGGCCGCTGCGGCGCCTGCTGGTGTCGCTGATCCTGATCAAGCGTCCGGCCGAATCGGCGCACGCCTACAGCTCGATCTGGTGGGACGAAGGGTCGCCACTGATCGTCCTCAGTCGTCGCCTGCAGGAAGCGATGAAGCCGCACTGGCCGCATGGACCGGTGGAACTGGCGATGCGCTACGGCCAGCCGGCCATCGAGAAGGTCCTGCTCGACCTGGCGCGCCGCGGTATCCGGCGGGTGACCCTGGCGCCGCTGTATCCGCAGTTCGCCGACAGCACCACGACCACCGCCGAACAGGAGGTGCGCCGGGTGATCGCCGCCCATCGCCTGGGCCTGGAGGTCAGCACGCTGCCGCCGTTCTACGACCAGCCGGTCTACCTCGATGCCCTGGTGGAAAGCGTGCGTCCGTACCTGCAGCAGCCCCACGACCATCTGTTGCTGAGCTTCCATGGCTTGCCCGAGCGGCACATCCGCAAGCTGGTGAAGGATCCTGCCCACGACCTGCTGGCCGAGAACAGCCGCAACGTCAGCCCCGAAGCCCTCGCCCTCTGCTACCGCAGCCAGTGCCTGCGCACCGCCGAGGCCTTCGCCGAGCGCGCCGGCCTGGAGCAGGGGCGCTGGTCGGTGTCGTTCCAGTCGCGCCTGGGGCGCGCCAAGTGGATCGAGCCCTATACCGACGCCAAGCTCGACGAACTGGTGCAGCGCGGGGTGAAGCGCCTGCTGGTGATGTGTCCGGCGTTCGTTGCCGACTGCATCGAGACCCTGGAGGAAATCGGCATGCGCGGCCGCGAGCAGTTCATCAGTGCCGGCGGCGAGGACTTGGTGCTGATTCCCTGCCTCAACGACCACCCCGCCTGGGTCGGCGCCCTGGCCGAGATGAGCGGGCGCTTGGCCAGGCCGCTCTGAGAGCCTGTTCATGATCCGCTGCGCGGCGCGGTATGACGGCTTTGAAGTGCTCATTTGCCGCTCGTCAGCTCCGCTTCCCCGCCCAGCTCGCGAGATGCTGGACAGGCTCTGAGCGCATGCGGCGGCGAATGACCTGGCGGTCATTCGCCGGAACCCGCTTCCCGCATTCAGCAGTTCTATAGTCCCTTGCCCTGGGTATAAGCCCGGATGTTGCCGGCTTATCCTGCCTGTCGACCCTCCCTTCGCATCCGCCGCTTCGGCGGCGTCCAGGAGTTCGGCATGCATAACAACAATAACGGCTATCCCTCCAACCTTGCGGCCTGGACCACGGTGGCGATCCTCATGGTCGCCTATGTGCTGTCCTTCATCGACCGGCAGATCCTCAACCTGTTGGTCGGCCCGATCCGCCGCGACCTGGCCATCAGCGATACGGAAATGAGCCTGCTGATGGGCTTGTCCTTCGCCCTGTTCTACACCCTTTGCGGTATCCCGCTCGGACGCATGGCCGACAACCGCAGCCGGCGCGGCCTGATCCTGTTCGGCGTGCTGGTGTGGAGCGCGATGACCGCGGCCTGCGGTCTGGCGCGCAGCTATTGGCAATTCCTCACCTTCCGGGTCGGCGTCGGGGTCGGCGAGGCGGCGCTGTCGCCAGCGGCCTATTCGCTGATCGCCGACAGCTTCCCGCGCGAGCGTCGGGCGACGGCGATCAGCGTCTACTCGATGGGCATCTACCTGGGCTCGGGGCTGGCCTTCCTGCTCGGCGGGCTGGTGATCAAGTTCGCCTCGGCCCAGGGCGACGTGCATCTGCCGCTGTTCGGCGAGGTGCGCCCGTGGCAACTGATCTTCCTCATCCTCGGCGCCGCCGGCGTGCTCTTCTGCCTGTTGCTGCTGGCTATCCGCGAGCCGGCCCGGCGCGGAGTCGGCGCAGGCGTGGCGGTGCCGCTGGGCGAGGTCGGCGCCTACCTGCGGGCCAACCGCAAGACCGTGCTCTGCCACAACTTCGGTTTCGCCTGCCTGTCCTTCGCCGGCTACGGCAGCGGCGCCTGGGTGCCGACCTTCTTCGTCCGCACCCACGGCTGGGACGCCGGTCATGTCGGAGTGGTGTACGGCAGCATCGTCGCGGTGTTCGGCTGTCTCGGCATCGTCTTCGGCGGGCGCCTGGCCGACTACTGGGCGAAGCGCGGGCGCAGCGACGCGAACATGCGCGTCGGGCTGCTCGCCGCCTGGGCGGTGATTCCCTTCACCCTGGTCTATCCGCTGCTGGACAACGCCAATTGGGCGGCGGCGCTGATGGCGCCGACGGTGTTCTTCCTGAGCATGCCGTTCGGCGTGGCCCCGGCGGCGATCCAGGAGATCATGCCCAACTCGATGCGCGGCCAGGCCTCGGCGATCTACCTGTTCGTGGTCACCCTGTTCGGTCTCGGCGTGGGCCCGACGGCGGTGGCGCTGGTCACCGATTTCGTCTTCGCCGACGACATGGCGCTGCGCTACTCGCTGCTGCTGGTGACCCTGGCCGCGGTGCTTGGTGCGGTGGTCCTGCTGGGGATCGGCCTCAAGCCCTATCGCGCCAGCCTGGAGCACCTGAAGGACTGGAGCCTGCGACGGGAAGGCGAGGGCGGCGAGGATTGGAAGGCGTCCCGGCAGCCGGCCTGACTCAGTAGGTGAGGATCACCCGCACGGTATCGCTGTAGGTACCGGCGGGGACGTTGCCCTGGGCCGGGTTGACGATGGCCCGGTACGGCACGTTCTGCGCGGCGCCGCTACCGGTGCCTGCCTGGGTGTTGCTGGTGGTCCAGACCGTCGAGTCTCCCGGTTTGTAGAGGTTGTACTGGATCGCGTTGGCGCCGCTGAGCATTCGCCGCCAGCCGCCGCTGAAGTTGTTGCCGTTGTCGAAGCCGATGGTATAGGTGGCGTTCAGGGTGCAGCGCACGCCAATGTTCTGGTTCACCGCGGTGAAGGCCGAGACCAGCGCGGCGCTACCGAAGCTGAGGTCCGGAGCGCTGTCGATGAAGCAGTCCTTGAGCACCGTCAGGGTAACGTTGACGCTGCTGCTGGTGGTGCCGTCGTCGTATACGCAGACTGGGCCGATGCCCGCCGCGCACAGGTGCCAGGCCCAGTTCAGGCCGATGGTATCGGTATAGGTGCCGGCCGGCAGGGTCACCCCGGTGGCGGTGCGCAGGTACAGCGGCAGGCTGCCGTCGGTGGCGTTGAACAGGCCGAGGATGCCGAGGAAGGTGGTGCTGCTCCAGCGTACCGTCGAGCCGACGTTGTAGACGGTGCCGCAGCCGTTGTCCTTGCAGATACTGTAGGGCAGGTAGGTGCCGCTGGCGGCGTTGTACAGCCGCGGCGTGGTGCCCAGCGGATTGGCGGTGCTGGCGATGGTCGCGTCGATGGTGTTGGTGCTGAGGATCGACAACAGGCTGCCGGTGCACTTGAAGCCGGTGGTGCCGGTGATGGTCTGGGCGGTGCTGGCCACGGTGAACGAGCTCAGGCTGCCGAAATTGCCGGTGCCGGAGCTGGTGGTGCAGGCGGCGAGCAGCAACGGGCTGGCGCAGAGCGTAGCGAAGCCGAGCAGGCAGGCGGACGTGGAGTGGCGGCTCATGGCGTATCTCCGATCGGGGCCGAGCAGGTCAGCGGGCCGACCTGGCTGACGGTGGGTTTGCGCGTGTCCAGGCGGAAGCGTGCCTGGCAGGCCCGGCCGTCGGGGCGGACCACGCGTAGCTGGTTGTCGCTTTGCAATCCTTCGAAATAGACCTGGCCGTCCCAGCCGACGCTGGCGCGCTGGCCGCTGCCGGTTTCTTCGGCCTGGCTGCCCAGCGGCAGCGGTTCGCCGCGCTCGTCCACCAGGCTGATGCTGGCGGCGACTACGGCACGGATCGGGAAATCCAGCAGCAGGCCGCTGCCCTGGCGTACCGCCACGCGCTGCTCGACTTCGGGCGCGCTGACGTTGGCCGGAAGGTCCAGCGGCTCGATCTGGAACTTCGCCGGGTAGTAGGCCGCGACCCAGGGCACCAGCAGGTGGCCGTTGTCGTCGGTGCTGCCCATCAGTTGGTTCTCGTAGCGGATCGGCACCTGTGGATAACCCTTGGTGCTGACCAGGACGAAGGCGTCGTTGATCCGATTGCTGGCGAACACGGCGTTGTCCATCCATACCAGCGAGCCGCTGAGATCGGCCCAGCGCGTGTAGTTGCCGGTCTCGCCATAGAGGCCGCCCTGCAGTTGCACGTTCTGCATGCGCCAGGTCAGGTCGGCCTGCTGGTAGCGGCTGGCGCCGCCGCCATAGCCGAGGTTCCAGCCGAGGCCGCCCTGGCTCGGTGTGGAGCGGCTCCAGATCACCCGCTCGCTGTAGCGCCGGTCGCTGTCGCGGGTGACGCCGATGTTCAGCAGGCCGTTGATGTCGAAGGGAATCACCAGTTGCATCAGCGCGCTGTAGCCGTCGCCGTCGAGATCCTTGTTCAGCGCCAGGTAGAAGCTGCTGCGGCTGCCGATCGGGCGGCTATAGGAGAGGTTGGCCAGGCGCGTGCGGCTGCCGTCTCGGGCGCGGATGTCGAAGTAGCCGGTACCGATGGTGCCCTGCTCGTCGAAGGTCAGGCTGGCGGTAGCCTGGTCGGTGCGCCGGCTCAACTGGTACTCGCCGTCCAGGGTGCCGAGGTCGCCATAGCCGGCGCTGCGCTCGATGTGTTGCAGGCTGAGGCCGAGCCGTCGCGAATAGTAGGAGTAGCCGAGCAGGTATTGCTGGCCGCTGTCGCCCTGGCCGTCGCTGCCGCTGGCCGCCAGGCTGAGGGTGCCGAAGGTGGCCACGGCGATGTCGCCGCCGATGCCGAGCAGGCGCAGGTCGCTGGCGGCCTCGGCGTGGGTGGAGAGGGTCAGGCGGTCGCTGACGCCGTAGCGATAGATGCCGCTGGCGGCATTGTCGGCATAGGAGAAGTTGCGCAGGCCGTAGTCGTCGCGCAGACGCCCGACGGACAGGTCGAAATCGCTCAGGCCGCGCGCCAGCAGGGTGTTGGATACGTAGAACGGCAGGCTGGTCACCACTTGTCGGCCCTGGGCGTCGGTGGTCACCACCGTGGCTTCGCCGGCTCCGTTGATATACGGCACGTTGCTGATGGCGAAGGGACCGGGTTGCAGGTCGGCGCTGCTGGCCTTGTAGCCGTTGATGAAAAGGTCGACGGTGCTGGGTACGGCGGCCTGGCCGTCGAAGCGCAGCAGCGGATAGGTGACCAGGTCCGGACGTACGCCGAAGTTGCGGGCGAAGCGAAAGCCGCCCATGCGTACCGGGGTGGTCCAGTTCAGCGCGCCGTTGACGTAGTCGCCCAGTTGGTAGCTGTGCATGTTGCGTTCGTCGTTGTACAGCCAGTAGGTGTCGTAGCGCAGGTAGCGGCTGTCGAGGTTGTCGGCGTCGCCGAAATAGCGGGTGTAGACGCCGGTGTTGGAGATCACCCCGAAGCCGTCGAACAGGCGTTGCTCGAGCAGCGCGGAAAGCCAGGGCGTGGCGCCGTCGGCGGGGTCCGAGTAGTACAGGTCGTAGTTGAACAGCGCGCCGAGGCTGCTGCGCGCCGGGGCGCGGGCGACCAGTCCGGGATCGTCGAAGCGCTGCTCCGGCAGCCAGTCCGGCGGCACTTGCAGGTGCAGTTGCTGGCTGGCGCTGTCATAGTCCGCCCGGACCTCGGGCAGGGCGTCCACCGCGACCTGTCCGGCGGGGTTGCCAGGCAGGCGCACGCCGGCTTCGCGCAGGGCCGCGGCGTCGAGCAGGTAATGGCCATCGCCGGCGTTGACCGGCACCACCTGGCCGCTGTCGCGGCCGTTGATCACCAGTTCCAGGTAGTAGAGGACGTTGCTGCCGCCGGACGGAGCGGGTTGCGGCGGCGGCAGTCCGGCCAGGTAGTCCGCCGCATGGACAGGGGAGAGCAGCGCCAGGCCGATCAGTAGCGAGCGGTGGTGGCGAGAGCGCCGCTGACACGGGCGAGGCACGGGACCGACGTCCGCCTCAGTAGCCGGGAACGCTGATCGGCGCGTCGTTGTCCGCCAGTTGCAGTTTCAGGGTCATGCCGGCGTCCGGCAGCAGCCCCGGCGGCAGCGGCCAGCGCATCTGCCGGCCGGGCAGCACGTAGCCGAGCAGGCCGTCCAGCAGCGCCAGGCTGCGGCCGTTGCCCTCCCAGCGGACATGGCTCAGGCGGGCGTGCACGCTACCCTCGTTGCGCACCTGCAGGTAACGCTTGCCCTGTTCCTCGACCAGCCGCCAGGCCAGCTTCGGCCGGGTCGCGTCGGCCGGGTCGCGCTCGACATCGCTACGCGGCTGGGTCCAGACGCCGTCGGCGCTGACGAACAGCGGTACCGAATAGCGCATCTGGAACTGCAGGGCGAGACCGGGGCTTCGTTGCGTCTGCCCCGCGTCGCCGTCGGGCACTTCGTCGATCAGCACCCGGTAGGCGTCCTCCGGCGTGCTGGGCTGGCCGCCCTGGCGGATCAGCCGGACCAGTTGCCGGCGGCCCGGCTCGACCTTGACGAAGGGCGGGCTGGGAATCACTGCCTGCTGGTTGCGATAGACGTCCTGGAAATCCGCCTGGGACCAGCCGAGCACGCGCACCTGCAGGGTCACCGGTTGCTTGCCGCGATTCTCCAGCCACAGCGCCGTGGCCGGCTGGTCGGCTTCGATGGCCGGGTTGATCGGCCAGATCAGCACCGCACTGGCGGCCTGTGCCGGGCCGCCCAGGAGCAGCGCCAGCAGCGCCGCAAGCCAGCGGCCGGGGCGGAGAGGTAGGTGTGGACTGGGCATGTGATCCTCCATGACGGCTCAGAACGAAAGGGTGACGGTGACGGTATCGCGGTAGTTGCCGGCGGACGGCAGGCTGCCGACCGCGAACAGGCGCGCGTATACCGTGTAGGTCTGGGTGCTGGCGGGAAAGTTGGCGATGGTCCGCGCGAGTGCCCCGTTGCCCCAGACCTGGGAGTAGGCGGCATCCTGGTAGAGCTGGTAGGCGAGGGTCTCGTTGCCGCTCACCCGCTTCAGGTAGCGCTGGCTGCTGCTGCCGCCATTGACCCCGTAGTCGAGGGCGACGGAGACGGTCATTCCCGGAGTGCAGGTCAGGACGATGGAGCCGGCCCCGGAGCTGCTGGCGACGTTAACCGGACTGGCCAGGTTGCCGAGGGTGCCGAAGCTCAGGGTGCCGAGGTCATAGGCGTTGTTGCTGATGGCGGTGCCGAAGGCGCAGCCGTTGGCGACCACCGCCTGGACCTGGAAGGCGCGGCTGATCGGCGATGGATCGGCATGCGCGACCAGGTTCGGCAGCGGGAGCAGGAGAAGCGACAGGAATAGACGCCGGCTGGACATCGGCATCACCAACTGATGGTCACGTTGACGGTGTCGCGGTAGGTCCCGGCGACCGGCGTGGTCTGTGCCGGCACCAGGCCGTAGATGGGGTACCACTGGTCGTTGCCGTTGCCGGTGGCGGCAACGCCGGTGGTGTTGTCCCAGACGATGCCGCCGGGGCGGTCGCTGTACAGGTTGTAGGTCAGGGTGAGGGCGGTGTTGGCGATGTTCGCCATGCGCCGCGTGGCGACGCTGCCGTAGAGCCCGCCGTCGAGCGTGATCGCATAGGTCTGGCCGCTGACGCACCTGACCCGGATGGAGCCTGCGCCTTGCTGGCTGGTGGCGCTGATGGCGTTGTTCAGGGAGGCGTACTGGCCGAAGTCGAGGGTGCCGAAGGTGATCGCGCCGCCGCTGCCGACGCTACCTGCCTCGCAGGCCGGGAGCAGCGTGGCGCTCAGGACGATGGTGGCGGTCTGCGCGTTTGCCGGGTTGCAGCCGAGCAGGCAGAGCAGTCCTCCGGTGAAGTAGCGGTTCAGGCTCATCGGTCCCCCCAGGACCATGCTGCCTGGCGCCGCGCCTGGCGGCGCGTCTTACCAGGCGATGGTGACCAGCAGGGTGTCGGTGTAGGTCCCCGCCGTCGGCGTGGGTGTGCTTTGTCCGGTGGGCACCACGCGGCCATAGAGGGGGATGTTGACCGCGGTGCCGGTGGAGACCGAGGAGATGTCCACCGGTGTGTTGGCCTGGATCAGCGCGCTGCGCGCGGCGTCCGAATAGATGTTGTAGGCGATGGTGCTGCTGGTGGTGGTGGTGTTCTGCATGTAGCGCTGGCCGCCGCTGGCGTGCAGGCCTGCGTTCACCGTCAGGCTCGGGGTCAGGCCGGTGCTGCACTGGATCTGGATATTGCCGCTGGTGCCGACGGTCTGCGCGTCGACCACGTTGGTGAGGTCGGAATGGCTGCCGAAGTCCAGGGTTCCCCACTGGTTGATACCGCCGCTGACGCTGCCGTTGATGATGGTGCAGCCGGCACCGATGACCATCTGCACGCCGACCTGGCCGATCAGCGTACCGGCGGCCTGGGCGGTGCCCAGCAGGCTGGCGCAGGCACAGAACAACAAGACTGCCGGAATGCGTTTATTCATCTCTAACTTCCTGTCGATAACGAATGTCGGTGGCGCAGGACGATGTTGGCGGATAAATAAAGTTCCCACGACTTTAAATGATCGGCCTTATATATCCGCCAAACTCGAAGTTCATGGCTGGCGACGCGCCGGGTGCGGCGCAGAGCGGCTCGCCAGTCATGCTTGACTGGCTATATAGCAGCGCGAATAAGCCTCTGCCAGTTAGATGACGTGATTATTTGGAAAATACAGGGAAGTTTAATTACAAAGTAGTAAGCGATTGGCTACATGCTTTTGAAAATAACGTGGCGGGTGGAAAATGGACGGAACAGCGAAGTGTTCCGTCCGTTGTTTTCAGTGTGAATCCTTGTGTTGTTCGTCGAGCGCCTTGTTCTGCCAGCCGTCGTTGCCCGGCAGCAACAGGTTGAGGACGATGGCGACGATGGCGCACAGGGCGATGCCCTTCAGGCCGATGTCGTCGGGGCCGGTACCGCTGCCGATCAGCACGCCGCCGATGCCGAACACCAGGGTCACCGAGACGATCACCAGGTTGCGTGCTTCCGAGAGATCGACCTTGTGCCGGATCAGGGTGTTCATGCCGACCGAGGCGATGGTGCCGAACAGCAGGCAGAGGATGCCGCCCATCACCGGTACCGGGATGCTTTGCAGGATCGCGCCGAACTTGCCGACGAAGGCCAGGGTGATGGCGATCACCGCCGCCCAGGTCATGATCTTCGGGTTGTAGTTCTTGGTCAGCATCACTGCGCCGGTGACTTCCGCGTAGGTGGTGTTGGGCGGTCCGCCGAACAGGCCGGCAGCCGAGGTGGCCAGGCCGTCGCCGAGGAGAGTGCGGTGCAGGCCGGGCTTCTTCAGGTAGTCCTGGCCGGTGACGCCGCCCACCGCGATGACCCCGCCGATATGCTCGATGGCCGGGGCCAGGGCCACCGGGACGATGAACAGGATCGCCTGCCAGTTGAATTCCGGCGCGGTGAATTTCGGCAGTTCCAGCCAGGGTGCGGCGACGATCGCGGCGGTGTCGACCACGCCGAAGACGAACGACAGGGCGAAGCCGACCAGCACGCCGGCGATGATTGGCACCAGGCGGAAGATACCCTTGCCGAATACCGCCACCACCAGGGTGGTGAGCAGCGCCGGCATCGAGATCATCATCGCGGTGCGGTACGGCAGCAACTCGCTGCCGTCGCCGGCCTTGCCCATCGCCATGTTCGCCGCGATCGGCGCCATCGCCAGGCCGATCGAGATGATCACCGGGCCGATCACCACCGGCGGCAGCAGTTTATCGATGAAGCCGGTGCCCTTGATCTTCACCGCCAGGCCCATGAAGGTGTAGACGAAGCCGGCGGCGACCACCCCGCCCATGGTCGCGGCCAGGCCGAACTGGCCCTTGGCGAGGATGATCGGGGTGATGAAGGCGAAGCTGGAGGCGAGGAACACCGGTACCTGGCGCCCGGTCACCAATTGGAACAGCAGGGTCCCGAGGCCGGCGGTGAACAGCGCGACGTTGGGATCCAGACCGGTGATCAGCGGCATCAGCACCAGCGCGCCGAAGGCGACGAACAGCATCTGCGCGCCTGACAGCACCTGGCGCCAGAGCGGCTCCTGGAAGGCATCGCCCATGTTCAGGCTTCCTTCTGCTTGGTACCGAAGATCTTGTCGCCGGCGTCGCCCAGGCCCGGAATGATGTAGCCGTTCTCGTCGAGCTTCTCGTCGATCGAGGCGGTATAGATGATCACGTCCGGGTGGGCCTTGCGTACCGCCTCGATGCCCTCGGGGGCGGCGACCAGCACCATGGCGCGGATTTCCTTGCTGCCGGCCTTCTTCAGCAGGTCGATGGTGGCGACCATCGAGCCACCGGTGGCGAGCATCGGGTCGATGATCAGCGAGCGGCGCTCGGCGATGTCCGGCGCCAGTTTTTCCAGGTAGGTGCGTGCTTCCAGGGTCTCTTCGTTGCGGGCGACGCCGACCGCGCTGACCTTGGCGCCGGGAATCAGGCTGAGCACGCCGTCGAGCATGCCGATGCCGGCGCGCAGGATCGGCACCACGGTGATCTTCTTCCCGGAGATCTTCTCCACCGTAACCGGGCCGGCCCATCCGGGGATTTCGTACTGTTCCAGGGGCAGGTCCTTGGTCGCCTCGTAGGTCAGCAGGGCGCCGACTTCCTGGGCCAGTTCGCGGAAGTTCTTGGTGCTGATATCGGCACGGCGCATCAGGCCCAGTTTGTGGCGGATGAGGGGGTGGCGGATCTCATGTACGGGCATGGGCGACTGTCTCCAACGGGGGCGGGCAAAAAAATTGCGCTAGCGTAATGCATTCCGCACAGTCTGGACCATTATTCTGATTCGCACTCGACCGCCGGGGGTTGCCCGATGGCGACCGGATGAGTACCTTTGCCGACTTTTTCTCAGCCCAGCCAGGGAGAAGCACCATGTCCGTCGATCTCGCGCACATCCGCCAAGTCATGGCGGAAGCCGACTGCCTGTTCAACAACGACGAGGTCGAGGCAGCCATCGGTCGCGTCGCCGAGGCGATCAACCGCGATCTCGGCGAGACCAACCCGGTGGTCTTCTGCGTGATGAACGGCGGCCTGATCTTCTCCGGCAAGCTGCTCCCGCTGCTCGACTTCCCCCTCGAACTGTCCTACCTGCATGCGACCCGTTACCGCAACGAGACCTCCGGCGGCGAACTGTTCTGGAAGGCCAAGCCGGAAATCTCCTTCATCGACCGTGACGTGCTGATCATCGACGACATCCTCGACGAAGGGCACACCCTCTCGGCGATCATCGACTTCTGCAAGCATGCCGGCGCACGCGCGGTGCACACCGCCGTACTGGTGGACAAGGAACACGAGCGCAAGGCCCGGCCCGACCTCAAGGCCAGCTTCACCGGCCTCTACTGCGCCGACCGCTACGTGTTCGGCTACGGCATGGACTACAAGGGCTACTGGCGCAACGCCGCGGGCATCTTCGCGGTCAAGGGGCTCTGAGATGGCCGGACCGCGCTACCTCGACCAGCAATTGTTCGCCGAACTGGCGAGCGGGGCGGGTAACGCGCCGCGTGGTCGCCAGCATCACAACTTCCACCGCATGGAGGAGCCCTGCCACCGCATGGCGGTGGGCCTCCAGCCGAATACCTACATCCCGCCGCACCGGCACCTGGATGCGGGCAAGGCCGAGGCGCTGATCGTGCTCAAGGGCCGTCTCGGCCTGCTGGTCTTCGCCGAGGACGGGGAACTCCTCGACAAGCGCGAGTTGAGCGCCGCTGGGGACTGCCCCGGTGTCGACCTGCCGCCCGGGGTGTTCCATGCCCTGGTGGTGCTGGAGCCGGACAGCATCCTGTTCGAATGCAAGGCCGGGCCTTACCGCCCGCTCGGCGAAGGCGAGTTCGCCAGTTGGGCGCCTGCCGAAGGCAGCGCCGATGCGCCGGCCTACCGGGACTGGATGCGCGCCCAGTTCGCCTGAGCGCTTCGCTTCGGCGGCGGGTCGGCAGCCATGCTAGAGTGCCGGCTCGCCCTGTCCGGAGGTCCCGATGTTCGCCCGTAGCCTGTGCGGCTCCCTGCTCCTGTTCGTCAGTCTGGCCGGCCTGGCCGCCGAGAATCCCCCGATGCACGCGCGCTTCCTGCCGCCCGACGACGGCCAGTTGCGCCAGGAGGCGCCGGAGCAGCAGCAACTGATCCAGATCACCGAGTACAGCGTGGTGCTGGGCAACCAGCGGCAGTCCAACCAGCAGCCGATCCCGATCACCACGCCGACCCTGCTGCGCCTGAAGGGCAAACCGCTGAGCAAGGGCGCGACCCTGGCCCAGGTGCTGATCCAGTTCGACAGCGAAGGCAAGAGCCTGAAGAAGCCGGTCTACGATGCCGGGACCCGCACCCTCACGCTCAACTACCCGTTGGCGCAGTACCCGGCGTTGCTCGACCTGCTGCGCAACCAGACGGTCTATTGCCAGTTCCTCGCCTATCCCAACGGCCATGTCTGGGCGGACCTGCACACCGGCGCGGTACGCGCGCGTTGAGCCTCGCCGCGCGCCGGGAGTAAACTGCCTGGCCTTATCCCGCGCCGGGCGAGCCCGGCCCCAGAGCCGTTGAGAGAAAGCGATGCGCAAAGACAAGAAACAGATCATTGGCGAAGAGATCAGTGACGAGTCGATCAAGCTGTTCCTCGGCGTCGAGCCGGCCGACGACACCCCCCCCTCGCTGCACAAGCTGATCAAGGCCTATCGCGGTCTGCGCATCGACGACTTCGAGCGCTTCCTCACCTTCTTCCGCGAGGCCGGCTACGATCTCGACGCGCGCGACGCCAAGGGCAACGACTTCGTCGCCCTGGTCGCCGACCAGCGCCAGGCCGTGCCCTACATCGAAGCGCTGCAGGCGGCCAAGGGCGCCTGAGCCGGCCATGCAGCGAAAAGCCCGCCCTTCGGCGGGTTTTTTCGTTGCGCGGTCCGCCGAGTCACGCCCGTCGGAGAACGCCA
Source organism: Pseudomonas sp. 203-8 (assembly GCF_020708595.1). Lineage (NCBI taxonomy): Bacteria > Pseudomonadati > Pseudomonadota > Gammaproteobacteria > Pseudomonadales > Pseudomonadaceae > Pseudomonas > Pseudomonas sp. 203-8. The sequence goes on along the minus strand of NZ_JAJFDF010000005.1, from coordinate 418,626 downwards.
GCATCCGAATGGCGGCTGGTGGTGGCAAGGGTCGATAGACGCCGCGCGGGCCCCGCCGCGGTCGCGGATCGCCAGGGCGGCGGGGAAGGGCGAATGGCCAGGACTGCCTTATTCGCTCTGCGAGAGGCTGCCTGTCGGCTGCTGCTTTTCTACACTCACAGGAAAAACAGCCTGCCGAGGTTCCCATGTACGTCCAGCCCTACGTCTGCTTCAACGGCCGTTGCGAAGAGGCCCTGCGTTTCTATGAACACGCCATCGGTGCCAGGGTGAGTTTCCTGTTCCGTTTCGACGAGGCGCCCGGTCCGGTGGTGGTGCCCGAAGGCTGGTGCGACAAGGTGATGCACGCCAACCTGCAGATCGGCGACAGCCAGATCATGGCCTCGGACGGGCACGGGCCGGCGTTGCAGCCGATCTCCGGGATTTCCCTTTCACTGAATACCCGCGACCCGCAGCAGGCGCGGCGCTGCTATGACGCCTTGCTGGAGGACGGCGGGCGGGTCGAGCTGGAGTTGGGCAAGACCTTCTGGTCGCCCTGTTTCGGTACCCTGGTGGACCGTTTCGGGGTGTCCTGGATGATCAATTGCGAGGCCGGCGCCTGACTCCACAAATGAAAAAGCCGCCCGAAGGCGGCTTGTTCCATAGCGCGCGGCTCACTCGGCGTTGACCGGGGCCTGCACGTCGTTCTTCGCGGTCAGTTCCAGCACCTCGCTGCAACGGCTGCTGACGCTGCGGTACAGCTCGGCGTCGCTTTCCAGCTCTTTCTCGCGAGCCGGGAAGATTTCCTTCAGCTTGGCGCTCCACTCCGGCGAGCGGGCCTGCTCCGGGAAGCAGCGCTCGATCAGGCCGAGCATGATCGAGACGGTCACCGAGGCGCCCGGCGAGGCGCCCAGCAGGGCGGCGATGGAGCCGTCGTGGGCGGCCACCAGCTCGGTGCCGAACTGCAGGATGCCGCCTTTCTTCGGATCCTTCTTGATGATCTGCACGCGCTGGCCGGCGACTTCCAGGCGCCAGTCCTCGGCCCTGGCTTCGGGGTAGAACTTGCGCAGGGCTTCCAGGCGCTGTTCCGGCGACTGCATGACCTGGCCGATCAGGTAGCGGGTCAGGTCCATGTTGTCGCGGGCCACCGAGAGCATCGGCAGGATGTTGCCCGGGCGTACCGACAGCGGCAGGTCGAGGAACGAGCCATGGCGCAGGAACTTGGTGGAGAAACCGGCATAGGGGCCGAACAGCAGGGATTTCTTGCCGTCCACCACACGGGTGTCCAGGTGCGGCACGGACATCGGCGGCGAGCCGACCTCGGCCTGGCTGTAGACCTTGGCCTGGTGCTGCTTGACGATTTCCGGGTTGTCGCAGCGCAGCCACTGGCCGCTCACCGGGAAACCACCGAAGCCCTTGCCTTCCGGGATGCCGGAAAGTTGCAGGAGCGGCAGGGCGCCGCCGCCGGCGCCGAGGAAGACGAAGCGTGCCTGGATCTCGCGGTCGCCGCCGTTGCGGGTGTCCTTGACGGTGACCCGCCAGCCGTTATCGGCGCGGCGCAGGTGGGTGACCTTCTGGTTGTAGCGGATCTGCGCGCCCGGCTGTTGCGCCAGGTGTTGCAGGAGCTGGTTGGTCAGGGCGCCGAAGTTGACGTCGGTACCGCCCTCGACGCGGGTCGCGGCGATCGCTTCGTCGGCCGGACGACCCGGCATCATCAGCGGCATCCACTCGGCGAGGGTGGCCTTGTCCTCGGAGTAGACCATGGTCTCGAAAGCGTGGTGCTTCGTCAGCGATTCGAAGCGCTTCTTCAGGTAGGCGATGCCTTCGCTGCCGCGCACGAAGCTCAGATGCGGTACCGGGTTGATGAAGGTCTTCGGCGAGCCGAAGGTGCCCTTGGCGACCAGGTGCGACCAGAACTGCTTCGACACCTCGAACATGGTGTTGATGCCCACGGCTTTCTTGATGTCGATGCTGCCGTCGGCCGACTGGGGGGTGTAGTTCAGCTCGCACAGGCCGGCGTGGCCGGTGCCCGCGTTGTTCCACGGGTTGGAGCTTTCGATCGCGCCGGACTCCTGGAGTTCGACGACTTCCATCTTCAGGTTGGGGTCGAGTTCCTTGAGCAGGACCGCCAGGGTCGCGCTCATGATGCCGGCGCCTACCAGCAGCATGTCGACTGTTTCGTGATCGTTTTGCGCCATTAACGCTTCTCCAAAATCTTCAGCACCAAATTGACGACAGACGGGGCGGGGCCGAGGCCGGTACGGGCCGGCAGGCAGCGGCGGAGGGAGCCGTCATGTCCGATTCTTCGCAACAACGGCGGGACGCCGGGCGTCATCGCCTATGGATGCCGGGCGCGGGGCTGGCGATCTGGCAGCCTGGCTGGCCCATGCGGGCATCCGGTCGTGCAAGCACATTCGCGACGGAACGGGCCGTCAGGCTCTGGTCATGAGGTATCCGCTGCGGTCGCGTCTGCGGGGGGCTGTTTCAAGCGCTAATGGCGCACTTACCGACGCAAAACTCTTCATTGCTCGCCACACTCTCGTGAAGTAGTGAAATACCTTCGATCCACGCTCTTTTGGAGACATGGGCCGGAAGGGCTCGTCTGTCGCGGGCATGCCTTCGCAGAATCGTGCGGGGTCATGCGGCATTCCTTGCCGAAAAACTCGCTACAGGCGTTTCAGGGCGTCTGCCTCATGGGGCAGCGCTCTACTGGCGGCTCTCTGTGGGGGGATGGCGCGGGGGCCGGAACCCGATCAGGAGGCGTCCTTATAATCGGGGGGCGATTATAACGGTGAAAATCAAAAAATACCCCGCTCCTTAGACTTTTTTCCCATTCCCGGTCACGAAGTGCCCGCCGGCGAAAGCCCCCTGGGACAATCCGCCGCGCCGTATCTGCCAAACGCCGGGCATGCGTGCCCTGCGCCACCTGCCACAGGCGAGGAACCGCGCCCCGTGGCGAACGTCCAAGGCAATGCTGCGGTGCTTTCGCGGCGCCGTTATACTGCCGGCCATTCGTGCCCAACCCATGGAGAGATGAGCATGCTGCATCGCCTGTTGCTCAGCCTGATGACCGCAAGCGCCCTGGTTCTCGGCGGCTGCGCCCTGAGCCCGCAACAACTGGACCCGCAACCGGTCCTTAAAGGACCGTTGACCGCAGTCGGCCATGGCCAGCCGGTGGTGGTCAAGGTGGTCGATGGCCGTCCCGGCCCGTCCCTGGGCACTCGCGGCGGCCTCTACGCCGATACCAGCACCCTGACCGTCCGTAGCGAGGACGTGGTGCCCAAGCTCCAGGCCCAGGCCGAGACGGCCGTGCGCCTGCTCGGCTACACGCCTTCGGCCAACGCCTACAACGCGCCGCAACTGACCCTGACCCTGGCCGAGCTGAAGTACCAGTCGCCGAAGGACGGCGTCTACGTCACCCAGGCCGACATCACCGCGACCTTCCGCGCCGACGTGCAGAACAGCAGCCGGCGCTACACCGGTCGCTATGGCGCCTCGCTGAACCAGCGCTTCGGCATGGCGCCGAACCAGGCGACCAACAGCAAGCTGGTCAGCGAGGTGCTCAGCGACGCCCTGACCCGCGTGTTCAAGGACCCGACCATCGCTCAGACCCTCGGCCAGCAATGAGCCGGCGGTAACGAGAAAGCCCGGCGGATGCCGGGCTTTTTCATGCGCTCGGGAAACTCAGGCGGCCTGGTGGAACGGGTCCGGCTCGCCGATGCTGATGCGTTCGTCGGTCTCAGGCAGGTCGAGGTGTTCATGGCCGCAGGCGGTGCAGTACACCAGCCAGCGGTCGTCCTGGACATTGAAGGAAAGATCGACGATCACGGCCTCGATCTCGTCCAGGTGGTCGATCAGATAGTTATGTTCGTGGGGTGCGGTTTCCAGCATGACGACTCTCCTGTGTTGTCGTTTGCCTGGGTGGGGTTCTGTGACCGGAAAAGCACTTTCAGACTAGTCGGTCACTCTGGCGAGGCCGCGCCTTTTTTAGACGGATTGCTGCTAACCGCTGCGCTTCGTCGCGACAACCCGGGTGCCGCTGGCCGTCGCTCATGCATTCTGGATAGAATTCGACCAGTCCTTCCCCGCCGTCCCCGACGGTCCGTCCTGTCATCAGCTCACCCAAGGCGTTATTCGGTAGCCCCGGCGTGTGGTCCTGTTGCGGAGGTTATCGATGTCCTTGCAAGCCTTGTGGGCGCTGTTCCTCGCCCATCCCGCGCAGGCCGTGAACGGCCTTGCGCTGTTCTTCGGTGTCGCCGGCGCCTGGCTGCTGCTGGCCACCCGCGCACGCGAGCGTCGCGCCCTGGCGCGCTGGGCCGCGGAGGGCGAGGCGGGGGAGGCGGCATTGCCGATGGACGAGGCGACCCTGCGGATCAACCTGTTCTTCTACCGATTCGGCACCGCCTGCCTGGGCCTGGCGCTGCTGGTCAGCTGGGCCAGCACGCGGCTCTGAGAGCCCTGCCTCGGCGAGCCGAACCGCACGCGGATAAGCGTATCGCGGTTATCCGTCCATCGCCTGCGGGTTCGAAGCCGTTGCCCGATGGAGAAGCCCGGCGGCGCCGGGCTTTCGTCTTCAGGATTGCTGCTTGATCCGGTATTGGTTGAGCACCGGGTTGGCGTATTGCAGCACCAGCCAGGGGCGCTGCTCGGCCGGGCATTGCTCCAGGCGGCGGTTCCATTCCTTGCGCGCCTTCTCCAGCTCCTCGCTGCCGAACAGGCTCTCGGCCGTGGGGACGGCGAGGCCCGGGTCGCGGTTCTCGCTCATCTCGTAGGCCAGGTAGTGCACCGGGAACAGACGGTAGTTGCCGAGGATCTGCCGGTCCAGTTCGGCGGCCAGCTGCTTGGCGTCGCTGAACTCGCCCTCCAGCTCGGCGCCGAAGTTGATGTGCACGCGGCCCTTGTAGCCGGTGATGCCCAGGGCGATGCTGGCATCGTCCTCGCCCGGCGCCTTGCGGTACTCGCCGGTGCTGGCGCGGGTGTGCAACTCGCGGGCCTTGGCCAGGTCGCAGGGGTCGTATTCGTAGCTGATCGACACCGGGATGAAATGCAGGGCGCGCACCATTTCGGCGAAGGGTTCGTCCTTGCGGCTCATGTGGAACATCTTGAGGATCGCCGAGTCGGTACGGTCGTCGCCGTCCTTGGCCCGCCCTTCGGCCTGGGCGATCCACACCGACTGGCGGTCCTCGCGGATCGAGTGGTTGATGTAGGCGGAGAGCGTCTGGTAGGCGGCGAGCTTCTCGCGCCGGCCGCTCAGCGAACGGTGCACGATGAAGCTCTTGTTCAGGCGCATCAGGTCGCTGACGAAGGATTTCTGCAGCAGGTTGTCGCCGATGGCGATGCGCGGGGTCGGCAGGCCGGCGTGGTACACGGCGTAGTTGACGAAGGCCGGGTCCATCACGATATCGCGGTGGTTGGCGATGAACAGGTAGGCGCAGCCTGGCTTGAGGCGATTGACCCCGGAGTAGGTGACGCCATCGGTGGCCTTCTCGATGGTGTGGTCGACGTAGGGCTCGAACTTGTCCTGCAGCGTGGCGACGCTGCGGATGCCGGTGACCTCGCGGGCCAGGCGATGGGCTATAAGAGGTTTGAGCAGCCAACCGAGGGGACCGGCCAGGCGCGGGAAGCGGTAGCGGACCAGGGCGCCGAGGAAGGCGTCGTCGCTCAGGAGGCGTTGCAATACCGCGGGGACTTCGGCGTCACTGTAGGGTCGGATGGCTTCGAACTCGCCCATCATGCTTTCTGGTTCCATATGGATGCTGCGAAGGCCGCCCAAGGGGGTGGCCGAAAATTGAACCGCGCGATTATAAACGGAACTCATAGGGGGTGCAGCGATGCTCGAAAGCCAGGCCTATAGCTGCCCTTACTGCGGGGAACCGGCCGAGGCGCTGCTCGACCTGAGCGCCGGCGACCAGCAGTACTACGAGGACTGCCCGGTGTGCTGCCGGCCGATCCTGTTCGACCTGCGCACCGATGGGCAGGACTGGTCACTGAACGTCCGCCGGGAGGATGACTGATGCAGCGCGTATATGAGCCGGCCGACCTGCTGGAGGCCGAGATGCTGGTGGGAATGCTCGCCAGCGAAGGGATCGCCGCCCATGTCAGCGGCCGCCACCTGGTCGGCGCCATCGGCGAACTGCCGCCTGGCGGACTGCTGGCGTTGTTGGTGGCGGACGAGCAGACGGAGCGGGCGCGAGAACTGATCCTCGCCTACAACGCCGCCGCCCCGTTGGCCGAGGAGCCGCCGGAGCCCTGCGGCCCCGGCAGCCTGTTGTGTTGAGGCGGCCGCCGCTCAGTCGGCCGCCAGTTCGAAGACCTGCCAGCGCACCGAGCTGACGCCTTTCTCCAGGCTGACCCGGCTGACCAGGCGTTCCAGCTGCGCCGGAGCTTCGGGGGTGCCGAGCAGTTCGGCGCGGACTTCCAGCTTGGCCGGGTTGTCCAGATCCTCGCTGTGCAGCGATTGCAGGCGCAGGTCGCTGCTGCCGAGGCTGTGCAGCATCAGGCTGCGAACCTGGATCTCGTCCTCGGCGCGGCAGACGATCTGCACTTCGTAGCGTTGCTCGGCCTCGCTGGCCGGCAACACGTCCTGGCGGTTCAGGCGTTGGGCGATGTCGCGCAACAGGATGTTGGCGCAGAGCACCACCAGGCTGCCGAGCGTGGCCTCCAGCAGCAGGCCCATGCTGCACAGGACGCCGATGGCGGCGGTGCACCAGAGGGTGGCTGCGGTGTTCAGGCCGCGCACGTTGAGGCCGTCGCGCATGATCACGCCGCCGCCGAGGAAGCCGATCCCGGAGACTACATAGGCGGCGATCCGTGAAGCGTCGCCGGCCAGGCCGGGCACGCCCTGGGTCATCAGCACGAACAGGCAGGCGCCAGTGCTGACCAGCGCGTTGGTGCGCAGGCCGGTGAGGCGTTGGCGCAGCTGGCGTTCGGCGCCGATCAGGGCGCCCAGGGCCAGCGCGACCGCGACGCGCAGGAGAAATACTTTCCAATCCATGTTTCACCTCGTTGCCGGCCGACGGCCGGAGCTGGCGCGGGCCGTCGGTCCGCGCGGATAAGGGACGATGGATTGCGCAGGACCGCGGCTTCCCGCTGCGCGGTTGGCGCGAGGGAAGGGACACGAAGGGAAAATGGGGATGCGTCATCCCGGACGGGATGCGGATCGCCACTGTCCGCCATGTTCGGCGAGGCAGTGGCAGAGGGTTCTGCTGGACTAGCTCGCCGGATGGACCTGTCGCAATCGACTAGGGCTGTTGTCCAATGCAGGACTCCTGTGTGGGTTACAGAATGCGGGCGGCACCTTAAGCCTGGAGGATAGGCGCGTCAAGTTAAGATTGGGTTTCATTCAGCTTGCGTTCGGCAAGGCCAGTGTGGCGCTTCGGGTTACACTGTGCGGCTTTCCCTCACCAGGCAGTGCCAAGCATGAGTGGTCGTTACGCCCTGTTCCGCTGGAATCCGTCGCTGGCGGCCCTGCCGGGCTTTCCGGCGGATTGGCGGGCGCAGTGGAACATTTCTCCGGCGAACCAGGTGCTGATGGTTCGCGAGGACGCCGGTGCGCGCCGCGCCGACATGGCGCGCTGGGGGCTGACCCCGGCCTGGCTCACCGACCTGTCGCGTACGCCCAGCCACGCACGGGCGGAAACCCTCGCCGAGCAACCGATGTTCCGCGAGGCGTTCCAGCAGCGCCGCTGCCTGCTGCCGGCCAACGGCTTCTATGAATGGCGCGGGGTGCGCAAGCGTCCGTACTGGGTCTCCACCGGCGAGCGCCTGTTGTTCTTCGCCGGCATCTGGGAGGCCTATCCGGTGCATGGACAAACCTGGCTCAGCGTGGCCCAGGTATCCCAGGCGGCCGCCGAGTTCCGCCGGCCGCTGCTGCTCGACGAGGCCGAGCAGGATACCTGGCTGGCTCCGGACACGCCGCTGCCGGCGCTGATAAGCCTGCTCGCCAAGCCCCAGCCGAACCTGCGCAGCGTGGCCCTGGCCGGCTTCGTCAACAAGCCTGAAACCGACGGGCCGGAGTGCCTGACCCCGGCCTGACGCTAGACCCTGAACTGATTCACCAGGCGCCGCTGCTGCTCGGCCAGGCGGGTCAGCTCGGCGCTGGCCTGTGAGGCCTCGTCGGCGCCGCCGGCCACCTGGTTGGCGACCTGGCCGATGTTGGCGACGTTGCGGTTGATGTCCTCGGCCACCGCGCTCTGCTCCTCGGCGGCGCTGGCGATCTGGGTGTTCATGTCGTTGATCACCGATACCGCCTGGGTGATCGACTCCAGCGCCTCGGCCGCTTGGCGCGCATGGCGCACGCTGTCGTCGGTGCGCTCCTGGCTGTCCTGCATGACCTTCACCACGTCGCGGGTGCCCTGCTGCAACTGCTGGATCATGCTCTGGATTTCTTCGGTGGCCTGCTGGGTCTTCTGCGCCAGGTTGCGTACCTCGTCGGCCACCACCGCGAAACCGCGACCCTGCTCGCCGGCGCGGGCGGCCTCGATGGCGGCGTTGAGGGCGAGCAGGTTGGTCTGCTCGGCGATACCGCGGATCGCCACCAGGATCGCGTTGATGTTTTCGCTGTCCTTGGCCAGGTTCTGCACCACTCCGACCGCGCGGCCAATCTCGCTGGCCAGGGCCTGGATCGCCGCCGAGCTGCTTTCGACGATCTGCTTGCCCTGGTGCGCGGCCTGGTCCGCGTGGTTGGCTGCCTCGGCGGCGTGGGTGGCGTTGCGCGCCACGTCCTGGGCGGTGGCGGTCATCTCGTGGACCGCGGTGGCCACCAGTTCGATCTCCGCCAGTTGCTGCTGCACGCCCTGGTTGGTGCGGATGGCGATGTCGGCGGTGTGCTCCGAGGAGTCGCTGACCTTCTGCACCGATTGCACCACCTGGCCGATCATGTTCTGCAGTTTGCCAAGGAAGGTATTGAAGCCCTTGGCGATGGAGCCCAGCTCGTCGGCGCGCTCGCTGCTCAGGCGGCGGGTGAGGTCGCCTTCGCCCTGGGCGATGTCGTCGAGCATGCCGACCAATTGGCGCAGCGGCCGGGCGATGCCGTAGCCGACCAGCCAGACCACCAGCAGGCCGAGGGCCGCTACCACCAGGCCGGCCAGGCTCATGCCGAGGATATCCTGCTGGCGCTGGTCGCTCAGCTCGCCCTGGAGTTGCTGCAGTTCGCCGAATACCGCCGCCTGGGGAATCTGCAGCATGAGGGTCCAGCGCACGCCGCTGTCGGCGATGGTGAAAGGCAGGAACAGCTCGATGTGGCCGTGCTCGGCGTCGATGTCGTAGAGCGGCTGGTCGACCGTGAGGTTCTTCAGGTTGTCCACTTCGTTGCCGTCGAGGACGCTGCCGGCGGGCTCGCCGAGCTTGCTGTCGTCGCGGGTGTAGGCCACCAGGCGGCCGTTGCTGGCGATCAGCGCCATTTCCCCGGCGCCATCGTAGAGCTGCTGGTCGGCGCGCTTGAGCAGGTCCTGGATGAAGGCCAGCGAGAGGTCGGCACCGACTGCGCCGCGGAACTGGTCACCGACCATGATCGGCACGTTGAAGGACGACATCATCACGGTCTTGCCGCCCATTTCGTAAGGGGCCGGGTCGATGATGCAGGGACGCTTGTTCTCTTTCGGACAGGCATAGAACTCGTTCTCGCGCACCCCGGTGGGCAGCAGCTTTTCGCTATCGATGCTGTCGGCCATGGCCTCCACGATCGGCTTGCCGTCGGCGCCGCGATACCACCAGGGCAGGTAGCGGCCGTCCGGGCCGTAGCCCTTGCCGGGTTGCCCGGCGAAGGCGGCATCGGTATCGAAGGCATTGGGTTCCCAGGCCATGAAGGTGTCGAGCAGCTTGGGGTTGTTCTGCACGGTGCTGCGCAGCAGCGCGGAGATTTCGTCGCGGCTGGCGTTCAGCTGCGGCATGCCGTCGGCGCCCGGCTCGCCGAGCAGGCGGGTGCTGTTGGCCAGGCCGTGGACCACCGTCAGCGGATACTCCAGCTCGCGCTGGATCTGGCTGACCTGGGCGCGGGCCAGGGCCACCAGGCGCTCGTTGATGACCTTCTCCAACAGGCCCTGGGTGCGTTGCTGCACCAGCTCCTGCGTTCGCGCGCCGGCGAACAGGGCGTACAGCACCAGCACCACGACGACGCTTAGAACGCTGGCGCCGGCGAGGGCGGCGACAGAAAACTGGATCGACTTGAGCTTCATGATGGGACTTCTGACCCTTGTTGGAATTGTCTCTGAGGAGCTTATCGGCAGGAGGACGGCAAATCCTTAATCGGCCGTCGGAGATTTCCTCGCCAACGGCTGTTGCCGGCGTTCGAGGCGCGGCCTACCATGCGCTCGGCCTTCAGAGGAGAACAAAGGACCATGGCTCATCCCTTCCGATTCGCCACCCTCGCCGGCGCGCTGCTGCTCGCCGGTTGCCAGGCAGTGAACACCACCAGTGGCGGCGCCGTCGGCGTCGACCGCAAGCAATACATGTTCAGCATGTTGTCCAGCCAGGAAGTCGACCAGATGTACGCACAGTCGTACCAGAAGACTCTCGGCGAGGCGAAAAGCGCCGGCGTGCTCGATACCAGCAGCGCCGACGCGCGGCGAGTCAAGGCGATCGCCCAGCGGCTGATCCCGCAGACCGCCGCCTTCCGCCCGGACGCCACCGGCTGGAACTGGGAAGTCAATGTGGTGAAGAGCGACGAGCTCAATGCCAACTGCGGTCCCGGCGGCAAGATCATTTTCTACACCGGGCTGATCGACAAGCTGAAGCTCACCGACGACGAGATAGCCGCGGTGATGGGCCACGAGATCGCCCACGCCCTGCGCGAGCATGGGCGCGAGGCCATGTCCAAGGCCTACGGCGTGCAGGTGGCCAGCCAGATCGGCGCCCTGGCCGGCCTCGGCCAGGAAAGCCTGCAACTGGCCAATACCGGCGTCGACTACCTGATGACCCTGCCCAACAGTCGTGCCAACGAGAACGAAGCCGACCTGATCGGTCTCGAGCTGGCCGCCCGCGCCGGCTACAACCCGGAAGCGGCGATCACCCTCTGGCAGAAGATGGGCAGGGCCAGCGGCGGCGCCAGCCAGCCCGAGTTCACCAGCACCCACCCCTCCGACAGTTCGCGGATGGCCAATCTCCAGGCCGCGATTCCCAAGGTGATGCCGCTGTACCAGCAGGCCAGGCGCGGCAAGTGAGGCCAGGGCGCGCGGTCGCGGGGGGCGGCCGGCGCGCCGACAGGCTTACCATCGGAAACGCCTGTTGTGTATTTCCGTAACCTGCTGTTTGGTATCTCGCCGGTGTTCGGCCTAGACTGCTGGCCGACCCGCTTGCGGGACCCGTGGACGAACAGCCACTCTCACGCCCTGGAGCTCATGTGAAATACGCCGTACTCGGAGCCACCGGCCTGCTGGGACATCACGCCGCGCGCGCCATCAGGGCCGCCGGTCACGATCTGGTGCTGATCCACCGTCCTTCTTCGCAGATCCAGCGTCTCGCCTATCTGGAGCCCGAGTGCCGGGTCGCCGAGATGCTCGACCACGCCGGCCTGGAACGCGCCCTGCGCGGCCTCGACGGGGTGATCTTCAGCGCCGGCTACTATCCTTCGCGGCCGCGCCGCTGGCAGGAGGAAGTGGCCAGCGCGCTGGGCCAGACCAACCCGTTCTATGCCGCCTGCCTGCAGGCCAGGGTGCCGCGCATCCTCTATGTCGGTTCGGCATATGCCATGCCCCGCCATCCCCAGGGACTACCGGGCCACGAAGGGTTGTTCTACGACAGCCTGCCGAGCGGCAAGAGTTCCTACGTGCTGTGCAAATGGGCGCTCGACGAGCAGGCCCGGGAGCAGGCGCGCAACGGCCTGCCGGTGGTGATCGGGATTCCCGGCATGGTACTCGGCGAACTGGACATCGGCCCGACTACCGGGCGCGTGATCACCGCCATCGGCAATGGCGAGATGACCCACTACGTCGCCGGCCAGCGTAACGTCATCGATGCCGCCGAAGCCGGGCGCGGACTGCTGATGGCCCTTGAGCGCGGGCGTATCGGCGAGCGCTACCTGCTGACCGGGCACAACCTGGAAATGGCCGACCTGACCCGGCGCATCGCCGAGCTGCTCGGCCAGCCTGCGCCGCAGCCGATGTCGATGGCCATGGCTCGCGCGCTGGCCACCCTGGGCCGCTTGCGCTACCGGGTCAGCGGCCAGTTGCCGCTGCTCGACGAAACCGCCATCGAGGTGATGGCTGGCGGGCAGTTCCTCGATGGACGCAAGGCCCGCGAGGAACTCGGCTTCTTCTCCACCACCGCCCTCGACGACACCCTGCTGCGCGCCATCGACTGGTTCCGCGACAACGGCTATTTCAATGCCTAGGACGGTTGGCTAGGGCAGCGTTTTTTCCGCGAAGGGTCGGGTCTGCAGTCCCAGCTGGGCGCGAAAGCTCTCCATGTCGAACATGGTGCACAGCTCCTGCAACTGGCCCTGCGGGTTGAACACCCAGAAGCCCATCGCGGAAATGCTCAGCACCTTGTCGCTGGCCGGATAGCCCAGGGTCGGCCGGACGATGGTGCCGATCAGCGTGCTCCAGGTGAACACCTTGCGTTCCTCGCCGATGCAGTCTTCGACCACGACCTCCAGGTCCGGCATCGCCGTGCGGATGTCCTGCAGCAGGCGGATATAGCCGGCGGTATCCAGGGGACGGCCGATGAACGAGCTTTTGTAGAGGAAATCCTTGCTGTGCAACTGCTCCACCAACGCCATGCGGCCCTTGTTCCAGGACAGCTCGATGTGATGGCGGGCGAGTCGTTTCAGGTCGTGTGAGGGCATCTCCGGCTCTCGAGGGCGAGTGGTGGGGCAGGCATCCGGTGCCTGCCTGAACTGTAGCCGTTCCCATGCATTTTGCATTGGCCGCCCAGCCATCCCGGGCCCGGCGGCGCAGTCCTTCAGAGCCAGCCGGTCAATTGCGCGGCGTGCCAGGCGGCGTACAGGCCAAGTGCGGCGAAGGCGGCCGCGGCCAGGCGGCGGATCAGGGTCAGCGGCAGCTTGTCGGCGGCCAGGTTGCCGATCAGTACCACCGGTACGTTGGCGATCAGCATGCCCAGGGTGGTGCCGATCACCACCAGCCAGAAATGCGGATACTGGGCGGCCAGCATGACCGTGGCGACCTGGGTCTTGTCGCCCATCTCGGCGAGGAAGAACGCGATCAGGGTGGTGAGGAAGGGGCCGTATTTCTTCAGTCCGGACTCTTCGTCGTCGAGCTTGTCCGGTACCAGCGTCCACAGGGCGACGGCGATGAAGGAGGCGGCGAGGATCCAACTGAGGGTGGCTTCCGAGAAGAAGCTGGCGACCCAGGCGCCCACCGCGCCGGCAGCGAAATGGTTGGCCAGGGTGGCGGCGACGATGCCGGCGATGATCGGCCACGGCTTGCGGAAACGCGCCGCGAGCAGGAGTGCCAGCAACTGGGTCTTGTCGCCGATTTCCGCGAGGGCAACGATGAGGGTAGGGACGAACAGCGATTCCATCAGGCTTCCTAAGGGGCGGGTCGACCAATCACCATGACACGCGCCATCTGCCCGCCCCGGGTCAGATCGTGCGTGTCATAGGTCTTGTCAAACCCTTGGCCTGTCTGGGCAGGCTTGGGTCGCGCGCGCCATGGTCTGCGGACCAAGTGTGTTGACGCGTGCCGGGCGAGGCCGGTGCGGCGCTCGCGGGAGACTACTCCCCTAGGACGGGGCGCATTCTGCCCAAGCCGGGCGGCTTGGGCAAGCCCGGGACGGAAACTTTCGTCCGGGAGGGCGGCGAGGGAGCCTGATCGCAAGGAAACGTGCCGGCATCCGCAGCGATCCGCGAGGAATCGCTGGGCGGCAGGGTGAGTCAGGTATTGGTCGGGCTGACGTCCATTTCGTGGTAGCGAACGAAGCGTGCGCGCTTCTTCCAGCGGTATCCCAGCCAGATCGCCAGGAACAGCGGCAGGCTGATATAGGTGGCGAGGAGGCCGATCCAGTCGATGCGCTCGCCCACCAGCGCCTGGTAGTTCTGCCCGAGGGTGATGACCATGCACAGGGCGAAGGCGAACAGCGGCCCGAAGGGGAACAGCTTGGCCCGGTAGGGCAGGTCTTCCAGGCGGCCGCCCTGGGCCAGGTAACCCTTGCGGAAGCGATAGTGGGAGATGGCGATGCCCAGCCAGGCGATGAAGCCGCACATGCCCGAGGTGTTCAGCAGCCATGTGTAGACGGTGCTGTCGCCGAAGGCCGAAGTGAGGAAGCACAGGGCGCCGACCAGGGTAGTGGCGTACAGCGCGTTGCGTGGCACGCCGCTGCGCGAGACGCGGGAGAACAGGCGCGGTGCCTTGCCCTCGAGGGCGAGGTTGTAGAGCATCCGGGTCGAGGCGTACATGCCGGAGTTGCCGGCGGAGAGGATCGCCGAGAGGATCACCGCGTTCATCACCCCGGCCGCCGCGGCGAAGCCGGCGCGCTCGAAGAGCAGGGTGAAGGGCGACACGCTGATGTCGCTGGCATCGTTCTTCAGCAGGTTCGGGTCGGTGTAGGGAATCAGCATGCCGATCACGAAGATCGCCAGGATGTAGAACATCAGGATGCGCCAGAACACCTGGCGAATGGCGATCGGGATGTTCTTCCGCGGATTTTCCGATTCACCGGCGGCGATGCCGATCAGTTCGGTGCCCTGGAACGAGAAGCCGGCGATCATCGCCACCCCGACCATCGCCTGGAAGCCGCCGACGAAGGGCGCGTCGCCCATGGTGAAGTTGCTGAAGCCGGGCGACTCTACGCCATGCATGATGCCGAAGATGGTCGCCAGGCCGACGCCGATGAAGATCACCACCGTGACTACCTTGATCAGGGCGAACCAGAATTCGCTCTCGCCGAAGCCGCGCGCGGAAATCACGTTGAGGCCGAACATGATGCCCAGGAAGATCGCGCTCCAGTAGATGCCCGGCACCTCGGGGAACCAGAAACTCATCACCAGTTGCGCTGCCACCAGCTCCGCGGCGATGGTCACCGCCCAGTTGTACCAGTAGTTCCAGCCGAGGGCGAAACCGAAGCCATCTTCGACGAACCGGCTGCCATAGGTGCAGAACGAGCCGGAAACGGGCATGTAGGCGGCCATCTCGCCGAGACTGGTCATGAGGAAGTACACCATCAGCCCGATCAGTGCGTAGGAAAGCAGCGCACCGCCGGGCCCGGCGGTGGCCACTGTGGCCCCGGAGGCGACGAACAGCCCGGTGCCGATGGAGCCGCCGATGGCGATCATGTTCAGGTGGCGCGGCTTGAGCACCCGCCGCAATTGCTGGCCCTGGCTGGCGTTCAGGTCAGTCATCGGCGGCCTCCCGGCGGGTGGCCACGGAAGGGTCTGGCTGCGGGCGTGCGGGCAGGGAGAGGAAAAGCTTCATTCACAGGGTTCCAGGCAGAAATCAGGAGCGACGGGCGGAGTAGATGCGGAAACCGTCGCCTTCGGCGAGTGTCCGGCAGGGGCCGAGGTGGCGTTCGATCAATGGCGGGTACTTCAGGAAGCTGTTGGCGACCAGGCGCAGTTCGCCGCCCGGCGCCAGGTGCTCGGCGGCGCGTTGCAGCAGGCGCTCGGAGGCCTGGTAGTCGGTGTGCACGCCCTGGTGGAAGGGCGGGTTGCTGACGATCGCGGCGAGTTCGCGCGGCGCGCCGTCGATGCCGTCGGCGGCGATCACTTCGCCGTCCAGGCCGTTGGCGGCGAGGGTCAGTCGGCTGCTCTCGACAGCGAAGGCGTCGACGTCGAGCAGGCTCAGGCGACTGGCGGGGTAGCGACGCTTGAGGACCGCCCCGAGTACCCCGGCACCGCAGCCGAAGTCCAGCAGATGGCCGCCGGGCAGGGCTTGCAGTTGCCCCAGCAGCAGCGCGCTGCCGCGATCCAGGCGGCCATGGCTGAACACCCCCGGCAGGCTCACCACCTGCAGCTCGCCATCGGCCAGCGGCAGGCTGTAGCGCTGGGCCAGGGCGTGCAGGTCGGGCTCGGCCGGCGCCTGTTCGATACGCACCTGCCAGAGCTGGCAATGCCGCGCGCTATCCAGTTTGCGGGGCTTGCCGTAGGCGGCCAACTGCTTGCTCGCGCGCTCGATCCCGCCGCGCTTTTCGCCGACCAGGAAGAGTTCGCCGCCGGGCAGGCGGGCGGCCAGGCTGGCCAGCAGGTAGTCGGTCAGTTCGCGGGACTTGGGCAGGAACAGAACGGCCGAAGTCCAGGCGCCGGTCGGCGCGCGCGTGTCGAAACGGCTACGGTCGGGGAAGCGGGCGTCCAACTGCGCCTGCTCGCCGGCGTGCCAGCTCCAGCCCTGGGCCTGCGGTAGCTCGGCGAGCAGGTCGTCGGCGGGCAGGCCGGCCAGCAGCAGCGGGGTCGCGAAGAGGTGGCGCTGGCGCAGCAGCACTTCACTGCGAGGGTCCATGCGGGCTCCGGAAAAAATGGGAAATCTTAACAGGCTTGGGCCTGGCATACCCGCATGGATTGTCGGCGAGGATCGCCGTTCATCCGTGCGCGGTGCCCGCAGCGCCGTCTCAGCCGGCGTTGACTACCCGCAGGGCGCGCCCGGCCTTCCATGCCTCTGCGTTTTCCGCCAGTTGGCCGACGATGCGCTGCCGCGCCTCGCGACTGCCCCAGGCGTTATGGGGGGTGACGATCAGGCGCGGGATGTCGGGGGCCAGCAGCGGATTGCCGTTTCTCGGCGGTTCGACGCTGAGCACGTCGGTAGCGGCGCCGCCCAGGTGGCCGCCGCGCAGGGCGTCGGCCAGCGCCTGTTCGTCGACCAGGCCGCCACGGGCAGTATTGACCAGGAAGGCGCCAGGCTTCATCAGCGCCAGTTCGGCGGCGCCGAGCATCCCGCGGGTGTCCTCGGTCAGCGGGCAGTGCAGGGTCAGGGCGTCGACCCGTGGCAGGAGTTCGCCAAGCGGCAGGCGGTCCGCCCGGGCAGGCCGTCCTGGCAACTGACCGAGCAGCACGCGCATGCCGAACGCCTCCGCCAGCCGCGCCACCGCCCCGCCCAGTTCGCCATGGCCGAGCAGGCCGAGGGTCTTGCCTTCCAGTTCGACGATGGGGAAGTCCAGCAGGCAGAACTGGCTGGATTGCTGCCAGCGACCGCCGCGTACCGCCTGCTGGTAGTCCGGCAGGCGCGTAGCCAAGGCCAGCAGCAGCGCGAGGGTGTGCTGGGCTACCGAGGGCGTGCCGTAGCCATGGCAGTTGGCGACGACGATACCGCGCTCGCGAGCGGCAGCGAGATCGATGTTGTTGGTGCCGGTAGCGCTGACCAGGATCAATTCCAGCTCTGGGCAGGCGGCGATGCATTGCGCGTCGATCGGCGCCTTGTTGCTGATCGCGACCCGCGCACCGTGCAGCCGCGCGGCGACTTCCTGCGGCTGGCTGGCGGCATGCAGTTGCAGCTCGTCGAAGGCGGCGTGCAGGGGGCGCATGTCCAGATCGCCGAGGTCGAGGGAGGCATGGTCGAGGAAAACGGCGCGCAGGGCATGGCTCATGGACGGTTCCTTGGCGGCAGCGGATGGGGGCTGCCTAGCCTAGCAAACCCGCGTGCCAGGGAGGTCTTCCGGTTTTCTTGACAGTGATTATCCAGAAAGTATTGTCGGTTTTTTGACGGTATTACATATTTAACATCTGTAGTGTCATTTTTGAGTCACTCCGACGAACGGTCGCCCTTTCAAGTGGACAATTTTTGATCTGAAAGGCATTTTTTTGGCACACAAGGCGCAATGTGAATTGCTTCTCAGATTTTCGTCATTTAACTGACGAAATGCAGTGCTGGAAAACTGACGTGCGCCACGCAGATAGGGAGATTTTCATGGTCCGTCCGGATAGCCAGCGCGGCAAGCGCACCTCTTCGAAAGCTGGTAGGGAAGGGCGTTTCGTCTTTGCCGCCAGCAGCACCCTCATGTTCGCCATCGCCAGCATCAACGCGGCCATGGCGGCACCTACCGGTGCCCAGTTCAACCCCAACGAGATCAAGATCAGCCAGCAGGGCAAGACCACGCTGATCGACCAGAGCACCCAGCGCGCGATCATCAACTGGAAGGGCTTCGACGTCTCCGCCGACGAGGCGGTGCGCTTCAACCAGCCCGGCGTGACCTCGTCGACCCTGAACCGGGTCACCGCAGGCCAGGAAAGTGTGATCGCCGGGCGCATCTCCGCGCCCGGCCAGGTGATCATCTACAACTCCAACGGCGTGGTATTCAGCGGCTCGGCCAAGGTCGACGTGGGCTCCCTGATCACCACCACGGCGAACATCAGCGACGAACACTTCCGCCAGGGCAAGCTGATCTTCGACCAGCCCGGAAACCCCGACGCGCGGATCGTCAACGACGGCAGCATCAGCGTCGCGGAGAAAGGCCTGGCGGCCTTCGTCGCGCCGTCCGTGGCCAACAACGGCGTGATCAACGCCCGTCTCGGCACCGTGGCGATGGCCGCCGGCAACGCCGCGACCATCGACCTCTACGGCGATGGCCTGGTGTCCATCGCCGTGACCGACCCGGTTACCCGCAAGCCGCAGGATGCCCAGGCGCTGGTCAGCAACGGCGGCGCGATCCAGGCCGACGGCGGTAGCGTGCTGATCACCGCCGAGCAGGCTTCCCGGGTGGTCGACAACGCGGTCAACCTGTCCGGCGTGATCCTCGCCCGCGGCACCGAGGTGCGCGAGGGCAGCGTGGCGCTGGTAAGCAAGTCCGGGGACATCCAGGTCGCCGGCAAGATCGACGTCAGCGGTCCGAAGAGCGGCGGCGACGTGCTGGTCAGCGGGCAGCAGGTGGCCCTGGCGAGCACCGCCAGCATCGACGCCCGCGGCGCCGCACAGGGCGGCAGCGTGCGCATCGGCGGCGACTTCCAGGGCCGCGGCGAGCTGCCACGGGCGAAGAACGCTACGCTGGCCAAGGGCGCCAGCATCGACGTCTCGGCTACCGGCAAGGGCAATGGCGGCCTGGCGGTGGTCTGGTCCGACGGCAATACCCGCATGGACGGGCGGATCCTCGCGCGCGGCGGCGCCCAGGGCGGCAACGGAGGCCTGGTGGAGACCTCCGGCAAGGTCAACCTGAGCATCGCCGACAGCGCCTACGTCAGCGTCGCCGCACCCTACGGCAACGGTGGCACCTGGCTGCTCGACCCGACCACCCTGCGCATCGTCGCATCCGGCGGCACCTCCGGCTCGGTGGGGGGCGCCAACGGCGCCAGCGGCGACGCGACGGTGAATGCCTCGGTGGTTACCGGTGCGCTGGCAGGCGGCAAGGTGACCCTCAGCGCCAGCGACCGGCTGTCGGTGGAAGCGCCGCTGATCACCAGCAACCTGGGCGGCGCCAGTCGCGGCCTGGAGCTGATCGCCACCGGACCTACCGGTGCGGTGGATATCTCTGCGCCGATCCTGTTCCGCAACGGCAGCCTGGCAATCCGCGCCGGCGGCAACATCAGCTTCCTCAGCGGCGGCACGCCGCAGACCAGCGGCATCGTCGACCTGGGCAGCGGCACCCTGTGGATGCAGACCAGCACCGCCGGCAAGATCAGCCAGCAGGCCGGTACCGCATTGATCGCCGCCAACCTCGCCGGCCGCGCCGGTAGCATCGACCTGGCTTCCTGGGACAACTACGCCGGCAACCTGGCGCTGCAGACCTTCAACGGTACGCTCAAGTACCGGCAGAGCAACGCCACCGGCTTGACCACGAGCGGCACGGTGTTCGATCCGTTCATCAACCAGAGCATGACCGGCACCGCGCAGAACATCGTCTCCAGCGTCGGCACGCGGATTCTCGAGGCCAACAGCGTCGGCACCACCGGCAACTACACGCTGACTGCCGACGGCAACAGCGAGTTCGACCGCCTGGTGTTCACCGCGCTGCCCTATCGGCGGGTCAGCGGTTCCGCCAGTTTCCCGACCAACGACTCGTCGGACTACCTGGTGACCAACCTGCGCTACCAGGTCAACGGCAGCAACGTCACCGCCACCCCGAACGGCGGTGCGCCCAGCGGGTTCACCGTCGCCGCCGGCAACGGCAGCGTCACCACCTGGACCGGAAACTGGGGCACCAGTTGGGGCGTCAAGGGCTTCGGCGGCGTGATCGGCGTGACCGACGAGCTGCAGTACGACGTCGGCACCGGCCTGACCGAGGAACTGATCTTCGGCCTCGGCGGCAAGACCAGCCGCGTCGATACCCGCCTGGACCTGTTCATGCGCGAGGGAGCGTTCAACAGCTTCGCCGAGCGCGCCCAGGTGGAGATGTTCAAGACCACCACCACTGCTGGCGACATCCTTTCCCGCCAGCAGACCGCCACCCTGACCGCCAATGACGCTACCCGCGTCTACGGTGATGTGAATCCGACTCTGACGGCCACGATGTCCGGCATCAACGCCATCGACGCCTACGTCAACAGTCAGTTCAACGACCTCTACCAGGCGACCGCCAGCACCACGGCGACCCAGGCGTCGAATGTCGGGCAGTACGCGATCACCGGTAACGCCAATGGCAGCGAGTATTTCAGCCAGCGTTACCAACTGGTGCGCCAGGACGGCAAGCTGACCGTCACGCCGGCGCAATTGATCGTCAGCGCCGACGCCAAGACCAAGGTCTATGGCGACGCCGATCCGACCCTCACCTACCAGGTCAGTGGCCTGAAGAACAGCGATACCGCCGCTGGCGTGCTGAGCGGCAACCTCGGCCGGGTGGCCGGGGAGAACGTCGGCAACTACGGGATACTCCAGGGCGGGCTGGGCCTCAACACGGCCAATTACACCCTCAGCTACGTCGGCAACGACCTGCGCATCACCCCGGCACAACTGAACGTGATCGCCGATGCCAAGACCAAGGTCTACGGCGACCTGGATCCGGCGCT
>NZ_JAJFDF010000005.1:395628-397736 GCF_020708595.1 Pseudomonas sp. 203-8 | reverse complement strand
TGACCTACCAGGTCTCCGGTCTCAAGCGCGGCGATACCGCCGGTGCCGTGCTCAACGGCGGCAGCCTGAGCCGCGTGGCTGGCGAGAACGTCGGCGTGTACGGCATCAACCAGGGTGGACTGGGCCTGGTCAGCAGCAATTACACCCTAAACTACCAGGGCAATAACCTGACCATCACCAAGGCACTGCTCAATGTGATCGCCGATGCCAAGACCAAGGTCTATGGCGATGCCGATCCGGCGCTGACCTACCAGGTCTCCGGTCTCAAGCGCGGCGATACCGCCGGTGCCGTGCTCAACGGCGGCAGCCTGAGCCGCGTGGCTGGCGAGAACGTCGGCGTGTACGGCATCAACCAGGGTGGACTGGGCCTGCTCAGCGCGAACTACGACCTGAGCTACCAGGGCAATAACCTGACCATCACCAAGGCGCTGCTGAATGTGATCGCCGATGCCAAGACCAAGGTCTATGGCGACGCTGACCCGAGCCTGACCTATCAGGTCAGCGGCCTGAAGAATGGCGATACCGCTGGCGCGGTGCTCAACGGCGGCAGCCTGAGCCGCGTGGCTGGCGAGAATGTCGGCGTGTACGGCATCAACCAGGGCGACCTGGCATTGAACAGCGGCAACTACGATCTGAGCTACCAGGGCAACAACCTGACCATCACCAAGGCACTGCTGAACGTGATCGCCGATGCCAAGACCAAGGTCTATGGCGATGCCGATCCGGCACTGACCTACCAGGTCAGCGGCCTGAAGAATGGCGATACCGCTGGCGCGGTGCTCAATGGCGGCGGCCTGGTTCGTGTCTCCGGCGAAAACGTAGGCAACTATGCGATTCAGCAGGGTGGCCTGGGTCTGGTCAGCGGTAACTATGACCTGGCTTACCAGGGCAACAACCTGACCATCACCAAGGCGCTGCTGAATGTGATCGCCGACGCCAAGACCAAGGTCTACGGCGATGCCGATCCGAGCCTGACCTACCAGGTCAGCGGCCTGAAGAACGGTGATACCGCCGGTTCGATCCTGACCGGTGGGTTGAACCGCGCCGCAGGCGAGAACGTGGGTGTGTATGGCATCAACCAGGGCGACCTGGCATTGAACAGCGGTAACTACGACCTGAGCTACCAGGGCAATAACCTGACCATCACCAAGGCACTGCTGAATGTGATCGCCGACGCCAAGACCAAGGTCTACGGCGATGCCGATCCGAGCCTGACCTACCAGGTCAGCGGCCTGAAGAACGGTGATACCGCTGGCGCGGTGCTCAACGGTGGCAGCCTGAGCCGCGTGGCTGGCGAGAATGTCGGCGTGTACGGCATCAACCAGGGCGACCTGGCATTGAACAGCGGTAACTACGACCTGAGCTACCAGGGCAATAACCTGACCATCACCAAGGCGCTGCTGAATGTGATCGCCGACGCCAAGACCAAGGTCTACGGCGATGCCGACCCGAGCCTGACCTACCAGGTCAGCGGCCTGAAGAATGGCGATACCGCTGGCGCGGTGCTCAATGGCGGCGGCCTGGTTCGTGTCTCCGGCGAAAACGTAGGCAACTATGCGATTCAGCAGGGTGGCCTGGGTCTGGTCAGCGGTAACTATGACCTGGCTTACCAGGGCAACAACCTGACCATCACCAAGGCACTGCTGAATGTGATCGCTGATGCCAAGACCAAGGTCTACGGCGATGCCGATCCGAGCCTGACCTACCAGGTCAGCGGCCTGAAGAACGGCGACAGCGCCGGTTCGATCCTGACCGGCGGGCTGAACCGCGCCGCAGGCGAGAACGTGGGTGTGTATGGCATCAACCAGGGCGACCTGGCATTGAACAGCGGTAACTACGACCTGAGCTACCAGGGCAACAACCTGACCATCACCAAGGCACTGCTCAATGTGATCGCCGATGCCAAGACCAAGGTCTACGGCGATGCCGACCCGAGCCTGACCTACCAGGTCAGCGGCCTGAAGAACGGTGACAGCGCCGGTTCGATCCTGACCGGCGGGCTGAACCGCGCCGCAGGCGAGAACGTGGGTGTGTATGGCATCAACCAGGGCGACCTGGCATTGAACAGCGGCAACTACGACCTGAGCTACCAGGGCAATAACCTGACC